>CAZXVJ010000089.1:0-1555 GCA_964644385.1 uncultured Hyphomonas sp. | reverse complement strand
GATTGCTTGAGGGTGATGATGTGGTGCGCACCGGGCAGGCCATGGCGGCAATGGGCGCAAGTGTTGAGCGGTTAGGCGATGGGCATTGGCGCGTAATTGGCGTTGGTGCGGCGGGATTGTCGTCTCCGACCGGCGCGCTCGATTTTGGAAACTCAGGCACAGGGTCACGCCTCATTATGGGGGTAATGGCCGGGCATGATTTGACGGTCGATATAATTGGCGATGCCAGCCTCAGCGCGCGGCCAATGAACCGCATTTTGATTCCCCTTCGCCAGATGGGCGCAAGTGACACCGCGGGCGAAGATGGGCGCTTGCCATTCACGCTAACCGGTAGCCATAAATTGCAGGCGATCACCTACGCACCGCCGCACGCCTCGGCGCAGGTAAAGTCCGCTGTCTTGCTCGCGGGCCTCAACGCAAGCGGCACAACGATTGTTGAAGAGGCCAAGCCCACCCGCGACCATACCGAACGCATGCTGCGCGGCTTTGGCGTTGACGTTACAACGAAGCGCGAGGCAGGCGGGCCCCGCAGGGTCAGCTTGCAGGGCGGCCAGTCTCTTACGGCGAGTGACACGGCGATTCCGGGCGATCCGTCATCTGCCGCTTTCTTGGTTGCTGCTGGACTGATTTCACCGAAGGGCAATGTTGTTGTCGAGAACGTCATGTCGAATGAAACGCGCAGCGGCTTTTATGACGCGGTGCATTTGATGGGCGCAGATATAGGCGCGGAAGAACGCGATGAAGCCTGCGGCGAGCGCATGATTGATGTGCAAGCGACCGGGGGCAGGGAGCTTTCAGGCTGCAAGGTTCCGGCGCGGCTCGTGCCCGCCATGATTGATGAGTTTCCAATTCTCGCTGTGCTCGCCGCCTTTGCCAAAGGGGAAACCATTGTCAGCGGCGCCAGCGAACTGCGAGTGAAGGAAACCGACCGCATCACCGCGACGGTCGATCTGCTGCGCGTGAATGGCGTTGAGGTGGAAGAGACGCCCGATGGCTTCATCATTCAGGGCTGCGACGGCCCGCCGCCCGGCGGCGGCCTGGTGGAGACCCGCCACGATCACCGCATCGCGATGAGCGCGCTGATCATGGGCACAGCCGCGCAAAACCCAGTCAGCGTCGATGACATCTCAATGATCGTCACCAGCTATCCAGACTTCTTGGCGCACATGGCAGCGCTTGGCGCGGATATCGAAGAGGAGGCAACCCATGATCATAGCCGTTGATGGAACCACCGCCTCGGGCAAGGGCACAATCTCGCGGCGGCTTGCGGCGTGGTTTGGTGTGCCGGCGATGGACACGGGGCGTCTATACCGCGCTACAGGCGTTGCGGCGCTAAAAGCGGGCCTCGCGCTAGATGACGCCGCCGCGGTGGCTGACATCGCCCGCACGCTGGATTTGAACGATTTCGAGGAAGACGAGCTGCGCGCGGCCGGGGCCGGGCAAGCAGCCTCCCAGGTCGCCGTCATCCCAGAGGTCCGCCAAGCCCTGTTCGAACTGCAACGCGCCTTCGCCACACAGTCCGGCGGCGCGCTGCTGGATGGGCGCGACATCGGCA
>CAZXVJ010000088.1:0-1906 GCA_964644385.1 uncultured Hyphomonas sp. | reverse complement strand
AACCTTCGCCTATCTTTGAGCAGAACGGATGCAAAAATTGCGCGTGCTTGACAGACAGGAAAATATTCCTATATTGGATCTATGTCAACGTCGCCGTCCTTCCCAAAATTGGATATTCCCTTTCTCGTCAATGTCGCGGCCAATGCGTTGATGGATGTCGCCGCGCGCGATGACCTTTACCTGAAACCAAAAACAATCACCCAAGCGGCGCAGGCCCGCGCCCTTCGCGGCGTGCGCGCTGTCGAAGCCTTTTTGCGCCGCTTGTTAATTGCGCTTGCACTTCAATTTGAACATGAGATCGAGGTGGATGTAACGGCGCGCCCCTACCCAAAAACGGCAAAGCCAGCGCCGACGCGCCTGCCGCAAGACGGTCTCGGGTCTCTTCGTATCTTGCTGGACGAACGTCCCTTGCCCAATGATTTTGATCAGCGCATGCAGCGCCTGAATGATAAAGTGCGGCATACGCAAATTGAACCGCGAATGGGCAGGGGCGGCGAGCGTCCATCCGGCCCAATCCTTCAGCGGTTGGAGCGCGCAGGGCTCATCCTTCAAACTGTGGACGCGCGGGCGCGCCGTCTGGCCTTCACCTTGGCACGGCATCGCCACGGCCCGCTTACCCCGCCTTTGCCAGACACTGTACCCAACCGAATGGGCACGGCGTTTGCCAGTGTTTATCCTACGCTTGGCTACGCGGTTTATGAACGCAGCCGGCATCGTCCCCCGCCCGAGCGCCCACGCCCGCCGCCGCGCCCCCGCATCCGAACAGTTTAGACCAACCAAGCGCCCTAGAGGCGTCGTGCCTGCTGTGTATTGACGAGGAACACATTGGCGGGCCGCACTTCAACTATTTGACTCTGCTCGATTTGCCATATACTTTGTAATTCAAAGTAGTTTAACGGAGCTTGGCCATGTCCAACACATCCTTGTCTGAAGATCTCGCTTTTGTGCGCCAAATGGCGGAAGAGGGCGCCAGTGCGCCGAGCTTGTCAGGCCGCTATTCGCTTTGGTGGGGTGTCTTGGTCACGCTCGCCATGTTGACCCATTGGGCCACTCTGACAGGTCTGTCCGGCATCCCTCCCAAACTCATCGGACTGATCTGGATGACAATGGCGGTGGTCGGTGTCATCGGAAACGTGGTGATCGGGGCAACTAATAAGGACAAGCCAGGCCGATTTGCCCCTGGTAACCGCGCCGATGCAGCGGTCTGGCCTGTTGTAACTGCTGGGCTCTTTACCTACGCGATTGCGGTCGCTTGCGCCGTTGCCCTCAGAGACGTCTCTCCGCTCCTGTTTGATACGATCATTCCGGTCGCTTTTGTTTTGCACGCCTCGGCCACGGCAATGTCAGCTGCTCTGTTCAGAGATCGGCGGCGGTGGATATTGGTCGCGCTTTCGCTCGGTTTCGTTGCAGCGACCATGTTCATGGTCGGGCAGGCTGATCTATACCTCGTTGCGGCCGCAGGCATCTTTGTCACGCAAATCATTCCCAGTATTTTCGAGTTGCGCGCCGAACCTCAATCAGTGGTATGAGTGCGCCATGAGCGATGAGAGCCCTTTTGACCATACTGGCATTGACGATGTCATTCATGGCCGATTGCGCCTTGGCGTCATGGCCTATCTGTCATCTGTGAGTCCGGCGACCTTCGGAGAACTGAAAGAAAAAGTTAGTGCCACGGATGGCAATCTGTCGACGCATTTGCGAAAGCTAGAAGACGCAAAATACGTCCGTATTGAAAAACGCTTTGTCGGTCGGCGCCCTCAAACGCGCGTCTTCCTTACCGATGCCGGCCAAAAGGCGTGGGGCCTCTGGCTCGACCATATACAAACTTTGATGCGCGCAGCTGAATAGCGCCTTAAGACGCCGTTCTTGCCGCGCCCCATTGGCCCAGCGTCTGAATGGCGGATCG
>CAZXVJ010000087.1:0-2009 GCA_964644385.1 uncultured Hyphomonas sp. | reverse complement strand
GTTCAGGCCATTTCAGAGATCAAGGAATTGAACGCCAAGCTGGAAAGCCCGTTTGTCTTTCCGTCTGCGACCAGTAAATCTGGCCACATAGAAGTCATGAAGCGGACGACAAAATTCCCTTATGCGCCACATCAAATGCGGCATACCTACCGGACGCATGCGCTAGAGGCTGGCATTGACTTCCAATCAATCACAATGTTGATGGATCACGCGAACACGCATGTTTCTTTCAACTATGTCACCCGGGCGCATTTGACCGGCCACCTCCGCGAATGCCAGGATCGGATTGCGGAGAGGTTATTGTCGTTTCGCGGTCTGAGCGTTGTGGACGTGTAGGGCCTGATCGAAAGCTCACCGGACCGTTCGACGGCCTTTTGACTAAGGCACTTAGGTTTTTGGGCCGGATATGACCACAACACGCATCGTGCCTCTAAACTGGCCAAACTTTGCGCCGCCTGGAGAGGCAATTAGCTACTGAGTTCTATGGGTAGTCTGCGTGCTCGTTGTTTGAGTGAGGGGTTGGCTCGCGATCCTAACCAACCCCTCGTTTGAGACCCTTTTGGGCCTCGTGCATGGCTTTAAGGACGGAGAAGCGATCAAAGCCATGTATTCAATAATCAATCTGGCCATGGCCAACTGATGACCAGTCATTCGGTCGAGAATCTTCCTTTCCGCATGAATACCCCGTCGCCGTGGTCGACGTAGCCAAACAAGGTCAGCAAAGCGCCCATCCTTTTACTGACTGCGGGTGAGAAGCGTGTGGCGTTGCCGTCCAATATCTCGAATGCCTCAATCACTGTTAGGCTCTTGCGATGGGTCAGGGCTTCGCAGATCATATTTTCCCAGGCGCTTAGAGATTGGCTGCGCTTGAACCCTAGGACGTGGGTGAGGGGTTTCTCGGCCATGTATCAACCTCCCGGCAAGTGATCGCCACCTCGGGTCAATTTCGTCCAAGTTACTTGGTTGCGGCCTCCCACCGGGGGAGTTCCCTGTGTGACGAAGGGAGGCGTCGCGTCAGTAAGTTCGACGAAGACAAAGGTGCTCAAATCTACACCAGTCAAGGTTTGCGCCACAGCGCGGGCGGCAGTTTCGGTCGCGCCCGCTGCAATAGCGAGATTGATACCGTCGGCGCGACGTTTCTCTGGGGCGTCAGGGTAGAATGCGAATATCGGCATAAGTTCAGTCCTCTATCTCTGGTTTTGTGGTCTCGTCATCGGCGTCTTGCGGGTCGTCATCATGATCGTTTTCGATTGCATCGAAGGTCTCTTCCTCACGCTTCATAAGAGCCAGTTTGACGCCTCGATTGCTCGCGCGACCCGTCTCGAAAGTTCCGTCCTCAGTCAGCGCTTCAAGCATGAGACGGTCGGCTTCAAGGATCGATTTGTTAACCTCGCGAAAGTCATCGCCCATTAGTGCGTCAGCGAGATCATGGGCTGAGAAGGGGCGCTGACCACGGGGCAACTCAGAGACGCGTGAGCAGAGGGCTGCTGCCAGCTCGTAGTCCTTGGTGGATGCCGCCAATGCCGCAAGAGACCCAAGTTCGGACGGTCCGGACGAGGCGAGTTGTTCAATCAGGCGAGAGCGCCGTTCTGTCCCGAGTGAGTGGCGCATCAACATTTGGACGGGTGATTTGAAATGGGTCTTTGCGGAAGCAAGCTGGTCATTGATTGATGCAATGTCGCGCAAGAGCCGCTGACGCTCATCTGCGGTGTTGCGTCTTAGCTCTGCTCGCTTCGATCCGACCATTCGGCGAAGTATCGTCTCACGTTCTTTCGGAGAAAACTCGACGAGGTTGGGCTCGGACTGAGCGACCGTGCGTTCAACCTCGCCGTTGAGATGCGCCAGTCGCTTGGTCAGCTTGGCGTGTGTGTCTCGTGAACGGGCTATCGCTGTACGAACGTCGATCACCGACATCCAAGCAGCCGCCAGGTTCACAGGTTTTTTCATTTTATTAGCCATTTCGGGCCTCCGTTGTTTGCATCACGCATCGAACGAGAGACCTGTTGGCG
>CAZXVJ010000086.1:0-2018 GCA_964644385.1 uncultured Hyphomonas sp. | reverse complement strand
GGGCGTTGCGTGTTTGACCCCTACTGGGTTCAAGTCTTCTTCTGTGCCCCTTTGACTTCTTGCAAGCTGGTTTGTCTGACGGCGCGGCCGAGGTCTACTTTTCGGCCATAGCTTGGCGCGCCGGCCGAGGCGCCGGAAACGGCCGGGCGCGCGGGCGTGCGCGGCGGGATGGCCATGGCGGCAGGGTCCGGGCCGTTTTCGTCAAACAGGCTGGCGAGTTGTTCTGTCATCGCGCCGCCTAGCTGTTCCGCGTCTACGATGGTGACCGCGCGTTTATAATAGCGGGTGACATCATGGCCGATGCCAATGGCGATCAGTTCAACCGGGCTGCGGTTTTCCAGCTCATCAATCACGGCGCGCAAATGGCGCTCAAGATAATTGCCGACATTCACATTCAGCGTGGAATCATCCACCGGCGCGCCGTCTGAAATAACCATCAGGATTTTGCGTTGTTCGGGCCGCGCCAAGATACGGTCATGCGCCCATAGGAGCGCTTCACCGTCGATGTTCTCTTTCAGCAAGCCTTCGCGCATCATAAGTCCGAGATTCTTGCGGGAGCGCCGCCATGGAGCCTCTGCCGATTTATAGATGATATGGCGCAAATCATTGAGGCGGCCGGGGGTTGCGGGCTTACCCGCCTTGACCCAATCTTCGCGGGAAATGCCGCCTTTCCACGCCTTTGTGGTGAAGCCCAAAATCTCAGTCTTTACGCCGCACCGTTCTAACGTACGAGCCAGAATATCGGCGCAAAGGGCCGCCACCATGATGGGGCGTCCGCGCATGGAACCGGAATTATCAATCAGCAGTGTGACGATTGTGTCGCGGAAATTGCTGTCGTCTTCTTGCTTGAAAGACAGCGGCGCGGTTGGGTCTGTGATGACGCGCGTGAGGCGGGCGGTATCCAAGACCCCCTCTTCCAGATCAAAGCTCCATGAGCGGTTTTGCTGTGCCATGAGGCGACGTTGTAATTTGTTGGCGAGTTTGGAGACCGCGCCTTGCAGGCCCTGAAGCTGGTGATCGAGATAGGCGCGCAGGCGGGCGAGTTCTTCTGGGTCGCAGAGGTCAGGCGCTTGGGCCACTTCATCATGGGCGCGGGTGAAGACGTCATAATTGAAGCGGCTATCATCGCCGTCTTTGTAATTGGGGCGCAGCGGTTTTGCGCCATCATCATTATCGTCTGGGCTGTCATCGGCTTCCATGTCGGCGTCTTGATCAATGCTGACATTGGCGTCTTCGCCTTCAAGATCTTCTGTGTCGCCGGCTTCCAATTGTTCCGACGATGCGCCCATCGGCTCCTCGGATTCCATATCCTGATCGCCTTGTTCGGACTGATCCTGCTCCCCGTCTTGTTCGGCGTCTTCTTCCTCATTTGGATGAGGGTCATCGCTGATCTCATTGCCTGCGGTGAGGTCTCGGATCATGTTGCGGACGGTTTCAGCAAAGGCGGGCTGATCGTGCAGCATATCGACCAGCTTATCGAGCGCGCCGCCGGTTTTCTCGCCCACTTCTTCGCGCCAGAGCGATGCGACCTGTTCGGCCTTTTTGGGAAGCGCGCGGCCTGTCAGGCGTTCGCGCAGCAGGAACTCAATGGCGGGCGCGAGGATGGCTGTTTTATCATCCGCCCCTGCCCCGAAATCTGTGGCTTCAACACGGGCCTCTAGGGCGGCGTCCAGATTGATTGCCGCGCCGCGCATCGCATTTGCGCCAAGGCTTTCAATGCGCGCCGTTTCAGCATGTTCATAGACTTGCCGGGCAAGGTCACTGCTGGGCATCTGGGCGGCGTGGGCCGCGGCGTCATGGTGCGCGCGGCGCAGAGCAAGCGCGTCAGCCTCTCCGCGAATACGCGCGGCGAGGATGGGGGAAATTTCGATGGGCGGCGGGCGCAGCGTAATGCGCTCCGCGTCTTGTCCCACATCATTGCCAAAGCCGACTTCCACGTCTCTGTCAGCGCTCATCGCCTTTGTCGTCGCGGCGAGCGATTGCTTGAACATTTCCTGCGTGGAGAGATCTTTGGGCAT
>CAZXVJ010000085.1:0-2053 GCA_964644385.1 uncultured Hyphomonas sp. | reverse complement strand
GGTCAAGGCGATGGTCGGGGGCAATCTGCTCACCGCCTTGCGAACGGCGGCGGCGTCCTCCGTGTCTATCAAGCATCTTGCGCGTGAGGACGCGAAGGTCATGGGCATGGTCGGCGCCGGCCATCAAGCGACGTTTCAGCTGCGCGCAGCACTTGAACAACGCGACTTCGAGAAGGTCATCGGCTGGAACTACCACCCGGAGATGTTGCCCAACATCGAAAAGGTCGCAAACGAAGCGGGCCTCCCGTTCGAAGCCGTTCCGCTTGAAGGCATGGTCGACGCGGATGTAGTGATATCAATCACCTCCACATTCGCCCCGTCGGTCATGGCGAACCATATCTCCGCCGGGACGCATATTGCGTGTATGGGCACCGACACGAAAGGCAAACAAGAGGTCGAAGCCTCACTGCTTGCCCGCGCCACGGTGTTTACAGATGAGGTCGCTCAATCTGTCAGCATCGGGGAAGCACAGCACGCGGTTGCGGATGGGTTGATCACGGCAGATGACGTTCATCAGCTGGGTGCGGTGATCAATGGCACGCATGCAGGGCGTGTATCGGAGGACGAGATTACCTTGTTCGACGGCACAGGCGTTGGCTTGCAAGATTTGGCTGTGGCCGCGAGCGTGGTTGATCTGGCTGTTGAGAAAGGCGTCGCCATTGAGGTCGATTTCTAGTCTGTCGCCGCTATGCGCCAAGCCGCTACGCCTTGGCACCTGTTCGGTTTTTCAAATTATAAGCGAAACAGCCTTTGTCCTGTCAGGGTTTGCACCTGATCGTCCCAGTTGGGACACTGGCGTGGTAGAAAAAGGGGGCACGCAATGGCCGGATATCTCACGACCCATGTTTTGGACACGGCACGCGGCTGCCCCGCCGAGGGGCTTGAAATTGAGCTGTTTCGCATTGAGGGGGATCGCCGGATCTCACTTCGCAAGACCGTCACCAACGCGGATGGCCGAACCGACGCGCAAATACTGCCGACAGACGAGTTTGAGCTCGGGACCTACGAGCTGGTCTTCTACTGCAACGCCTATCTGGAACGATCTGGAGCAGCGCCAGAGGACCCAAGGTTCTTGGACGTTGTGCCCATCCGCTTTGGCATGTCAGAGCAGGAGCACTATCACGTGCCGCTGCTCCTGTCGCCCTTTGGCTATTCCACTTATCGCGGCAGCTAAGGGATCTACGACGTCTCTTTAATTCCGGCGCTAATCCGACCAATCACGAACTCCATGAACAGACGCGTCTTGGGGTCCTGAAACCGGCGATGCGTAAAAAGGCAAGCCATCTGGATGGGTTCTGGCGGTGTTTCTTCTGCAACAACGACCAGCTCGCCAGACTTTAGATGGTCCGAAACCTCGAACACCGGCTTCAGCGCAATTCCGTTGCCGGACAGCGCCCAATCGACCAGCACATCGCCATCGTCAGACTCGTAGCGCCCCACCACGCGGAAGCGCTTTGTTCCGCTTTCGGTCATCAAGGGCCACTCGAACTCTTTCGCACCGGGAAATCTCAGGTTCAGACATTCATGGTTCTCGCGCACAAGATCGTCGCCTGACCGCGGGTGCCCAAACTTTTCGATATATGCGGGGGCGGCGCAAAGGACGCGCCGGACATCTGCAATTTTCTTAATGCGAAGATTGCTATCTTCCGGTTGACCAAGGAAGAACGCAAGGTCCAGCCCTTCGGTCGTCAAATCGACCTTTCGATCTGTCAACCTGAGCCGCACGCTGACATCCGGATATTTCTCTAGGAAAGCCGGCACTTGCGGTGCGATCAGACGCCGCCCGACCCCAAGAGGGGCCGCGACGTATAACGCTCCGCGTGGCTGATCGGTGATGTTGGTCACCTGAGCCTCGGCTTGCTCCACAGCCTCCAGAACCATGCAGGCGCCCGAGTAGAAGGCTTTGCCCTGCTCGGTTGCGGTCAGGTTGCGGGTTGTTCGTTGAAACAGCCGTACACCAAGATACTGCTCAAGCTGCGATATCCGCGAAGACGTCACAGCGGGGGAGACCCGCAAATCTCGGCCGGCAGCCGACATGCTGCCCAGTTCGTAG
>CAZXVJ010000084.1:0-2897 GCA_964644385.1 uncultured Hyphomonas sp. | reverse complement strand
TGCTGGACGGCACGACGGAGGGCGGGCAGCCGCGTTTGTTATTGCAAATCTTTGCAGAGCCGCAGATTGGCCCGGTGTTCTTTGAGTTCATCCAGCGTGTCGGCGATTACAAAGACGGCTTCGGCGAGGGGAACTTCAAGGCGCTGTTTGAAAGTATTGAGCGCGATCAGGTTGAGCGCGGTGTGCTGAAGACGGAGGATGCTTGAGCGTGAAGCCTGATTCGAAAATGCCGTGGACTTGGAAAATTGGAACAATTTTCCTTTGCGCTACGCTTGGTGTGGTTTGGAGTCGGACACTCGTTCCGACCATTTGCAACTTACTCGGGCTCCCGCTGCCAAGTAAGTTGATTCACACACTGATCGGGTTGGCCTTGGTGGCGGTAGTTGTCACGATTGGGCTGCTGAAGATGAAGTCCTTATGGCGAAAGAAAAATATTCCGGAGACTTTCGAATGACTGACACACCAACCCTTCAAGGCTTTCACCACGTTGCGTATCGCTGCAAGGATGCGAAAGAGACGGTTGAGTTTTACCAGAAGACGCTGGGCATGGATTTCCAGCTGGCGATTGCGGAAGACCATGTGCCGTCGACGGGCGCTTATGACCCGTACATGCACATCTTCCTCGATGCCGGGAATGGCAATGTGCTGGCCTTCTTTGAACTGCCGGAACAGCCCGATATGGGCCGCGATGAAAATACGCCGGTTTGGGTGCAGCATATCGCGATGAAGCTGGGCTCTCTGGAGGAGCTGGAGGCTGCTAAGGCGCATCTGGAGGGCTTGGGCCTCGACGTGTTGGGGCCGACCAATCACGGCATTTTCAAATCGATCTATTTCTTTGACCCGAACGGGCATCGTCTGGAGCTGGCGGCTAATACCGGCACGCCTGAGCAGATGCAGTCCCTCAAGGACGTGGCCGTGCCAATGATAGAGGAATGGAGCGAAACCAAGAAAGCGCCGCGCCATGCCGCCTGGCTGCATGAGAAGATCAAGGACGAGAGCTAGCCTTGGCTTTTACCGAAGAAAATTTGGAGGCTGTATTTGGTGTTGCAGTGAGTAGGCTCGACGAAGGAGGCCCTTGGGCATATTCGTTATCGAGCTACAAAGTGGTGTCTGGGAAATTCTTGATTACCCTCGATGTGCTTCCAGCATCTGGTGAGTTTAAGTTTATTGCAGAAAATGGTGGCATTGAGTTTCTGCGCATAGTGTCAGATCATCAAACCGATATTGATATCGAGTTTGATGGCGCAAATGCCTTTTTGACTTTTTCAAATAAACGAATTTGCAAAACGACAATTCGTATAAAACCAGACTTTTACTTCGGTCAGGAATTCGGAGAAATTTTTTGAAGCCCCCGAATCTCAAATCTAACTTGGTGAAATTTGCCGGACCTGCGCGGACGAGCGTTAGACCTTTATGAAGGACTGGACAGATCGCGCGCTGGCCGTCCGCGATGGGTTGGTTGAGCACACGGACGCCGAGGCGCGTTATCTGGACTGGTTGAAGGCTAGTTTTGGTGGGGCGCCTTTGGATGTGTATCTTCACGTGCCCAAAAACGGTGTGCTCGGAACCATATCGGTCGTGTTTTGGGATTTGCCAGAGCGGGGCACGTTTCGCGGCGGGCTTCCAAAATATAGGAACAATGCCGCTGAGGCGCTGTTGATGGCACATGAGACGGGGCTTTTGCGCGATGTGTTGGCGCTAAATCTTCACGTCTCTGTTCGGCAAGTCTACCTTCGGCGGGAAATGGCTGGCCGCGTTGTACGCAAACTGCCTTATGAGGCGTTCGCGGACGTTGTGAAAAAACTAGATACGCCGGGCGTCACCCGTATTATCGTGGCGGTTGGAAGTTTCAGGATTTTCTTCAATGACGACGCGCTGATGAAAAAGAACGACACACCCGAATTTAAGGCGCGGGCCGAACATTTACTCAAGGCGGTCATGAGCGCGCATGATACGATGGGATTCACGCAGCACTTCCCTGGCATCTACCTGGAGTCTGAGACAGAGCTGGAAGAAGCCTATGGCGGCAATCAATGGCAATATTTCAAGTAGGATAATTAGTTTATGAAACTCGCCACCCTCAAGAACGGAACCCGTGACGGGCGTTTGGTCGTCGTCTCGAAAGATTTGACCAAATGCACCGATGCCGCGCGCATCGCGCCGACTCTGCAGGCTGCGCTGGATGATTGGGAGCATACCGCGCCGAAGCTGGCGCAACTGGCTGAGCAGGTGGAGCTGGGCAGTGTGCCAACGTTTCGCTTTCATGAACATGAGTGTGAAAGCCCGTTGCCGCGCGCCTATCAATGGGCCGATGGCAGCGCCTATATCAATCATGTTGAATTGGTTCGCAAAGCGCGGGGCGCCGAAGTGCCCGACAGTTTTTATGAAGATCCGCTTATGTATCAGGGCGTCTCAGGCTCTACGATTGGGCCGCGCGACCCCATTCCGCTGGGCGATGAGGCCTGGGGCTGTGACATGGAAGCCGAGGTGTGTGTGATTACCGATGATGTGCCGCCCGGCGTTTCGGCGATGGAGGCGGCGGGGCATATCAAATTGGTTCTTCTTTGCAACGATGTGTCTTTGCGCGGATTGATTCCGGGGGAGCTGGCCAAAGGGTTTGGATTCTTCCAGTCTAAGCCGCCCTGCGCGTTCAGCCCGGTTGCCGTGACGCCTGATGAATTGGGTGAGGTATGGTCTGACAGTCTGATCCATCTGCCAATGCGGGTCGACTATCGCGGCGAGCCGTTTGGCCGCGCCGAAGCTGGCAAGGATGCGACGTTCAATATGGCGCAATTGGTGGCGCATGCAGCCAAGACGCGGCCGCTGGTGGCGGGGTCAATCATTGGCTCTGGCACGATCTCGAATAAAGGCGCAGATGGCGGGCCGGGCAAGCCGGT
>CAZXVJ010000083.1:0-3226 GCA_964644385.1 uncultured Hyphomonas sp. | reverse complement strand
GAACCACCGACACGCGGATTTTCAATCCGCTGCTCTACCCCTGAGCTACCCGGGCGGGTCAGATGGGGTTCGGCGTAACTAACCGACGCTGCGCGGCTTGTCCATGCCCAATCAGTCGTCTTTCCCATCTGCGGAATCCGGCACCTCATCGGCGATGTCAGCCGGACTTCCTGGGATTGCATAGCCATTGTTCAACCACGCATGCAGATCGACATCCGCGCATCGCTTAGAACAGAACGGTCGGTAGTCCGGATTGACCGGATGTTTGCTGCATTGTGCACATTTTGGCTTGTTTGGGGGCAGGGTTTCGGGGCCACTCATAGTTTAATGATCTCGACTTGTTCACGATCTGCTTGATCGACAGAAATACGCGCTCCAAACATCCCGTCAATGGCCCGTTGCAAGTTCAGTCCGCATTCATCAAACCACACTTTTGAGGCTTCCGGCAGATGCAACGAAAGCCGCGCCATTGGATATGCACGCGCCTCCACAGCCAACCGCCTCAACGCGTCCAAGCATGTCGTTTCCGCTGTCGGACACCCGTCTGCGTCCAACAGAATATCCCTTATGGGCGCCTCTCGGCGTTGCAGCGACAATTCCATTAAGCCCAGCGCGGACGGCGCCAAGCACTTTACTTGCCGATCGCTGAACGCCGTGAACGCGGTTAGAAAAGCGTTGCGTACTTGTTTGCCAGCGTCGCTGTTAAGCGGCGCAACGCAATCAAGTACAACCAAGCCGCCTATCCGCCGCCGTGCGATCTCGAGGGCTAACGAACAGGCCGCAAGTCGGTTTATGTTCAACGCCCGGCTTGCGGCGCGCCCAGAGTCCTTTCGACCTGCTGTATCCACATCCACAGCCGTCAACGCGGGCGTCGGCGATAGTGTGATCCGTCCGCCCCCTGGCAAGAAAATTTGACGCCTGAGCGCATCCTCAAAAGCGTCTGCGACCACTGCGTCTCCGATCTGAACCTCTTTCAATTCCAATGCATCGCCGCCGGGCAATCTGGATTGCCAACGCTGTAATCCCGACAATCCACTGACCGGGCCATTGTAGAGAACCGCCCGCGCCAGTTTTCCGCGATGGGCCTCGGAGATAATTCGAACGGTAACGCGTTGACCTTCTGCGAGCGCCACAGACGAAGTCGGACGAACCATAACCTCAATGCCGCTATCCAATTCTACGAACACCGCGCCTTGTTGCGGTGTGAGCGCGCTCACCCGCCCGTCGAAAACGTTGCCAAACTGAACGCGTCTGCCGGCATCGCTTGCGCGATCAATATATAGCCCGAACACAACGCCATCACCGTCGACTCCAACCGCGCGGGTTTCTCCCACCGCGCGCTCCAATAAAACGCGGCCGCCGGGAATAGGGCGGATCGGAAGTTGGCTAGCCAATGCCGAACACCAGAGACCGCGTCACCGGATCGTCGGTCTCGCCGTCTCCCATCAAGGCCGCCTGCAGGCGAGACGCCATCGTTTTTCCGCGCTCAACGCCCCATTGGTCGAAAGAATTGATGCCCCATAGATGGCCAGCAAAATATGTGCGGTGTTCATACATTGCGATCAGCGCACCAAATGCTTCCGGCCCAAAATCGGCGTGACTGATAAATGTAGACGCGCGCCCTCCAGCATGAACTTTTTGATGTGCCACGGCGTCGCTCACCCCTGGTTCTTCGGCCTGGACCTGCTCGAAAGATCGCCCATTCGCCAATACCTCGGCCTGCGCCAAAGCGTGTGCTATGAGCGCGCGTTGGCCGTCAGCATCTCCCTTCGCATCCGGCGCGAGGATAAATTCGCACGGCACGTCTTGCGCGCCTTGGTGCAGCCATTGATGATAGGAGTGTTGACCAACTGAGCCTTCACCGCCCCAAAGGGCTGGCGCTGTTGGTCCATCGATCACTCCGCCATCAGGGCCAGTCGTTTTCCCGTTAGATTCCATCTCCAGCTGCTGCAGATACGTCGGCAACATCCGTAGTCGATTGGCGTATGCAAGGACAACTCGCATCGGTTGTCGGCGTATCGTTGCATTCCAATAATCCAACAGCGCAAAGCGCATCGGCATGTTGTCTGCCATCGGTGAGCGCTGCGCATGCTCATCCATCTGGCTTGCGCCCCTCAAAATCGCCTCAAACGTATCGGCGCCGAGATAGATCATACAGCCGAGCGACGCCGCAGACCAAAGCGAAAACCGCCCACCGACAGACGGCGGCATATCAAATAAATGCGCGGACTTCCCGTCTAGCCAATCAGTCGCACGCTGCGGATTTGCCGTCACCAGCGCCAAGTGGGACGGGGCCGCGTCACCCAAGGCCGCCTCCAACCATTTTCGCGCGCGCGCCAAGTTGTAGAGCGTCTCTTCCGTCCCAAACGATTTCGACACGCCGACAACCAATGTCGTCTCAGGCGACAGCCCAGCCATCGCCCGTTCCAGGTCTAGCGGGTCAACATTCGCGCAGAACCTTAAATCAATGCCGCCGGAGGCCTTGTCAGGAAAGGCATCGGCAATCAGGCGAGGTCCAAAGTCTGATCCACCAATGCCAATGTGCAGTACCGCCGTAAAATGTTCGCCAGACGACGCCGTCACCGCGCCGCTATTTACATCACGCGCAAACTGAAGCGCGGGCAGCATCGTCTGGCGCACGATTTCTGCTTCACCGCTTTGCGTCGTGCTCGCCCGCAAAGCCCAGTGTAGGGCAGGGCGGTTCTCAGACGGATTGACCACATCACCATTGAACAGAGCCGAAGACGCCTCAGCGAGACCGCGCTGCGCCCCAAATGCGAGCAGTGCAGCGGTTGAGTCTTTATCCAAATAGTGTCTCGCAAAGTCCGCACGCCAGCCGGCCGCTTTGACTATGTGCTTTCCGGCCCGTTCTCCGGCAAGGTCGCTCAAGACTTCATTCGCCAGTCTCTGGGCATGAGAGGTCAGGGTATCAGGCATCAACAACTCCCGTCATTTATCATTGCGTGTTGGCTTATCTGGCGCCGGGCGATGTTGGCAAGCAGCAGGTGCGAGACGCATAAAATCAACACCGCTTTGCATTTGCCTCATTTCATTGCTTGAAACGCGCGCCGCACACCGCTAAATGAGGCGAAATACCGGGTCATTCGGCCCAAATATTGGATATTTAACTTCGTCCGGCGGGCCGGACACCTAAACCGAAGGAGAGGCCCGATGGGCAAGGAAAAGTTTGAACGTAACAAGCCGCATGTGAACATCGGCACGATTG
>CAZXVJ010000082.1:0-3814 GCA_964644385.1 uncultured Hyphomonas sp. | reverse complement strand
AGCCCGCAACGGGGTCGTGTTCAACGACGCGAAGTTTCGGGGAAACTCAATATCTATTGTGGTGGGCGCGATACGCTTGTGTGGGATAGAGCGATGTTTATCCCTCCTTTTTCCAGACATCTCGCGCAAAAAGAAAGGCAGCCATAAGGCTGCCTCTCTCTCACTCTACGCTGTAATCTACGCGGATAATCTACAAAGATAATCTACGCATACTCTACGCATTACTCTACTGTTCGCGTTTATGCCCGGAAATACCTAACACTTTGCGAACCTCTTTGCGAAACTAGCTCTGTTTTGCGAGCAAGTTCCGAATTTCTTCCAGCAGCACTTCATTGCGCGGCGGCTCTTCTGGCTCTTCCTCTTTGGCAGCCATCGCCTTGTTCATGCCTTTGATGATGAAGAACATGACCAGCGCGACAATCACGAACGCGATGATATTATTGATGAAGAGACCATAAGCAATGGCCGGATCACCAGCGGCGCGCGCCGCTTCGAGTGATGTTTCGGAGGTTGGGTTTTCGGCAAGGTTTACAAACATGTTTGCAAAATCAACGCCGCCCATCAGCTTTCCGACGAACGGCATAACGATGTCGTTGACCATTGACGATACGAGCGTTGCAAACGCGCCGCCCAAAATGAAACCGACGGCAAGGTCAACAAGGTTGCCCTTCATCGCGAACTCTTTGAATTCCTTGAGCATAGATGCCCCCTCTAAATTCGTTATCAATACCAGCCAGAATTGGCTTTCTCGCGCATAATTTGCTCGTTCTTTAGCCGGGTCAAGCGATCACAACAGGCAGGCGAGACCAAGCATTGGCGTTCGCGCGTTAATAAGAGGTTAATTCAGCCGTTTGCTGACTGTCTTGGCACGGCCAAACACCAGCGACCACTGGCATTAGCGCGCTTCAGGGTCTTCGCCGCCATTGACGCGGGACCGCAACTCTTTGCCTGCTTTAAAGAAAGGCACTGTCTTGGCGGGCACGTCAACGGGCTCACCCGTGCGCGGGTTCCGGCCTTTTCGCGCTGCGCGCTCTCTGACTGAAAACGCGCCAAAGCCGCGCAATTCGACCCGATCGCCTTTTGACAAGGCAGAACCGATTTCATCGAGAATGACATTAACGATGCGTTCCAGGTCTTCCTGGCGCAAATGATCGTACTCTGAGGCGAGCTTTTGGATGAGTTCTGATTTAAGCATGTCATTGTTATTAAACGCATTTGCGGCGGGAGCGCTAGACCCCCGCCGCAAACATTTCATCGAATTTAGAAAAGCCTGTTTAGCAGGCCTATCCCATCATTTCCTTGGCTTGTCTCACCCACTCATCGCGCTCCATCCGGCCCGCCATATTCAGCTCTTCTTCAAGCGATTCGACTTGCGCCGGCTTCAATTCAGCCAGTTGCCAGAAGTGGTAGATCCCAGCGCCGTTGAGGCGTTTCTCGAAGGCCGGGCCAACACCTGAGATCTTTTTCAAATCATCGGCGTCGCCTTGCGGGCCACTCAAACGGCCTTTTTCGTCCATCGCGCTGGTATCAGCGGCAGCGGCTGGCGCGGCAGGCGCTGGCTCAGGTGCCGCTTCGGCTTTGGCGGGTGCAGCCTCTTCCTTAGCAGGCTCTGCGGCTGGCGTGTCGCCAGATGCGCCAAGCGCGGCGCCGAGGATGTCCCCGAGCGATGCACCCGCATCTGCTGACCCATACTGCTTAACGGCCTCTGCCTCTTCCGCAATTTCCATCGCTTTGATGGACAGGGACACGCGCCGGGACGAGCGATCAACTGAGACCACACGGGCATCAACCTTATCGCCGACCGCGAAACGTTCCGGGCGTTGATCAGAGCGATCACGCGACAGATCTGAGCGCCTAATGAAGGCTTTCATGGCAGGTTCGCCAAACTCAACCTCGATACCGCCAGAGGTGATTTCAGTCACCGTGCTGGTCACAATCGAACCGCGCTTGATACCGCCGCCAGAGGCGCCGCCGCTAGCACCTGAATCGAGCGGATCACCGCCGGTCAGTTGCTTAATGCCCAGTGAGATACGTTCTTTATCAACGTCAACGTCGAGCACTTTGGCTTTGACCATGTCGCCCTTGTTGAAGGCTTCAATGGCCGCATCGCCAGACTGTTCCCACGAAATATCGTTGATGTGGACCATGCCGTCGAGATCCGGGCCAAGGCCAACAAACAGACCGAACTCTGTAATGCCGCGCACTTCGCCTTCGATTTCGGACCCGATTGGGCTTTCGGCGAGGAAAGCGTTCCACGGATTGTCCATGGTCTGCTTCAAGCCAAGAGAGATGCGGCGCTTTTCGCTGTCCACGTCGAGGACTTCAACGTCCACAGTTTGTGAGGTCGACAGGATTTTGCCGGGGTGGACGTTCTTCTTGGTCCAGCTCATTTCGGAGACATGGATCAGGCCTTCAACGCCGTCTTCAAGCTCAACAAATGCGCCATAGTCGGTGATGTTCGTGACCTGACCATCCATGCGTGTGCCAACTGCGTAGCGTGCTTCGATGCCGTCCCACGGATCAGAGCCCAGCTGTTTCATGCCGAGTGAGATGCGCTGTGTGTCCATGTTGATCTTGACGATCTGCACTTCGACTTCCTGCCCAACTTCCACGACTTGTGACGGGTGGTTGATACGCTTCCAGCTCATGTCTGTGACGTGCAGCAAGCCATCAATGCCGCCAAGGTCAACGAACGCACCGTAATCGGTGATGTTCTTGACGATCCCTTTGCGGACATCGCCCTCTTTCATGTCGGAGACGATTTCAGCGCGCTGTTCTGCGCGGCTCTCTTCGAGGATCGCGCGGCGGGAGACAACGATGTTGCCACGGGCGCGGTCTAGCTTGAGGATTGCGAACGGCTGAACTTCGCCCATGAGCGGGCCAATGTCGCGCACCGGGCGGATATCGACCTGCGACCCCGGAAGGAAGGCGTTGACGCCGCCCAGATCGACTGTGAAGCCGCCTTTCACGCGGCCAGCAATCGCGCCTTTGACAGGCTCTTCTGAGTTAAAGCTGGTTTCCAGCTTGATCCAGCGCTCTTCGCGGCGGGCTTTATCGCGCGAAAGAACCGCTTCACCGAGGGCATTCTCGATGCGATCGAGGAAAACTTCGACAATGTCGCCAGCCTCGGGCTGTTTGTCTTCCATGTAAAATTCTTTGACCGGGATACGGCCTTCGGTCTTCAGACCAATATCGACCAGCACAGCATCATTTTCGATGCCGACAACCGTGGCCGGGATAACTTGTCCTTCTTTCATGGCACTCGCAGCAGGCGAGGCCTCGAACATGGACGCGAAATCATCCGTTGAGGGGTTCATTGATTCAGTCATTGGGGCTCCAGAGACCGGCTTACGGGTTATAGGCGCACCGCACCATTGCGATGCGCGAGGGGCGCAGCCGGTTAAATCTTGTCATTTGAGCGCGGATATCAGCCTGTTTGGATTTGAGGCGCCATAAATCGGCATCCCCTTCAAACTGTCTATCTATTGGCTATGGCGGTCTCTACGGCTGCCACAGCCCGCTCTACAGCCGCGTCTATAGTCAGATCAGACGTATCGATCAAGACCGCATCTTGCGCCATTTGACTGGGCGCATCGGTGCGGGCGGCGTCTCGTGTGTCTCGCTCCTTAAGTTCAGCGATCATTTGATCAAGCGTGATGGAGCGACCTGCGGCGATAAACTCAGCCATACGACGCCCCGCGCGGACCTCTACCGAGGCATCAATCCAGAGTTTTGCATCGGCGTCAGGCGCAATCACGGTGCCGATGTCGCGCCCATCCAGCAGCGCGCCGCCGGACTGTGTGGCGAAGGCGCG
>CAZXVJ010000081.1:0-3843 GCA_964644385.1 uncultured Hyphomonas sp. | reverse complement strand
GTGCAATTTCAGCATGTGAGAAATCCTCCAAATCTCTCGATTGATGGCTTGTCATATTCTGGATTTGCATATAACGGCAAGCAATGTGTCAATATATTCTCGCGTGGGCGGTTGAGGTTGGAGTTTGAGTAATGGTCAAGCAGGTTCGGCTAACGGAATATCCGGAAGGGCGCGCAGCGCGATCCTTTTGGGCGTTCTCAGATGATGACCTGCCGCATCTGAATGAAAATGAAATCAAGCTGCGTATTGATTGGGTGTCTGTGGATCCCGGAATGTCCGGCTGGATCACCAACAAGCCGAGCTACATGCCGCCTGTGAAACCGGGAGAGGTGATGCGCGCCTTCGGTGTAGGTGAAGTGGTAGAGAGTCGATCCGAACGAATCCAAGTCGGTGACTGGGTGACAGGGTTTCTTGGTCTTCAAACTGAGGGCGTTTTTTTCGACAAGGCCGTCCGGAAAATCGATGTCAGCCAGGCGACGCCGCAATTGTTTCTGTCGGGGCTCGGCATGACTGGATATACGGCTTACTTCGGCATGATGGATATCGGTCGCCCGCAGGCCAGTGATACGGTTGTTGTGTCGGCGGCATCGGGCGCCGTTGGCGGTATCGCGGCGCAGCTTGCCAAGCAGGTTGGGGCTCGCGTGATTGGGATTGCCGGTGGCCCGGTGAAGTGCGCCTATCTGACAGACGTACTCGGACTCGATGTGGCGATCGACTACAAGGCTGGCAATGTGGGCCAAGCCCTCAACGCGGCCGCACCGAATGGTATTGATTTGTATTTCGACAATGTTGGCGGCGAGATCCTCGATGCCGTGCTTGATCGGATGAACTATCGCGGGCGCATCGTCGTGTGTGGCAGCATCTCGCAATACGGCGACTTCGCTGCTGCCCGCGGCCCAGCGGGTTATATGCGCCTGGTTACCCATAGCCTGACAATGCAGGGTTTCACGATGCGCGATTATATGCGGCGCGTGCCTGAGGCTCTTGAGGTGCTCGCGCAGAGACACGGCGATGGAAGCCTGAAGTTCCGAGAGCACGTTTTGGAAGGCCTGGAAATCTTTCCCGACGCATTCGAAATGCTCTTCGATGGCAGAAATCACGGAAAACTATTGATCGACATTCGCGGCGATCATTGAGGAGTAATGAGCATGTCAACGGTCACCGAATTATGGGTCAATCGAAAGAATTACCGCGAAACCAAGATCGTGGAGTCGCCTGCGCGAAAGCTTGCTGACGGAGAGGTCCGCGTCAGGATTGAGAAATTCGGATTAACCTCGAACAATGTCAGCTACGCAGTTAGCGGTGATATGATTGGCTATTGGAGCTACTATCCGGCAGATGACCCGTGGGGCAAAGTGCCCGTGTGGGGGATCGGAGAAGTTGTTGAATCCAACGCCTCGGAAATTGCGGTTGGTGAGCGGCTGTATGGCTTCTTCCCGATGGCAAGCGAGACGATACTCACGGTCGGGCCTTTGCAGCCCGGCGCGTTCATGGATACCACCCCGCATCGCCGCGAGTTACCGGCGCTTTATAATCAGTATCGCCGGACAGGGGCCGATCCGGCCTTTCTGCAGGAGATGGAAGCAGAGCGCTGCCTTCTGTTTCCGCTCTTCATGACTTCTTTCGTCCTTAACGATTATCTCGTCGACAATGACTATTTCGGTGCAGAACAAATTGTCATTGGTTCGGTGTCTTCCAAGACAGGGTTTGGCCTCGCTGAGTTGCTCAAAAAGGACGGGGCTAAGCGTGTCGTGGGCCTGACGTCCCCTGGGAATCTAGGCTTTGTTCATTCCCTCCAATGCTGCGATCAGCTCATCGCTTATGGGCATGAGGCAGAAATTACCGCGAACACCAAAACGGCCTATGTCGATATGTCTGGCAATCGCCAACTGACCGAGACTTTGCACCACCTGATCGGCGACAACATGGTCGAAAGTTGCATGGTGGGGGCCACGCACTGGGAAAAGAGGGGACGGGCAAAAGACCTGCCCGGCGCGCAGCCTACTTTCTTCTTTGCGCCGGGGCAGATCGCGAAACGAGATAAGGACTGGGGGCCCGGCGTACTGTTTGAAAAGGCCAACGTTGCGGGCGCTGAGATAGCCAAAAAAGTATCGAACGAAATGAAAGTCGAGTTGATCAAGGGGGCCGGACCGGCCGCCGATATTTGGAAAGCCATGCTCGATAATCAGGTATCACCCAGCCGAGGTCTCATTGTCTCGATTACGAATGGATAGATCGATGAAATCACAAAAATTCTTACAGTTTGGAGTCGCAATATGCGCCACTTTGGCTTTGACGGGAGCGGCGATTGCCCAGTCAGGCGATGAGCAAAAGTCTATCCTGCAATCTAACTTTCAATCAGCTGACGCAAATGGAGATGGCGCGCTTGATCGTGATGAATTCAAGGGGTTCATTAACGCAAATGCTGAAAGCGACCTCGGACGGGCCAAGCAAATTCGCAGATTTAAAGCTTATGGGCGCGCGTTTTCGAAACTGGATGCGGACGGGGATAAGGCTGTGACCGTCGCGGAAATTCATAGCGCCCAATCGGGTAAGTAAACACGAACAGAATTTTGGAGCAAATTATGCTGATGAAAATCTTGAAATATGGCGCGATCGGTCTGGTTCTTCTGCTGGTGATTGGCAGAATAGGCTTGCCGCATCTGCTGACGGGTCTGGGATTGCATCCACACTATGATGTGCCTGAGATGGACCTGTCGGGAAAGCGCGCTTTGATCGTTACCACGAGCCATGACACGCTTGGCGAAAGTGGCAAGGCAACGGGCGTCTTCGCCTCCGAGATGACCGCTCCTTACTACGCGTTTCTGAACACCGGTATGGAGGTTGATATTGCAAGCATAAAGGGCGGCCAGATTCCAATTGAGAAAATGTCTCTGAAATGGCCCGTCGTGTCGGCGCCTGACAAACGCTATCTGAATGATCCACTCTTTCAGTCCAAAGTTTCACGTTCTTATCAGATCGATCAGGTGGATATGGCGCAGTATGACATTGTGTTCCTGGCCGGCGGATGGGGGGCAGCTTACGACTTTGGCCAATCTGCTGAACTCGGCGGACAAGTGGCTGCGGCTTATGCGAATGAGGCCGTCATTGGAGGCGTTTGCCATGGTCCGCTCGGCATGCTGCAAGCTTATGGTGACGATGGCCGGTTGATCGTTGAAGGGCGACGCATTTCCGCAGTTACAGATAAACAGATTACCGAACTTGGCATTACCCATACGCCTATGCATCCGGAACGTGATTTGCGTGCTGCTGGCGTGGTCTTCGAAGCAAACGAGGCTTTCAGGGATTTGTTTGCCAACCATGTCGTCATTGATGGCCGGATCGTGACTGGCCAAAATCAAAACAGTGCAACTGAGACGGCGGTGAAGATGATGCAGGTTCTTGCGGGTGAGCAGGAGGTTGAGACCACCTCATGATGCGCTTGTGGTTTGTTCTCTGGCTGGTACTTGCCGGACCCGCGGCGCAGGCAGAAACGCGCCCAAATATCGTCGTCGTGCTGGTGGATGATGCTGCCTTGATGGATTTTGGCGCGTTTGGCGGCGAAGCGGCCACCCCGAACATTGATGCATTGGCGGCGCGCGGCACGCTTTTTCGCCAGCATCGTGCCACGCCATTTTGCGCGCCGTCGCGGGCGATGTTGCTGACAGGGATGGACAATCATTTGGCTGGGCTTGGCACTATTCGTGAGGTGCTTCCGCCGGAACACCGCAATCAGCCTGGATATACAATGGCGCTCGAACCTGGTGTTGAGACAATTGCGACCAAACTGAAGCGCGCCGGATATCGCACCTATATGACGGGCAAATGGCATCTTGGGCATGG
>CAZXVJ010000080.1:0-4439 GCA_964644385.1 uncultured Hyphomonas sp. | reverse complement strand
GCTCAGAGGATAGTCAGCTTCGGCGACGTATCGGCTGGGACCGCCGCCGCCCATATGGCTTGAGTAGAGGTGAAATTGGTCGGCCCAGTATGTTGGCGTTTTGACGGTATGCCGGGGCTGTGCCCATGCCTCCACATCTTCCAGCATCTGGCCGTGCAGATAGGCCAGTGTGACGTGCGGGGTGAAGGGGTTTTTGTCTGGCGTAAGACCGAGGCGTCTGGCCGCCCGCTCGCATTGGCTGGACAAGGCTCTCAGTGCGTCTGTGTCTGCGACCCGCGCCCAAACGGAGCTGGGCTCTCGCCGCCCAAACCAGCCAACACCTTCAATCGAGACCTCAAACGGCGGATGTTTGATCTCAGCCAGTTGCGTATCCAGATCCACGGCGCGATCTTTGGAGACGTCACCGAAGAATCTGAGCGTTATGTGAAAATTCTGAACAGGGCGCCACGACGCGCCGAGCAGCCCGGTCTGCAACCCCGCCAACACATCGGACACGTCCGGCGGCACAGGCAAAGCGGCAAACAAACGGTACATTTCAGCTATACGCCTCATTTTTGGGCAAAAGAAAACCCGGTCACCCCTGACCGGGTTTTCCCTTTTATCGTGTGTTGCGGCCTATCCGGCCAAAGCGTCGAGCTTTCCGAAGTGTTCGGCAATGAGATAGTAGAAGGTAACGCGAGACTTGCTGCCGCCTTCTGGCTTCAGCGCGTCGCACACGGTTTTGATCGCGGCGTCCAGATCATCCTTGGTATGCGCGAGGCCGAGCTTGGTCCGGCACCATTTCTCACGCACCCGATCGAGTTCGCCGGAGTCAGAGCAGGCCACGAGAGAGCTGTCCTTACTGCGCAGCGCAATCCCGAGATGTCCGACAATTTTCTCAGCCGCTTTTTGATTGTACCCCTTCGCATATTTCTTGATGTTTTCAGCATATTCAGATGCATCGGCCATATTATTTCCCCTAATGGCTAGGCGGCCGCACCCGTTGCGACCACACCAGCGGGCAAAATAAAGTCCGCTATAGGCGAGTCAATGAGAAATGGCGGTTAAGGACAGGGCGATGGTTGGCGCAAATGTAGCGTCTGGATGGCCTGTTCAAATTCGTCTGTCCACTCCAAATCGAAGGCGTTTATACAGGTTTCGAGTTGCTCCATTGTCGTCGCGCCGATGATTGTTGAGGTTGTAAATGGCCGCGTATCGCAAAAGCGAATGGCGAGCTGAGCGGGGTCAACGCCAAATTGAGCGGCTAAATCGATGTAACTGTTGATCGCATCCTCGGCGCCGGGGCCTTCATAGCGACTCAACCGGTTGAACAATTCCTTGCGGGACCCCTTGGGAAGCGCGCCGTCGCGATATTTGCCCGTCAGATAGCCCTGCCCCAGCGGAGAGTATGCCAATAGGCCGATATTCTCCCTTAAAGCGACTTCATCAAGCCCGTTTTCAAAGTCCCGGCTCACCAGATTGTAGACATTCTGGATCGACTGCATACGCGGCAGACCTTTCGCGTCACTTTCTGCCAAAAACCGCATCGCGCCATAGGGCGTCTCATTCGACAGGCCAACATGACGGATCCGGCCCGCTTTCACATGGGCGTCGAGGTGAGCGAGAATGTCTTCAAATGGCTCATAAGGCGCCGCGTAGTGTTTCGGGTCCATCTTCGCGCCGAAGAGACCGACAGGTCGATCCGGCCAATGCAATTGATACAGATCGATATAGTCGGTCTGTAGGCGCTCAAGACTTTTGGTGATCGCTTCGTCAATTTGCGCCTTGGTTTGGCGGGTCCACTCCAAATCACCGTCACGGGTCCAGGTATTCTTAGACCGACCGCAGATTTTTGAGGCCAGGATGATGTCGTCGCGCCGGCCGGTTTTCTTAAGCCACGTGCCGATGATGCGCTCTGTTGAGCCTTGCGTTTCGGCCTTTGGCGGCACGGCGTACATCTCCGCCGTGTCCCAGAAATTGATCCCGCGCTCCAACGCGTAATCCATCTGAGCATGCCCTTCAGCCTCCGTATTCTGTTGACCCCATGTCATTGTGCCAAGGCAGCAATTGGTGACGTTTAGTCCGGTGCGGCCCAGTGGGCGATGTTCGATTGGCATGTATGTAAAACTCCTCAGAATGACCCTACCTACAAGGTTAATCGGAAAATTGTCACCCAGTTTTCCTTGCGAAAAGCCCTGTTTCTCACCATATCTAACGCATTGGGGTCGCTGAGCGGCCGGTCAACTGTGGAAGGTTTCAAAACAGATGAACGATTTCAACCAACAATACGCCCCGCGCTCGGGCCAGATGGATGCCAGCATCGATCAAGGCATGCGCGCCTTCATGATGGGGGTTTACTCCAAACTGGCGATTGGTATCGCCCTGTCAGGCATTCTCGCCTTTGTGGCCGGGTCTTATGCCCCCCTCACCTATTTGCTATACGGCACAGCGCTGCGCTGGATCGTTATGCTCGCCCCCGCTGCGCTGATCATGGGTTCCATGTTCTTTATGCGTAGCGCCAGCCCGCGCGGCAGCGGCATCCTCTACTGGGCTGTCGTGGTCGCGATGGGACTGTCCATGGGCATCTACTTCGCCATGGCCAGCGCCCAAGTTGGCTTCGCAACTGGCGGTACGATGTCCTACATGGCGATAACGAAAGCGTTTCTGGTCACGTCATCACTGTTCGGCGCGCTATCGCTTTATGGCTACACCACTAAAAAAGACCTCGGACCCGTTGGTGCCGCTGCCATTATGGGCATTTGGGCGCTGTTTGCGGTGTCGATTGTGTACCTTATTCTGCCAGCGTTGCTGCCGAACGTGACGTGGTTGCAACCCGGCGGCCCGATGGAGTGGATCATCTCCGGCGGCTTCGCCCTTCTGTCAGCTGTTATCGTCGCTTGGCAGACCCAGTCCCTGCGCCAGAATTACCGCGTCATGGCGCATGACAATCGCAGCCTGTCAGTGATGACCAATTTCGGCGCGCTGAACTTCTTCATCTCTTTCGTGAACATCTTCCAGTTCATCCTGAGATTGATGTCCAGCGACTAGGCATACGCCTCCTCATTTCAGCAAGCCCCGCCCTCACCGGCGGGGCTTTTTGTATGGCGTAAACATATCTGCTCGCTCGCTTAATCCTTTGGCTCATTGCGAAAATTGCTCGCCTCGGCTAACTCTCCGGCAACGCGAACATATTCCCATTCAGGAGAGACACAGATGGCCCGCAAAAAGATTGCAATGATTGGTTCTGGCATGATTGGCGGCACACTCGCCCATATCGCCGCGCGTGAGCAACTCGGCGACATTATCCTGTTCGACATCTTTGAAGGCCTGCCCCAAGGCAAGGCGCTGGACTTGTGTGAATCAACACCTGTGTTCAATGGCTCGGTCAGCCTGCGCGGCGCAAATGACTACAAAGACATTGCAGGCGCAGACGTTTGCATCGTGACGGCGGGTTTCCCGCGCAAGCCGGGCATGAGCCGCGATGATCTTGTCTCGAAAAACCTCGGCGTGATGAAAGCCGTTGGTGAAGGCATCAAGGCCAACTGCCCGAACGCGTTCGTCATCTGCATCACCAACCCGCTGGACGCGATGGTCTGGGCGTTGCAGCAATTCTCTGGCCTGAAGCCAAATATGGTGGTCGGCATGGCTGGCGTACTGGATAGCTCACGCTTTGCGTACTTCCTGTCTGAAGCGACCGGCGTATCTGTCGCCGACGTGCATGCATGGACGCTGGCCGGACACGGCGATTCAATGGTGCCGATGGTGCGCCACTCAACCGTTGGCGGCCTGCCCCTGCCCCAGCTGGTCAAACAGGGCTGGCTGACCCAAGACAAGCTGGACGCCATCGTAGAGCGCACCCGCAAAGGCGGCGGAGAGATTGTGGCCCTGCTGAAAACCGGGTCGGCTTATTATGCGCCTGCGGAAAGCGCGATCGCGATGGCCAAATCCTACCTCTATGACCAAAAGCGCGTGCTGCCAGCCGCCTCCTGGTGTGACGGCGAATACGGCGTCAAAGGCATGTATGTCGGCGTGCCGACCATGATTGGCGCAGGCGGCACTGAAAAAGTCATCGAGTTTGACTTCAATGATGACGAGCAAAAAATGTTCGATACATCCGTCGCCGCCGTTCAAAAACTGATCGACGATTGCATCGGCATGGAACCCTCACTGGCCTAAGCGCCGATGATCATCGTCGAAGGCTATGTGAGATTGAGCGACCCGGACGATTTTGAGCGCGTCCGGGCCGCCGCCACGGCGCAAATCAAGGCCAGCCGCGCCGAAGCGGGCTGTATCGACTACACATACTCAATCGATGTGCTGGACCCCTGTCTCATGCGGGTTTTGGAACGCTGGCAAAGCTGGGACGCCCTCGCCGCCCACTTTGAAGAACCCCACATGGACGCATGGCGCGCCGCCCTCTCCGACGTCAAATTCAAAGAGCGCAGTCTGCGCGCGCATGA
>CAZXVJ010000079.1:0-4567 GCA_964644385.1 uncultured Hyphomonas sp. | reverse complement strand
CTGATTTTTCACTGGAAAGCCCGGAACCCGACCCAAGCGAATTGTGGACCGACGTGCTGAAACCGGTAGAGGCTTAGCCCCGTGGGGATTGTTGCTGGCCTAGACGCATATGAAGCGGGAAGCATAAACGTGCTTCGCGGACTAAAAACTATGGTGTCGATTTCAGACTGGCTGAGTGAAAACCGCGTGAAGCTTCCAGACCTCGATCGCTATTTGGACAAATCGCAATACACAATCCACGAAGCGCTCGTTGAAATTGCGGATAATAGCCCGTCGATCTCAAGCGAGGCGGTCAGCGTTTTTATGATGGGGGGCGAACCAATCGAAGCCGAAGACGACGAGTATGGTGAGTTCTATGTTCGCTACAAGAGCCATGCAGATTCTGAGAAGGCTCTCGCAGAGGTCAGCAAAATTACCATCGACGATCTTAGGTTGAGCATCGGGGAGAGCCGCTATGGAACTCCGCCTAAACGCCCCACTGGTTTGTTGGGCCTTCGATACCGTATCAGTGGTTCTGAGACTCCAGAGCAAACTAAGTTCGCGGCAGATAAGGAAAACGACTTCCAATATTATTGGACGCATTTCCAATCTGCCAAATTGTTTTTCCAGGCCGCTATTGATGGCGGATACGATATTGTTCTGACATCAGGATAGAGACTAATATTATGCCGATAGAACTTTCATACCTCTCTGCCAGCGTCGCGCTATTCTTCGCGCATTTGGTGGCTGAAGTCGTCACCGCCAATGTTCAGTACAAGCCAAAAGATTTGCTAAGCGCCAGAGATGATATTCCGGCGCATGGCCCCGCTCTTGGCCGCGCCAAACGGGCGACGCAGAACATGTTGGAAGCCATGATCATGTTTGCGCCGCTTATACTTCTCGCTGAGGCCACCGGACGGTTCAACGAAATGACCGCCCTTGGCGCAGCGATCTTCTTTTGGAGCCGTCTCGCCTATGCGCCCGCCTATTGGTTTGGTGTTCCGGTGGCGCGCTCTCTTATTTGGTTCGGCGGTGTCATTGGCACTGTCATGGTGTTCCTTCAGGTTCTACCGTTCTCAGGAGCGTCCTAAGTGTCAGTTGATATTCTCATGCCCGCATTGTCTCCCACCATGGAGGAGGGGACGCTCGCCAAATGGCTAAAGGCCGAAGGCGACACCGTGTCCAGCGGCGACATCATCGCCGAAATCGAAACCGATAAAGCGACGATGGAAGTCGAGGCCGTCGATGAGGGGGTGCTGGCAAAGATCCTGATCCCCGAAGGCACAGAAAATGTGAAGGTGAACGCCGTCATCGCTGTGCTGGCCGAAGATGGAGAGGATGCGAGCAGTGTTGAAGCCAAACCCGCCGCTGCGCCGCCTGAACCACAGCCCGCCACGCATGATGAGCCTGCAGAGCCCGCCCATGCCGTCGCTGCCCCGGATGCGCCTGTCGCGGCGGTTCTGACCGACCCGTCAATCCCTGAAGGCACCAGCTTCACAGACACCACCGTTCGAGACGCCCTGAGAGACGCGATGGCTGAAGAGATGCGGCGCGACGATACTGTGTTCGTGATGGGTGAGGAAGTCGCCGAATATCAAGGTGCCTATAAGGTCACCCGCGAATTGCTGCAGGAGTTTGGCGCGCGCCGCGTGGTCGACACACCGATTACTGAGCACGGCTTTGCCGGGCTGGGCGTTGGCGCAGCGTTTGGCGGATTGAAGCCAATTGTTGAGTTCATGACGTGGAACTTCGCGATGCAGGCCATCGACCACATTATCAACTCTGCCGCCAAAACGCTCTACATGAGCGGCGGCCAGATGGGCGCGTCGATCGTGTTCCGCGGGCCGAACGGCGCCGCCAGCCGCGTTGGCGCGCAGCACAGCCATGATTATGCCAGCTGGTACGGCAATGTGCCGGGCCTGAAAGTGGTTGCGCCTTATGACGCCGCCGATGCCAAAGCGCTGCTGAAGGCCTCGATCCGTGACCCGAACCCTGTAGTATTCCTTGAGCATGAGCTGCTCTACGGCAACAGCTTTCCGGTCCCGGACTTGGACGATTATGTCCTGCCCATCGGCAAAGCGGCGGTGAAGCGTGAGGGCAGTGATGTGACGCTGGTGGCCCATTCGCGCATGGTGGGCTTTGCGCTTGAGGCGGCTGAGATTTTAGCGGGGGAGGGCATCGACGCGGAAGTCATCGACCTTCGCACCATCCGCCCGCTCGACACAGACACGGTCGTTGAAAGCGTCAAGAAGACCAACCGCATCGTCTGCTGCGAAGAAGGCTGGCGCTATATGGGCGTCGGCGCAGAAATCGCTGCCACCGTCACCGCAGAGGCCTTCGACTATCTCGATGCGCCGCCCGCCCGTGTGCACCAAAAAGATGTGCCGCTGCCCTATGCTGGAAATCTGGAAGCGCTCAGCCTGCCGGGCACCGTTGATATCGTCGAAGCGGCGAAGAAAGTTTGCTATGTATAGATATGAAGCCATCGGCATCGGCAAAAAATACGCCGTCGACATTGCCCGAGCCATTAACACTGAAACGGCGCGGCGACCTGATGCGAGATTGATGAGCGTTGTCCCGGTGTCTCGGCCCTCTACTAAAGAGCAAGGCGGGCTAACAACGGAAGTCGTTCTAACTTTTGAATACGGACCGGATGCATGACTGACCAACACAACCCTCTCAAAAAACCATCCTCCGTCCGCGATGACGCCGTCGCGCAAGAGATGATCCGGTTCTGGTTGCAGGACAATACAGACCACGTCTCGCTGATGGTGGGCGGCGCGGAAGACCCGAAGACCGAAGCGCCGATGTGGGGCTTCATCTTGGCTGACATTGCCAAACACGTCACCAAAGCCATGCGCCAAACCAATCCGGACGGCCCGTCGGCGCAAGACATTATCTCTGACATTCTGCAAGGCATGGCCGAGCGCATCAAACACGCGCCAGAACTATCGGGCAGCGTAGAAAAGGCAGGCGACTAGATGCCCATTAACATCACAATGCCCGCGCTTAGCCCGACGATGGAAGAGGGCACGCTTGCCAAATGGCTCGTCAAACCGGGCGATGAGGTGAGCAGCGGCGACATCATCGCTGAGATCGAAACCGACAAAGCAACGATGGAAGTCGAAGCCATTGATGAGGGCACGGTCGCGCATATTCTGGTCGATGCCGGAACTGAGGGTGTAAAGGTCAACGCGGTCATCATGGTGCTGGCCGAAGACGGAGAAGATGCGGGCAGCGTCGCGAAACCGTCCGGCGACGCCGCGCCCGCGCCAAAGGCTGATGCCTCGCCGACACCCGCCGCAAAGAAAGATACGGCCCCAGCCAAAGTCGAAGCTGCCGCCAAACCCGCCCCCGCTGCAGCGCCTGCAACACCAGCGCCCGCCAGCGCCAATGGCACTCGCATAAAGGCAAGCCCGCTGGCACGGCGTCTGGCATCCATCAAGGGCGTCGATATCAATGCCATCAAAGGCACCGGCCCCCATGGCCGCATCGTGAAGCGCGATGTGGAAAGCGCACGGCCCGGACAGTCGGCTCCGGCAACGGGCAGCGCGCCTGCCCATCCGGGCGGGCTGATCCTGCCGCAAGTGCTCGATGACCGCGTCTATGCGCCCGATACCTACACGCTAGAGCCGCTTGATGGGGTGCGCAAAGTTGTCGCCAAGCGCCTGACGGAAAGCTTCATGCAAATCCCGCATTTCCCGCTGCAAGTGGATATGCAGTTGGATCATCTGCTAGAGGCCCGCTCGGCCATCAACGCCGCGGCGCGCGAGGGCGTAAAAGTTTCGGTCAACGATATGCTGATCAAAGCCTCAGCAATGGCGCTACTGGATGAGCCAGACTGCAATGCCAGCTATACCGATAATGGCATCGCCTATCATAAGGCGGCGCATGTGTCGGTCGCCGTGGCGATTGATGGCGGCCTCATCACGCCGGTCATCCGCGACGCTGGCAAGAAGGGCTTGCAACAAATCAGCATAGAGATGAAAGACCTCGCCACCCGCGCGCGCGAACGCAAACTGAAGCCGCAGGAATATATGGGCGGCACGTTCTCAATCTCTAATCTTGGCATGTTTGGCGTGAAGTCATTCGCCTCGATCATCAACCCTCCCGAAGGCATGATCCTGTCTGTCGGGGCAGGGGAGAAACGCCCCACGGTTCTGGAAGATGGCTCCATCGCCGCGCGCACAATCCTCAGCGTCACGCTCACCTGCGACCACCGCGTCATCGGCGGCGCAGAAGGCGCAAAATGGCTGCAAGCGTTTAAGCGCTATGTTGAGACGCCGGAGGCGATGTTGCTTTAGGATTATAATTTTTCACTTTCTAAGCAATGACGAACGAACCGTATAGCAATCCAGAGTGTCATGATGGGTGCGGGGATTTTGATCCCGCGAAATATGGAAACAGAATCATTGGGATGCAAAAATGAAAAACCAAGAACAGTAAGTGTAACAAAGCAAATGAATATAATTAGGGAAGCTCGCATTATGATCTCCTTTGTAGTGGATCATAAGGGTCGTGGGTGAAGGCTGGGCGCCGACTTCTAATGCCTTGTTTTTAATGAATTGGAGCCAGAAAATTGACTGAT
>CAZXVJ010000078.1:0-5378 GCA_964644385.1 uncultured Hyphomonas sp. | reverse complement strand
TTTTTGCATCCGTTCTGCTCAAAGATAGGCGAAGGTTTGGAAACTGAAAATAAGCGGACCTGCAAAACGGGATACGCTTTGCAGGCCCTACAGGTAACTCCACCGGCATTCGTGGGGGGACGCACAAGCGGGTACCTGATCTTATCTGCCGGGAATTACACCACCTGCGATAGGAAATAAATAGATCAGCAGACATTTTAGCAGTTCAGAATTGTCGCAGGCAAAAAGGAGGCGACGCTTATGACAGCGCCGCCTCAAATGCTTCACAGAGCGTCACCGCGCAGGTTATCCACCTGCCACCTGCTGAAGAGAGCGCAAAGCGCCTGCGAACCCGGTTGTGCGTCCCTCACCACCGAACATCCTTTATCGCCCACAGCGCGCCGATGCGGGAGTAGCTTTGACATGCGTCCGCAATCTTTTTTATGTCATTTCGGTGCATTCAGTTGCATTTGAATCAGATCACGCCTTACAATCAATAATAACCAATGCAGCGGCGCGTAGAATGATATTTTCTGAAAAACTCAAATTGGTGATGAAATTACTATCGCTGAGCCGGGGAGACCTTGCGGCAGCCATCGGCGTAGACAAATCAGTTGCTGGGCGCTGGGCCTCTGGAAAGGTGATGCCTTCGGCGCACAATCTTGCGAAGATTAGTCGCCTGGTTGGGGAAACACTGCCCGGCTTCTCGATGCTGGATTGGGAGCTGGACGCGGACGCTTTCACGGCCCGCCTCGGCGCTGCGCAGTCGCCCGCCGTCAAAGGCGCGCGGACACTTTGGCCGCTATTGCCAGCAAAGCTGGCAGCAGACGCGAATCACGCCGCCAAAGAACAGACCAAAGCCTATGAGGGATTTTGGCGTACCACCCGTCCCTCGTCAGACCTGCCGGGGCAGTTTCTGCACGACATCACCTATGTCCACCGCGACGCGGACGGGTTTTTGCGGTTCAAGAGCGGCGTTGAGGGCTTCTACTATGAAGGCTCGACGGTCATGATTCAGCAGCAATTGTTCTATTTCGCGGCAGATGATGCGTTCGGCTCGATCAGCTTTGGCATCATCAACGGAGTGCCTCGACAGAACGCGCACGTACTGGACGGTGTTTTGCTGACCACGCTGAGAGATGCTGGGGCATCGCCGGCGGCGTCTGGCATTGTCATGCACCGAATTGATGATTTATCCGGAGACGCCGAAGCCGACGCGGAGACGTTCCGCAATCTGGTCGACAATCAATCCATGGTGGCCGAACCGGGAAGTGTGCCGCAAGAGGTCGTCGACCATTTGCACGGCGCAGCCAACGCGCCGGGCATGTTGAGGGTTTTGTTTGCGCAATCCATGGCGCGCGGACCGCTGGCCGCCCCCGGCGCATTGGGTGACGGTCCGAAAACGCCGCCCGAGCTCAGTTAGCGCCAGCGCTTAGCGCAGTTTTTTGATGGTGAGCTTTTCAAGCTTGGCGCGCTTCTTCGTGGATTCTTCGCTGCGCGTGAGGGATTTGGCGATGGCTTTTAGGCTCATCTCTTTGCCAGCAAGCAGGTGGAGCTTGCGAATCTCTTCATGCGTCCACGCCTGTTTGTGGCGCTCAAATTTTTTCTCGGCCATGTGAAGCCTCCTCGTGAAGGGTTAGTCTGCGAGCGCGATCAGTTTGCGCACCGTATTGTAATTGCGGGCGGTGGCGGGGACCCCAAGTTTCTTCTCTGCCCCGGCGGCAAGCTTTGATCGGCCAATGCCATTCGGGGCATGAAGGTAAAGCACTGTGTTGGTGAGCGTGAAGGCTTCGGTGTCAGAAGCCAGCGCCATCAGCGCCGTCTGCGTGTCAGCTTTGGCCGGGGTCTCCAGAAAGAAAAAGTGGACCGTTTTGGGATGATCTTCCGCCTCGCCATAGGGGTTGTCTTGCACGGCCTGCTCCAGCGCCTCGCGCGTTAAGGTGAAGACACGCGGCGTGAAACCAAACTGCTTTTCAATGGCGCCGGAAATGCTGGCGGAAATAGAGTCGGGTCGTGCGGCGGGCGCGTCAAACACGCAGTTGCCGCTTTGAATATAGGTCTTGACGTTCAGATAGCCGAGCGCCTCCAAAAGATCGCGCAGATCTTTCATAGGCAGGACATTATTTCCGCCGACATTTATGCCGCGCAACAGGGCGATCCACTGGGTCATGGATTGACGCTAGCACTCTCGCCTTCGCGGCCAAAGCCCGTTAGGCATGAGCGGTTATGACATCTGACACCCCTGCCCCCGCTGATATATATGCCGCCCCGGCCAATTGGGTGGCGAGCGGGGCTGGCGCGCAGGGCAATCTGTTTCTGACGGGCCGGGCCGGCACGGGCAAAACGACCATGCTGCGCCAATTTCTTGAGATGGCCGGCGACAAAGCGGTGGTGCTGGCGCCGACAGGCGTGGCGGCGATGAATGCGGGCGGGCAGACGATCCACTCTTTCTTTAAGCTACCGCCGCGCTTGATTGAGCCGGGCGATATTAAGCGACTGCGCTCCACGCGGCTGATCAAGGCGGTGGAGACCGTGATCATTGATGAGATTTCGATGGTTCGCGCAGATATGCTGGACGCGATTGACCGCAGTTTGAAGCTGAACCGGATGAATAAGCGGCCCTTTGGGGGCGTGCGCATGATCCTGGCGGGGGATCTGCATCAATTGCCGCCCGTGGTGGGCCGTGATGAAGGGCCAATTTTGCAGGAGCGCTATGGCGGGAGCTATTTCTTCAATGCGCCCGCGTTTCGTGAGGCGGAGTTTGCTTTGCTGGCGCTGAAACATGTGTTTCGCCAAGCCGATCCGCGCTTTCTAGCGCTGCTGGGCGCGATGCGACAGGGGCGGATTACGCCGCCGGATGAGGCGGTGCTGCGCGGGATTGTGTCGAGCCGCTCTGCAATTGAAGCGTCTGAGACGCATGTTGTGCTGACACCCAATAATGCCAATGCCAACCGCATCAACCGGGCCCGGCTGGAAGCGCTGGAGAGCAAGCCGCACACGTTTGAAGCAGACGTGCAGGGCACGTTTGAAGAGCGCGCATTTCCAACCGAAGCCGATCTGGAACTGAAAGAAGGCGCGCGGGTGATGCTGATCCGCAATGATCCTGAGGGGCGATGGGTGAATGGCTCGCTGGGCACGGTGGAGGGGTTTTCGGGTAAATCGGTGATCGTTTCGATCGAAGGGCGCGCCTATGAGATTGAGCCTGCTGCGTGGGAGAAGTATCGCTACGATCTGGACAAAGAGACCAAGAAGGTGAAGCGCGAAGTGATCGGCACGTTTAAGCAAATGCCGTTGCGGCTGGCCTATGCGGTGACCATTCACAAGGCGCAGGGCCTGACGCTGGAGAAGGTGTATATCGACTTTGACAGCGGCATGTTTGCGCATGGCCAAGCCTATGTTGCGTTTAGCCGCGCGCGCAGTTTGGAGGGACTTGAGATTTCACGGCCCCTGCGGCCGCGCGATCTGGTGCTGGACCGCAGTGCATTCGCGTTTGGCAAGCTGGAACCGATTGAAGACACCGACGCCTATCTGCTGGCGAAGTTTGCGCGCGATGCGTCTGAGTTGATTTAGCTCAACCCATCAATATCGCGGCGCAGTTGTCGATCTTGGTCTACAACGATGCGTTCGAGGACTTTGATGCGGCTGCGCAGGAGGCGGAGTTCTTCGGTTTGGCCTGTGCCGGTGGACGCGACATTCCAATGCGCGGTCAGAAACACCAGGATCAGGAACAAGGCGACGATCAAAATTGGAATTAGTGAAATCATTATGAGGGCCTCCTTGGCTTTTTGGGTGAAACAAATTTAGGACGTGGCGATTAGGCCAAGCGTGAGATTTCTGAGCGAAGCTGAGCGTCGCTGTCGGTCGTGATCTTTTCAAGCACACGGACACGCTCTTTCAAGCGGGCTATATCAGATTGCATCTGCTCTAGAGACGCTTCGTGGGCACCATCAGATCTTTGTGACGCTTTGTGTTTGGTTCGGTTTTCTATGACACCCGCACCGACGCAAATCAGCACGATTAGAACAACCATTTCAAATGGACCCATTGTAGTCTTCCTCCCTATATATCGTTAATCAATATGTAGGGTTGGATGAACGCCTGTTCAAGAAAAATCGTGTTTTGGGCGGAAACTTCCGTGTTTACTGGCCTGTTGACCCAAATCCGCCTGTTCCGCGCTCTGTTTCATCAAGTGAGTCGACGGTTTTCCAGCTGAGCTGTGTGACCGGGGCGAGGACGAGTTGACCAATCCGTTCGCCCCGCTGGATGACGAATGGTTCAGTGCCGTGATTGATCAGGATGACTTTGATCTCTCCGCGATAATCGCTGTCGATGGTGCCGGGGGTGTTGAGGCAAGTCAGCCCGTGCTTGGCGGCGAGGCCTGACCGGGGACGAACCTGAATCTCATAGCCTTCAGGGATAGCGACGCTGAGGCCTGTGGGAATCATATCGCGCTGGCCGGGGGCGAGCGTGACAGGCCCGTCTTCAGGAACGGCGGCCCGCACATCCATGCCCGCGCTGCCGCTTGTCTCATAGGCAGGCAGATCCAAGCCTTCAAAGTGGGGCAATGGCGCGACGTTTACAGTGACATTGTTCATGGGCAGAGCGGTGAAAGAGTCTGGGGGATGAGTCAAGCGGTGGCGACGGCTTGGATAGACGAATTCGTCGCCCGGGGGTTAGCGTCCGCGAAGCTTGTTCAGCCATCCCGGCTGTTTTGTTTGCAAACTGTCTTACCCGCCATTGCGAGGCAGGCCGAGCCATTGTTGCCAGAGCCAGCGGTCGCGAGGTATACCGAAGTCACGCGCAACGTTTGAGGCATCACCGTTCTGCTTTGACCAGAACCACCATGTGCCGGGGGGATCATTCGGAGCGTCTATTCGCGTCTCGTCACCGGACACAAGATCTCTCAATTGATCCGGCACATCGGCGGCAGATCCATAGGCGTGTTCCAGACTTTTCCAATCAATATCGTCCAGACCGTCTAATACATCCATGACGCCAAGCCCTCCATATCTATTCAGGATAATATGAAATCAGTCTTCGTCGAGAATGTGTCGAGGCGGACAATTTGCTTTGCTATTTTTGTTTGAGGGCGCGGGCCAAAAAGACCACCGCTTTTTCACCCGGCACATAGGTTTGCTCACCGATTTCCTCAAAGCCGAGACGTTTGTGGAACCGCATCGACCCCGGATTGGGTGGCAGACGGTTGACCTCGCAAGTGATGTGCGCGGTCTTTCCAGCATATTCGGCAAAGGCGGCGCGATAGAGCGCCTCCCCTATGCCCCGCCCGCGCGCGCTGGCCGCAATGGCGATACGGTCTACATAGATGAAATCGTCGCGCCAGTTTTCCAACCACCGCAGATTGGCGCTGTCGTACTCAGTGGTGCCGGGTGGCAAGAGCG
>CAZXVJ010000077.1:0-5483 GCA_964644385.1 uncultured Hyphomonas sp. | reverse complement strand
CCGCTCTGCTGGTTCTATTGCTGCTCATCGCGTGGCGCAGAGAGGGGCGCTAGCCCGCCCGCACAGCCCCGCTCAACTCCGCCGCTTTGCCCGCTAAATCCCGCGCCATAACGCGCCGTTCGTCCTGCGGGCCTGGGAACGACAACTGCCCAGGCGCGCACACCTCAAACCCGATCTCGCCAAAATAGTCCGGCGCGCCAATCAACACAGCTGCGGGCCATCCGGCGGCCTCGCCAGCTTCCAGCGCCTCACCGGTTATACTCAGGCCCAATCGACTGCCGCGATGCGACGGTGCAACCGCCACTGGCCCATAGAATAAGGCCCGTCCGTCACCCACGTTGATCGGCCACACCCGGCAGACGCCCACAATCTCTCCGTCCAGCACCGCGACCCGGCTAATACCCGGAAGTGAGACTGAAAACTCGCGCAACCGCTCCGCCGTTTTGGCAAAATGGCCCGGTCCAAACGTTTGATCGAACAGGGCTTCAATCGCATCGGCGTGTCGCGCGGGGGTTTCAGGTATGATCTCTAACATCGCGCAGGCCTATACGCAGGAACACCGCCCTTGCATAGCAAAACTCACGCGCTTCCCTTGCGCTTATTGCAAAGCGCGTGAGCCAATTGCAGATTGGCTGGTCCGTTGCCGCCACCTGCGGCTGTCGCCTGAATGTGATCCATCGTCGGGCGCCATTTCTTCCACAGTGTCGCATGCGCCACCTCAAATCGCGTCGCTGGCATCGTCGTCCCACACACCGCGCATACGCCCTCTTGCGCGGCCCACAGGCGCTTGAAGTCATCGCTCTGATATGGGGCGAACGGTTGGCTCACAGCCCCTCCGGCACATCCCAACCGCGCCGCGCGCACGCCGCCAGCACTGTATTGCGCAGCAGGCACGCTATCGTCATCGGCCCGACCCCGCCCGGCACCGGCGTGATATGCCCCGCCACTTCGGCGCAACTTTCAAAATCAGCATCGCCCACCAGCCGCGTGCCGCTCTTGCGCTCCGGCGCATCAATACGGTTGATCCCCACATCAATGATCGCAGCGCCCGGTTTCACCCAGTCGCCTTTTACCATTTCCGGTCGCCCCACCGCTGGCACCAAAATATCAGCCGTTCGGCACAACCCCGGCAAATCCGCCGTTCGACTATGCGCAATCGTCACCGTGCAATTTTCCCCAAGAAACAAGAGCGCGGCCGGCTTGCCCACAAGAATAGAGCGCCCGATCACCACCACATGCTTGCCTGATAAATCATCGCCCATCGCGTGTTTGGCTAAGATCACGCAACCGGTTGGCGTGCACGGCCTCAGCCCCGGCTTGCCCAAAACCAGGCGCCCCGCAGACATATCAGTCAATCCGTCGACATCTTTGGCCGGGTCAATTTGCGCAATCGCCGCATCCTCATTCAGGCCTTTCGGCAAGGGCAGTTGCAGCAATATGCCGTCGACCTCATCGTCGCCGTTCAAATCCGCGATCACAGCCTCAACCAAATCCTGCGTCGCATCAGCAGGCAGTTGATGATGCAAAGATCGCATGCCCGCTGCTTCAGTCTGTTTCACCTTGCTGCGCACATAGACTTGGCTAGCCGGATCATCGCCGACCAGAACCACCGCCAAAGTTGGTTGCCCGCTCAACGTCGCGACTGCCCTCGTTACGTTCTCACGCACATCGGCTGCGATCGCTTTGCCATCAATTCGTTCTGCGCTCATAAGTGTGGGTCGCCCTTAAAGAAGCGCAGGCGCAATGTACAACACGATCGCCCGCTGAAGAAAGAAGATTGCAAACAATAAAACCAAGGGCGCAAAATCTAGTCCCCCTGTCGCAGGCAGCATATTTCTGATGGGTCGATAAATTGGTGCCAATAATTGCTCCAACCCACCCCAAATGCTGCGCACCGTCTGATTTTGCAGATTGATAACGTTAAAACTCAGCAGCAGCGACATGATCACATGAATGACCACGATGAACTGCGCCACGTTCAATATCCACATAATCGCTTCTATCAATAACTGCATGGGATTGCCCTGATTCGTGTTGCTCTAATCTGGCTCCTTTAAGCCGCTCTCGCCCCTGCTAGCAAGACGTCACAGATATTGGCTTCCGCAACGGGACCATTTGGCAAGCCATGCTACGCCGACTAGAGCTATTAAGCCGATGCGTTTAAAGGGCGACCCAAGATGACAGATTTGGAAACCCCGCTTCGCCCGCTCTCGAAATTTCAACAAAGCGTCATCGCACTGGCCATGGTCAGCATGGGCGCTGGCATGTCGATCAATTTCGTTGTTGTCGCTCCGCTTGCCCGCAAAGCTGGGCTGACCCCCATTGCCGTGGCTGGCATTCTCACCCTGTCGGCCGCAATCTTCGCCGGGGTCATTCCATGGTGGGGCCGCTTGGCCGACAAATACGGACGCAAACGCGTCATGGTGTTCTCACTGTTCGCCTCAGGGCTCACCAATATGGCGTTTCTATTTGCGCTCAGCGCTGCGCTCGCAGGTATCATCACGGGCATTACAACCTTTCTGACGCTTGCCTTTATGCGGATCTGGTTCGGCTTGCTCGCCCCCGGCATGCAGCCGGCCTCAATGGCAGCGATGACAGATGCGACCACAGCCCATAACCGCGCGGCCGGGCTTGGCATGATTGGCGCTGCGATGAGCATTGGCTCAATCATTGGTCCAGCCGGGGCCACACTATTGGCACCGTTCGGCGCGCTGATGCCGATTTGGGGCTCAATCGTTTTTAACATTGCCGTCGGTGTTTTGCTCGGCTTTGCGTTGCCGCCCACCCGCAAGACCCCGCGCGATTCCAGCCGGCCAAAACCGCTCTCCCTAAAAGACAAACGCGTCCGGCCGCATTGGATTTTTCTGTTCGCCTATTTTGTGGCCGTCGCGATGGTTCAGCAAACCGTCGCTTGGTTTATCGAAGACCGGTACGCCTTCGCGGCGATCGCGCCAGAGGCCTATTCCGCCGCACTTGGCTTCGGACAGAGCGACACGGTGCTCGGCCTCTCCTTCACGCCCGAAAATGCGGCGATCACCTTTACAGGGCTCGCTTTCGCGGCGCTCGCCATCGCAATGGTTATTGTGCAATTCGGCTATATCGCGCCGAAAAAGCCAGATCCGCGTCGCATCCTGCCGATGGGTCTCATATTGGTCGGCAGCGGTTATCTGATGGCCAATTTGTTTTATCCGTATTGGGCGCTGCTTCTGGCATTTGCACTTGTGGGCGTTGGCGCCGGGCTTGCCGTACCGTCTGCCAATGCGCTTGGGTCGCTATCGGTGCGCCGCGAAGAACAAGGCGGCGCCGCGGCCATTATGTCAGCCGCGCCCGCCGCCGGGTTCGTGTTTGGGCCGCTAATCGGCGCCGGCCTTTATCAAATCGAGCCCAGCTTGCCGTACTATGCTGCATCGTGCGCCATGTTTGCGTTTGCCATCTATGCCTTCCGCGTCACGTCCAAACGCCCGTTGGAGGCCGATCGATAGCAGGTGAGTTACATCGCGCTGATACCGCCATCCACTTTCAGTTCTGCGCCGGTGACCAACTTGCTCTCATCTGAGGCAAGGTAGAGCACAGCAAAAGCGATATCATCTGGCTCGCCGACTTTTCCGAGCGGTATCTGTCGGCCCAGCTTCGCCAAACCCTCTTCCTCTCCGAATCGCTCCTTCACGCTGTCCAGAATGGGCGTATTAATAAACACTGGGTGCACTGAATTTGAACGAATTTGCCCGCCTGTTTTCGCGCAATGCAGCGCAATCGACTTTGATATGTGCCGTACAGCCGCCTTCGCGGAATTGTAAGAGACATAGTTCCCGCTCGCCACAATACCAGCAATGGAAGAGATATTGATAATTGAGCCGAGGCCATGTGCGCGCATCAATGGAATAGCGTATTTACAGCCCAGAAAGATCGAATCGACATCAATCGTGTGGACTTTTTTGAACATGTCATAGGTTTCGTCTTCGACACTGCCGATAGACCCGATGCCCGCATTGTTCACCAGCACATTCAGGCCGCCCATCGCGTCATGGGCCTGTTGCAAAACCGTCTGCCAAGCCGCTTCGTCGGTGACATCGTGCTCATAGGCAAAAGCGGTGCCCTCGCCATGGGCCTCATTAATGCTCGCTGCAACAGCCTTAGCGCCCGCCGCATTGATGTCAGTGACGGTCACTTTAGCGCCTTCCTTGGCCAGCATGTGCGCCGTTGCTTCTCCAAGCCCCTGCGCGCCGCCCGTCACAAATGCCATCTTTCCGTTGACCCGGCCCATGCCAATTCCTCCTAATTGATTTGATAGAATTGACTAGCAGTCCTGACACGCAGCCGCCAATGGCTGACCGCACGGAAGCTGAGTGTAGAGTAATTGCGCGATTGCCCCTAAGACAGAAGGTGAGAATCAATCGTAAGCGCGCCGCGTTATTGGCAAAAGGATCGAAGCCTCCCCGTGTCTTTCATCAGAACCTGTCTTGTTATTTGCCTGCTCAGCCTGTTTGGGCTGGCCGTTGCGCAATCCCCAGATTCGAATGAGGCGACTGAACAGCGGCTGACTGTTCTGGAAAACCAGATCAACAGCGCAACCGCCGAACTCAGTACAGATGTTCCGGTCAGCCGGGTCACAGAGCTTCGGTCTCGATTGCTTGATGCGAAAATCGAACTCACAGAAATCAATCGAAAAGCTGCGGAAGAAAAAAAGCGCGCGGAAGACGAACAGGCTCAATTGGGTGAAAAGACAGGGGATGAGAGCAGTCTCAAAAATGATCGCCGCTTTGCCCTAGCCAATCGGCTCAATGCGGCTGAGTCTCAAGAGACCCTCTCAACCATCCTGATCCAACAGGTCAATCAGCTGCAGGAAGAGACCACTATATCGCTGCGTGAAGCCTTTATGGCACGCACGTTTAAGCGCTCGCCTCCGGCCTACCAGCCCTCCTCTCTCAGCGCGGCTGGAAGTGAATTGTCGACCCGCACGCAAACCGTTTCCAACACAGTCGGCGCATGGATTACCGCGCAACGCAGTTCCAACAATCTTACGGGCTCGTTGCTGGCGCTTGGTGCGGCGCTGATCTTCCTTATCTCCTCATTGTTCTTCTTCCGCGACTGGCTGGCTCAGCGCGTCTGGGACCAATCTGAAGGCGAAGATATAACCCATGCGTATCGCTCTGCGACGGCGTTTCTGAGAGCTTTCTCTCGCATCGTCTTGGCCGCCTTGGCCTTGCTGATCACCTACCGCGTGCTGTTGCAGACCGAACTCGTCACAGCCCCTGCCATACCAGATGTCCGCGCACTGTTTGCGGCGGTGTTCTTTGTTGTCGTCGCACATGCTGTCCTGCTCGCTATCCTTGCCCCCAAGCGATCGGCGTGGCGGCTCGTTAGACTGAACGATTCAGATGCATTGCGTCGCTATCGCCGCTTGATGATTCCAGTGGTCTTGTTTGCCGGGTATTCCGCGCTCGTCGCGATCGCGCCCCACCCCGACACGGGTGAGCATCGCC
>CAZXVJ010000076.1:0-6202 GCA_964644385.1 uncultured Hyphomonas sp. | reverse complement strand
GGCCATAGGAGGATCGGTGTCATTGCATAAAGACGGTTGATCTGCTCGCGGTTCATAAGGCCTAGAATACCCTCGCCCCGGCGGGGGGAGGATAAGTTAGACCAACAAAACGCTAGTGCATTGTTTTTGCTGCGGTGATCGCCGAAATTTGTACGGGGTTCAGATAAGTCTAAACCCGTTTCTTCACTTCGCGGACCACTGAGGCCGCGGTGATGCCGAACTTTTTGTAGAGATCAGTATAGGGCGCTGAGGCACCGAAGCTGTCCATGCCGACGAAACCGCCGTCTCTGCCGATCCAGCGGTCCCAGCCAAAACGCATGCCAGCCTCGACCGCCACTTTCGGCAGATCGCCGCCAAGGGTTTTATCTTGGTAGGCGGAGGTTTGCGTGTCGAAGATATCCATCGAGGGCATCGAGACGACCCGCACGGCGATCTTGTCTTCGGCGAGACGAGCCTGAGCCTCCATCGCGATTTCGACTTCCGAGCCTGTCGCGATGATGACGGCTTTTGGCTTGTCAGCATCTGACAGGACGTAGGCGCCTTTTGCGCTGAGGTTGGTTTCGGTGTGGTCCTTGCGAACCGATTTTACCTTTTGGCGGGTGAGCGCCATGGTGGACGGGCCGGTCTCATTCTCAATGGCGAGCTGCCAGCATTCGGCAACCTCCACACCGTCGCACGGGCGAAATACCGTCATGTTTGGCATGGCACGTAGCGAGGCAACATGCTCAACCGGCTGGTGGGTGGGACCATCTTCGCCAAGGCCGATGGAATCATGGGTCATGACGTGAATGACGCGCTCGCCCATCAGAGCGCCAATGCGGAGGGCCGCGCGAGAATAGTCTGCGAAAACCAGGAACGTGCCAGAGTAGGGAATGATGCCGCCATGCAGAGACATGCCGTTCATCGCGGCCGCCATGGCATGTTCGCGCACGCCATAATGAATGTAGCGACCGCCGGGGTTTTTGCGGCTGAGCGTATCTGTGTGGCTGGTTTTGGTATTGTTTGATCCGGTGAGGTCAGCCGATCCGCCAATCATTTCCGGCACAGCTTTGGTGAAGACTTCCAGCGCGGCGCCAGACCATTGGCGGGTGGCTTTATCGTCTTTGCCCTCAGCGATCTTTTTCTTGTGTGTGTTGACCAGCTTGCCGAGATTTTTCGGCAGCTTCCCGGCCATCGTGGCGCGAAACTTAGCTTTGTGGGGGGATGCGGCCAGACGCTCAGTCCATTTATCGTACGCTTTAACGGAGTGTCGCCCGGCTTTTGCCCATGCTTTTTCGATCGCGGCGGGGATTTCAAATGGCGGATGCGGCCAGCCAATGTTTTCGCGCACGCCTGCAACTTCTTCAGCGCCATACGGCCCGCCATGAGCTTTGCCTGTGCCTTCAAGGGTTGGCGCGCCAAAGCCGATACGGGTTTTGACGGCGATCATCGCGGGGCGTTTTTGCTTGGTGGCCCATGTCAGCGCTTTTTCGACGGCGGCTTCGTCATGGCCATCGACTTCGCGGGTGGCCCAGCCTGAGGCGGCGAAGCGGGCGGGCTGGTTTGTCTTGTCTGAAAGGTTGGTGTTGCCATCAATGGTGACGGAATTGTCGTCAAACAGGACGATCAGATTGTTGAGTTTCATGTGCCCGGCGAGGGTAATGGCTTCCTGGCTTATGCCTTCCATGAGGCAACCATCCCCGGCCACGACCCATGTTTTATGGTTGACCAGATCATCGCCGAAGCGGGCATTGAGGTGGCGCTCAGCGATGGCCATGCCGACGGCCGTAGCGATGCCTTGGCCGAGCGGGCCGGTGGTGGTCTCTACGCCTTCTGTAACAAAGTTTTCCGGGTGGCCGGGCGTGGAGGCGCCAAGCTGGCGGAAATTGCGGATGTCATCGCGGCTGACCGATTTGTAACCTGTCAGGTGAAGCAGGGCATAAATCAGCATTGAGCCGTGGCCTGCCGACAGGATGAAGCGGTCTCTGTCGGGCCAGTTTGGGTCTGCCGGATTGTGTTTCAGGAATTTGCGAAACAGGAGGGTCGCGGTGTCTGCCATGCCGAGCGGCAAGCCGACATGGCCGGATTTTGCTTGCTCGACGGCGTCCATCGATAAAGCGCGTATGGCATTGGCCATGTCTCGGTTGGTGACACCCATTCTGGATTCTCCTTGGCTTTTAATCTGCTAGGCCAGAGTCCCTCGCCCACGTCAAGGCGCTTGAAGTTGCTTGGCGGATTGCGCTGAACCCGTTAATCCATTGCAGGACATGACTGAACTTGATCCATCCACCGCCCGGCTCGACGAAGCCTTGCAACGACTCGAAGGGGCGCTCGACGCATTATTTGCGCGCTCCAATGATCCGGCGATTTCGACGAAAGAGCGCGCGGCGCTACTTGCCGACCGTGCCGCTTTGGCGGAAGAGTTGGACGCATCGCTGGCGCGGGAAAAGGATTTACAGGCGCTGGCCGATGAGGCGAGCGCGGCGCTGGGTTCTGCGATTGCTGAAGTGCGCGCGGCGCTGGGGCGGGAGACTTAAGTCATGGCAAAAGCTGACATAGAAGTGCGCGGGCATCCTTATTCTATCGCGTGTGCACCGGGGCAGGAAAACCGGATACGGGCCCTGGCCGCGCAACTAGATGAGCGCGTCACGGGCATTGCTGGGGCCGTGGGCGAGATTGGTGATGAGCGCTTATTACTGATTGCGGCGCTGGCCATTCTGGACGAGCTCGACACGGCTAAAAGCGGCGGCGCGCAGCCCAGCATAGTGGAACAAAAGGCCGCGGCGGCCCTGAATGATGCCGCAGCGCGGATCGAAGCGATCGCGATGCGCATTGAGCAGGGCCAATAAGCGACGCGCGCTATGGCGCATGGTGTTTAGGCTGAAGACCCGCCAATATGGTGGGTCTGTGTTGAGAAAAGGCTTTGATCTGTCATGCAATTATTGAGTTATGCGCTTTATGCCGGCTGCGCGCTGTTGGTGATTGTTTTGATGGCGGGCATCATCAATCTCGCACGCACGGATGAGAAACAGGCCAGCCGATCCAATAAGCTGATGCGGATGCGGGTGATCGTGCAGGCGGTGATAATCGCCATTCTGGTTGGGATTGGGTTTGTCAGCGGCGCGATCAATTTTTGAGGGGCGTAAGATGGTCAAGCTAGACAAGATTTATACACGAGCAGGTGACAGCGGAACGACGCGGCTGTCGACCGGGGAGACCGTCGAAAAGTGGCATCCGCGTGTGGCATCCTATGGGACAGTGGATGAGGTTAACGCAGCGCTGGGCGTGGCGGCATTGCACACGGGCGATGACATGCTGAAAGCCATTCGGCGGATTCAGAATGATCTGTTTGATCTTGGCGCAGACCTCGCCACGCCAGACCGAGGCAAGAAACTGGAGTGGGAGCCGCTGCGAATCGTGGAGGCCCAGGTTGAGCGGCTGGAGGTAGAGATTGATGCGATGAATGAGAACATTGCGCCGCTAGACAGCTTTATCCTGCCGGGTGGTAGCCCTTTGTCGGCGCACCTGCATGTTGCACGCACATTGTGCCGACGGGCCGAGCGCCAGATTGCTGAACTGTTTGCCATGGAAGATGAAGTGGTGAGCGCGGAGGCACTGGCCTATGCCAACCGCTTGTCAGACTGGTTGTTTGTCGCGGGGCGTGTGGCGAACCAGAACGGCGTCGACGACATCAAATGGGTGCCGGGCGCGAATCGATAGACGCTAGTCGTCGGCTTCGATCAGTTCTGCGACCCATGGCAGATGTTCTCGGCCAATGAATAATTGATCTTTGATGAGATAGGCGGGGGCATCGACAATGCCTGCGGCGTCGGCGTCTACTTGAGCGGCGACCTGCGCGCGGCGTAGGTCTTGTGGTGTCTGCGACGTGTCAGCGTTTTGGCCCGCGAGCAGTGCGGTGACGGTGGCGGGGTCATCAAGATTGGCATGGCCCTGCCAATAGGCTGCGAAGGCGGCTGTGATGAAGGGAAGCGGGTCGCCGCTGAGCGTGGCCAGCGCGCCGAGGGCGAGGTCAGTCTCACCGGGTATGTCGGGGAAATTGAGGTCGATGCCCTGATGCGCGGCGTATTTAATATGCGTGTCGCGGCGGGACTGGGCGCGGACGCGGCGGTGGGATTGGGCAACGGATTCAGTGCTCGCTGTTTCTGTGCCAGTGGTATTGGGCAAGGCGCGCTCAGTAGTACGGAAGGGTCGCCACGTGAGGGCCGCGCCTGTACGGCCTGACAAAGCCAGCGTCGGGGCGAGGGCGAGATAGGCGGCGGGGGACTTAAAGTCGATATAGACGGTCAACATGGGGCGAGCTCATAGGCGATGTCTGGCGGGGCGCCAACGCGGCCGGAGAGGTGCCAGCGCAGATAGGGTAGATGCTCACGGCCAAACAGGATGTCATCGCCGATCACGTAGGTGGGGACGCCGTAAATGCCGCTGGGATGAAACCGGGGTTGCAACGCGTCATGCAAAGCGCGGCCTTCGCCGGAGGCAAATTGGGAAAATCCGGTGGGGTCAACGCCTGCACTGGCAAGGCAGTCTTCAATCACGGACACGTCTTCAATGTCGAGCTCCCTGCGCCAGAAGGGGAGATACACCGCTTCGAAATAGGCTGGCAGGCGATCGCGATTTGTCTGAGTGACCCATAGGATGGCGATGTTGGGCAGGCTGGAATCCCAAATCTTCTCGGTGCCTTTCAGGGTCAGTCCTTGCCGCTCTGCATAGCGGCGCGCATCGCGGTAGGAATACTTGATCGCGTTCCAAATTTTCGGACTGCGCCCGGACGATTCCACCACCTTGCCATCTTTCTTTTTCGCCGACCCCAGATAGCTCGGAATATCCAAGGTGAGTGGCCGCCAATCAAATTGAAGGCCAAGCTCTGATTCCAGCGCGAGCGTCGGGCGAATAGCGACAAACGCATAGGGGCTTTTGATGTCGACATAAACGATGAGCGGCGCGTCGCTGATAAGCGGATGCATACAAAATCCTGTGGTCTGTTTGCGGTGAACTGACACGGCGGGAGGTGAATGAGCAAGCGGCGCGGCTTGGCAGTCTTGGTTAAAATGGCTGAGATTTGTGCTGTTTTTGTAAAATCCGTCACAATACGGATGGATTATTGGGGGCATGACCCAGTCATACATCTGGTGCCTGCAGTATCCATTGCGATCTATGCGTTTCGGTAGCACCGGGACGCCGCATACGGGACGTCAAGTCATCCCAAAACCTTCCGTTTACGTGCTAATTTTATCGTGGTTTTGGTTAACGCATCCAACTGTAATCGATCCAAATAGAACTCTCTTGGTAATAAATACTCGGTATGCTGAGGGTTGAATTTACGGAGACCGATGTGTCAAAATTGATGAAGTCACGAATTATCAAAATCGCTCAGTATGCGGCAAGCGCTGCTTTGTTTGGGTCTGCTGCTTTGCTGGGTGCGGGGCCGGCTTCGGCGTCGCCTTTTACAACAACGGTGCCGGGGACGGCGGACCAAATACCGGGGAACTATCCGGAAGCTGGCGGCATTGTGCTTGTCTTGCTTGGTGATAATGGAAACTACTATTTCCAAATCTCCAATCCATCTGAAATGATGCGGGGGTTTCAGGATCGAAACTCAACGACGCCTCAGGCGTTCCGCGGCAGCCCGACATGGCAGTTGGCGCCATCTTATAATATGCAGTGCGGGCTCGTGACCTGCACTGAGTATTTTGGCGGCGGTGTTCAGCAGGGCTGGGTGCGGTTTACGGCGTTTGATGGTGACACCTCTAGCACGGCGACCACGGGCAACAATTTCGACATTGATGACATCACGCTAAATTTGAACGGTTCGACGATTGGCAACTGGACCGACCCGGTCACTCAGGAAACCAATACATCTGGTACGACAGTCCTGAGCAACGGCACTGGCTTTGCCGATGGGAACTTCGATACAGGCTGGTTTGATATTACCGATCCGGCGTTGCTGAACGATCTGATGGTCAACGGCAATGTGACGTGGACCGCCACCGATGATGACCCGAATGACAATTTTTGGGACTTCACCCGCGGCAATGACGCTGACACATCCACAGTGCCGGAGCGCGTTGCGCCTGGCATGACCGTCACCAAGACACCGCGCGATGCCAGCTATTCAGTGGTTGGCGATACGGTGACGTATGACTATTTCATACGCAATGTCGGGACGGTCTATATTGACCTGATCACAGTGTCTGATGATCAG
>CAZXVJ010000075.1:0-6238 GCA_964644385.1 uncultured Hyphomonas sp. | reverse complement strand
CTCGAGTACAGCTTTGTTGAGACGGTTGAGGCCAAGCATATCAGTTACATCATTAGGGCCGTCGGCGGCCTGCTCTACTTCGCTGGAGCGGCGATTATGTGCTACAATTTAAGGCGCACGGCGCTGGGCCATGGGGAAGCGACGGACGCCGTCGACCTCACACCAGAAGAACAGAGCGTGCGACCCATGCTCCAACCAGCAGAATAGGAGCCGGGAAAATGGGGATTCTGAATAATCACGGCTGGATTGAACGTAGTCCGCTATTGCTAACTGTCGGTATTTTGATTGTTGTGTCGATTGGTGGAACGATCCAAATGGCGCCGCTGATGTATATGGATAATACGATCGAGAAGGTCGACGGGATGCGGCCGTATACGCCGCTAGAATTACTCGGCCGCGATATCTACGTACGTGAAGGTTGTTATGTCTGCCACAGTCAGATGGTACGTCCCTTGCGCGACGAGGTTGAACGCTACGGGCATTATTCGCTGGCGGCGGAGAGCATGTATGATCACCCGCACCAATGGGGATCAAAACGGACCGGGCCTGATCTGGCGCGGGTTGGCGGCAAGTATTCTGCGGAATGGCAGGTCGACCATTTGAAAGATCCGCGCGCGATGGTGCCGGAATCTGTTATGCCGCCCTATGCATTCCTCGCGAAGAAAAAACTGGATTATCGCTACATTTCTGATCGGTTGAAGACAGAGCGTTTTGTCGGCGTGCCTTATAGCCAAGAGATGATTGATCAGGCCGAAGGGCATTTGCTGGCGCAGGTCGATCCGGACGGTCATGGTTATGATTATGTTGACGGGTTTGTTGCAGCCTATGCCGAAGCGGCAGGCCGAGAAGGCTCGTTTGAGATGCGCGACTTTGACGGTGATACAAACCGCATCACCGAAATGGATGCGCTGGTGGCGTATCTGCAAATGACTGGGACACTGGTCGATTTTTCAACCTATGAGGCCGACGACCTCAAGAATCGGCGTTAGGGAGATCTGCGATGTATGAGGCACTTTCAAGTTTCGCCCAGACTGGTGGTCTGATCTATTTCGTAGTGATGTTTGCCGCCGCGCTGACGTATGCGTTGTGGCCGAGCAACAAGTCCAAATTTGAGGACGCTGCTAATCTTCCATTGTCCGACAAGGGGCCAAACGATGAGTGATGAGAACAGGCCCGTCGATTCCCACACGGGTGTCGAGACGACCGGACATTCCTGGGATGGCATCAGCGAGTTGGACAATCCACTGCCCCGCTGGTGGTTGATCGTTTGGTATATTACGATCGGCGTTGGTATTCTTTACCTGATCATGATGCCCGCAATTCCAGCGCTTCCCGGAATGGGCACGAACAGCGCGGGTGTGCGCAATCATTCTGACCGGGACAATGTTGCCGCCGCGATGACCGAATTGCGGACGGAGCGTCAGGAAAATTCTCTCTTGCTACTGGATGCGTCATTGGAAGAGATTGAGACAGATCGTGATCTACAACAATTTGCACTTGCGATGGGCGAAAGCCTGTTCGGCGACAATTGCGCGACATGCCACGGCGCAGGTGGACGCGGCGCGAAAGGCTACCCTGTATTAGCAGATGATGTGTGGCTGTGGGACGGAACGTTGGATGGGATAGAGTTCACACTGCGCCATGGTATTCGCCATGATGGCGACGAGAATACGCGGTTCTCTCTGATGCCGAGATTTGGCAGTGACAAGTTACTGGATGCCCGCCAAATCAGTGACCTGACGGATTATGTTCTAAACTTTACGGGACAGAGTGAAAACAATGAGGCGATTGCGCGTGCCGCGCCGATTTGGCAACAACAATGCTCATCGTGTCACGGCCTAAATGGAAAGGGCGACCGAACCCAAGGAGCGCCCAATTTAACGGATGCAGAATGGCTTTATGGAGGTGCGCGAGGTGATGTCTACAATACAATCTTCAGCGCGCGCAACTCTCACATGCCTGCATGGGATGATCGTTTGGACGATGCTTCAATCAAGGCGCTGGCTGTGTATGTACACTCTCTTGGCGGCGGCGAATGAGGTGCATAGATGACAAAGGCGACGCTCAAGCTTGATCGACCCGGTGCTGCGCCTCCCTCGAACAATGATCTCTATGCCAAGCGCAAGCAGATTTATCCGAAGCTGGCGCACGGCAAGTTTCGTCTGGTTAAATGGGTGGTCATGGCAGCGACGTTGGCAGTGTATTACGCCGTGCCGTGGATCCGGTGGAATCGCGGGGAGGGCATTCCGGATCAAGCAGTGCTCGCCGATTTTTCATCTGAGAAGTTCTACTTTTTCTTTATCGAAATTTGGCCGCAGGATATTCACTATCTCGCGGGATTATTGATCATAGCGTCTCTGGGTCTGTTCTTGGTGACGTCTGTGTTTGGCCGGGTTTGGTGTGGGTACACGTGCCCCCAAACAGTATGGACAGATTTATACATTTGGGTTGAGCGTGCATTCGAGGGCGACCGGGCGGCGCGGATTCGACTGGATAAAGCGCAGATGAGCCTCAATAAGCTGTGGCGTAAACTAGGCAAACACACGGTTTGGCTGATCATCGCGTTTTGGACGGGCGGCGCGTTCATCCTGTATTGGCATGATGCACCGACGGTGGCGCAGGGCTGGTTTACTGGAGACGCACCGTTATCAGCGTATTGGTTTGCTGGCATCCTGACGCTGGCGACGTACTTTTTGGCCGGCACCATGCGTGAGCAAGTGTGTACGTATATGTGTCCGTGGCCGCGTATTCAGGGTGCACTGACCGACGAACATGCGCTGAACGTAACCTATCGCTATGATCGCGGCGAGCCTCGTGGACCCAAGCGCAAAAGCGAAAACTGGGACGAACGCGGCGATTGCATCGATTGCAATCAATGCGTTCAGGTTTGCCCAGTCGGGATCGACATTCGTGATGGCGCGCAGCTGGAGTGTATTCACTGCGCACTGTGCATTGATGCTTGCGATGAGATGATGAAACGCGTCGACCGACCGATTGGGTTGATTGGATATGATACAGATTTGGCGGTGGAGGCGCGGTCTGAAGGCGTAACTCCGCCGAAGTACAAATTGGTCCGAACGCGCACAGTACTGTATGCTGGCCTGATCGCCGCGATTAGCAGCTTGATGATGTTTGGCCTCGCGACAAAGGCGACGTTTGAAGTGAATGTGCTGAAGGACCGTTCGCCACCATTTGTACGCTTGTCGAACGGTGATGTTCAGAACGGATACGCGTTGAAGTTGGTGAACAAGAACACTTCATCCAGACGCATGAGCGTTTCCATTGAGGGGCTGGAAGGGGCATCCGTAAAAGTCGTCGGCTTAGAGAATATTGATGCCACGCACTTTGATGTGCCGGTCGCGGCGCATGGTGTGGATCGCTACCGGATTTTGGTGAGCGGGCCTGCAGATGGCAATGAAAACAAGGTGAACTTTGTGATCACAGATTTGGAAACGTCTGAAACGTCGACTGAGCGTATTCCGTTTGGAAGATCAAAATGATGAAAAACGCAGCACATATCCCACCTGATACCGGCAAGGAATTGAAAGGCCGACACGTTATATATTGGTTGCTAGGCTTCTTTGGTTTGATGTTCGTGGTGAACGGCATTTTTCTATTCCATGCGATTGATAGCTTTCCAGGTGAGGATGTTGAGAAGTCTTACCTGCAAGGGCTGAACTATAATGAGACGCTCTCACAAAGGGCTGATCAGGCAGCACTTGGCTGGCACGCAGCAATGGGGCTGGAAGGTGAGCAGCTGGTCTTGCAATTGGAGACAGCTAACGGCGCTGTTTTGTCTGGGCAACAGGTGACAGCGAGAATGCGTCGACTGGCGACGACGGCGGCTGACCAAGATCTTACTTTGGAGCCGAGCGCTGACGGGTCCTATCGCGCAAGTCTCGCAGAGTTTCAGACCGGGCAGTGGGAAGTTACCGCGCAGGTGTGGGAGCGTGATGTCGACGCGCCTGTTTTTGTTGCGCGCAAGACGGTGACGATCAGGTGAGCAGTGTATCGCATACAGGCGATGCGGGCTGTCCATCTGGATTGGCGCCATCGAGCCCGTCTGCGGGAGGGACCGATGTAGATGCATTTGTGCGCAAAGCCGGGCGATTGTCACGGCTGGACCTGACGGTTCGGGGCGCAAAATGTGGCGGTTGCATCTCCAAAATTGAAGGCGCAGTGAACGATCTACCGGGTATTGAATTGGCACGATTGAACTTATCGACGGGGAGGTTGCGCGTTGATTGGACCGGTGCGTTGACTGGAAGTGATATTGCAGCGGCAGTGTCGAGCCTTGGCTACGGCGTATCTGCGCGCACTGAAGATACGGTCAGCGGGGCATATAAGACCGAAGAGCGAAGCCTGTTAGCAGCTATGGGCGTGGCTGGATTTGCCGCGGCGAACATTATGCTGTTGTCGATTTCCGTTTGGGGCGGCGCAGGGGAGATGGGCGAGGCGACCCGGCGTGGGTTTCACGCAATTTCAGGGTTGATCGCGTTGCCAGTGATTGTGTTTTCAGGACAGCACTTTTTTGTGTCAGCCTGGCGAGCGTTGCGCGGCGGACATGTCAATATGGATGTGCCAATTTCTTTGGCGATTTGGCTGGCGTTTGGGGCGAGCGTTTGGGAAACGCTGAGCGGCGGGCCGCATGCTTATTTTGATGCGTGCATCATGTTGATCTTCTTTCTTTTGATCGGGCGTTTTCTGGATGCGCGTTTAAGGCGGCGGGCTTATGGCGCAGCGCATGATTTGGCTGCGCTGCAAGATCGATCTGTAACGCGGCTGAGCCACGCTGGTGTAGCGGAGGCTGTACGCGCGGATCAAATTGAGGCCGAAGACGCGATCCTACTGGCACCCGGTGAGCGCGCCGTGATCGATATGACAATAACTGACGGAGTGAGCGAGATCGACGAGCAGATGGTGACGGGTGAAAGCCTGCCGCGAGTGACGGGCGTGGGCGCCAAACTGTTTGCCGGGTCCGTCAACTTAGGCGACGCGCTGACGGGCACAGCGATCTCGCCAGCGTCAGATTCGCTGTTATCAGAAATTGCATCCATGTTGGATGCGGGTGAGCAGCGCCGATCGTCCTACCGCAAGATCGCCGACAAGGCTGTGTCGGTGTATGTGCCCTTCGTGCACATAACAGCAGCACTTACATTCGTCGGCTGGTTGATTGCAGGCGCCACTGTTCGTGAGGCAATTCTAGTCGCGGTATCGACACTGATTATAACCTGTCCATGTGCTTTGGCGCTTGCAGCTCCCGTGGTTCAAATGGTGGCAGCGAGCAAGCTGTTTCGGTCAGGTATCTTTCTAAAGTCGGGCGATGCGTTGGAGCGATTGGCGGCCATAGATCACATCGTCTTTGACAAAACAGGAACCCTTACATTGGGGGAACCCGTGCTGCGGGCATCTCTCCAAAACAACGCCGCATTGCCAATGACTGCCATGCTAGCGCGCACGAGTCGTCATCCGTTGTCCCGCGCCATCGTCACTGCGGCGGGTCCGGGGCCTCTGGCTACCAGTGCGAAAGAGTTTGCGGGGCTAGGACTAGAGGCGCAAATAGAGGGAAATACTTGCCGCCTTGGCTCAGCAGAATGGGTGGGCGCGCCCTTGCAACAGGCAAGTGATGGGCCAGCGCTCTGGTTCTCACGCGCGGCTGAGCCACCGATCTTGTTTGGTTTTGATGAGCAATTGCGCGACGGCGCAAAAGCAACCGTTCAAGCACTACAGAAAGCTGGATGCGCTTTAGAAATAGTGTCCGGCGACCGCAGCAGTTCCGTTTCCCAAGTGGCCGATGAACTCGGAATCTCAAAGTGGACAGCGGCGGCGAAGCCTGCCGAAAAAGCTGAACGGCTCGAGGTCCTGCGCTCGCAAGGACGGCACGTCTTAATGGTTGGAGACGGCCTGAATGATGCTGGCGCGCTGGCGCTCGCACATGCGTCGCTGACGCCGGGCGGGGCAATGGATGTAAGTCAGTCCGCGAGTGATGCAGTCTTCGCAGGAGGGTTCGAAAGCATTCTCAAAACGCTGCGTGTATCGAAAGCAGCGAGGCGGGCGATGTTGCAAAATTTTGGGATCGCAGCAGCCTATAACGCGATTGCCGTTCCGATTGCGGTGACAGGCAACGCAACACCCTTGATTGCTGCGATTGCTATGTCGGCCTCTTCCCTGATCGTAACCCTGAACGCATTGAGACTCGGCGCGGACAGAGGTTTGTCGACATGACCATCATCATCTA
>CAZXVJ010000074.1:0-6991 GCA_964644385.1 uncultured Hyphomonas sp. | reverse complement strand
ATTGGGCACGCCATATAGTAGGGGATTTGCGAAGATTTCATTCCCACTAGAATACCCCCGCCCCCAGGGGGTGTGGACAAGTTTTAGCAAGTATTCGCTAGCGTGTTGTTTTCATTGGTTTAGGCTTTGAAAACTCTGCTGGGTTCATACCTGATTAACCCATTCCGCTTGAGAGGTAAGGACGACTGCGCCGAGCGCGAATAGCACTGAAATATGACGCTCGCGTCATTTAAAACACATTTGAACGATTTCGCCTTTTAGAGAATTGTGTGCTGATTCAAAAAGAGGTCGACCTGTTCTAGGCCGACCCTTAAGGATGTACACATTGAAGATGATGGTGATCTTCGCGGGCCAATATTGTTCAAATGTCTTCCCAATTTGTTAACTGAGGTTACTTTGGGTCAACTAAATTGAAAAAATTACCCGAACACTTTCATTTGCAACTATTCGATCCATTCTGTTTACTTGAATGACCTCTATTTTACTTTCTCGGCAGCCACCCATTGCTCGACGCGGCGTTCCAGAATGTTGAGCGGCATGGCGCCGCCGCCCAGCACGGTGTCGTGGAAGCCTTTGATGTCGAACTTATCGCCGAGCTCTTCCTTGGCGTCGGCGCGTAGTTCCAGAATCTTGATCATGCCAATCTTATAGCTGGTCGCCTGACCGGGCATAACAATGTAGCGCTGAATCTCTGAGCGGATTTGGGCTTCAGGCGCGGCGGCATTGTCCATGAAGTACTGAACCGCTTCTTCCTCGGTCCAGCCTTTCGCGTGCAGGCCCGTATCGACAACGAGGCGAATGGCGCGCCAGATTTCAGAGCCGAGGCGGCCAAAATCAGACAGCGGATCTTCAAACGTGCCCGGCATTTCTTTGGCGAGATATTCTGAATACAGCCCCCAGCCTTCGGAATAAGCGGTGAAGCCAGCCTGTGTGCGGAATTGCGGGATGCCTTCTAATTCTTGCGCAATCGAGATTTGCATATGGTGGCCCGGAAGCCCCTCATGATAGGCGATGACTTCCAGCTCCCGCTTTGGCATGGCCGTCATATCTGACAAATGCGCATAATAAATACCGGGGCGCGAGCCGTCTGGTGTGCCCGGATAATAGTGCTGCGCTGCGCCGTCGCGCTCACGGAAGGCCTCAACGCGTTTGACTTCAAGTTTGGCCTTGGGAAGGATGCCAAAATAATTCGGCAGCTCAGCTTCTAGATTGTCGATAGCGGCGGTGGCGTCTGTGATATAGTCCTGACGGCCTTCATCCGTATTCGGATAATAATATGTTTCATTGTCCTTGCTGGTGCGCAGAACTTCAAAGAATTCCTGCAACGTGCCTTCAAAGCCAACATCGTTTTTGATCGCTTCCATTTCGGCGCGTAGACGGGCGACTTCGGCAAGGCCAATATCGTGGATCTCATCTGCGGTGAGTGATGTGGTGGTCTGATTGGCGAGGCGGTAATTATAGAACGCCTTGCCGTCTGGCTGAATGCTGGCGCCCACAGCTTTAGTGCTGTCGGGGGAGTTGGCCATATCGGCGGTGGCAAAAGCGATCAGCTCTTCATAGGCGGCTTTGAAGTCACCATTCAGCGCCTCAGCAGCCTGTGCCTGCATAGCGTCAGCGTCTTCTTGCGACAGCTTTTCGGCGGTCACCAGCGCGGCGAGCTCTGTTTTGATATCGCCGAATAGCGCGCTGTCATCGCCATCTGTGAAGGGCGCACCAGTGATGATCTTCTGTGATTGTTCGATCACGCCTTCATAGGCAAACACCGGGGCATGGACGCCCTTGGCGGCGCTGTCTTTGGCTTGCTGAATGCCTTCACGCAGAGCGCGGGCCCCTTCCCCGATGCGGGAGATATAGGCGGTCATGTCTTCGGGCGTATCAACCTGATGGAAGTTCATCAGGAAGGTCGGCAAGAAAGACTGCGCGCCGTTCATCTGGTCAAACGTGTAGCCATTATAGCGGAAGGGCGTAGCAGCAGCGGCCTGCTCATATTGGTATTTCCAAATATCGTAGGAAATCTTCGCTTCATCGCTGAGCGTGTCATAGTCGAAGGTGGTTTCCATCTCCTCGACGCTGGCTTTCATCCAGTCGAGCTGTTCCATCTGGCAATCCCAGGTGAAGCAATCGATCTTGTCGTTTTGGTCTTTGCGCCCAAGGAAAGACAGGCCAATCGGGCTGAATTGGAGCTGTTCCTCATATTTCACGTCAAACCATGCGTTCAGCTTGTCGACAGCGGCGGTATCAACCGTAGGCGCGGCAACGGGCGCATCCGGCTTGGCGGGTGCGTCAGTCGCTGAATTTCCACAGGCTGATAGGACAAGGGCGAGGGCAATAGCTGAAACAGTCGTACGCATGGGGCGATCTCCGCAATGGGGTTTCTCGATATTCGATAAAAGCGGAATATCGCGGGGCGTGGCGGTCTGTCAATTGGCAAGCGAGGCGTCCGGCGCTAGGGAACGGGGTATGACTGATCCTCGCCGTTCTGCGGATAATCTGACCAAGCCCGACCAAACCGCCGTTCGTATCGGAACACGGGGGTCTCCGCTGGCGCTGATACAAGCCAGACAGATGGCGGCGGCGATGGAAATGGCGTCTGGCGGCGCGCTGCGCGGGGAGATTGTTGCGTTCACAACAACGGGCGACAAGCTGACCACGGAGCGGCTGATCAATTCGGGCGGCAAAGGCCTGTTCACGCGCGAGCTGGACGCGGCGCTCGATAGCTGTGATGTGGATATCAATGTCCACAGCCTGAAAGATGTGCCGACGCAACTGCCAGACGGGCAAATGGCGATTGCCTATCCGGAACGCGAAGACCCGCGCGAAGGGTTTTTAAGCGCGGTGGCGACCCATCCGACAGAGATGCCCCAGGGCGCGAAGCTGGGTACAGCCTCGCTGCGCCGCGAAGCGCAGACACTGGCGCTGCGGCCTGATCTGGAGATTGTGACCTTTCGCGGCAATGTGGCGACGCGGATGCGCAAGCTGGAGGACGGGCTGGCGGATGCGACCTATCTGGCGATGGCGGGGCTCAGCCGGCTGGGCATGGGGCATCTGGCAACGCCGATCCCGCTCGGCGATATGCTGCCATCGGCGGCGCAAGGCATTATCGCGGTTGTGGCGCGCGAGGATGTGTCCGCAGAGATCAAAGAGGCGTTCGACAAGGTGATGCACGCGCCGACATTGGCAGCAGCGACGGCAGAGCGCGCTGTGCTGGCTGAACTGGACGGCAGTTGCCGCACGCCTATCGCGGCGCATCTGTTTGATCATGGCGATCATTGGCATCTGGTGGGTGAAGTGCTGAGCATTGATGGTCAGCAGCGGTGGCGCGCGGATGCAAAGGCAGACAAAGTCGCGAGCATCGACGCGCTGGAGGCGCTCGGCCGTAGCATTGGCAAAGAGATCCGCGACGCGGCTGGCGGGGAGCTGCCTGCCTTTGAGGATGATGCGTGACGCAAGCGGTGATTGTCACGCGGGCCGAGCCGGGCGCGGCGGAGACCGCGCAACGGGTTCGATCGCTGGGCTTCAAGGCCATTGTCTCCCCTGCCCTCAGCTTAGAGGCGATTGCGCCTGCGCCGCCTATCGACGCAGAGCGCTATGATGGATTGATCTTTACCAGCGCAAATGGTGTGCGGTTTTTTGCGGCGGCAAGTGATTACCGAACGGCTGCGTGGTGCGTGGGCCCTGCAACACAACAGGCGGCTGAGCAGGCAGGCTTTAAGACCATACACAATGCCAATGGCGACTCAGGCGATTTACACGATCTGATCCTGAACACATGCGACGAAACACATCGCCTGTTGCATGTCGCGAATGAAGCCGCCGCCGGAAACCTGGTCTCGCGGCTTTGCGCGGCGGGGCGCGAAGTCTCTTTCACGGCGCTATACCGCACCCAGCCCGCAAGCGCGCTGACACAAGAGGCGATGGCTGCGCTGGAGACGGGCGCGCTGGTGCTGATCCATTCGGCTAAGGGTGCGCGCGGGTTTTTAGAAGCAAAGCGCGGCGCGGCGCTCAATGCCGTGCGCTTCGTTGCGGTGTCTAAGGCGGCGTCTGAGCCATTGATCTGTCAGGGCGCACGCCAGATCATTTGTGCTAGTCGGCCAAATGAAGCGGCGCTGATGACCGCGCTTGAAACAACAGCTTTGTTCCTTTGATTGCGTCCCGGCGATATGCCAATGTAGCGCCGATGCGAGACCATGGAGCGCCAGATTAAATGACAGGCGAAATTGACCCTGCCCAAGAGCCGGACCCGGCCACAATAGCTGATGAACCGATTGATGCTGATTTTGAGCCAATCACAGAAGATACGAAACCGCCCAAGGCAAAGGGCGCAGGCCCCGGCTGGATGGGCGTTGGCCTTGCCAGCCTGATTGCTGCAGGTGTGGGCGGCGCGATCGGTATTATCATGGACCCGGGCGGCGGCGGCAATGCTGCGCCCGATCCGGCCATACTGACCGATCTGCAAGTGTTGAAAGACGCGCAATCCCAAACCGACCGCCAACTCAACAAGGTGACGCGCGATACCGGTGAGCTGGAAACGCGGCTGAAAGGTGAGATGTCCAACCTATTGTCTGGCAGCGAAAGCGCCGAAGATCTGACACCTTTGATCGCTGAACTGGAAAACGTGTCTAAGCGGCTAGACGAGGCGATGACGAATGCCGGAGACCCGGAAGCGATCACCCTGTTGAACGAGCGGTTGGACGCCTTGGAAGCGGTCGACACAAGCGGCGAGTCTAGCCCGAAAGAGCTACAGCGCTCTGTCGCCGGCCTGACCGAGCGCGTCACGCAGCTGGACGCCGCGGCCGAGCAATTGGGCAAACAAATGTCTGCCCGCGATGCCACGCTGGAACGGCTGTCCGAGCGATTGACCGAAGCAGAGTTTTCCCTTGAAGCGGTGCGCGACGGAGAGACCGGTGCGGCAAAAGAAAGCGTTCAGGCGCTGGAATCAGAGCTGGCGGAATTAAGAGCGCAAATTTCTGAAACGAGTTCCGCCTCAGAAGAAGACAATGAACGCATCGCCGCGCTGGTCGAAAAACTGCAAGCCAGCGACACCGAAACACGCGCGCAACTCAGCAAGGCCGAAAGCGGCGCAGAGGCCGCGCTGGCACTGTCTGGCATAGAGGCAGCGTCCCGGCGCGGCGACGGCTTTAGCGCTGACTTTGCCAAGCTCTCGACCGCCCTGCCCGGCAGCGCCGCTGTGCGAACCCTTCGCCCGTTCGCAAAAGACGGCGCGCCGAGCTTGCCAGAGCTTCAAGCCGAGTTTGAACTTGCCCAAGCGGCAGCAAAAACAGCTGGCAGCGAGACAGGCGCAGACGACAAACAATTGGGCTGGCTGAACCGCGCCTTCGGAGACGCGGTGACGGTTCGGCGCAAATCTGATGGGGCCGGCGCCTCCACCGATGAAATTTTGACGGCAGCCGAAACGGCTCTGGGCGCGGGCGACCTGGACGGCGCAATCAATGCGTTAGACGCATTGCAAGGCGCGCCTGCGAGTGCCATGTCAGACTGGATGGACCGCGCGAAAAGCCGCACGGCACTGGAAGCTGGATTAGAGGCCTTGCGCCTCGACCTGATTGGGGCGGAGCGTTAAGCGCATGATACGTATTTTCATCATTGTTGTGCTGCTGATCGCAGTGTCACTGGGCGTGGTCTATCTGGCGCAACTGCCCGGTAGTTTGTCTTTTGACATGTTCGGCTTTGAGGGCACGCTCGGCGTTGCCCCGACGGTTTTGCTACTTGCTTTGATGGGCGCGTTGATTGCGCTTGTGGTGAGCTTGTTGACGGGGCTGATCCGCCTGCCGGGAAAAGTGGGTAAGTCCAGAGAAACATCGAAAATTCGCAAGGCCAATAATGCGCTGGCCGAAGGTTTGCTCGCGGCAGAAGCGGGCGACGCCAAGACAGCGCTAAAGCTGGCTAAGAAAGCGGCCAAACATGCCGAGGATGATCGCCTTGGCCTGTTGCTGGAAGCGCGCGCCGCTGAAGTGGGCGATGACTGGGCCGGCGCTGAACGCGCCTGGGGCCAGTTAGCGCGCCTGCCCGGCGGACAGCTGGCGGGCTTGCGCGGATCGGCCACCGCCGCCTCAGAACGCGGCGATCTGCTAACAGCGGAAACCCGCGCCCGCGAAGCGCTCTCGATCAAATCAAACGCCGAATGGCCGTTTAACTCTCTGTTCGACATGCAAGTGTCGAAAGGCGATTGGGACAAGGCGCTGGAAACGCTCTCCATCGGGGACAAGCGCGGCATCATCAAAGGCGATAGTTTGCGCCGACGCCGCGCTGTTCTGCACACCGCCCGCGCGGTAAACCTGTCGCATGATCGCCGCGCTGACGCCCAAAAAGCGCTGGCCGAAGCCATTCGCTCTGCCCCCGCCTTCCCGCCCGCCGCATGGCATGGCGCGCGGCATTTGATGATTGATGACAAGCTGAAAGCCGCCCAAGGCGTTCTGGAACTGGCCTGGAAAGCACGCCCGCACCCGGCGCTGACGCAATTGGCACGGCGGCTGGCAACGAAATCTCATCCAAACAATGTTGAGCGCCCGCTGAAAAGCCTGATGGACACCCATCCCGGCCACCGCGAAAGCCGTATTCTGTCTGCTGAATTGGCCATGGACCGGGCCGATTGGGTCGATGCGATTAAGACGCTGGCCCTGCTGGTGGAGGAGAACCCTACGGCGCGGCTGTGCCTTTTAATGGAGCGTGCTTTGAAGGGCTATGGCGACACCGAAGAAGCCCAGCGTTGGGGCCGCATGGCGGTGTCAGCGTCACGCGAAGCCGACTGGTCTGATCTTGATCCGAAGGGCGGCGCATTTGATTATGATCCGCGCGATTGGGCGCGTCTCGTCTATGCCTTTGGCGATGTCGGAGAGCTGGTGCATCCGCGCTATGAAACCTATGGCCGCGAATTAGAAGCTGGCCGCCCCCTCGCCCTGCCAAACCCAGAGGCTGACGCCCCCGTCACCCCGCCCAAAGCGCCCGACGCGCCGCTGATGCAGCCGCTCGA
>CAZXVJ010000073.1:0-7146 GCA_964644385.1 uncultured Hyphomonas sp. | reverse complement strand
ATCCGCGAACAGGAACCGATCCGCCGCGCTGGTGCCGATAAGCGTTTCACGCGGGGCCGTTGCGATGATGTCGTTAAAGTCTGATGATGGCGGAGTCGTTCCGCCGATGAAATTCGCTTCGGTGAGATCAGTTGCGGTGACATCTCGCAATAGAATGCTGTCGCCATTTCCGAAATCAATGAACGTATCTGCCCCGTTTTGCTGGACCAGCGCGAGGGCTTCCGCAGCAGTTAGGTTGAAGCCGGAAACGTCAATCCGGTCTTGATCAGCAACCGAGAAGCCCGAGACGGTATCAGCGTCGTCACCTGTTGACATAACGATTGTGTCGGCTCCGCCAGACAGGCTTATTGTGTCGTTACCCGCTCCACCCTCAATGACGTCATCACCCAATTCTGAGGTTAAAACATTCTCTCCGGAGTCCCCGATAAGCACATCTGCCTGATTTGTGCCTCGCAGATTCTCGATATTTAGAACGGTCGATTGGTTGCCATAGCCATCATCGATAACCAGACCTAGTTCAAGATCAATATGCACTCCTGCTTCACGTTGGACGCGGTCATAAGGGGCTTGAACGCTTATGACATCATAAAACCGCAGCAAGTCTGTGCCTTCGCCGCCATCAATGAGTCCGCCAGCGAACTCAACAGATATGGCGTCGTCTCCTCCCATCCCAAGAATCGTATCCTCGCCACCACCATACATCTGCAAACGATTGTCCTGATCATTGCCACTTATAGTGTCATCGCCAAAGCCGATGATCAGAGCATTAGGAATATCCGAGAATGTATCAGTTCCCCCATACCCATCACTGGTAACCTGACCTGCCTCAAAATCGACGACAATTGGGGTTGTCGAAGCCGGGTCTGTATTCAGCCCGGCAACTATGTAGTCATTGCTTCCTACTGAACCGATCATGGTGTCATCGCCAGCCCCCAGGACAAATATGTCGCCTGCCGGACTGGTGGAATTACCACCGCCGATTAGCGTGTCGTTTCCAAGCCCACCATTTAGGACGTCCGCCCCGTCTCCGCCACGAAGTGTATCGTCTCCGCCATAGCTAAAGATTTGATCGTCGCCATCGAGGCCGAAAATCTCATCAGCGTCTTCGGTGCCGAACAAGTTTTCATCTTCATCAGTGCCGGTGATGACATTTAGCGGTTCAGCAGGGCCGTCATAAATAATCGAGTCCAGCACATCCTGAATACTGTATTCGCCAAGGTCTATGCGCAGTTGAAAGTCATTGCTGCCGAAGCCTTCGATCAGTTTCAAAGTGGACCCGCCGCTGACCAAGCGAGCCTCAAGATCGCCCTCGCTGAGGCCAAGCGCGGACAGATCGATCACATCTCCCGGTTGCCAGTTTTGAATAGTATCGATGTCTGACAATGTTGATGTGTTTGACTCGAAGATGAAGGCATCTGCCGCGTCCGTGCCCACCAGCGTTTCGCGGGCATCGGTCGCGATAATTTGATTGAACTCGGATGGGTCAACGGGGTCAACTGGGTCGATCGGATCAACCGGACCGGCTGGGCCAATGAATTGCACGCCGCCAAGATCAGACATCGACACGCCTTGCAAAGTCAGCGATCCGCCCTCTGGCAGGGTGAACTGAACCCCGCCATCTACGGCAGCGGCGCTTTCTAACATCGCGTCGATCTGCGCGAGCGAGAATTCCGCAACATCGATCACGTCGACGCCAAGCTCATAATCGGAAATCACGTCCGCCCCATCGCCAATGTTGAAGATGTACGTGTCGGCGCCCTCTCCACCGATCAGAGTATCGTCGCCCTGCCCGCCAAAGAGAATATCATCGCCAGCACCGCCATTCAGTGTGTTCGCGACCTCGTTTCCGAAGATCTGATCATTCCCGCTTCCGCCAATTGCATTCTCAATAATTGTGTCGCGCGCAATAGAAATGACACCAGAATAACTGTCGCTACTGCCACGGTCGCCAAGGTCTGAGAATGTTTCCGAGTTCAGATTCAACCGTTGGTCATTTGAGTATCCCGACAGATCAATCGTATCGATGCCGCCCGTATCATAGATTGACATGGAAGGCGGGCGAGAACCGGTAGTGGTCACGAACTGCGACCAGTCATTCACGTCATCTTCTGTGGAGTTGAAGCCATAGGTTGTGTCTTCAATGCGTGTCCCATCAGGGTTCGCGCCATACAAATCCTGAATGGCAACGATATCAGCAATCGCAGGGCCAAGCACGAAACGGTAGTCACCATAGCCCGCTTCGTTTTGGTCAAAGTAAGACATGACCGTGAAGGCCCACGTGTCGTTCGCATAGACATTATCTAGACCGTATGTCGCCGACCCGTTATACGGGCCCGCATGACCGAGGCCGAGCGCATGACCAATCTCATGCAGGTAGGTTTGATATGTGTAGCTATCGAGAGATTTGTTACCGCCAAACCAATTCACATCGATATTGATACGCGCGCTTTGGATGATGCGCGTTCCATCCGCCATGCTTCCACTGGTCGTTGTAGAGGCAAACGCGCCGGATTGATCATCATCAAAAATGATGTCTGCGCCGGAGCCGTCGAAATTGGGGTTTGTGTTCCGCGTAAACGTGATGCCTGTGATCTCTGCCCAGGCCTCGAGCGAGGCTTCGGCAAGTATTTGAGCCTCGCTGGTCAGGCCCTCAATATTGTAGGTCAGATCATTCGATGCGAAGGCTTTGCGCGTCGAAAACTCGTCGGTCAAAAAGTTCGCGACACCATCAATGGTTCTGACCTCAGTGATCGGCTCGAGTTCAGCGGCGGCAACCGTATATGTGCCAATGTCATCGCCTGAGTTTCCGGTAAATGAGCTGGCGCTGATATAGTATGTTCCCGATGAACTGGCCGTGAAATTGATGGCCGAATCCAATCCACCGGAATCATCGTTCGCCTCAAGCTCATTTCCGGCCGCGTCATGCAGCGACATGGTCGGATCAAGCAGTGTGTCGCCCGTCACGGTGAACCGATAGGACGTGCCCGCGACAAGCTCGACGGCGAACCAGTCTTCATCACCTTCGATTTCTATTTCGCTGGTTTGCGATCCGCCAATGGCAAGCGTTGCAGTTGTGGTGCTGTCGCCCGCAATATCGGGGCCCGCGAAAACAGAGCCGCCATCTTCATTTGCTGTGTCGACGGTCGCCAGCAAGCCGGACTCAATCAACGCTAGTTTCGTCGCAAACTCTGTCGAAATGGATTCGTATATATGAGGCTCATGATCACCGTGACCGTGGCCGTGGTCATCATCAGGGTCGTGAAACGACACCAAAGCTCTCGCATACGCACCGCCTTCCGACGAAATAACGGCCATCGCGGCGTATGAAAATTGGGTTCCAAAGTAGTTTTCATACGTCGCCATGTTCATTCTCCAAGAGTCGATTTGTGCAAGAGGCGGTGAACTCCCGCCTATTTCCCGCAATGATTGTGCTACTAAACCCTAACGCGATAGGATAGTCGACAGTGTTCTTGCGAGACGCGAACAAAAATCTGAGATTTAGGCGCACGTCTGCGCGGCTCGTCATTTGCAGCCCTATCTGCCGTGAGCAAGCGAGAGGCATATCTTCGGTTTGGGCGTGCGCGAGAGATCGGCCAATCCAAGCCACGATCCAGCATCTTGGTGGGCGGTAACGGGTTCGAACCGCTGACCCTCTCGGTGTAAACGAGATGCTAAAGCCCGCAGCCATTGGGTTCTGCTGTTAAGGATCGCTTGATTTGAACCGAAACAAAGCGGAAACCTGTTAAGCGCTCATTCAAACTAGACCGACCAATTACTGAATTTGGATTTGGCCGTCTAGCCCTTGGAATGGCAATCCAAATCGCCCCCCCCCTTCAGCGAGCACGTCACTATTGAGTCGCGTTTCTCCGTAATGTCGCTAGTCGGCATCAAAATCCGCCAGATCACCTTCGATGTAGCTTGACCAGTTATTAGACAAGAGACGCGGGCGATAATCGATATTTCGAATTGGACGCAGGCACATCTTCCGAACCAAAAAAGCGCCCCACCGAAGTGAGGCGCTTTCTGTTTGGGTCACGGAGCACCCTTCAAGCCCTAAGACTTAGAAGGTGTAGCTACCGCCGAAGACCACGCGGCGATCAGGATAGCCGACAAAGCAAGTTGGCCCCTTCTCGGTTACACATTTCTGAATGATTGGCTCTTCAGTAATGTTTACAGCCTCAATTCCGACGTTGAAGTTTTCTGTCACATCGTAGCTGATGCTGGCGTTCAACTGGCCTCGGTCAAGCGTATGAACTGGGAAGCTCAATGTAGAGCTACCACTGGTGTTTGCACCGCCGCCAAAGTCTTGTGTGCGGAACCCTTCACGCCATGTGTAGCGCGCCCGGGCGGACAGACCATACTTCTCATAATAACCTGTAATATTGTAGGCATTTTCAGAGAAATCTAGCAAGCCACGCGGAATGCTTAGGTCGCCAAGAACTGTCGCACCACGTCCTGAGGTCGTGTCGACTGCAGAGCCGCCGCTGAACTCCTGAAGTGTGTAGTTCGCGAGAACCCCGAAGCCGGATGCCCAGCCAATACGATCTTCAAAGCCAGACAGATCGCCTTGGAATCCGAACTCCCAACCTGATTGCGTTGTCGTTGCAGAATCGTTGCTTGGAATGGTGAAATCCACGCAAAGCCCTGGAGTGCCGGGATCACCAAGCACGTTTGGAATAACTTCAGGGTTGAAGGTACCACCACCCGGGCAAAGCGGATCTGTTTCTCTGACGAAGTCATTAGGACCGTCAGCAATCAACAACGCAGCTTCTGAGTCTGTGCTGAAGATATTGGTACGGTCTTTTGTGAAGTAGCCCACGCTGACGACGGCCGCAGGGGCGAAGTACCAATCGGCAGAGACGTCGAATGATTCAATCTCTTCCGGTTCCAGACCTGGGTTACCGAAGGCGACCACTGCATTTTCACTTGAGTCAAAGGAGAACCCAGTTCTGAGTTGGTTGAAACCAGGTCGTCGAATGTCCTTACCATAGCCAAACCGAAGCAAGATATCGTCTCTTGGCTCTGCAACAAGGTTGAAGCGCGGAAGGAAGAACGAGTAACCGCCAGAGGTGGTGTCTAGCTGTCTGTCATTTCCGCCAATCGAAGGCGCAAACCCGGTTGAGTCGATCGATGTATCAACAAAACGCACACCAAAGTTTCCGCGGAAAATATTGTACTGGAAATTTGCCTGAGCGTAGACCGACTTGGTTTCTTCTTCGATATCGCGGAACGCGTTCTGATCTTCCCGAAGGTTGAGAACATCAGGGTTGGCATCATGGGCGGCAACGGCCGCTTCAATATCCGCTAACACACCATTTGGATTTGAGAACGAAGCGTCCGGGTCCACCAGCAAGAAGTTGCTGAGGAACAGATCTCTGCCGTCGGCATCGCCATAATTCGATGGTCCAGCTACGAGCAGATTGCTGAACGCACTTGCAAATGGCGCATCTCTAAGATTGCTGAACCCACCGATACGGTCGCCCACATCTCTAAATGTATGTGTGGATTTATTGTACCGGAAGCCGAAGTGGACGGAGTCAACAAAGTCACCAAATACACCACCGTCGAGATCGTGCGAAACGTCAAACCGAAACGCATCTTCTTGGTTGTCAGTTGTATTTCGGTCAACGGCCACCTGATCCAACGCGTAATTTGACGGATCGAGCAATTGCGCAGCTGTTGGCGCGAACGGCGAGTCGAAATTGATGCCGAAGGCCAGTGAATCGCCTCTAAGGTCGTAGATAAATGGCGTCGCATTATCATTCAGGAGCGTGACGCTGCGAACGTTGCCGCTTCCAGTTGTGAACCCTAGCGCCTGAGCTTCAAAGCCAGCATTGATAGCCGTGAGATTATTGATGTCCTGTCTCACAAGTTCGCGTTGCTCGGGGGTCAGAGCGAAATAGTATCTGTCATCGCTACCTGTCGTGCCATCAATGTCAAAATCTTGAGAGTCTCGGAACCGCACTTCCGTGATGAGCGGCGCATTCGGGTTCAAGAAGTTTAGTGTTGTGCTCAAGTTTGGGGTTTCGGTGTCAGAGCGAGACGTCGCGAACTCGGCACGAACTTTCCATTCGTCGTTTTCCCACTCGCCACCAAATGACAGCGTTTTGCTGTCGGTCACGCGTGAGTTTGTTTCACTCGAAGTACGAAGGTTACCATCACTGGAGTTAATCGTACCGACTGCATCAATTTGCGGTTCGACCAAACCAACAAGAGCGCCCTGTAGGATTGGACCGCCAACTGCTCCATAGTCTAGCGTTTCAAACTGTGAAGGAGCATTTACAGCGAGGTTGCGAAGACCAGAAATACCTGATGCCTGCAGTCTGTACTGGTCACGACTACGTTCTTGATCATTAATAATCGCATCCGCGAACAAGGTGAGGTTTTCGTTCGGCGCCCACTCAAGGCTGGTCGCCAAGTTGACGGTCTCATAGTCATCATTTTCTTGCTCTTGAACAAAGAATTGGATGCCCTGGTAAGAATCAAACGCGGCGCCAGGAGCCGAAGCAAGGTTGTCGCGGTCAGTACGCGGACGGAAGGAAACGGCTTCCTGTTCGGTGTAGCTGCCTGTTACAACGAGACCAAATTCGCCGGAATTAGTATCCCACTTTTTACCGAAAGCACCGGACACTCTTGGCGTGATGTCTTCGGAGCTAAGGCTGCTGTCTTCACCCTGCAACCGCACATTGATCAATGTATCTCTCAACTCGAGCGGACGGATTGTCTTCAGGTTGATCGTGCCGCCAACGGAGCCTTCAATCGTTTTTGCTTCAGGCGCCTTGGTGACTTCCACAGAAGAAATGATGGCCGGGTTAATATCTTCAAAGCTGATGCCATTTCGGCCAGAACCAGCGCCAACAGACGAAACGCCATTGATTTCGACGCGGTTTGAGTTGGAACCACGAATTTGAACACCGGTACCAACACCGGCGGTACGCGTGATTTGAACACCCGTAATGTTCTCTAGAACTTCAGCGAGGTTTTGGTCAGGCAACTTACCGATGTCTTCGGCCCGAATGACTTCGATTAGATTGTCAGAATTGCGTTTTTCGTTCAGCGCGTTCTGCAAGGAAGCGCGAATACCTTTTACGACGATGACGTCTTGGCGAGCTTCAGCATCCTCTTCGACAGCATCTGCCACTGTGT
>CAZXVJ010000072.1:0-7200 GCA_964644385.1 uncultured Hyphomonas sp. | reverse complement strand
AAAGCCCGTAGCACTGTTCCTATATCAGGAACAAAAGTTCGCAGCGATCCCTTTAGATATCGAAAACTTCTGTCACCTGAGGTTTATGCGAGTTTTGTGAAACGCATTGTCATCTATGGCGGCGAGTCGACGGGCAAAACTACGCTATGCGAGGCGTTGGCGAACCGTCTCAAAACGGTATGGGTGCCAGAATATGGTCGGCAATTATGGTTAGAAAAGGATGGAAATTTGACGCTGTCCGACATGACTAAGATTGGTTTAACTCAGATTCAGAACGAGAACGAACGAACCAATGATGCCCGCGACTGGTTGGTCTGTGATACCAGCCCACTCACCACAGCGTTTTATAGCGCTTCAATGTTTGGGACTGTCGCCAACCAACTGAAGTCGATTACCAATCGTCACTATGACTTTACGTTTGTCTGCGCGCCAGACTTTGACTTTGTTCAGGATGGCACCCGCCAGGACGAAGCCTTTCGCGATGAGCAACACGCTTGGTATCTGCGTGAACTGAACCAACGCGGCATACCTTTCACACTTCTTAGCGGTGATCTGGACACTCGAATTGGGAACGTTCTTTCGAAAGTTGCCAATACGAACTGAGAGTAGGTGACATCCAATGCCCGCGAAAATTGGATGGTAGTCTTGTGAAAGAAGGCAAGATTGGCTTATCTCACCGCTAAATCTAATTGTAGGAATTCGACCATGAGTGATCTCGTCAGCCCAACCGCGCTTCAGTATCTCGACAAAGCAATGGGAAGTTTGAAAGAACTTGGATTAGCGCCGAAGAAAAAGACGAAGTCGCTGGCGCCCATCGTATCCCTGCTCGAACAAATAAGCGAATTGGACCCAGACCGGGTCGCTGCAGTTGCAAGAACGCTCGATCAATCAAGCCTTTTTAACGACGTTGTTCGCGAGCAGGTTTCAGGGATAACGATTGGCGAGCGCTATGAAGGGATCACCGCCGCGTTCAATTCTATTCGTGATGACGCAAAGAGCCTCGTTGACCAGTATGCTGATGGCAAAATTTCAACGATGGAGCGGGTCAGCAATGTTTGGATGAAAATGACTCGCGGCGACATTGCGGGCCGATTTGGAAAGATCAAAGATCTATACATCGAAGTGCAAGATGAATCTGCCAACCAAATTGAACGTGAGCACAACATCTTGGAGGCCTATCTCGATTATCGAGGCGCGTTGAAGCAATCTGAAATTATGGCGCTTGAGATTCTCAAAACTGCAGAGGCCAAGCTGGAAACAGCGCGTCGAACCGTCAATGAAGCGGTCGCGAAGGTTGCCGGGTTCATGGGAGAGGACGCAGCAGAGCGCGCGAGCCTAGAGCTGACGCGCGATGAAAAATTGCGCGAGCTGCAGGCTGAAGAAAAGCGATTTCAAATCGCAAAAGATCTCTCTGACAACATTACGATTGGCTACAATACGTCTGAAGTCGTCATGGCGCGTCTGGTGCAAATAACGACCGCAAAAGAGCGCGTATACGCTCAATCGGTGAGCTTCTTTTCCACCAATGAAGTGGTGCTTACAGCTCTAACGGCAAGTTTTACCGGCATGCATGGTTTGTATGAAAGCACTCAAACGCTGGAAGCGATGAAGCAGGGGGTCAATCAAAGCCTTGAAGTGCTCGCAGATATCGGAGGCGACGTTCAGGAAGCGGCGACGCGAGCAGGGTATGGCCCCACGGTGTCCGCAGCGTCGGTAAAAATGCTGGTTGATAGTGTGGTAAACTATCAGGAACGCACACAAGCGATCATTGCCGAGATGCGCGACCTGTCGACCAAAAACTCAGAAGAAATCAGGGTTGCCGTTGAAGATGGTAAGCGACGCCTCACAAAACTTGTGGAAGAGGGGACAGCATTGGCGCTGTTGCCGAGCGCCTAATCTATGGACGAGGATTCCTCTCAACAACCCGATAGCGCCCCGCAGAAACTGGATGACGTGTTACTCGCAATGGACGTGGTCGACACACTGCGCCATCGCGACCAAATGCTTCTGAAAGAACTCGACGCGGATGGCCGGGAAGATCAACTAATTGAGCGACTCCGAGATATCTACTCTGCTCAAGGCATTGACGTTCCCGATCACGTCTTGAAGGAAGGCGTTAAAGCCCTTGAAGAGCGACGTTTTCATTACTCGCCACCAGAACCGTCATTGTCAGTTCGTTTGGCACGCATCTATGTGTCGCGAGATAGGTGGTTAAAGCCCGTCGCCGGCGCATTGGCTGCCACAGCTGTCGCGATTGGGGCATATCAGTTCGGCGTTGCGGGGCCCGCCAACGCACGCGCTGAGGCCAACCGCATCGAACTTACGCAGACGATGCCGATGGCCTTGGAGACGTTGCGCGATGAAATAGCTGGGGAAACCGAAGATCAAGACGCACTCGCGCTCGCCTCAACATATTTTCAAGATGGAACCGCAGCAATTGAAGCCAAAGATAAGACGGCCGCGGAAAAAGCGATAAGCAATCTCGAAACTCTGCAGTCTGACCTCAAAGCAATTTATGAAGTGCGCGTGGTGTACGGCCCAAATGTTGAGCGGTCGGGCGTATTTCGTATCCCTGATGATGCGCCGTTGACTCGCAACTATTATCTGATCGTTGAAGCGGTCGATCCGGCTGGCCGCAAGTTGACGGTGCCCGTGCGAAGCGAGGAAGATGGAAAGGTCAAGCGCGCAACCATATGGGGCCAACGCGTCAGTCAGGACGCTTTCACCGCCGTGGCGGAAGATAAAAGCGACGACCAAATTATACAGAATGCAACGATCGGTCAGAAATCAGCCGGAGAACTGGCCCCCAATTATCGAGTAAAGACGCCCGGTGGCGCAATTTTGGAGTGGTGACGTCGTGGCAAATATGATGAGCGGAAGAGACGTCCTTCGCAAACTCGATGCGTCTGTTTCCGATATTCGGCGCCGGGTAAGCGAGGCCATCGCAACTGTTGAAAGTATTGACGCACGCGAGGCAGAAGTGCGCGATGGCCAAGTTGATGGCTATCGCATGTTCGCCGATATACGATTGGATGTGATTACCCAGACGGAAGACATTCGCGACTTAGATCGTCTCCATAAGGCCGCGAGCGCGCTGTTGGAAAAGCATTCCATTTATGTTCGAAAGGGCGCAGAGACGCTCGACGCTGCCGCACAGAAGATTGCTACTCTTGAACATCAGCGAGAACGGCTTGCCGAAAAACATGACCGATCCATTGAGGACTATGAGTTGAAGGTTCAGAGCGTTGATAACGCTCTCAAAACCGACGAGCGATACTTAACCCTCGCAAATGAAAGCGAAGCGACCGCCGCTGTTGCTGCCCGGGCACACCAAAAACTCGCAGTTGCCAGATCCGAACTTGAAGAAAAAGGGGCTCCCTACAAGAAAGATCCACTGTTTAGCTATCTTTGGACAAAGCGTTACCGATCGCCTGACTATAAGGCCGGACCGTTGACGCGCATGCTAGACAATTGGGTGGCGCGCCTTTGCAAATACGACAAAGCCTATCTCAATTTTGAGCGACTAACGGCTTTGCCGGAGTGGTTGGCTGAGCACGCTGAAAAACAAGATCAAAAGGCAGCGGCAGCACTTGACGGACTTGAGGCCTTCGAAGAAGCGGCGCTCGAAGATCTCGGCGCCAACAAACTACGCGACGAAGCGAACAGCTATCGAGCCAGCATTCAACAGATTGATATCGAGATTGAAACGGCTGAAGTCGCGCACGGAGAGATCGCTGACCGGCAAGCCAGGGCTTTGGAAATGAAAGAAGGTCCGGCTCAGGAGGCACGAAAGATTTTGGAAGACGGTCTTCGCCGTACAAGCTTTGCCGATTTGCGAGTCTTGGCAGCTGAAACGATCGACCTCACAGACGACCGGATCATCGACGATCTTGTGAAGTTACGAACCGAAGAAATGTCACTGGAACTGGAAGCTAATCGTTTGGCTGAATTGCCTGGTAGGCTAAAACGCTCATTGGTGGATGTGGAACAACTGCGGCGATCATTCAAAGCGGCCCGTTTCGACAGCCAGTACGCTACGTTTAAGTCTGCAATTCTTGACGATGCAATTGCCGGTTTATTATCGGGTCAGATTAGCAGCGAGAACGCATTCGCGAGATTGCGCAGATCATTGCGACGCGTTCAACCCCGAACCGAACCCGGTTTTGGAGGCTCCCGCCGCTCATCGACCATTGGGCTGCCGAGCATCTTGGGCGACGTCATTTGGGAAGTCGCCAAACAGGGCGGGCGACAAACACGCCAGGGCCGATCCATCAGCTTTCCGACTCCCAGTCGCAAACCTAGACGCAGGTCACCGCGCATAAATATTCCGCGCGGGGGTCGATCGGGGCGCAGCGGCGGTGGGGGACGTAAAAAAGGCGGTGGATTCAAGACTGGCGGCGGTTTTTGAGAAATCGCTTGGCCTCCGCCGCGTAACACAATCTATATCGCACCAACAAATTGGAGACGCATAGATGGACCTGCACCTCAGCGCCGAACATCAAAAGTTTCGAGACGATATCCGTCAAACATTGGAAGCCAACATGGATGCGGCCCCTGGGCCAAACGATCGCGGTTTAAAACATCCAAAACGCCTAGCATGGCAACGCCTGCTGATTGAACAAGGTCTCACAGCACGCACCATACCAAAGAAATATGGCGGCTATGGCGCAGAACCCGACCTGCTGAAATCCAGGATCATTGCCGAAGAGTTTGCACAATCTGGATTGCCAAGACCCATTGCCAATCAAGGTATATCGATGCTGGTGCCCACACTGTTGGAGCTTGGCACGGAAGAGCAGAAGAAAAAATATATCGCGCCCACCCTTCGCGGGGAAATGGTCTGGTGCCAAGGGTATTCTGAGCCAGGTTCCGGCTCGGATTTAGCATCTCTGCGAACCGCAGCCGTGGAAGATGGAGATGACTATATACTCAACGGCCAAAAGATTTGGACGTCCACCGCAAAACAGGCCGACATGATGTTTTGCCTCGTTCGGACGGATCCCAATGCAAAGAAACATCACGGCATCACCTATATCGTTTTCCCAATGGATACACCGGGCATAGAAATCCGCCCGCTTGTTGACATGACGGGCGCTGCAAATTTCAACGAGGTATTTTTTACAGACGTTAGAGTCGAAAAAACGGGCGTGATTGATCAACCCAATAAGGGTTGGCAAGTGGCCAACGCTACACTGACGCATGAACGCGGCATGTTGGGAGACCCCAATTCGACGAAGGCGCGGCTCCTCGAACTCATCGATTTGATGAAATCCGAAACATTGAACGGCGAACGGCTAATCGATCACCCGGTGTATCGTGATCGTTTGGTCAAGTTGCAAGCGGACGTTTTCGCAATGCAGGCCAACGGATTGCGTATTACGACCGCGCGGTTGAAGAAGGAGTCTGCGGGATTGGCAGGACTTATCGTCAAGCTACAGGGGTGCGAGTTAAATCACGAGATCGCTCGCTTGGCGATCGACGCATTGGGTGAGCTCGGCATCTTGTATCAAGACGGCGCTCACCTAAGAGCAAATGGTAGTTGGCAGTGGCGCTACATGTATGACCTTGGTTTGATCATTGGCGGCGGTACGGCGCAAATTCAAAAGAATATTATAAGTGAACGCGGGCTAGGCATGCCTCGCGAACCACGCGCTGCAAAAGTGGGGGCAAAATAGTGGAGTTCGCACTTTCAGAAGACCAATTGGCGTTGAAAAACGGGGTTGAGACCTTTTTGGAATCCGAAATTCCGCTCGATTTGGTACGTAAGTTCGCAGCCGATGAGAAGGACGTATCTACCAATATATCCAATGGTCTCAATGCGCTCGGCGTTGCTGGCTTACTCGTTCCGGAGGCCGACAGTGGATTGGGACTTGGCTTGCTCGAAGCCGTTCAAATTCAGGAGGCTTTTGGATTCCACGTTGCACCAGAAGGTTTTGCGTCGACGTCAATCGCAAGCTTTGCCATTGCCAAGTCGAGTGCAAAGGCCCCCAAAGCTCTTCTTTCTGGAATCATAGATGGCTCTGTCCGTATTGCGACAGCTCTATCGGAGGCAGTTTCGCGGCGTGACGGCGCAGGTATTACACTCAACGGCAATCTCGCCAGCGGCATGTCCCTAATGGTTATGGGCCCTCCAAATCCAACCCACATTCTTATTGTCTCTGAGTCGAATGAACTTGCGATTGCTTCCATTGCGACAAGCGGAGTTGAGCTAGAAGATCTTGTCACGATTGACCGAACCCGCAGATTCCAAAAATTGGTGTTGACCAATGCGGCAACCGAAAAGCTTCCAGATGTCGACATTAGCGACTTGATTAGGATTGGTCGCACACTGATCGCTGCCGATACACTCGGCGCCGCTCAAGCTATGTTGAATCAGGCCGTCGCATATGCAAAGGAACGCGAGCAATTTGGCCGGATCATCGGTAGTTTCCAAGCGGTCAAACACATGTGCGCTGAGATGGCGGCGAAGCTCGAACCTTCTCGCGCACTTGTTTGGCATGCAGCGTATGCAGCGGATGTGGGGGATAGTGAAGCGCCTGTCATGGCTTGTCTCGCAAAATCGCATCTGTCGGACGTCGGCACATTTATCGCCAAAACCTCAACAGAAGTTCACGGCGGAATGGGTTTCACGGATCTTGTTGGATTGCACTATTGGTACAAACGGATCGGCGTAAATCGGCAATTATTGGGTAGTCCAGAAACGGTTCGAGCAGACGCTGCAAGGATGCAGGGCTGGTAACGCCAGCCTGTAGGAAGGCAGCATTTAGTGACGTTTAGATTTAGCGAACCTAGGCCGCCAGCATATCAAGGATGGCTACTTCCGCCTGACGCAGCACAAGAACCGGAATATCTAACCTGTTCGCTTGCAGATCTGGATAGATCCAGAATTGCAGCGCGTGATCGACGCCTCACCTTCAAACGGGATGACCTTGTTGGAAACCGCCTTCGGAAAGCCGTTCACGTCGAATGGATTTGGCGGGCGTTTCAAGAAGTGGTGCCGTGATGCTGGCTTACCCGAGCGTTGTAGCGTTCATGGTTTGCGGAAGGCAGGTGCTACGCGTCTAGCAAACAGCGGCGCGTCAGATCATGACATTATGGCTGTGACCGGGCATACGACCGTAAAGCAGTTGCATGGCTATACGCGAGAAGCGGATCGTAGGGCTTTGTTAAGTAGCAGCGCTCATATTTGGCTGAAAGGGC
>CAZXVJ010000071.1:2898-8466 GCA_964644385.1 uncultured Hyphomonas sp. | reverse complement strand
ACAAAAGAACAAGGCGCAGAGCTTATCGCGCAGCTGCGGGCAAGCTATCCGGATAGTAAGAGCGGGCTCACCGACAATCTGGAAAGGATGATCGCTAAGGATGATGGCAAGGAATTCTACGCTGTAAATCTTGAGCAACTGAAAGTCGGCGATGAAGCGAGGGCAGCTGATCGCGCATATGCTGGAGTCGTCTTTCCACTCTTAATTAGGCGTGCGGGCCACCCGGTTTTCGTGTCAGACCGCGAGGGTTTAATGCTCGGCGAATATGGCTCAGACGTCGACCGCGTCGCCGTGGTGCGCTACCGCTCTCTTCGTGACCTCATCAACATGGCAAAAGACCCTGTGATGGTCGCAGGTGGTTATCACAAATTTGATGCGCTCAAACACACTGAAGTCTTCATTACGCGGCCAACAATCACATTCGTGCACGTTCGAATCACGCTTGCGCTACTGCTTATCCTGCTAGGCTGGGTTGGCCTGCGCTTGATCGACTGGATGGCTGAGCGGGCGCGCAAACGCCGTGTTCAATAACGGGCACTTACAGTCCTTTGCGTTTCTCAATCTTATTCGTTCCAGCGGGCAAACTGAATATCATGCCATCCTGTCCGACAGTGATTTTACCTTCGAAGATCGATTTCGAGTCACCCAGAAAAACTGATTCCAGCATCTTCACCGGCAATTGCGGAACGATGTGATAGTAAACCAACTGGCTAGCCCCGGCCTCTTGAGCCGCTTTTGCCGCCTCTTCCGGATCGGTGTGGTAATCCAAAATATCGGCGAAGATAGTCTCAGGGTTTTTCAGGCCGCGTTCGCCTAGTTTGTTGCCAATGGTCTCGACCATCTCTTTGCTCAACGCCTCGTGCAGCATCAGATCCACGCCTTCCGAGGCAGCGACAAACCGCGGCTCGTAAATTGTGTCACCGCTGATCGAAATGGATCGGTCTTTGTAGTCAATCCTATATCCAAAAGCAGGCTCAATCGGCGCATGTGAAACCCTGATCGCCGTGATCTTCAGATCGCCCTCATCAAGAACCACCAATTGCCCGCCGGGCCCTGCGGGAATGATGATCTCCTCGGGCGTGCCGCCAAACCCATTTGGGTTAGCGACCTCAGTGCCGTGATGGGCGACGCGATAAGTGCTATCGAGGCGGTAGGCGGCGTTAAACCCGCCGACAACTTCGCTTGTGCCTACCGGGCCGCGAACGGGCGTTTGCTCGGACCGATTACCCCCAATCCAGGAAAGCATCAGTAGTTCGCCAAGACCATCTATGTGATCTGAGTGCAAATGCGTCAGATACACGCTCTCAAGTCGCGCCGTAGGAAAGCCCATCGCGCCAAGATTGCGAACGCCGCCTGAGCCAACATCAAACACAAAAGCCTTATCACCCGCCAGCACGCCCAGACACGGCCCGGCGCGCGTCGCATCCGGCATAGGCGACCCGGTGCCGCAGAGATAGACATGCAAGCCATCGCCAAGTGCAGCGCTGCGATCAACCCCCGCATTCTTGTCTATCGCGCGCTGAAAGGCGCGCTCGGCAATCTGGCCCTTGAAGAGGTTCAAGCCGATGACCGCAATGATCGCCAAGCCAACCAGCGCGATGAGTATTCTTTTTAGCCAAATCATTTCGTCTTATCCTGCTCTGCTAGGAGGGCGTCCTCGATCACCCATAGTCTATCTTGTCCCCAGATTGCGGTGTCGCCGACGCGAAAACTAGGCACACCCCAAATACCGTGACTGAACATCTCGGCCTGATTGGCTTCGGCGTCTGCCTGCCAGTGATCACCGCCAAGCATTGGCAGCATGTCTGACCATGATAATCCGGCACGTTCTGTTATTTCTTTAAGGCCGCGGTCGCTGCCTGCATCAATCCCATCTGCCCAGACACCGGAAAGGAAAGAGCGTGCAAATTCATAGCCTCTACCAAGCTCAATCGCCTTGTGCAGTAACGCATAACCACGCTCAACGGGCTCGCCCACGGGGTCGCACATTTTGCCGAAGGGTATGCCCAATCGCTCAGCCTCACGCACGACATCGCTCATAATATAAAAGCCTTTCGCGCGAGGCACCTGCATGCCGCGCATCACCATTGGCAGTATGTAACGTAGCTTCAGTTCAGCGCCATATGTATCGGCCAGCGCTTTCACACGGTCTGCGACGATGCCCGTATAGGGGCTGCGGAAAGACAGGTACCAGTTCAGGACTGGGCGCTCGCTATGTGCGCGCGCTGCTGCAGGTGAAGGCACGATGGGCGGCGCGAAAATAGGCGCCGGGTCATTAGACTTGGCTGCACCCAGCGCGCGCAAACGACTTTCCAGATAGTGTAATCGATCCACACCCCAAAACCACTCACCCGCATAATGGAGAGTTGCCCCGAGATAGTGCCCATCTGCATCGCGGCGCAGGGCCGCATCGGCAAGGGCTAGCGCAACCTCGCTTGTATCAACACGCTCGCCTGCTACGGATTTCCCGCTCCACACTGCAGCGCCGATAGAAGCTGCACGTTGCAGGAACGCCCCATCGCGAACAGCCTGTAAGAGGGCTGCATTCCCTTCAAGCAAAGCCTCTTCAGATGGCTGAACCCCAGTGTCTGAATAGTCTAAACCGACTTTAGCGGCGAGCAGCGCAGCATCACTGCGGCTATAAGCCTTCAGCCGCCCTCGGTCAGGCGCGGCCCAATCTGGCGGCGGCGCTACGATGTGGACCTTGAGTTCAACATCGTAGCGGCGACAAAACTCCGGCAGCACTTGCGCCATTAAATGCGAATAGGAATCGCCCAACTCATGATAATAATCCACAATGTGCGGCGCGCTTCGGGCGTGCCGCGCGCGCTCGGCCTTGCGCCGCTTAGCATCGCGCCGTTTTAGGCTGAACAAGTACCGGGCGGCCTTGTTTTGCAGTTTGGCTTTCATGCTCATTCGGCGCGTTCTCTAGTTTAAAGCCTTTAGTTCGGTACCCAGACATACTCGTCGTCTATGGTTGCAGTGTCAGCGCCCGTAATATCGATGGCCTGAGGCGACTCCATCTCGTAATCGTAAAGCGGTCCGTCATAGTTTGCTTGGTGAGCCTCCAGCAGCCCCTGCAATTCAGCGACTTTGTCTTGGCGCTCATCGGCCAGATTGGTTTGCTCCGTCGGATCGTTTGCGAGGTTGAACAGCCAGACTTTGTTCTGCTTCCCATCAACCTGCAGCTTCCAGTCGCCTGCGCGAACGACCCGGTAGTAGCCCGATTGCCAGAATATCGCATCACTTTCACGAAAAATTTCGCCGGAGCCCATCATAGCGGGAAGTAAGTTTTGGCCATCAATCACCACGTCATCAGGCAGCGTTGCGCCCGTTGCAGCAGCAAGCGTCGGCATAACATCAATATGTGCAACAGGCGTTTCGACCACTGTGCCTGGCGCAATTTTGCCCGGCCATTTCACAAACAGAGGCACCCGGATACCGCCTTCAAACAGGCTGATCTTCCAGCCGCGATAAGGTGCATTGAGCTCTGGCAAACCGACATAGCCTGCCCCGCCATTGTCACTGCTCAGAACAATAATCGTATTCTCCGCCAGCCCTTCTTCTTCGAGTTTATCAATCACACGGCCGACACTACGGTCGAGCGCGTGAAGCATCGCGGCATAGACACGCAATCGGTGAGGTTCAATATCACCGACTGCCTCGTAATCCTCTTTCGTCGCTTGTAGAGGCGTATGAGGGGCCCAATGCGCCAAGTATAAAAAAAACGGGCGGCTTTTATTCGCCTCAATGACTTTCAGGCTTTCATCTGTCCACCAGTCGGTGAGATAGCCGCCCGGCTCAAAAGGCTCACCCATGTTGTAGGAGGCAGCATATTGCCCGCGCGCCCACAGGAATTGATCTATCGGGTCAAAATCCAGCCGGGCATTGACGACAGATGGATCATGCTCGGGCAGATACAACATACTATGCATAAGCAGGCTTTCGTCGAAGCCTTGCGCAGTTGGCCGACTTTCCTGATTACGACCAAGGTGCCACTTGCCAATATGAACCGTGTGATAGTCCTGATCCTGCAGTATTTCAGCGATTGTCACCTCAGACCCCGGCAGCCCCATATCGTCATAAGCGACACGGGTGTCCGAGTTTTCTGTCGCATATTCGACATCAGGCAATGTGCCACGATCATTACCGTTCGATATGGTCGCGACGACACGCCCCATACCTTCCGGCATCGGCGTGAATTCGAAGCCATGTCGTGTTGGATATCTTCCTGTCATCAGCATAGCCCGTGATGGCGCACATGTTCCCGTTCCAGAATAGGCCTGCGTGAAAAGCGCGCCGTCAGCGGCGAGGCGGTCAATATTTGGTGTAGGTACGCGCCCTCCTGCAACGCCCCCGCCAAAGGTGGACAAGTCGTTGATGCCCAAATCATCCAGCAATATGAACACGACGTTCGGTGGTCGCTTTCCAACCGGGACTGTCGCCTCAGAAGGACCTTGCTGCCAAGTGACAGCTTTATTTTCTGCCACGGGGTAATGCGAAGATTTCACGCGATCCAGAACAATGTGCGTTAAGATCGTCGAGCGGTTAAACCAGGCCAGAATACCCGCACCCAAAATGGCGATAAGCAAGCCGACTACAATTTTCTTCCACATCCTCGCCACTCCCAAAAATCATGAACCGGATACAAATCCTCGTACACGCACTTTATGGCACATGACTTGCCATTTATTCGTGTGTGGCGCAAGTTCGAAAATAGAATGTTCAGACACTGACACTGTGTTCGCTGCTGTTATTTCTTTTTTTGCAACTTCCCCCTATATTGTCACGCAGTACGCCAATACTGGGAGCGCAAGCTTGAAAACTTCATCGCAATCAATAAGCCCTTTTCCTGTCATCGAAACGGAGACAAGTGACGGACGCCGTCTGCGCAGCAACCGCAGCCGCCGGCGCATTATTGAGGCAATGTTTGAACTTCTCGCCGAAGGAGACATGTCGCCGAGTGCTGTGAGCGTTGCTAAGCGCGCCAATGTCGGCATGCGCACCGTCTTCCGTCATTTCGAAGATATGGACAGCATCTATGATGAAATGACTCAAGAAGTCAGCGAAGCCGTCATGCCTATAATTGCTGCGCCCTACGAAGCCACGACATGGCGGGATCGCTTATTTGAGTGTCTGGAACGAACCTCTAACCTTTATGAAACGGTTTTTCCAATGAAGCTCTGTTTGAACTTGCGGCGCTTTCAATCGGATTTTCTAGCTGAACAACATGAACGTGACATTCTGCAGTTGCGATCTGCATTGAAAAACATCTTACCTAAAGACATTACCTCTGATCGGGAATTGTTCGGCGCGATTGAAGTCGCTTTGGATTTCTCCACCTGGCGGCAATTGCGACAAGACCAGAAACGTTCAGCAGAAAGCACCAAGAACTCGATAAGGTTGACGTTGGAGGGGCTAATCTCAAACGTCAGAACAGCCTAAAGACCTTCTACCTCGACAAACTCGTAAAGGCAGATCAACAATTGAACTGCCCAAGCTCGCCAAGTGTTTGAGTACTGCATCACAATAAGCTTCCGGAATGTCTTCCAACAAGAAATGACTGCC
>CAZXVJ010000071.1:0-2798 GCA_964644385.1 uncultured Hyphomonas sp. | reverse complement strand
CGCAGGCCGGTTATGCCGCCCCAATCATGCAAAATGAAGTGCGCATTGGTCAGGCTCAACCCATCGATCAGCCCGACCTTCAGCCATTCCTCATGCCGATCAATCGAGTAGTCATCCATCGAGGTTGGTTTGTCAGATCGACCCATGCCGATCATATCGACAGCAATGGCGCGATATCCAGCGCTCGCCAGAACCGGGATCAGAGCGCGCCACATATAGGACCAGGTGGGATTGCCGTGTATCATCACAACCGGCTGTCCATCGCGCGGCCCTTCATCGACATAGTGCATTCTCAAAGAGCCACCCTCCCCGTCAGGCACTTCCACATAGTGTGGCGCGAAAGGATAACCGTCCAGATTCTCAAAACGCTCATCAGGGGTTCTCAGCACTTTCATATCAATCTCGCTCCATCGAATTTCCTTGCGCATCCCCTCTTGTAATGGCATACGACATGCCATTACAAGACATAAGTTGCGGGAGGCGCTCAGAATGACGCAGATTTTGGAAACGCTCTTTCCAAAGCAAATCACCAACAGGTTTCCGGGCCAGAAGATTGCGTTTTACGTATTCATCCCGCTCACGCTGATGCTCATTTTCCGCAGCTGTGTACATCTCGTCGCCCCGGATGGCGGCGCGCAGAGTATCGCCACCATTCCCTTGGACAGCTTTTCAGACGACGCCGCGGCGAATGTCATCGCCATATTCGGCCAATGGGGTTTATCCCAGCTCTTGCTCGCTGGATTGTTTTTACTCGTGCTGGTTCGCTACAGGTCGTTGATCCCACTCTTTTATCTTGTCTTCGTTTTAGAATGGAGCGGCCGCATGGCCGTGGCAAACTTCAAGCCCACGGTGACGCTCGAGACCTCACCCGGCGCCGCCTCCAGTTTGCCGTTCCTCGCGATCGCACTGGTCATGCTGGCGCTCAGCTTGATGCCATCAAAGTCAGGGGATGCCGGTGATTGATCTGGAAGAGTTGATGCGGCGCGGTCTCCCAGAGACCGGCTATATGATCGCCAAGAATGGCCTTTTCATGGAGGCGATCGATCCGACGACGCGGCAAGTGTGGATGACCACACAACCGGTCAGTCGGAAACAATTCGATGATTGGTCGCCAAAACCGCCTAACCAAAAAGTCGGCTGCGACCACCCCGCGATGGATCGCGCAGCCTTCCGGCATGACCCGGCTGGACCTAAACACGCCATTCAAACCAGGATCATTGATGGATATGAATGCCTTCATGTCGCTGTGCCAGGCGAGATGATTCCGCCAGCCGAAGCCGGAATGCCCGCCCAGATATCGGTCACCAAGGGACACACCCTCGGCTTCAAAGCCGACCGACGGGTCAAATTCATGACTGTCGGCAACTTGCATTATGTTGAAACAGTCGGTGACCGCAAAGCCGACGAAAATCTTCGGCTACCGCCGTCTGCCACATTCTCTGAACTCAAACTCATGTCTCATTGGGTTGTCGACCTGCCCTGCCCGACAACCACTTTCTTCTGGTTTTCAGACCAGGGCATGCGCAGTTTTCAGGGCCCAGTACAACTTCCCAACCTTTAGGAACATCATGACCGATCAATATACACTCTATGGCATGGCGGCGTCGCTCTATACTGGCAAAGTGCGCGCTTACATGCGGCGCAATCATGTTCCATTTCGCGAAGAAAAGGCTGGCGGCGAGCACTTTAATACCATCGTGACAAAAGCGGTCGGTCGCTGGATCATTCCCGTCATAGAAACGCCGGATGGCGAGTATGTTCAGGACGGCACAGACATACTCGATTATTTTGAAACACAGGGTCTTTCGAAACAGTCTATCTATCCGGGTGATCCCAAACTCAAAGTCATTGCGCACCTTTTCGAACTCTATGGAGGCGAAGGCATGCTGCGTGCGGCAATGCATTATCGCTGGAATTTTGATGAAACCAATCTGAACTTTCTTCAATCAGCATTCGAGGATGTCCTGCCCAATGACCTCAGCGCAGAGGAGCGTGAACAGGTCTTCCTGCACGCCAGTGGACGGATGCGCAAAGCCGCCGTCGCATTTGGTGTAACCCCTGAAACCTATCAGACAATAGAAACCAGTTATGCTGAGTTTTTATCGCTCTATGAGACCCACCTCGAAAGCAGACCATTTCTATTCGGCGGCTATCCCACGGTCGGAGACTATGGCCTGTTCAGTCCGCTCTACGCACATCTAGCGCGCGATCCGAAGCCATTGCAATTGATGCAGATGACAGCGCCGCGTGTGTATCGCTGGACCGAACGGATGAACGCACCTGAAACTGTCCACGATGAAGCCGCCTTGAAATCCGGCCCGGGCCTATTCTCTTTTGATGCAATTCCCGAAACGGTCAAATCCTTGATGGCCTTTATCGCGCAAGACTATGTGCCGGAAATAAGCGCACATGTGAAATTCACGAATGAGTGGCTGAGCGAGCAAGATGCTCCGACGTTAAAACCTGGAGCCTTGGGGCGCGGCATTGGAATGGCGACATTTGAATGGCGGGGTCATAAAATTCAAACTGCCGTTATGCCGTATCGGTTCTATCTACTGCAGCGCGTCACCGACGCGTTCGAGGCGCTGAACGCGTCTGATAAAGCTGAAGTCGAAAGCCTGTTCGAAGAAACTGGCCTGGCCCTGCTGCTTCGCCTAAAAGCCACTCGGCGCGTCATTCGGGAAAACCATTTGGAAGGATGGGCCTAGAGGTCAGCTCAAACGTCGCCAGAGTGCACGACCAGCTAAACCAACGCCGCCTATCCCGGCGAGCAATACCGCAGCCCCAATAATGATCCA
>CAZXVJ010000070.1:0-8490 GCA_964644385.1 uncultured Hyphomonas sp. | reverse complement strand
CTCTGGCCGCGTCAGGCGGGCTGACACGTTACGTTTGCTAAGTGCAATAATAGAGATTCATATTCATCATGGTGCGGAGCGTGTAGAATGAGCGGGTGCGGGTGTCAAGGAATTGTCCGGACTGGCGTTCTTGCGACCGTAGCCCTCCCCCATGTCATCCCCGAATTTTCGCAGAAAATATCCGGGAACTAGGGGCGACAGGGATTGGACGGTGACACCACTGGGTCCCGGCTCTCCGCTACGCTGCGGCCGGGATGACAAGTTGGGGGTATGGATGTCAGTTGAGGAATCGCTTTTTCAGCTAAACATTTGACTCTGTTTGTCTTAACTGCTTTTAAGACTCTTGTAAGCAGTTAAGACAAAGAGATTCACTCACTATGCCAACAATAATTGACCTAGAAGCACACAAGTTAATCGAGAATCTCCGGGAGAACATGAAAGAAAGCCAACTAGACATCATTAAGCGTGTCATGAAAGTTGCCGCTTCTGAAGATCATCAGAACACACACACGCTTGCGGAAGCTCATCTACCCACAAAAATAATTACGCCCTCAACGGACAGGCAGAGCGGAAAGTACAATTACTGGGTGAAGGCGGTATCAAAAACCGCTGGAAGCCAAAAACAGGCTTACAAAGAATTTTTGCTCGAACTCGCCGACAACGACCCAATGTTCCTTCAGAAGCTCGCAATGGAAAGTACAGCCTCTCGACGCCTTATTGCAAAATCGGCGCAGGCACTATTCTTAAAGGGCGCAGACTTGGCCCATACCGCCGAGTTGCTCACAGGCGATTGGTTCGTTGACGTGAATCTTTCGAAAACTCAGAAAATTGCCCGCGCAAAAATTGCTTGCCAAGTGGCTAATCTGACGTGGGGAGTGAATGCTAAACTTGAGTTAGCTTAATCGTTCTTCCCAAACTCCCGGTCTCTTGCCGCCAACAGCCTTAACCGCAACGCGTTCAGCTTGATGAAGCCCTCCGCATCCTTCTGATCATACGCGCCGTGGTCGTCTTCGAAGGTTACGATGTCTTCGCGGTAGAGGGTGTAGGGGCTGGTGCGGGCGATGAGGTGGGCGGCGCCTTTATAAAGCTTGAGTGTCACCTCCCCCGTCACGAAGCGTTGGGAATGGTCGATTGCGGCTTGCAGCATTTCGCGCTCTGGGCTCCACCAGAAGCCATTGTAAATCAGCTCTGCATATTTCGGCATCAGTTCGTCTTTGAGGTGGGCCGCGCCTTTATCCAGCGTGGCTTGTTCAATGCCGCGGTGGGCGACCAGCAGGATGGTGCCGCCGGGGGTTTCGTAAATGCCGCGGGACTTCATGCCGACGAAGCGGTTTTCTAAGAGGTCTAGCCGGCCAATGCCGTGCTTGCGGCCATATTCATTCAGCTCTGTCAGGAGGGTGGCGGGGCTTAGGGCTTTGCCGTTGATGGAGACGGCGTCGCCTTTTTCAAAGCCGATCTTGATGATCTCTGGCGTGTCTGGCGCATCTTCCGGGCGCACGGTGCGCAGGTGGACAAATTCAGGAGCCTCGACGCCGGGGTCTTCCAGCACTTTGCCCTCAGAGGAGGAGTGCAACAGATTGGCATCGACACTGAACGGGGCCTCGCCGCGCTTATCCTTGGCGATTTCGATGCCGTGTTCCTCAGCGAATTTCAGAAGATCTGTGCGGGAGTTGAATGCCCAATCGCGCCACGGGGCGATGACTTTGATGTCAGGGTTGAGGCCATAATAGCCAAGCTCAAAGCGGACCTGATCATTCCCCTTCCCTGTCGCGCCGTGGCAGACCGCATCGGCGCCGACTTGATCTGCGATCTCAATCTGGCGCTTGGCAATCAATGGCCGGGCGATGGACGTGCCGAGCAGGTAAACGCCCTCATAAACGGCATTGGCGCGAAACATTGGGAAGACATAGTCGCGCACAAAATCTTCGCGCAGATCGTCAATGAAGATGTTTTCCGGCTTTACGCCCATGGCGAGCGCTTTGGCGCGGGCGGGCTCTAATTCTTCGCCCTGGCCCAAATCGGCGGTGAAGGTGACGACTTCGCAGCCAAACTCAACTTCCAGCCATTTCAGGATAATGGAGGTATCCAGCCCTCCAGAATAGGCCAAAACGACCTTTTTCGGAGCTTTCTGAGCATTTGCCATCTGTCTGTCATCCCTGCTGAACGGCCATGTTTAGCGCGCTAAGTGATGCCATAGGGGCCGCGCGCACAGGTGACAAGCAGCTGAGGCGCAGATGGGTATGGTTAATCAGGCCTTAACGGGCTATAATGGTGGTTTGTATAGTTAAGTCAGGGCGTGAGGCCCGGGGAAGCTCAGGAAAGCTATGTTCGACAAGCATTTAGATCCGTCTACGCCACACGCCGACAATCTGGCCGAGGAGGCCATCAATGCCATCCGGACCGACCGATCTAACGTCCACATGCCCGCTCGCGCGTCGATGCGGGCGCCCATGGTGATGCATAGCTTCGAAGATCGGCGATTGGCGCGGGGCAGCGCGCGGCCCTTGTCTACGCTGGCGATGTTGTCTCAGCTGGAAGGCTCAGGCGAAGCAAAACAAGCCCAGAGACGCAATAAGAAGCGCTCGAACGCGACCAAGCGCGGCGACGTGCCCCACCTGCCCGGCAACGCCATTCGCGGCGGCGGCGGAGGTGGCGGCGGCGGAAACTGGTCGAACGCACCCGGCACAGGCAAGCTGGCTGATATTTCACAAGTGGCCTTTGCCGGACTGGCAGCGCTCAGCCTTGCAGGGCTTTCAGTGATTGCCGCGCAGAGTGCGCTGAATTTGGGCAAGGACAAATCCCCGGCACCCACACCAACCGGAACAACCAATGCGCAGACCGGTGTCGAGACAGGCACGACACCAAACGCCAACTTCACACAGGCTGACGCCACGGTGCCGGTTGGGGAAACCTCCACACTGGCCCTGACGCCAGCAACGCTGGAGCGCACGCCGTGGTTTGATTACACCGCCTTTGATACCAAGCTGACCGATTTGGAAGCGGCCTTTACAGCAGCAGAACTAGAGCGCTCGCAACAGGCACAAGCCGCAGAAGATGCCGAAGCGGCAGCGCGGGCCCAAGCAGCCGCTGATCGCGCGGTAGAGCAAGCCTCTCAAGAGGTGCGCGATGCTGAACTCAAAGCCGTGAACGCCGCTGAGGCGGAAGCAATGGACATTGCTGCAGAAAAAGCTCGCCAAGCGGCAGCAGATAAAGCTGCCGCGGTGAAACTCGCAGAAGCGCAAGCGGCGAAAGTGGCCGCCGATGAAGCTGAACGCGCGCGGCTGGCAAAAATGGAAGCCGAGCGCCAAGTTGAACTGGCGGCAGCGGTCGCAGCCGAGAAACTGAGACTGGCAGAGGCTGAAACCGCCAAGAAAGCGAAAGCAGACGCCGCTGCAAAATTGAAAGCCGAAACCGAGGCCGAAACCTTGCGTCTCGCGAACGCTGAAGCCGCCAAGGCCGCCGAAGCGGCGCGTGTACTGGCAGCAAAAAACGCAAAGGCGAAAGCCGACAAAGCCATTGAAACGAAGCGCCTGGAAGCTGAAGCCAAGGCAGAAGCACGGCGACTGGCCGATGCTAAACTGGCCGCAGAGCGCAAAGAAGCCGCCATGGCGGCTGCGGCCAAGGCCGACGCAGAGGCGAAAGAGCGCAAGCTGGCAGATGCCCGATTGGCCAAGCAGCGCCGACTGGACGCAGCAGAGCGGGCCCGCAGGCAAGCCGAAAGTGCCAGCGTGTCTATGGCCGCATATACCGGGCCGATTCCTTCACCGGCCTCGATTAAGCCTGAGAAACCCGCCATTTTGGTGAGAGCCGCCGCGGAACGGGCCAAGGCGCGGCGCGTGTCAGCCCGCGCAACGGTGCGAGCACCTGCACAAGCCCCTATGGTGAACGCGTCCGCCAAACCGCGCGCTTCAAAATCAACGATCGCATCGTCGAATTACAAAACCCGCAGCCAAAACGTGCGCGCAACCAACCGCACTGCCAGTGGATCTCAACGGGTTGAGGATTTCCTTGCCAGCCGCGTCCAGAAAAATGCCGAGCAGCCGATCTCAGACGCCGAACTTGAGACGTTCAAGGTTGAGTTTTTAAGCCATGTGATTTCCGCCGCTGATGGGCAATCATTGTCCGGGCGCACGCCGGATGGGCGGGAACTAAAATTGGTGATTGAGCAGACCCGGCCGCGCCAAGTGGGCGTAGCGACTGTCAGGCCCGTCAATTATGCGGCGGGTATCGAAACGGCGCCGCTGCGCTATGTGTCTGATGTGCAGCCATCTCGCACGACCGTGATGTGCCGCGATATCAGCTATTCCTTCCCCGGTTTGGAACGCGGCCGGTTTGCCGCCTGCCCCGGCTCTGATAATGTTTGGACTTTGGCGCGCGCATCCGACAGGCCGCGCTATTCAACGCGCGGAACAGCGACGCCTTAAACACAGACTTTAACTGACAGGTTCTGGACCCCTACGGTCGACGACGCGCGGCACGTTCGGCTTTTTTCTGCAAATGTCTTTCGACCACTCGAAAGTTCTTTGTGTTTGACCGAAAGAAAAAGTCGAACACATCGCCGATAACAGGGATTGCGCCCAGCAATGTGTCGAAAAGCAGATTCCACAGGATGTGAATCTTGGCGGTAACTGGAAGCCTTAATCGGAAGGCATGGCCGAGCGCATAAAGCCCCGCAACGCCGGTTGAGATGTCGCCGACAACCGGGATCATGCCCAGTACAGAGTCGACGCCGAATTTGATGCCCAGCACGCTGAACTTACTGTCCAGAATATCGGCCAGTTTTTCAAACTGGCGCATCTCTTCTTCCACGGTGCGGCCATTCTCCAGCCGATGCTGCAAGATAGACTGGATCTCTGGAGATGGATCGTCAGATCCTGCCATAACGGCCCCTTCCCGCATATTGTGAGCCTAAGGGTGAATGGCTCCCTATCAAGAGAGGGGGCAGCGTGCGCGCTGGCAAGGGACAATCTGCAAAATTTGAGCAAATCAACCTGAGTTGTCTGCCGAAACGATGACGCCCCCCAGACACGCAAAAGGGGGCATTGCGGATCTGAAGGGGCGATTTAACAACGCCTACAAGAAGGAAAATAGCGCGTTGTTAAAGGTTACCTCCGCCCCAAAGAACGGAATAGGCTTCACAGTGAACCAGCACACTGGAATAGTCTGAGAGATCTATGCCTGCGGGCACTTCATATTCCTGTCCGCCCTTCGTGGCTTTCAGTTCACCAATGTTCAGGGCGCCATCAATGGCGGTTTTGCCCGTTACATCTGAAACCGATTGCGGAGACAGGAAAATTTTCAAGTCCGGACCTTTGGCCGCGCGAAAATCGTCAGCAAATACAATGAATGTTTTCTCGCCGCGTTGCTCAACGCTCCATGCCCCTTTCAGCTTTTTGGATTTCTTTATGAGCGTTCCTGACGGAAGCTCAGCGGCGGTTTGGGTGATCGCGGCCGGTTCTGCGAACGCCGCAGGGGCGGTCAATGCGGTGCCGGTCAGGCTGAGGGCGATGGCAGCGGCGAGATGTTTTATGCGGATCATTTTTGGCTCCAAAGTGAGAAAGATATGAAAGCGACTGTGCGCTTGATGTTCAAATATGACGGCTGCGCGCTGAGCGCCAATCACTGCCGTTCACATTCGTGTGCACGGGGTGTGAAGCGCGCTGATTGACGGAAAGATTGCACCGGGGGGCTGCCTCAGTGCATAACCCCTTAGATGACTGAAACGCATGTTTACAAACTGCTGACGGACGCCGATTGGCACGTCGCAAAAACCCATGGCGCAACCCAGACGGCATTGGATGTCGGTGATGGGTATGTCCACCTTTCAACGCACGCTCAGGTGAGTGAGACCGCTCAGCTGCATTATAAAGGGCAACGGGATGTCCGTTTGTTGGAGTTTGCCATTGCGGCTCTACCTGAGATGAAATGGGAGGCCAGCCGCGGCGGACAATTGTTTCCGCATTTGTATGCGCCGCTGGAAATTGATCGGGCCGCGCGTCAGTGGACTCTGACATTGGGCGAGGATGACGCCCCGGTCATGCCAGAGGATTTATAGTCATGGGCATTACTGATGTAGGCGTATCGGCGGTAAAACTTCTGTCGCCAGAGGCCGCGCACACGGCAACGATTAAGGCCCTCAAACGCGGGCTGGGCGTGCCTAAGCGCGCCGCGGTCGACGATCCAATGCTGACATTGGAACTGCCGCGATCAGAGCTGAAACTTCTGAACCCTGTTGGACTGGCGGCGGGCTTTGACAAGAATTGCGATGTGCCAAGTGCGATGGCGCGGTTTGGCTTCGGCATGGTCGAATGCGGGACGGTGACGCCCCTGCCCCAAGCGGGCAATCCAAAGCCGCGCCTGTTTCGCCTGCCCGAGGATGGTGCGGTGATCAACCGGATGGGGTTTAATAATAAGGGGCTGGATTACTTCCGAAAACGGCTGATGCGATATAAAGGGCTGGCGCCGATTGGAGCCAATGTCGGCGCCAATAAAACCAGTGAAGACCGTATCCAGGACTATGTGGAAGGGATTGGCGCGGTGTGGGCGCGCGCTGACTATATTACGATCAACATTTCATCGCCGAACACACCCGGATTGCGCGGCCTTCAGGACAAGGCGTCTCTTGAAGCCTTGTTAGGCAGATGCGGCGACACTTGTGCGGCCCTTTCTGGAACGCGGCCAGTGTTTTTGAAAGTTGCGCCGGATTTAGATGCGGCGGCGATTAAGGACATTTGCGAAGTGGTGCGCGCGCACTCCTCTTGGCTGACCGGGCTGATCGTGTCGAACACCACGCTGGCACGGCCAGATGATTTGCAAAGTATTTATAAGCGAGAACCGGGCGGACTGTCTGGCGCGCCGCTTATGGCGGCCTCGACCAAGGTGCTGCTGGCCTTTGCAAGAGAATTGAACGGTGAGTTTGATCTGATCGGCGCGGGCGGCATTGCCAGCGGCGCGGACGCCTATGCCAAGATCAGAGCGGGCGCACATGCTGTGCAGCTTTACTCCGCCTTGGTTTATCACGGTCCAAAACTGGTGACCGAGATTAAGCGCGACCTGATTGGGCGACTGAAGGAAGACGGGTTTAAGTCTGTGACAGAGGCGGTTGGCGCAGACGTTTGATCAGGCCCGGTAGGAACGCGCCGAGACAAAGCGCGCGGAACACATACATTAAGAGCAAAGCGATCCAGACACCTTGATTGCCAAGCGGCCTCAGCAGAAGATCGGTCCCGACATAGAGCGCCGCCGCCACAACGCCCGCAATCGCAATGTCGCGGCTTTGGGTTGTGCCGAGGAATATCCCGTCGAGCTGCCAGGCGGCGATGCCTAGCACAGGCACCGCGGCGCAATAGGGCAGATAGGCCAGCGCGACGGCGCGCGCCTCTTCATCCGCAATGATGGCCGTAAGCACGGGCCCGCCTGCGAATAGGTAGATGAGCGCAAACGCCAATCCGAACAGGACGGAAAATTCAGTCGTCAGGCGAACGGCTCGGCCCAACCGGGAGGGATCTTGTGCGCCATAGGCTTCGCCCGCCTCCTTCTCCGCAACGAAGGCGAAGGCGTCGAGCACAAAGGCGGAGACCGTGATGAACTGTAGTAAGACTTCATTGCCCGCCGTTTCAGCCGTGCCGATCAATGTGCCGGACCGGACAAACCAGGCGAAGCTACCGACCAAGGCGACGGTGCGGATCATGATGCCCGTATTGGCGCTGAACAGGGCCATCAGCTTATCGCGCTCCAGCAAGCGCCCTGCGCCTCTAAACGCGCCGCTGACCAGAACGAGACCAACCCCAAGCGCGGCCCATTCTGCGATGGCTGTCCCTGCCCCAATGCCAGCCGGCCCCCAGTCGAGCCCTGCTACGAACCAGATATCCAACACGATGTTGACGGCGTTCATCACGATCTGAAAGGCAAGCATTTTACCCGTTTGGCCGGTGCCGAGCAGCCAGCCCGTCACGACCAGCCCCATCATATAGGCGGGCGCGCCCCAGATGCGGGCATCGAAATAGCCCGCCGCAAGCCCTTCAACGGCTGGGGTTCCTTCAAACACCGCGAAGCTGGCGGTTCGAAGCAAGGGCGCAAGGAGCAACAGTAACGCACCAATTGAGCCCGCGAGGAGCAAGGCGCGCTGAAGGATGGCGCGCGTTTCAGGCGTGTCATCGCGGCCATTCGATTGCGCGCTCAGCCCCGTCGTCGACATGCGCAGGAAGCCAAAGCCCCAATAGATAAACCCATAGGCGGTGGCGGCAATCGCAACGGCGGCAAGATCAACCTTGGTGCCAAAGCTGCCCATGATCGCAGTATCGACCACACCCGTGGCCGCTGTCGCAACTTGGGCAAGCACCACAGGCCAAGCCAGAGAGAACACAGAACGGCGCGTCAGCATGCCTTGCCGCTTATCGCGAATATGACCCAAGCGCGAGGGAGACGCAGTTTAAGCCGCCGTTCGCGCCGTTGCTTTTGGGAGCGCGGCTTCAAGATCGCGCAGCAAAT
>CAZXVJ010000069.1:0-8632 GCA_964644385.1 uncultured Hyphomonas sp. | reverse complement strand
GGCATGCTGGACGCGTTTCAGACGATTGGCACAGATTTGAAAAATCTGGCGCTCACGAAATAGGCATCACGTCTTAGCGGTTTTGATGTTCTTCCAATAGTCTGCAAGATCGCGCTTCACTTCTGGGGCGAGGATGTAGAGGCCGATGAGATTGGGCAGGGCCATCATATAGATGAGCGCGTCTGCGAGATCGATGATGGCTTTCAGCTTGATCGCCGCGCCGATGACGATGAAGACGCAGAAAATGAGCGCGAAGACGGACTCCTTGGCCTTTCCCTGACCAACGAGATAGGTCCAGCCCTTCGTGCCGTAATAGGCCCAGGCGAGCATGGTGGAGAAGGCAAACATCAGCGCCGCAAAGGAAAGCGGAAGCGGCGACCATGAGATGCTGTTTTCAAAGGCGGCTGAGGTCAGCTCAATGCCGACCATCCCGCCGCCCATCAAAGTTTCAGTCTCAAAGGCCGTGACCAGTACAAGGCCGGTGAGCGTGCAGATGACAACGGTATCAATGAAGGGTTCCAGCAAGGCGACAAAGCCCTCTGTGACGGGCGTATCGGTGCTGACAGCAGAATGGGCGATGGAGGCGGACCCAAGGCCCGCTTCATTTGAGAAGGCGGCGCGTTGAAAGCCGATAATCATAATGCCGATGACGCCGCCGGTGGCGCCTTCCAGCGAAAAGGCGCTGGTGACGATGACCCCGATGGCGCGGGGCACATCGGTGATGTTCATCGCAATCACGATGAGCGCGCCGACCACGTACAGCAACACCATAAACGGTACGAGCTTTGACGTGATGCTGGCGATGGATTTGATACCGCCAATGATGATCAGCGCGACAATGGCCGCCATGGCGAGACCGACCGCCCAGCCATAGCCCACCAAGGGGCTGGCCTGATTGCCGCCTGTGACCTCAAGAATTTGGACATAGGCCTGATTGGCCTGAAACATATTGCCGATGCCAAGGCAGCCAATCACGATCGCAACGGCGTAGAACACGCTGAGAAACTTGCCGAGGCCGCCGAGACCTTTGGCGGCAAGGCCGTCGCGCAGATAATACATCGGGCCGCCAGAGGCACTGCCATCTGCATTGATGGTACGGTATTTCACGCCCAGCGTACACTCGACGAACTTGGTCGACATGCCAACGAGGCCAGCGACGAACAGCCAGAAGATTGCGCCTGGCCCGCCAATTGAGACGGTAATCGCAACGCCCGCAATATTGCCGATGCCCACCGTGCCGGAGACGGCTGTGGTGAGCGCTTTGAAGTGGGAGATTTCGCCGGGATGGTCTGGGTCTGCGAACTTGCCGCTGACAATTTGGACGGCGTGCTTGAAACCGCGCACATTGATGAAGCCGAGATAGAGCGTGAAAAACGCGGCGGCAAAGATTAACCAGCACACAATAAGGGGGACATCGGCGCCGAAAATCTTGACCGAATACATGATGAAGCCTGTAACGGCGTCGGTGACGGGCTCGACCATTTTATCAAGGGTCGCGTCGATGCCCTTGGGCATGTCAGGTTTGGCGGCGGTCACGAAATTGAGCATGTAGAGTCCCCGGGGCAGTTTGAATCAGCCAAGCCAGCAGACTTACAGGAATATGTCTGCGGCGTCGACGCAGCCTGGAGCGTTACGATTTGGGCTTACGCTTTTTGCGCCGCATGGGCGCGTCACCGCCTTTTGCGCCGGGCTTAACGCGCGGCTTAAATGGCTTCTTGGACTTTGGCTTAGGCTTTTTGGTGCCGGGCAGCGGTGTGTCGTCTTGCAGATACGCGGTGAGGGGGTCGCTGTCTGGGGAGACGTCCGGCTTGTTGGATGGGGTGTAGGGCTTGCCGAACTTGGCCGCACGCTTTTCCTTGCGGGTGAGCCCTTTGGGTTTGGGGGCGGTGTTTGGCGTATCATTGGAGGTTTTTCGGGCGATATAGGGTTTTTTGCCGGATGGGCCGGAGGATTTTCGCGTATCGCGCAAGCGTTCTGAGGGCGCGCGGTCATTGTCTCTGCGTGTGTCTCTGTCTCGGCCTCTGCTGCGGCTTTCGGCGGCGGGCGGGCCATCTGCGCGGACGGCTTTGATGCCTTTTTCCAGTTTTGCCTCTTGGCCAAGTTTGTCGAAGAATTGTTCGGCGGCGTCTGCTTTCAGCTGAACATGGGTTTCATTGGCGCTGATACGGATGGCACCGATATCGTCTGAGGAAATGTCAGCGGCTTTACAGATGACCGGGATCAGCCAGCGGGCCTCAGCATTTTTCTTGCGGCCAATGGACAGCTCGACCCAGGCGTCGGGGCCGAAGTCTGCATGGTCGGCGCGTGGTTTGCGGGGGGCGCGTTTGCCGCGATCATCTGTGGGGTCATAGCTGTCTCTGCGGTTCTTGCCTTTGCGCTGTTTGCCTTGAGGTTCATCGCGGACATCGCGCAAGTCTTCCGGGGCTGAGCGCCCGGCGCGGTGCTGGCGCACAAAGGCCGCGGCGATTTTTTCGGGGCTATGCTGTTCGAGCAGGGCTTTGACGATGTCGGCCTCTGTCTCGTTGATGTCGGCGGTGAGGCGATCATCTGCGAGCAGGCGGGTATCGTCTTGCTTGCGAATATCATCGGCGGAGGGCGGGCGCCCCCATGTTGCGTCAATGCGAGCATCGGTGAGGAGGCGCTCGATACGGCGACGCGCCTTGCCCGGTACAATGAGGGCGGAGACGCCTTTGCGTCCAGCGCGGCCTGTACGGCCTGAGCGGTGGAGGAGGCCGGCGCGGTTTTTCGGCAGGTCGGCGTGTATGACAAGATTTAGGCTTTGAAGGTCTAAACCGCGCGCGGCAACATCGGTGGCGACGCAGACCCGGGCGCGGCCGTCACGCAGAGCTTGCAGTGAATTGGTGCGTTCTTTCTGGCTGTATTCTCCAGACAGGGCGACGACGCTGAAGCCGCGATTGTTGAGGCGTTGGGTCAGGCGGTTAACGGCCGCGCGGGTGGCACAAAAGACCAGCGCGCTGGGGCTGTCATTAAAGCGGAGCAGGTTGACGATGGCGTTCTCTTCATCACCCGGCGCGACGGTGAGGGCCTGATAGTCAATGTCGAGGTGTTGGGATTGTTCAGCTTCAGTGGTGATGCGCTGCGCGTTTTTCTGATAGCGCCGCGCGAGGTTTGCGATGCCTTTGGCGACGGTTGCGGAGAACATTAGCGTGCGGCGGGTGTCAGGCGTGCCCTCCAGAATGTGCTCAAGCTCATCGCGAAAACCCATGTCGAGCATTTCATCGGCCTCATCCAAGACCACGATTTCTATTTCTGACGTATCGAGATTGTTGCGCTTGATGTGGTCTGACAGGCGGCCGGGGGTGCCGACCACGATATGAACGCCGCCTTTGAGCACGCGGCGTTCGTCGCGCTGGTCCATGCCGCCAACGCAGGAGGCGATTTTGGCGTTGGCCGGGCCGTACAGCCAATCAAGTTCGCGTTTCACTTGCAGAGCCAGCTCTCGGGTGGGGGCGACGATCAGCGCCTTGGGCGCGCCGCCTTTGCCGAACTTTGGTGTTTCGCCCAGTATCGAGTGGGCCATCGCCAAGCCGAAAGCGACCGTTTTGCCTGAACCCGTCTGGGCAGAGACCAGCAGATCTTCCTCAGCGAGCGTGACGTCTGAAACCTTCGTCTGGACGGGGGTCAGCGTGTCATAGCCACGCTTTTCCAAAGCCGCGGCAAGTGCCGGGTGGACGTTGGGAGTGTCGGTCATTTTATTGTGCTTTCGGGGTCGCGCGGGCGGGTCTTTGCAGGCGTCATGGATCTGTTGTGAGCGTCATCGCACGTTTGGGGGCGGGCGGCTATAGCGTTCGCCTGCCGGGGGCATTGCAGATAGCAGTATATTTCAGCGCGCGTTTGACGCCCGGCTAAGCGATTGCAGCGAAGCAGGCGGCGACGTCTGCAAGCCAGGCACGGGCGACGTCTCCGGCTTCGTCATTGGACAGGCCGTGGCGCACAAGGATGAGGTCTTTATCTGGGATGACGATGGTGTATTGGCCCTGATAGCCATTGGCCGAGAAGCTGCCCGGGCCGCACATATTGAGCCACCAATGGGCGCCATAGCCGAGGGGTTCATCGTCCGGTGTGGCGGTGGGGGTTCGTGCGTAGTCGACCCAGCCTTCGGGCAGGATACGCTCGCCATTCCAGACACCATCGCGGGCATAGAGCAGCCCAAAGCGGGCGAAATCCTGCGCGGTGCAATAGCAGAAAGATGAGCCGATGAAGGTGCCGGCGTCGTCAAATTTTGGGATGGCGGAGGTGATGCCGAGCGGCTTGAAGAGTTCGGCGAGCATGAAGGCGGCAAAGTCGTCTCCGGTTTTTCCGGTGGCGCGGGCGGCAATGCGGGCGATGATATTTGTGGTGCCGCTGGCATAGCTCCAATGGGTGTCTGGCGCGTGGGCGAGGGGGAAGGCGGCGGCGAACGCGGCGGTGTCATCCTTGCCCTTGCCGAACAGCATTTCGATGACATCTGAAACGCCCGCATCGACATAGTCTTCGGTGAAGGCCAGCCCGCTGGACATACGCAGGAGTTGATCGAGCGTGATGTGGCGGCGGGGATCATCCGCGCCTTGCCATTCCGGCACATCGGCGGGGGCGTGGATGTCGAGTTTGCCTTCGCGGACGAGAATGCCAATTAGGGCGTGGGTGATGGATTTGGCCTTCGACCATGAGGGATAGGTATCGGCGGCTTTGTAGTCTTTCCAATAGCGTTCTGAGACGAGATGGCCTTTATGGATGGCGAGAAAGGCGTGGGTTTCGCCCATGTCTTTTGGGGCCGGGTCAGCGAAGGCGGTGTCGAGCAGGGCGGCGAGGCGGGCCGTGTCGCATGTCTCTGGCAGCGCGGCTGTGGGCCATGCGCCGGTCGGCCACGGCGTTTCGGCGGGCTGGACGGCAAGGGCTTTGAGGAGGACAGTCATAGGAGGCTCCGTTTGGTTGTGGCGCGCCTATTCAGCGCGGGCCACGCAGACATTTTCTTCGCAGCGAGGCGTATAAGTTTCGGTCGATTCAAACGGAGCGCAATCGATGATGGCCCCAAAGCTGAAGTTGAGTTTTTCCTGACACGCGGCGTCTTTTGTGTGAGCTGCATCCGGCGGCCCACTCCACCTTAGTCTGCTGCAAACTGTTTACGCAATGAGCGGGCATCCCACAGGGCGTTGTGTTGTTTGGAACTGTCGAGCGGCGGAATAGGCGAGTCCAATGCGATCAAATCGAATCTAAGAGTGGGCAGGCGGATGACAGAGCCGGGCGTAACGATCATCGCATTGCAAAAGTGTGCGATGTCTTCGGGCCAATCTGCCGTGATGATTGGCGCAGGGTCGTCCATCAGGAAGCCGCGAATGTGTAGGCTGAACTCATTTGCGGGGGTTTCAATGGTGACGTTTGTTGGTGCATTAAACAGTTGCGGCACAACATTATCACGCACCCAGTCTGTTGGCGCGGTGGGCGGCGCGACGAGGTATAGTTCGCGGCCATCTTCGCCGACCAAAGCGAGGCTGATGACGTCTCCGCCAAAGCCGTTGAACTCGCAATCGAGAAAATATCTCATGCGTGGCTAGAACGGGTTCAGCGTGAAGCCGTCTTGCTGCAGTAGGGCGTGACTGGTCATGGCGGACGGCGTGATGGTTATGCCGGAGATGATGTCTTGTTTGGCAATGCCGCGATAGGCGGCGGTTTGGCCGCAGAGTTCGACGCGCACGCCAGCCGCGATGAGCGCTTTGATGAGCGGCGCGGTAGCGTTGTCTGCGGTGTCCAGCAGATCCGCCGATGCACTGCCATGGATGACCACTGCGACTTGCATATTTTCGGCAGGGACGCCTGCTGCGCCGTGCAGATTCAGGAACCGCGCGGCGCTGCCGATATAGCGGTTTTCCTTGCCGGGCTCTGCGCCTTCGCCAACGTCAAACGCGACTTTGAGTTTGGTGCCCGCGGGGAGCGGCGCAGCGTCTGGCACAGCGGCAACTTTGCCGTGATTGGCAATGATCGGTCCGGTGGTGAAGTCAGCCGGTTCAGCGGTGGCTGGCGCGCTGGCGCAAGCGGCGAGGGTGAGGATGGCGGCGAGGGCGGATAGGAGGGAGCGCATAGGGGAGGCTTTCAGTTTGGGAAGACAGTAGGACCGCGCGTTGAGGGCGTTATTCAACCGCAGCAGTACAGGCGTTTTCGACGCAACGCGGCAAGCGGCTCATTTGCTGAGCGCCTTGGCATGGTGGGCGATATGATCTGCCATATGCGTGTTGATGAAATAATAGTCATGGCCGTAGCCCTCGCGCAGATTGCTGGTGAGGGATTGCCCGTGTTTTTTGCAGGCGTCGATGAAGATTTCGGGCTTGAGCTGGGTTTCCAGAAACGTGTCGGCGGTGCCGGTGTCGATCAGGATATTGGCGCGTGATTGGCGTTCTTTGACCAGTTCTGTCGCGTCGTATTGTTCCCAAGCGATAGAGGCGGGGCCGAGATAAGCGGTGAAGGCTTTGTCGCCCCATGGCACGCGGGCCGGGCTGGTGATGGGGCTGAATGCGCTGCATGATTGGTAAGTCTTGGGGTGTTTCAGGTGCAGGGTGATGGCGCCGTGGCCGCCCATGGAGTGCCCGAAAATGCCTTGGCGGTTCATATTGGCTGGAAAGTGTTTGGCGATCAGTTTGGGCAATTCATCTGTGATGTACTGGTCCATCTTGAAGTGGGTGTTCCACGGCGCCTGAGTGGCGGTGAGGTAGAAGCCTGCGCCCTGGCCAAGATCATAGGCCTCATCATCTGGCACGCCGTCGCCGCGTGGGGAGGTGTCTGGCGCGACGATCATCAAGCCATGTTCTGCGGCGTATGGCTGGACGCCGCCTTTTTCCATGACATTGGCCCAGCTGCAGGTCAGCCCGGACAGATACCAGAGCACAGGAACGGGGCCATCTGCAGCTTGCGGCGGGGTGTAGACGGCAAAGCGCATGTCTGTGCCCGTGGTCGTGCTGGGGTGATCATGCACACTGAGCGTTCCGCCATGGCTGGCCCATTTGGAGACGTCTGTGAGGGTCATGGAAATTGCTCCATCATGTAATTGTGAGGTGTGGATCGAGTGGGTGTGTGGCAATTGAATAGAGTATGAGACGGTATTTCCAAAATGTATGCGCTGCTTTGGCCATTCTATCAGCACCATTGGGCGCGTGGGGGGAGGCTGAGACGAAGACGAAGCTGACCGCTGAGGTGATCGCTGCGCTGGAGGCGGGCGATGTGCATGCCGAGGTATGGCGCGATTCTAGCCGAGTTGATGATGCAATGGATGTGTTCAGCGCGGTGGATATTGCCGCGTCGCCAGAGGTGATCTGGGCGGTGATGACCGATTGCGAACGCTCGCAGGAGATCGTTAAAAAGATGGTGTCTTGCAAAGTGACCGAGACGGGCGAGGGCTGGGATATTCGGGCGCAGAAAGTGCGCTCCGGCATGTTCACGACAAAAAGCGTTTTCCGATCTGATTATGAGTTTCCGAGCGCGATCCGCATTTCGAAGGCGGGCGGCGATATGGAGGTTCAGGAGGGTGTTTGGCGGCTGGAGCCTTTAAGCAGCGGCAAGACGCGCGTGAGTTATCGCGCGGCAAGCTGTCCGAAGTTTCCGGTGCCTGCGGGCATGTTGAAGCGGGCCATGGCGAAAGACGTGCCGGAGATTTTGCGGAGATTGCGGGCTGAGGCAGAGGCGGACGTCGCCAATTAGGGCGCGGCGCGTTTGACCGGGATCATGACTTCGTGTCGCTTCATTGGCGCGGGCACCCACGGGGCCGAATAGCCTGCATAGCTGACAGCGCCGGTGGCTTCATAACCGTTTTCCGCGAGCCATGTTTCCAGCCTATCTTGGTTTTTGGCGTACGTTGCAGCCCGGCCTGAGCCGTTGAAACGAATGGCGGCAATCTGCTCTGATGGCACTTCTCTGAGTGTGACATCCGGATTGTTGGGCGCGGGGAGCGTATCCATCGTCCACTCATCTGGCATCACAAAAGCAACGACCCAATCGCCGCCTGAGTTCTGAGTGCGGGTGACGGGCGCGGTCATCTCAATTTTCTGCGAGGCGGGGCGGCGCGTGACGGGGGCCGTCATTTCGATGCTCTGCTGCGCGGTGTTGTTACCGAAGATGTAGTCTGCCAATGGGCGGAAGCCGGAATTTCCTGCGCGGGCCAAATCGCCGGTGACGGTGACTTCAGCAACGATTTGGGGCGCGTATTCGCGCACCTGAATTTTGCCGTCTTCAGCGACAACGCTGTGCGGGGGTTCTTCTGCGGCTGATGCAGTCATCGGAATAGAGATAGCGAGCGTGGCAGCGGCGAGGGCGAAAGCGATGCGCATTGTTGGGGCTCCTGTGGCGTCATAATCATTATAACGCACGAGCCGCAGTTTGGTTGCAAACGATCTGCTTGCCGCGGCTCAGATTAGTTCAGAAACATGGGTTTGCCGTAAACACCGCTTGAGAGTTGCAGGAATTCTTGCATCAACTCATCGCGTGTTTTGCCATTAAGATTGTGACCGGACCATTGCGTCCACAGTGCCCAGGATTGTGCGGTGCCATAGCCCTTAGCGGTTGCAGCGCCGACGGGCGCGCCCCCCATCGTCATTTGAGTGGTGCGCGCGACGTTTCCTTCAGGGCGCCCATCTTTCAGGATGCT
>CAZXVJ010000068.1:0-8737 GCA_964644385.1 uncultured Hyphomonas sp. | reverse complement strand
GCACTATGCTACTTCATGGAAGCAGAAGGCCCGACGTCGATCTTAATCGCTGTAGGTCTGCGGAATGGCCCGCAGTACCAACTGCTTGCGCGGCCGCGATGATCAGCGGCCCAGGTTGACAAGGGCGGTAGCAATGCCAGCGGATATCGTTCCGTTCGAAGCCTCTCCGAGCTGTTTGGTCGATTGGGATGACAAGCACTGGTTCATTCTGAGTGGCGGAAAGCTGTTCCTTTTCGACGCGATTCCTAAGGCTGAATCCATTCATCTCGGTATGAGCGCGGCGCCTCTAGGCAGAGCGAACGGAGATCAGAATTGGTGAAAGAGCTTGACCTTGACATACGAATGTCATAAGCAATGACACACGTATATCAAATCCACCCGATGGAGGAACAAATGTTCTTAAAGAAAATCAGTACTGCTATCGCATTGGCAGCCGGCGTTGCCTTTTCAGGCGGTGCGGCCCAATCCGCCGAAACTCTCATCATCGCGACGGGCTCCACTGGCGGCACGTCCTATTTCGTCGGCAGCGCAATTGCGCAGGTCGTCAACAAGCACTCCGACACCGTCCGGATCGAAGTACTTCCCACGGGCGGCACGACGGAAACGTCAGGTTTCATTCTGCGCGGCAAGGCTCAGTTCGGCTTGCTCACGCCATCAGCGGCGATCGAGGCCTACAACGGCACAGGGCCTTTTGAAGGAAACGCCGTGGAGAACCTGCGCGCCGTCTGGGGCGGCTACTACAACTATCACAGCTTCATTGCTCCAAGCGCGAAGGGCTATACCTCCATCGCGGATCTGAAAGGCAAGCGGGTTGGCCTGTGCCCCACGGGTACGACCTGTTCCAAGATCGCCATTGCCACGCTGGAAGCGGCTGGTCTTTCGGTCGATGATGTTGAGGGGCAGTTCCTGTCATTCAACGAACAGGTTGCATCTCTCTCCGACGGCAAGCTCGATGCGGCTGTGATGTTCACAGGCGTCCCCGGTGCCGCCTTGCTCAACATCACAAGCCAGATGGATATTGATTTCATCAACCTTGGCGATGACATCCAGTCAAAGGTGAACGGGCAAAACGAGTACTTTCTGAAGGTTGACCTGCCTGCGGGTGTCTATCGCGGCCAGGATGAAGCGGTTTCATCGCTGGGCACGGAAGTGCTGTTTGTTGGCGCGGCCGAAGTGAGTGCTGATGTCATCAAGGAAATCAGCGACATTCTCTACGCGCATCCGGAAGAGCTTAAGTCGATCATGCCGCTTATGGGGTTCTTCACTCCCGACAATCCGCTGAGCACGCAGACCCCGGCCATTCCCCGGCATGAGGGGTTCGAAGCCTATCTCAAGGACACAGGCAAGATCTGAAGAACCCTGCCCAACTGACCGGGCCTTTGTTACGCGAGGATGCGAGAAATGTTCGATACAGCTCACTGGAAGCACTTCCGGAACATATTCCTGTTCCTCATGACATGCGGGGTCCTCTATCTCGTCCGCTTTGAGACCTGGCCGGGCCAGCTGAGTACAAAAATCTTCTGGGGCGGCGTCCTGATCGCCGCCCTGATGATCGCGGGCCAACGCAGACTTTCCGCGTGGTTGTCACTGCTCCTGATGGGGGTGGTTGCCTGGGGCACCGTCACGGCCTTCGGCGCCTATTTCCGACAGGCTCAGATCATGGTGATAGGGCCGTCGGATTGGGACGTTGCTGCTGGCTGTATGGCTATCCTTTTGACCATTTATTGCACCTGGCGATGGGGTGCCCGCCCGCTCGCAGTGCTGGCCACGCTCTTTATCATATTTGCGCTTGTTGGTTCCGCTTTGCCGCCGGGTATTGGACACAGCCCAATCGATGTTGCCACGCTGGTCAATCACCTTTTCATCGGAACCGAAGGCATCTTCGGGATCGCGCTCAACACTATCCTGCACATCGTATTCGTTTTCATCATTCTGACGGCACTGCTGGAAGTGTCCGGTGGATCGGGCGCGGTTGTCGCCCTGTCCATGCGACTCTTTGGGAAAAGCACCGGGGCGCCCGGCAAAGTGTCTATCGCCGCGAGTGCGCTTTTTGGGACCATGACAGGTGCAGCGGTTGCCAATGTGATCGCTTCGGGCAGCATCACGATCCCAATGATGAAAAAATCGGGCTACAAATCCTCCGAAGCCGCAGCGATTGAATCCGTTGCCTCGACGGGATCGCAGCTCATGCCGCCGGTGCTGGGTTCGGCAGGCTTCATCATGGCTGAAATCCTGCAATTGCCCTTTTCTCAGATCCTCCTGGCGGCGGCGTTGCCAGCCTTCTTTTACTACGTAACGCTGTTCGCGTCCGTCCACGCAAGCCGACGCAACGAAGGCCCGGAAACCGTAAGCATCCCGCTGGAGAACGACCAAAAGAGCGCTCGCGGCCTGTTCCTGCTGGCACCCATTGGCGTTCTTTTGATCGGTCTGTTGGGTATGGGCTACACAGCCGCGACTGCGGCCTTTCTGGCCATCCTTTCCGTGCCCTTTGCAACCGTGCTTGCGACGGGCAAGTGGCTTACCCTTCAGGCCCTTTGGCAAGCGGCGGTGAAGGCCGCGAATATGATGATCCCGATTGGCCTCTTGGGAGCCAGCGCCGGGATTATCATCGGTGTCTTCTCGCTAACAGGTCTTGGGACCAAACTGGTCAATGCCGTGCTTTTTGTCTCGGATGGCAACATCATGACGGTGCTCTTGCTTACCATGATCAGTTCCATTGTACTTGGCATGGGGCTGCCGACGGTTGCGGTCTATATCATCCTTGCCCTGACAGTCGCTCCTGCGATGATCCAGGCTGATGTAGCGCCGCTCGCCGCACATTTCTTCGTCTTCTATTACGGTGTCCTGGCCGCCATCACGCCACCGGTCGCACTTGCAACGATCGCTGCGGCTTCGGTGGCAGACTCCTCAATCTGGGACACCGGTTGGCGCGGGATCAAGATGGCAATCGTGCCTTACGCCTTGCCTTTCCTGTTTGTACTGCAACCGGGGCTGCTGGGGATTGGGGAATTCTCTGAAATCATCGTCGCCTTTTCCGTCACCGGCGCCTTTTCGATCTTTGCTTTGCTTGTCACGACAGGCTACCTGTTTGTCGAGATCGGTAAGGTTTTCCGCTGGGTATTCGCCGCGTTTGCAGTTGCCGTGCTGACACCATCACTTCAGGTCTGGGCCTGCGTCATCGGCATAGCGCTCTACGCTGCGCTGCTGCTGTGGTCTTCCAGACTTCTGAAATCCCCCTCCAGCACGTAACGCGCAAAGCGATCAAAGGAATTGTTCGATGCCTGATATGAAAACTGTCCTGGTGACGGGAGCAAACCGGGGGCTCGGCCTCGAATTCTGCACCCAGTATGCTCAGGCAGGTTGGCATGTCATCGCTGCCTGCCGCAATCCGTCAGAGGCGGATAAGCTTGCCCAGCTTGACGTTGATGTTCGCACGCTCGATACCGCTGATGCTAGGCAAGCGGACGCACTAGCGGAGCAGCTTGCAGGCCAGCCGATTGATCTGTTGCTGAACAACGCCGGGATCATGGGCGACCGCGACCGCTCTGCCATGGACGCAGACCTCGATGAATGGACCAGCGCATTCAGTATCAACGTTCTGGGACCAGCGATTGTAACGCGGGCCTTGTTGCCGAACTTGAAACGCGCAGAGCACCCTGTCGGTTTGACGCTTGGCAGCCAGTCGGGAATTTTCAGTTACATGTCCGGCCCGCAGCTCGTGATTTACAGAACCACGAAAGCAGCGGCGCATGCAGCAACGATCTCGCTCGGCGCTGCATTGCAAAAGGAAAGCGTTTTGTACTTTTCTCTGCGCCCGGGCCGCACGTCGACGGACATGACGCAGAATGACGGTGACTTCACTCCCGATGAAACGGTCAGCCTTGTCCGCCAGACACTGGAACGGGCAAGCCTGGACTGGGCGGGCAAGTTTATCGACCGTTCAGGTCAGGTGTTCCCCTATGCCGGCGAATTTGAGCCCGCCTGAACGTGAAAGTAGCGATCGCTGCATTTCAAGAACAATCGGGTTATGACCAATGCGCAATCACGCCCGTCTGTCGTGATTGCGCATGATCTGAAAACTAATAGGTCGCCCGCCCACCGGACAGATCGAACACGGATCCAGTTGTAAAGCTGTTCTCGGCGCTCGCGATCCAGGCGATCATTTCTGCGGCTTCAGACGTTTCCAGAAAACGACCGCGCGGAATTTTCGACAGCATGAAGTCGATGTGCTCCTGGCTCATCTGGTCGAAGATCCGGGTGCGCGCCGCAGCAGGAGTAACACAATTCACTGCAATGTTTTGATCAGCAAGCTCCTTGCCCAGTGACTTGGTCATTCCGATGACGGCTGCTTTCGATGTTGAATAGGCGGAGGCGTTGGGGTTGCCCTCCTTACCGGCTACGGAGGAGACATTCACGATCCGCCCGAAGTTTCTTTCTTTCATCGTCGGGACGACAGCCTTGCACATATGGAACGTGCCCATGACGTTGATAGCCTGAATCTGCTCAAATTCTTCGACCGAATAGTCCACAAGTGGGCCGTTGCTGCCCGCGATCCCGGCGGAATTGATCATGATGTCGATCCGTCCGGCCCTCTTTATCGTCTCATCGCGGGCGGCGCGAACACTGTCCCAATCGCTGATATCGACTTCGCAAGCGAAACTCTCATTCCCCAGTTCCTCTGCGACACTCTCAGCAAGTGCAAAATCACGATCCCAGATCGCGATCCGCCCTCCGTCGACCGCGATCCGTTTTGCGCAGGCGTATCCGATGCCCTGGGCTCCACCCGTTATGACGGCAGTTTGTTCTTTGAAATTCATAGCATTGCACTTTCTTTCGAGAGGTATCTGTTGGTGAGAAGTCACATACAGCAGGTCTGACCTTCAGGTGTCCGGACAGCGGCATGGTGGCAAATTCGGATGGCGTCAGGCACTGTCGCGCACCATCAATTCAAAGCCGACATCAACCAGCGGCTCTTCTTCCATCTTGCCGTCCAGCCTATCAATGATTAGCGCGCCCGTTCGGCGCCCGATGCCCACCGCGTCAACCTTCACTGTCGTAAGCGGAACCGGCAGCATTTCAGAAAGGCTCAGATCGCCGAACCCGGCAATTGCAATGTCCTGGGGAACACGAATGCCTTCTGAAAGGCAGGCCATGATCGCCCCATGCGCCGGAAGTTCGGCGTGAAAGAATATCGCCGTCGGTTTGTCAGCGCTGGACATCAGCTTGTGCAGGGCATCGCGTCCGCTTTGAACGGTGGTCGGGTTGGGAATTTCAATCACATGTTCCGGCGGGATCTCAAGGCCCTCTTCTCGCATCACTTCGACGAAACCGGCATAGCGATCTGCGGCCTGATCGTTGTTGTCGAAATCCCCCCCCACAACGGCAATTGAACGGTGCCCCTTGCTGATCAAATAGCGGGTCATTTTCATCGCCGCGCGTTTGTTGTCGAACCCGACGGCCAAATCCATGGCCTCCGGCTTTAGGTTCCAGGTTTCAACGACGGGACCGTGAAAGCTGCGCAACAGATTCTGGCAAGCTTCGTTATGCGTGAACCCGGTTACGACGATGGCATCTGCCTGACGTCCAAGGAACGTGCGCACGGCACCGTATTCCTGCTCAATTGACCTGTTGCTGACACCCAAGAGCAATTGACGGTCGTGCTGGGTCAGCACTTCCGTCAGTCCTTCGGCCAGGTCCGCGAACAGAGAACTGCGCAAGAATGGTACGACAAGACCCACCATGTTCGATCGATTTGACACCAGCGAACGTGCCGTAAGATTGGGCACGTAGCCTACCTGCTTGATGGCTTCCTGCACCTTTGCACGTGTCTCGGGCCGCACGGTCTCCGGCTTGCGCAACGCTCTCGAAACAGTGATGAGCGACAGATTCGCGGCAGCGGATACATCTTTGAGTGTGCGAGGCTTTTTCTCGGTCACAGTGCGCAATCCTATCTTGGGAAGCCCAATTGTCACTCGGACTATCGCACTATGACGTTCGAACGTCAAATGGTTGTTGACATACGTATATCAAATAGCTTAGAGATCGTATTGCCGGACGTATCGAAAAGGCTTTCGTCGTCAATCCGGCAATTCAGAACTGGAAGGGCTCGCACTGATGTCAACGATAACAAGCTTGAACACACCGCGACCTTCGAATGCGAAAGACGCATTGGGATTTCCGATTACGAATGGCCCGCATTGCAGCCTGTTAACCGGAGGAACGACCTTTTGAAGATTGCATCCGTCACCGCTGTCGACCTTGATGTGGGCTTTCAACGTCAAAAGCTGCAAACGTCGCGGATCGCGTCTCCGATGTCGCGCTGGCCCGAATATGCCGAAAACCGTGCGAGTTGGATGTGGCCCACTCGGCGCACCTTTGTCCGGATTGACACCACCGAAGGGATAACCGGATGGGGCTTCACAAACGGAGGTGAGGTCACCGCACTGATCATTAACCGGCAGCTGGGTCCGCTGATTGAGGGCCTTCCAACGGACGATATCGAGGACATCTGGGATCGGATGTTCCGGTCCACGCTCCCGAATAACAGGTCGGGGTATTCGATGATGGCGATTTCAGCGGTCGACATTGCGCTGTGGGACATTCGTCAGAAGGCGGAGGGTCAGCCATTGGCAAAGCTCCTTGGTCAGGCCGAAAACCGTGCCACAATGGATGCATATATCACAACAAGTCAGCCTGAAGCGGCAGCAGACATGCCCTGGTGGGGCCTCAAGGCCGCGATGCCGTACAGTTTTTCAGACGGCGCGGACGGCCTGAAAGGCAACGCCGCCGTTGTTCAGAGATTTCGAGATGCCGCCGGCGCCGACAGACCCGTCATGGTCGATGCTTTCATGGCATGGGATGCGGATTACACCATCGATTTTGCTAAAAGGACTGCTGAGTCAGGCCTGTATTGGATCGAGGATCCGCTGCCCCCGCAGGACTTGCGTGGTATGGAAAAGGTCAGGGCCGCAGTGGATCCCGCAATCAAAATGGCACTTGGCAATTTCGCGTTTCATCGTTGGGATTGCGAAACGCTGCTGCGCGCCGGTGTGGTGGACATCCTGCAGCCTGACGTGTGTTGGGCTGGCGGCATTACGGAATGCCGCCGCATTCTGGAAATGGCCGCGACCGCAGGGGTTAAGGTGATCTTGCACAACACGTGCGAACAACCCTGGGCGCTTTCACTGGCGGCGGCCGATGCCGATATGGACGTCGTTGAACATGTGGACAGAGGTGAGACAAGCCTGCTCTACGCGCTGCTCGAAACGCCTGCCGAATTCGTCAGCGGCCAGGTCAGGCTGCCTCACTCTGTGACAGGCAATACACCACAAAGCCAGATCGAGACCATGCTCGTCGCATGACTGGCGCACTCGATCTGCCAGATTTCAGAATTCGAAAGGAAATTCCATGAAACTTATGAGGCTCGGCGAACCCGGGCAGGAAAAACCTGCCATAATGGACGCAGATGGTGTCTATCGCGATCTCTCTGGAATCATTGGCGACATCTCTGGCGCGCACCTTGTACCACAGGAGATTGCCCGCATTGGTGCCATCAATCACAGCGAGCTTCCAATTATCGCATCTGATACGCGTATCGGCGCATGTGTCGGACAGGTGGGGAAATTTGTCTGCGTTGGCTTGAACTACAGCGATCATGCTGCCGAAAGCGGTATGGCAATCCCAGAAGAGCCGGTACTTTTCATGAAGGCCACAAGTGCAATTTGCGGGCCGAACGATACTGTGCTCATCCCACGTGGTTCCGAAAAGACAGATTGGGAAGTCGAACTCGGCGTCGTGATCGGTACCGAAGCGCGCTATGTCGACGAGGCAGAAGCACTGGACTATGTGGCCGGCTATTGCGTGGTAAATGACCTGTCCGAACGCGCCTTCCAGACGGAAAGGAGCGGTCAATGGGTCAAGGGAAAATCTGCCGATACATTCGGTCCGATCGGCCCCTGGATGGTTACCCGTGATGAGGTTCCGGATCCACAGGACCTTGCCATGTACCTCGATGTGAATGGGCAGCGTTTGCAGGATGGCTCCACCAAGACCATGGTTTTTGGCGTTGCAATGTTGGTCAGCTATATTTCCCAGTTCATGAGCTTGCAGCCGGGCGACATCATTACAACCGGCACACCGCCCGGCGTCGGATTGGGGCAGAAACCGGAGCCTTGGTATCTCAAGGTTGATGATGTCATGGAACTCGGTATCGCCGGCCTCGGAGACCAGCGTCAGACGGTGCATCAGGCCTAAGCGCAAGGACCGGAGAAGACCGCGGTTGGTTTCAGAAAACACGCCAGCGACAACAATTTTTTTTGGCGAATGAAAACACGCGCAGCAATCGGGTTTTCCCATCGATGCAAGTAAGTCTCTACTATCGCCAAACGGGCCTACTGGGTCACTGGCGGGTGCGGGCTGACACCCATACATATTGAGATGGATGCATGGATTTTAGGAAGACAGCGCGCCGAAAAACTCTCGCACCGTAGGCTAACAGCTTTATGTCTGGCCTTGTTCGCCTGAGAACTGGCCAAATCCTTAGAATCGAGAACCAGAGATAGGTCCGTCGTATCCTTGCAGGCTTCAACGACCGCTTTTGTGACCTCAGCAACGACGCGGCCCGGGTCATGCCGCAACCGCGAAACCTTTCTGCGTGAGCAAAAGCCGCACAAGCACATGTCCGCTTTGTCCGCAAAGTGGACAAAGGCGGCGCAAATACGAAGCTACGGATTGGGAG
>CAZXVJ010000067.1:0-9170 GCA_964644385.1 uncultured Hyphomonas sp. | reverse complement strand
AACGCTCATCTCAGCAAGCGCCTCAAACTCCCACATGGACATTGTTTTGTGCTCCTAGAAGGAGGGCGGGCACTCTCATGCCCGCCCTGTTTCATGACTATGTTTCCAAGCGGTTATCTACTTCATGCGTCTTCAGATGGAGCGTCACTGTCCGTCTTTGCGCGGTCAGGATCGCCATTGGCTTTGTGCATGGCGATCACGACACCGGATAGAGCGCAAATAGCGATCAGGTTCGGGAACGCCATGGAGGCATTGGCAATGTCGCCGAACAGCCAGAGCGCGTCGGTGTTGGTCACCAATGTGCCGGCGAAGACGACAAGAACCCAAAGATAGCGGAAGGGGTGGGTCGCCCACTCACCGACAAGATATGTCAGCGCTTGTTCACCGTAATATGACCAGCCGATGATGGTGGTAAACGCGAAGAAGAACAGCGCAATCGGCACGACCCACTCGCCGCCAGGGAAGGCAGCGCCATAAGCCCGTGTGGTGATGGCGGCTGAGTTGGCGTCGGTTTCCCAAGCATGGTCGACCTTCAGGTTCACGCTGGCGTCTGTCGTGCCTGCTAGCGCAAGTTGGTAGAAGGCCTCTTCTTCGGCCGCTGCGATGTCGACTGAGAGCGCATCAAACTTTGGCAGGTCTTTGCTGCTTTGGAAGGCCTTTTTCGCCGCTCGCATTGCAGTGGTTGCGTCGTCTGACCAATCAAACATACCATCGAAGGTGACACCATTTGAGCGACAGGCAGCAAGGTAACCTGCTGCGATTGCGCCTTTTTCTTCGATTTTTGTAAGACGATCGTCTTCATAGGCGGATGGTACCAAGTCGGCGACGCTATAGCGGGGTTGCTCTTCGCCGGGCCTAAGCGTGTTTCCATCGAGCAGGGGTTGTTCAGGCAGTTCGATATTTTGAGCTTCGCAATAATTGGCCGCCATAAGGGATGGGCTTTTCTCAAAGTCGCCGGTGACCGTTAGGATGACGAGGGCGGTCATGGTGCAAATAATGATGGTATCGATGAAAACGCCGATCATGGCGATTTCGCCTTGCATGACCGGGTTGTCGGTTTGAGCAGCGGCGTGCGCAATGGGCGCGGAGCCTTGACCCGCTTCGTTGGAGAACAGTCCGCGAGCAATCCCTGCGCGAACCGCAGACAACACCCCGTAACCGGCCGCGCCGCCAAACACTTCTTTCCATCCAAAGGCGTGAGAAATGATCTCCATAAACGCGCCAGGAACTTTGTCTGCGTTCATGATGAGAACAATAAACGCGATGGCGACGTATAGGGCCGCCATCACGGGAACGACTTTGCCAGCGACGCTGCCGATGGATTTGATGCCGCCAATGATGACCGCAAAAACAAGGCCGCCGAGAATAACGCCGACGAGCCATTGCGGGATCGCTACGCCAAATGACGAGCTGCCCACTTCAAGCGCCGCTTCTGTAATCGAGTTGGCTTGAATCATTGAGCCGGTTGCGGTCGCCGAGATGAGCGTTCCGATACAGAAGATGACGGCCAGCCAGCCCCAATTCTTACCGAGGCCGTTCTTGATATAGTACATGGGTCCGCCGTTGATGCGGCCATACTCGTCTGTTTCGCGGTATTTCAACGCCAATGAGCTTTCCGAAAATGCCAGCGCCATGCCGAAAAGCGCGACGATCCACATCCAGAAAATTGCCCCCGGCCCGCCGAGCGTAATTGCCGTGGCAACGCCTGCGAGGTTACCGGTGCCGACTTGACCTGAGAGGGCAGTCGAAAGCGCCTGCCACGGGGTAATCGCGCCGTCTTCGCTGGATGCTTTGCGGCCCGCCCAGACCTCTCCCAAGGCTGGAATGAACCGGAGAAGCGGGCGAGCGCCAAGGCGGATCATCATATATGTGCCCGTCCCAAGCAGCACGATCGCCAGAGGCCCGACGGGCAATAAACGGGTATCGCCCCAGGTGCCGCCCCAAATGAAGCCGGAGATCGTCTCGATCAGCGTAACAAACGTTTCCATGGCCTCCCCGGCCTCCCTTGTCTGGTTTTGCCGCACCGTAGAGTGGTTTCAGCGTCTGTGAAGGCGAAACAGCGAAAACGAGCCGAATCCGCGCCCGTGCGTTGCGCCTGAACCACGATCCCTCGGCTGGCTGCGAACCGATTGGAACAGAGTCTGGAAACGGGCACACTTTTCGGGCATAGACGCGCGATGACCGAATTGCCTGTAAAACCGAACGCCAAAGGTCTCTTCATCAAGACCTATGGCTGCCAGATGAATGTGTATGACTCAGAGCGGATGCGCGACGTGCTGAAGCCGCTGGGCTATGCGCCTGTGGATGCCCCGGAGGGCGCTGATTTGGTCGTGTTGAACACATGCCATATCCGAGAAAAAGCCACAGAGAAGGTCTATTCTGAACTGGGCAAAATCAAGAAAATGAAAGAGGCCAGCGGCGGCAAAATGACGATCGCCGTGGCGGGATGTGTGGCTCAGGCGGAAGGCGAAGAGATTATGCGGCGTCAGCCTGCCGTCGATCTGGTGCTCGGCCCGCAGGCTTATCACAAGCTGCCGGAAATGGTGGCACGCTCGGCGCGGGCTGTGGGAGACCGACTGGAGACCGATTTCGATACGCTGGAGAAGTTCGATGCGTTGCCGAAGGCGCGCGAGGCCGATGGGCCGACGGCCTTTCTGTCGATCCAAGAGGGCTGTGACAAGTTCTGCACGTTCTGTGTCGTGCCTTATACGCGGGGCGCTGAGCTGTCGCGTGCTGTGGACGATATTGTAATCGAAGCACGGTCGCTGGCCGCTCAGGGGGTGCGGGATGTCACGCTGCTTGGCCAGAATGTGAATGCGTTTCATGGCGCGCCGCCCAAGATGGATGGCGGCGCTGATTGGTCTCTGGGACAGCTGTGTCGGCATGTGGCGAAAATTGGCGGCATTGACCGGATCCGATATTCCACCAGCCATCCACGCGATATGGATGATGACCTCATTGCCGCGCATGGGGAGGTGCCGGAATTAATGCCGTTCCTGCATCTGCCGGTGCAATCAGGGTCGGATAATATTCTGAAAGCGATGAACCGTAGCCACACAGCGCAGGACTATCTCGATTGGCTGGACAAGGCGAAGGCGGCGCGCCCTGACATTGCGTTTGCGTCTGACTTTATTGTTGGGTTTCCAGGCGAAAGCGACACGGATTTTGAGGCGACGATGGATCTGGTGCGGCAGGTCAAATATGCGATCGCTTATTCGTTTAAATACTCCCAAAGACCCGGAACGCCGGCCGCTGATATGTTCGGACAGGTGCCCGAAGATGTCAAAAATGAACGATTGCAACGTCTGCAAGCCTTATTGCGTGAGCAGCAGCTTGCGTTCAATGCATCGAAAGTGGGGCAAATCTTGCCTGTTTTGGTGACTGGGCGGGGCCGTTTGGCGGGCCAGGCGCATGGCCGCTCGCCGTACATGCAGTCGGTACACTTTCAGGGCGCCGAAGACCTAATCGGAAAAATCGTAGACGTAAAAATGGTTGGTTTCGGGTTGAACTCTCTCGACGGAGAGTTGGTTCACAGCGAGGTGGTCGCGTGACGGACAAGCGACGCAAAACAGCAACGAAGAAGCCATCAAAGCCCAAAGTCTCGCGCATTTATGAAGTCGACGATGCGAGCCGGCTGCAGGATATTTGCGGACCGCACCACCGTCACTTGCAAGTTCTGGAAGGCGCACTGGCTGAGTATGGTGTGAAGGCCGAAAGTCAGGGCGGCGGCGTTGGTCTCAGCGGAAGCGAGGAGGGCGTGGCGATTGCAGAAGCGACGCTCGCTGAGTTTCAGCGAAGATTGCGAGGTGGCGCTGAAGCGTCTGACATGGAAATGGAGGGGGCATTGGCCGCCGCCATGGCGCCCATAGGGTCGTTTGGCGGCCTCAAGGGCCTGAAGAAGCCAATCCGTCCGCAAACGCGGGGGCAGGCTAAGTATTTGAATCTATTGTCCAATGCTGAGAATGGGCTGGTCTTTGGGGTTGGGCCAGCTGGAACTGGGAAGACGTTTTTGGCCGTTGCGGCGGGCGTTTCAGAGCTATTGTCGGGTGTGCGTCAGCGCTTGATTGTGACGCGGCCAGCGGTGGAGGCTGGAGAGAAATTGGGGTTTTTGCCGGGCACATTGGAGGAGAAAGTAGATCCTTACATGCTGCCGATCTGGGATGCGTTGCGCGAATTGATGGGCCAAGAGCAGATGGAACGCCGGATGGCGCGCGGGGAGATTGAGGTTGCCCCACTGGCCTTTATGCGGGGGCGGACGCTGAAAAAGGCTTTTGTGATTGTTGATGAAGCGCAGAATACGACGACGGCGCAGATGAAAATGGTGCTGACACGCCTCGGCCGCGATAGCCGCATGGTGGTGACCGGAGACCCGGGGCAAGTTGATCTGCCAGGCAATCAGCCATCCGGTCTAAAGCACGCCTTGAAGGTTCTGGACGGCGTTGAGGGCATTCATGCGGCCCGCCTAACCGCCGCGGATGTTGTCCGGCACGGGCTCGTGAGCCGGATCATCAATGCCTATGAAGCGGCTGGAGAGGACTGAGCCCGGCCATGATCGACGTAGATGTACGCGTGGATGAGCCTTTATGGCGCGGCGTGGAGGCATTGGAGGCAAAACTGGAGGCGGCGCTGAATGCTGCTGGCGCCGTTTGCGCGCGATCTGGACCTGTCTCAATTTTATTGACGAACGACGCGGCAATCCAGACGCTGAATAAGAATTTTCGGGGCAAAGATAAACCGACCGACGTATTGTCATTCCGGGCGTCCGAGATAGAGGCGCCATTCTTGGGCGATATTTGTGTCGCTTATGGTGTCGCCAAACGGGATGCAGACGTCGCAAACACTGCGCTTGGCGATCATCTTGCCCATCTTTTGGTTCATGGATTGTTGCATTTGGCGGGACATGACCATGAAGTCGACACTGAGGCTGAGAGAATGGAGGCGTTGGAGATACGCGCGCTTGCGTCTATCGGTATAGCGAATCCATATGTCTAGACGTCACATCGCAGCCCTATCCCAAGAGAGAGACTTTCATCTTTTATGAGCGATCCTGATTCATCAGATAACGGGCGAGGCCTTAGGGGATTGTTTCGGCGTGAGAAAAGCGCTGAGGCAAATGAAGCGGCTGGCAGCCCCGGTGAGGATACGGGCATGGATCCGCATGAGATGCGGCTGAGAATTGCCGAGTTTGAGCAAATGACCGTCGTGAATGTGATGGTGCCGCGCGCGGAGGTGAAGGCGGTAGAGGTCGAAACTGGTTTGGACGAATTGGTGAAGTATTTTGCTGAGGTCAGCAATTCGCGCTTGCCGGTGTATCGCGACTCTCTGGACGATCCATTGGGGTTTGTTCACATCAAAGATTTGGTCGCTGAACTGGCAAATGAAGCCCAGCACCCCAAGCGCCCACTGGAGCGCTTACGCCGGGACGTGCTATTCGTGCCGCCATCTATGAAATTGTCGAATCTGCTGGTCAAAATGCAGTCGACGCGAATTCATTTGGCTTTGGTGGTCGACGAGTATGGCGGGACGGATGGACTGGTCACGCTGGAAGACCTTGTGGAAGAGATTGTGGGCGACATTGAGGATGAGCACGATCAGGGCGTGCCAATGTTTGTGCGCCGCAGCCAACGTGTTTGGGAAGCTGATGCACGCACTGAGATTGGCGACTTTGCGTCTGAAACGGGGCTGGACCTGTCACTCGCTGATATGGAAACAGAGATAGATACGCTGGGCGGCGTGGCATTCGCGCTGGGCGGCAAGGTGCCGGTACGCGGCGAAATTTTGCGTCATCCGACGGGACCAGAAATTGAGATTATGGACGCCGATGCACGCCGTATCCGCAGGGTGCGTGTCAGAGTACCTGAAAATGCGGTTCTCAAGACCGATCAGGAGTAGCGAATGAAAGAGGCTGTTCGTAGCCATGGGTTTACAGCGCTTGGGCCGTTGCATGAGGCGTTTGCGCGGCTGAAGGGTTGGGGCGCCTTCGGCACAGCCTTGTTCCTCGGCGCGTTTGCCGCCATTGCCTTTGCGCCGTTCCATTTTTCGGCCGTTTTGGTGGTGTCCTTCACCGGATTGATCTGGATGCTGGACGGTGCGCGCAGTCATCGCAAATGGGGCAAGGCGGTCTTCATGCGGGCCTGGGCCTTTGGTGTTGGATTTTTTCTCGTTGGCATGCACTGGACCGCGTTGCCGTTTTTGGTTGAGCCTGAAAAACACGCCGTATTCTTATTTATGCCATTGATCTTGTTGCCGGGCGGATTGGCGTTGATCTGGGGGGCGGCTGTTTCGATGGCGGCGGCGTTTTGGTCATCTTCGCCGTCGCGGGTCTTTGTATTCGCTTTGTTTTTCGCGCTGGGTGAATGGGTGCGCGGGCATTTGTTCGGGGGGTTCCCGTGGAACCTGCCGGGAACAACTTGGGTGCCGGGCGGCGCACTCTCGCAGACCGCTTCTATTGGCGGGGTCTATTGGCTCACCTTGATGACGGTTTTCGTCGTCAGTGCGCCCGCGGCACTGGTTGATACGCGGGACGTGCGCTCTTTGGTGCAACGTATCTTGCCGCTGACCGGGGCGGTCATTTTGCTGGCACTGGGCTGGGTGTGGGGGGCGCAGCGTATTGCGACGCCGTCACCGCTAACCGATCACATGGTAGTCCTGATGGATTCTGGCGTGCCGCAAGACCAGAAATGGGATATTGGCCCTGATCCTGTGTTCCAGCAGTATGTCACCATGCTGGCCGAATCTGGCAGCGCGGCAGGCGATATTGTGGTCTGGCCGGAGGGCGCCGTGCCCACGGCGCTACTGAATGACCCAAACGCAATGGATATCATCAGTGCCTATCTTGGGCCGCGCAGTTTGATTGTGGGCACAACGCGCTACGCCGAAGAGGAGACCGGTGAGCGTTTGTATTTCAATAGCCTGTCGGTTTTGGACGCCCGCGCCAATCAAAACGGGCCGGTCACGCTGTATGACAAGCATAGATTGGTTCCTTTCGGCGAGTTACCTGCGGCGGAAATTATTCCCTTTGGTAGCGCGATGTCCGGAATATTGCCGGGCGCATTGCAGCAATTGGCAACCAATGGGTTTACCGCAGGCGGTGGGCCGACCGTACTGGTCACCGAAGACCTTCCAACCTTTGTGCCCATGATCTGTTATGAGGCGCTCTACCCAAATGTGCCGCGCGACGCCAATCACGAGCGATTGGCAGAGTGGCTTGTCGTGGTGTCGAATGATGCGTGGTTTGGCGGCGGCATGGGGCCGGAGCAGCATTACGCCCAAAACCGGTATCGCAGCATTGAGACTGGTCTTCCGATGGCGCGCGTGGCGTCGCGGGGATCGTCGGCGATTGTCGATGGATACGGCCGCGAAGTTTTGCGCGCAACACCGATTGAAGCGGTCAATGAAGGGTGGGAAACGGTCTATGGACGGGGCGCACTTCCAGCGCCAGCGCCGATCACAATTTTTCAGCGTCGGATCGGTATTGTGTTGTTCTGGTTGACAATTTCATTGTTCGCAGCACTAGCTTTTATTAGTTGGCGCAGGTAAAAACCACCCGTTATGGTGTATATGGCAAATTGGGTGGGAAATGTCAGATAATAAACTTCCAAGTGGAATAGATAGAGTAGTTGGTCAACGCGTGCGCTGGAGGCGACGAGAACTTAAACTTACTCAAGAAAAACTTGGTGAACTCTTAAATTTGACCTTTCAGCAAGTCCAGAAATACGAAAAGGGCGTCAATCGCGTATCAGCGGGGCGGCTTTATGAAATTGCGTCGGTGCTGGGCGTGCCGATTACATACTTTTACGAAGGCGCCGAGGATTTTGTCGAACGGGAACAAGCGCAGGTGGCCGAGAGCAGTGAGGCTCAGGCGCCAATGATGAATTCCGAGACGTTAGATCTGATCGCCGCATTTCAGAAAATAGAAGATAGCGCGCTGCGTAAATCGATCCTCAATACCGTGCGAGCCGCCGCGAGCGCATTCATTAAGCCGCCGGAATCAGACAATGATAGCTGATAAGCATGGCTGACGGGGACGCTCACCCGTGTTAGCGGGCCTGCTGACACTTGCGCAGGCTAAAGACCCATGACGAACGATCATCCCAACAAGCATCGACCGATCCGCACATTTGGGCGCACGGGCGGGCGGGCTTTGTCTGCGCGCCAACAGACGTTGATTGATACGCTGTTGCCGCAACTTGCTGTGCCAGAGCTGGCGCCGGGCGCGCTCGATCCGCAGACGCTGTTTGAGCGAGCCGACAAGATCGTGCTGGAGATTGGGTTTGGCGGCGCCGAGCATCTACTGGGTCAAGCAAAGCGCGCGCCGGGCACAGGGTTCATCGGGTGTGAGCCGTTTATCGAGGGGGTCGCCAAAGCGTTGACTGGAATTGAGGCCCGCGGTCTGACAAATATCCGGCTGCATATGGATGATGCCCGGCCCGTTATGCAGAGCCTGCAAACAGATAGTGTGGATGATGTTTATATTCTTTTTCCGGACCCATGGCCGAAGTCAAAACAGCAGAAGCGCCGATTGATCCAACCTGCTTTTCTCGACGTGCTTGCTCGCATTGCCAAACCGGGCGCCCGGCTGCGATTTGCAACCGACGTTGCCAGCTATGCCGACGAGGCGTTAGCAAAGATTTTGGCACATGGCAGGTTTGAGTGGCGCGCCGAAACAGCTGCGGATTGGCGCTGCCCGCCTGAGGGTCACATCACGACGCGATACGAAACCAAGAAGCTAGGAGACTGCGCGCCGGTCTGGTTTGATTTCGTGGTTTCGGAGTGATGATTGCAGGGCCGAGCCTGCACTTGACGTAGGGGCGACTTCATGGCCTTTTTGCCGGATCGAATACGGTCGTTCTGAGGATCAAAGCTTGCCGCGATCGGCGGCTAAGACAGTCTTCTTGCATCCGTATCGATCCATCAGAGTGCCAAAACGGCCCGGTGGACCTTGGAAATGTATGGAGGGAATGAAGATGGCGACTGGGAAAGTGAAGTGGTTCAACGCGCAAAAGGGGTTCGGCTTCATAAAGCCGGACGAAGGCGGGGACGATGTATTCGTACACATATCTGCCGTTGAACGATCTGGGTTGAGTTCTTTGGAAGATGATCAGGCCATATCCTATGAGCTCTACAAAGATGAGCAGCGCAACAAAACATCCGCGGTTGATCTGAAGATC
>CAZXVJ010000066.1:0-10608 GCA_964644385.1 uncultured Hyphomonas sp. | reverse complement strand
CAATCGTGCCGATGTTCACATGCGGCTTGTTACGTTCAAACTTTTCCTTGCCCATGATGAGGCTCCTTCAATATCAATCAGGTTTTGTGCTGGTTTAACCCAGCGACTAGCCCGCCATTTCTGAAATAATTTTTGTGGCTTCTGCTTTTGGCACTTCTGCATAGTGCTCAAACTGCATGGTGAATTGTGCACGCCCCTGAGACATGCCGCGCAGATTGGACACGTATCCAAACATGTTGACCAGTGGCACGTGAGCGTTGATCGCGGTCGCATTGCCGCGTGGCTCAGAGCCTTGAATTTGGCCGCGACGTGAATTCAGATCACCGATCACATCACCCATATAGTCTTCCGGTGTGACGACTTCCACTTTCATGATCGGCTCCATCAGCACAGGTGCGCCGGGGCCTTTCAATTCACGGAAGGCAGCGCGGGCCGCGATTTCAAACGCCAGCACACTAGAGTCCACATCGTGATACTTACCGTCAAGCAGGGTCGCTTTGAAGTCTGTCACGGGATAACCCGCCAGCAGGCCGCTTTCTTTGGCTTGCTCAAGACCTTTGGACACGCCGGGGATGTATTCCTTCGGCACGTTACCGCCAACAATCGCGCTTTCGAACACGAAGCCTGAGCCGGGCTCAAGCGGTTCGAACATGATCTTAACTTCGGCGAACTGTCCTGAACCACCCGACTGTTTCTTGTGGGTGTAGACAATCTCTGCCGCGCGGCCGATGGCCTCACGATAGGCAACCATTGGCTGGCCGATATTAGCTTCCACTTTGAATTCGCGCTTCAAACGGTCAATCAGGATGTCGAGGTGAAGCTCGCCCATCCCCTTCATGATGGTCTGACCAGATTCAATATCTGTTTCGACACGGAAAGACGGATCTTCTGCGGCGAGGCGCTGTAGGCCCACAGACATTTTCTCTTGGTCGGCCTTCGTCTTCGGCTCAACCGCAATCTCAATCACCGGATCAGGGAATGTCATCGTTTCCAGCACGACCGGGTCTTGCTGATCTGACAATGTGTCACCTGTGGTGGTGTCTTTCAGGCCCGCAAGCGCGACGATGTCACCTGCGAACGCTTCGGTGATCTCGTCTTCCTTGTTCGAATGCATCATGACCATACGGCCGACGCGCTCTTTCTTACCCTTGGTCGAGTTCAGGAAGGTGTCACCCTTGTTCAGCGTGCCGGAATAGATGCGCGTGAAGGTTAGCGTGCCCATATATTCGTGGTTCATGATTTTGAACGCCAGCGCTGAGAAGGGCTGCTCGTCATCGGCAGAGCGCGGGATATCACGCACTTCGTCTTCATCGCCAGGCTTAAAGCCCATGTATGGCTTCACATCGAGGGGGCCCGGCAAAAAGTCGATCACAGCGTTCAGCATCGGCTGCACGCCTTTGTTTTTGAAGGCCGAGCCACACAGAACTGGTACAAACGACATGCTGAGCGTGCCCTTACGGATCAATTTGATCAGCGTGGCTTGATCTGGCTCATTGCCCTCAAGGAATGCTTCCATCGCATCGTCGTCTTGCTCAACGGCAAGTTCGACCAGCGTGTTGCGCATTTCTACGCACTTGTCTTTGAGCTCGTCGCGAATCTCGCGCAGTTCCCATGTCGCGCCGAGGTCTTCGCCGGCCCACACCCATTCTTTCATAGTGATCAGGTCGACATGGCCTTCAAGCTCTGTCTCCGCGCCGATCGGGCACTGGATTGGAGCCGGGATTGCGCCGGTGCGATCTTTGATCATGTGAACGCAATTGAAGAAATCTGCGCCGATCTTGTCCATCTTGTTGACGAACACGATGCGCGGAACACTGTAACGGTCAGCCTGACGCCAAACCGTTTCAGTTTGTGGCTCCACGCCCGCATTGGCATCAAGCACACACACCGCGCCATCAAGCACAGCAAGCGAGCGCTCAACCTCAATTGTGAAGTCCACGTGACCGGGCGTATCGATGATGTTGAACCGGTATTTGTCTGACAAAGGCGTGGTGCCATCCTCAGAGCGTTCCCAGAACGTGGTGGTCGCAGCAGACGTAATCGTGATGCCGCGCTCTTGCTCTTGTTCCATCCAGTCCATCGTTGCGGCGCCGTCATGGACTTCGCCGATTTTGTGGGACTTACCAGTGTAATAAAGGATGCGTTCGGTCGTCGTGGTTTTACCAGCATCGATGTGAGCCATGATGCCGAAGTTACGATAGCGATCCAGCTTATATTCGCGGGCCATGAGATAAACCTTCTAAATCTGCGTTCCGTAGGGAAATAATTGTGAATGGTGCTGCGTTAGCCGCAGTCGCCAACACATGCCAGAGCTTGTTACCAGCGGTAGTGAGAAAAGGCCTTGTTGGCCTCCGCCATGCGGTGCGTGTCTTCGCGCTTTTTAACGGCGTTTCCGCGCCCCTGAGAGGCGTCCATCAGTTCGCCAGCCAGACGCTCACGCATCGTATTTTCGTTACGGCCTTGAGCCGCGCCAGCCAGCCAGCGAATGGCCAAGGCCTGACGGCGCTCAACCCGAACTTCAACCGGCACCTGATACGTAGCGCCGCCAACGCGGCGCGAACGCACCTCAACAGACGGGGCAATCGCTTCAAGCGCTTCGTGGAACACTTCAACGGGATCGCGCTTGGCGCGTTGCTCAACCATTTCGAAGGCACCATAGACAATGCGTTCAGCGGTCGACTTTTTACCGTCGCGCATAATCTGGTTCATGAATTTTGTGATGACGAGGTCTTTGAACTTCGGATCAGGCAGGACTTCGCGTTTCTCTGCGCGGTGACGACGTGACATGGATCAGCCCTCTATTTCGGTTTCTTAGCGCCGTAATGCGAACGGCGTTGTTTACGGTCTTTGACAGGCTGGGTATCCAGCGTGCCTCGAATGATGTGGTAGCGCACACCGGGAAGATCTTTCACCCGGCCGCCGCGGATCAGCACAACAGAGTGCTCCTGCAGGTTGTGGCCTTCTCCTGGAATGTAGCAAAGCGACTCAAAGCCAGACGTCAGGCGCACCTTGGCGACCTTACGAAGCGCCGAGTTCGGCTTCTTCGGCGTGGTTGTGTAGACGCGCGTGCAAACGCCGCGACGCTGTGGACATGCCTTGAGAGCCGGCGACTTGGTACGGTTGCGCTTGGGCTGACGAGGGTTGCGAATGAGCTGCTGAATTGTTGGCATTCGGGCCTTCTGTGTCTGTAATCTCGATGGCCACGTGGGCCTTGAACATGATAATGCCCCGAAGGCCTTGGGTTACGGCTTCCTCCGGGACGGGCGATAAATCTGGGAGCTAGATGGACCAAGCCATACTGGCAAAGTGCGGCGCGCGGGATTAAGCCCGGTTGCCTCTCTAGCAATGGATGGCGTTTAGGCCTGTTAGCACGGGGCGTCAAGGGCGCGCGGCGCTAAACCGACCAATCGGCATTGCGCGCACAAGCAGAGGCGTAAATCGCCATGATTCATTCAGCGGTCGGCGCGTCCACGCCAAGACGATCCCGGCAGGCCAAGACATTGGTCATTTCGACCTCGCCCATGCCCTTTTCACCTTGGGATTCGGCCAGAACATCGCGGCACTCCGCATTGCCCCAACTGGCCAGCGACAGCCATGCAACAAGCGCCATCGCTGCCGCAATACAGGCCACGCCTATGAGATCGTTTCGGGAATGCGTCATGGGCATGGTTTAGGTGATTTTTGGAGGTAGAGCAAAGCGGAGATGTAAGAGAAACTGACGCAGAAAGTAAAACAGCCCACGTGCAATACGCGGGCTGTTTCAGTTCTTGTTGTGGCCGCCTTGCCCTATTCGGCGGGCGGGGTTTCAGGCTCTGGCGAAGGGGCGGGCAGCGCGGCGGCTGCGAGTGCCTCGGCCTCTGCTGCAGCTTTTGCCACGGCGGCTGCGCGTTTCGCCTTCAGCTTGGTATCGCGGCCTGCCGCAATTTTGCGGAAGTGGCGGATACCGCCGCCTGTGCCGGCCGGAATGAGGCGGCCAACGATGACGTTCTCTTTCAAGCCTTCCAGCGTATCGATCTTGCCTTGCAGCGCGGCTTCCGTCAGCACGCGGGTCGTTTCCTGGAACGAAGCGGCTGAGATGAAGCTACGGGTTTGCAGCGAGGCCTTGGTGATGCCGAGCAACAGGCGGGCGCCTGTGGCTTCGCGCTGGTCTTTCTTGCGAGACTTACGCACCAGACGGTTGGCTTCTTCAAAGTCGATAATGTCGACATGCTCACCCTGAATGAGGGTTGAGTCGCCGGGGTCAGTCACCTCGATTTTCTGCAACATCTGACGCACAATGACTTCGATGTGCTTGTCATTGATCGGCACGCCTTGCAGACGATAGACCTTTTGCACTTCGTCGATCAGATAGTTGGCCAGAGGCTCAACACCCAGCGTAGAGAGAATATCTTGCGGGGCGGGGTTACCGTCCATCAGATATTCACCGCGCTTTATGAAGTCACCATCCTGCACAGCGAGGTGCTTGCCTTTCGGCACCAGGTAATCAACCTGATCTGCATCCTCTGCGCCCGGCACAATCGAGACACGGCGCTTGTTCTTATAGTCGCGACCGTAGAGCACCTTGCCGTCAATTTCAGCAATGATGGCATGGTCTTTCGGGCGACGGGCTTCAAACAATTCAGCCACACGTGGCAGACCACCGGTAATGTCTTTCGTTTTCGCGCCGCCGGTAGAGACACGCGCCAGCGTATCACCCGCGGTGATCGTATCACCATCACCGACGGAGAGAATCGCGCCAACTGACAGCAGATAAACAGCGTCTGAGCCGTTCGGCAGCTTCACAGGCTCGCCCTTCTTGTCGAGGATCTGGATCGACGGTTTGATTTCGGCCGATTTGACCGCGCTGCGCCAATCAATAATCACCCGCGAGCCAACACCTGTCGTCTCATCGGTTTCTTCGCGCACCGAAACATTCTCGATGACATCAACCAGTTTCGCGGTGCCTGTCACTTCCGACACGATGGGTTGTGCATATTGGTCCCAGTCAGCGAGCAAGTCGCCCGGCTTAACCTTGGCTTTATCGCCGACGAGCAATTTCGTGCCGTAGGCCGGACGGAAGGATTGGCGCGTGCGCCCATCACCATCAACAACCTCAACCTGCATTCGTCGCCCGACGACAATAATCGTTTTGTCTTTTCGGGTGACAATTTCAGCATCGGTAAAGCGAATAGTGCCTTCCAGCGTGGCTTCGACCTGAGATTTATCCGCAACAGTAGCCGCGCCGCCAATGTGGAATGTCCGCATGGTGAGCTGTGTGCCCGGCTCACCAATCGATTGGGCCGCAATGACGCCAACCGCTTCGCCGCGATTGACGATGGTGCCGCGGGCAAGATCACGCCCGTAACACGCCACACACACACCAATCGGCGTGTCACATGTCAGCGGTGAACGAACCTTGATGGTATCGACGCCAGATGCCTCAATCTTCATTGAAGCGTCTTCGTCGAGATACGTATTGGCCGGGAAGACCAATTCGCCATCATCGCCCTTAACATCTTCAGCCGTGGTCCGGCCCAAGATACGCTCTGACAGCGCAACCGTTACATCGGCGCCTTCCATCACAGCGGAGACATCAATGCCCTTATCGGTGCCGCAATCGTCTTCATTGACGATACAGTCTTGTGCCACGTCAACGAGACGGCGGGTCAGATAGCCTGAGTTCGCCGTCTTCAAAGCCGTATCGGCCAGACCCTTACGCGCCCCGTGGGTGGAGTTAAAGTATTCAAGGACGGTGAGGCCCTCTTTGAAGTTTGAGATGATCGGTGTCTCGATGATTTCACCAGACGGTTTCGCCATCAGGCCGCGCATACCGGCCAACTGCTTCATCTGGTTCTTTGAACCACGTGCGCCGGAATCGGCCATCATGAAGATCGAGTTGACCTGCTCATTCCGCACGCCCTTGGCTTCCTGCAGCTCTTCAGAGGCGTCCATCATGGCATCGGCCACTTTATCGGTACACGTCGACCAGGCATCGACCACCTTGTTGTACTTCTCACCGCGCGTGATGAGGCCGTCAGCGTACTGGCGTTCAAACTCATTCACTTGATCACGCGTGGAATCGACCAGCTTCTGCTTGGCCGCCGGAATGACCATATCGTCTTTACCGAACGAGATACCGGCCTTGGCCGCTTCGCGGAAACCGAGCTCCATCATCTTGTCTGAGAAGATCACCGTCGCCTTCTGACCACAGAGGCGGTAGACCTCATCAATAATGCTAGCAATGGCCTTCTTGGACAGAACTTTGTTGACCAGATCAGGCTGCATGCCTTTCATCTTCGGCAACAGGCTGGCGACAAGGAAACGACCCGGCGTAGTATCAATCACGCGGCGCCAAGATTTGCCGTCATCGTCAACGCCTTCGAACATGGCTTTGATCTTAGAGTGCATCGTGATGGTGCCATGATCGAGCGCTTGCTCCATCTCAGCAACGTCGGTGTAGAGCCCCTGAATAGGCGCGCCGTTCTTATCTTCTTTGTACTCGCCAGGCTCTCCATCCTTATCGAGTGACAGGTAGTACAGGCCAAGGATGATATCCTGCGACGGCACAATGATTGGCTTACCGTTCGCAGGCGACAGGATGTTGTTTGTCGACATCATCAAGACGCGGCACTCAAGCTGAGCCTCAAGGCTGAGCGGAACGTGGACGGCCATTTGGTCACCGTCAAAGTCAGCGTTGAACGCAGCGCAAACCAATGGGTGCAGCTGAATGGCTTTCCCTTCGATGAGCTTCGGTTCAAAGGCTTGAATACCAAGACGGTGAAGTGTGGGCGCGCGGTTCAACAGAACCGGGTGCTCACGGATAACCTCGTCAAGAATATCCCAGACTTCTGGCTTTTCCTTCTCAACCAATTTCTTGGCGGCCTTCACTGTACCGGCCAAGCCTTTGGCGTCGAGACGCGCATAGATGAACGGCTTGAACAGTTCGAGCGCCATCTTCTTGGGCAAACCGCACTGGTGCAGTTTCAAATTCGGGCCCACCACGATGACCGAGCGGCCAGAATAGTCGACGCGCTTGCCGAGCAAGTTCTGACGGAACCGCCCCTGCTTGCCTTTCAGCATGTCGGAGATGGATTTCAGCGGACGCTTATTGGTGCCCGTAATGGTGCGTCCGCGGCGTCCATTGTCGAACAACGCATCGACAGATTCCTGCAGCATCCGCTTCTCATTCCGGATGATGATGTCCGGCGCGCGAAGCTCCATCAGGCGCTTCAAACGATTGTTTCGGTTGATCACGCGGCGATAAAGGTCGTTCAAATCAGACGTCGCGAAGCGGCCTCCATCCAGAGGCACCAATGGGCGCAGGTCTGGCGGAATAACCGGAACGATCGTCATGATCATCCATTCCGGCTTGGCGCGCGATTGTAGGAATGCTTCAACCACTTTCAGGCGCTTGGAGTATTTCTTGGTTTTCAGCTCAGAGGTGGACTCTTTGAGATCAACACGCAGCGTATCTGCCAGTGCAGGAAGATCCAGATTGCGGAGCATTTCGCGGATGGCCTCAGCGCCAATCATAGCAGTGAAGCTGTCTTCGCCCAGATTATCCTGAGCATCCATGTATTCTTCTTCGGTGAGCAATTGCTTGAACTCAAGGTCGGTCAGACCCGGCTCCAGCACCACATAGCTTTCAAAGTAAAGTACGCGCTCAACATCTTTCATCGCCATATCGACGAGGGTCGAAATCCGGGATGGAAGGGATTTGAGGAACCAGATGTGGGCGACAGGCGCGGCCAGATCGATGTGGCCCATACGCTCACGCCGCACACGCGCCAACGTGACTTCAACACCGCACTTCTCGCAGACAATGCCGCGATACTTGATGCGCTTATATTTTCCGCACAGGCACTCATAATCTTTGACGGGGCCAAAGATACGGGCACAGAACAGGCCGTCACGCTCTGGCTTGAACGTGCGGTAATTGATGGTTTCCGGCTTTTTGATTTCGCCCGACGACCAAGACTTGATCTTCTCTGGGCTGGCGATTGAAATACGGATCGCCTCAAATGTTGGGGCTGGGGTATTCGGGTTAAATATGCTGGCGACTTCCTGGCGCATGGGTGTCACTCCTTCGGGTCGGGCGGGTTGGTGGACCTTATGCTGAGGTCCTGCCCTTAAAAATTATATCGTGTGAGGCACCCGGTCCCGGCGATTGGCCCGAGCGCCTCGATTACGTCTGTCTTGCTCTTTAAGTCTACTGAGCGGCCAATGGCGGCTCGTCTTCTTCTCCGGTGTCTTCTTCGATCAGTTCGACGTTCAGGCCAAGAGACCGCATCTCTTTGACCAACACGTTGAAGCTTTCTGGAATACCAGCCTCGAACGTGTCGTCTCCGCGAACAATGGCCTCGTACACTTTGGCTCGGCCGGCAGTATCATCCGATTTCACCGTCAGCATTTCTTGCAAGGTGTAAGCGGCGCCGTAAGCCTCAAGCGCCCAGACCTCCATCTCACCGAAGCGCTGGCCACCGAATTGGGCTTTGCCACCCAGCGGTTGCTGAGTCACGAGCGAGTACGGCCCGGTTGAACGCGCGTGGATTTTTTCATCCACGAGGTGGTGCAGTTTGAGCAGATACTTATAGCCGACCGTAACGGGGCGCTTGAACGCCTCGCCTGTTCGACCGTCAAACATGCGCACCTGTCCAGATGTGTCCAAACCAGCGCGGGTCAGCATGTCATTGATGTCACTTTCGCGCGCGCCATCAAACACGGGCGTCGCCATCGGCACACCGTTTCTCAGATTGCCTGCAAGTTCGAGGATGGCGTCATCACCTTCTGGCATTTCTTGTTCTTTGCCATAGGCCGTCGTCAGCGCGGTACGCAGCGCTTTCATGTCGTGGTTTTGTTCAAAATCTTCGAGCGCGTCATCAATCAGGCGGCCAAGACCGCGACAGGCCCAGCCGGTATGGGTTTCCAAAATCTGACCCACATTCATACGCGACGGAACACCAAGCGGGTTCAGCACAATATCAACGGGCGTGCCATCTTCCAGATACGGCATGTCTTCCTGCGGGTTGATCTTGGAGATCACACCCTTGTTGCCGTGACGCCCAGCCATCTTATCACCCGGTTGAAGCTTACGCTTCACGGCGAGGAAGACTTTGACGACCTTCATGACGCCCGGCGGCAGATCATCACCGCGCTGAACTTTTTCAACCTTGTCGTTGAAACGGGCTTCGAGCTCTAGAATGGAGGCCTCGAATTGTTGGCGCAGGGCATCAAGATCGGACTGAGCTTTCTCAGACTTCAGAGCGACATCCCACCAGCTGCTTTCGCCAATCTCTTCCAGCGCACCAGCCGTCACCCGGCCAGACGCGAAGCCATTCGGCCCGGTTACCGCTTCCTTGCCGGTCAGCAAGTCAGCCAAGCGGGCATAGGTGTTGCGCTCAAGGATAGACTGTTCGTCTTCCTTATCTTCCTGCAACTGTTCAATTTGCTCACGCTCAATTTGAAGCGCACGTTGGTCTTTATCAATGCCGTGACGGTTGAAGATGCGTACATCCACAACTGTTCCAGCATCGCCCGGTGGCACGCGCAGAGATGTGTCACGCACATCCGAGGCTTTCTCACCGAAGATCGCGCGAAGGAGCTTTTCTTCCGGCGTCATTGGGCTTTCACCCTTCGGCGTGACTTTACCGACCAGAATGTCGCCGGCTTTCACCTCAGCGCCAACGGCAACAATGCCGGCTTCGTCGAGGTTTCTGAGGGCTTCTTCACCGACATTAGGAATGTCGCGTGTGATTTCCTCTGGGCCGAGCTTGGTATCGCGCGCGGCGATTTCAAACTCTTCGATATGGATAGACGTGAATACGTCATCCTTCACGATCCGCTCAGAGATCAGAATGGAGTCTTCAAAGTTATAGCCATTCCACGGCATGAACGCGACGAGTACGTTGCGGCCAAGCGCCAACTCACCCAGATCCGTCGATGGACCGTCGGCAATGATGTCACTTTTCGACACCACATCGCCCACTTTCACAATCGGGCGCTGGTTGATGCAGCTGTTTTGATTAGAGCGGCGGAACTTGGCGAGGCGATAAATATCAACGCCAGACTTTGAACCTTCCAGTTCTTCTGTCGCGCGGACAACAATTCGCAGTGCGTCGACTTGCTCAACAACACCCGCCCGTTTCGCAACAATCGCCGCGCGGCTGTCACGGGCGACAACGGCCTCCATGCCTGTGCCAACAAACGGCGCCTCAGAGCGCACGAGTGGCACCGCCTGGCGTTGCATGTTCGAGCCCATCAAGGCCCGGTTCGCATCATCATTCTCAAGGTACGGGATCAATGAGGCCGCAACTGAGACAACCTGCTTAGGCGACACATCCATGTATTGAATGTCTTCGCGCGCCATCATGGTCGCTTCGCCGTTCTTACGGGCGTTGACGAACTCATTCTCCAGCATGCCTTTCGGGTCAACCGTCGTGTTGGCCTGTGCGATGGAGTAGATCGACTCTTCCATAGCGGAGAGATACTCAACATCTTTCATCTGCTTGCCGTTTTCAACCTTGCGGTATGGGCTCTCGATGAAGCCATACTTGTTGATACGGGCATGGGTGGCCAGCGAGTTGATCAGGCCAATGTTCGGGCCTTCCGGCGTTTCAATCGGGCAAATCC
>CAZXVJ010000065.1:0-10903 GCA_964644385.1 uncultured Hyphomonas sp. | reverse complement strand
TGACCAAAAGCTGACAACGCCGCCTCAGCCTAAACTTATAGGCTCAAACCTATCCCCGATGAATTCAAACCCGAAAAAAAGCGGCCATCCTGTAATAACCGTTGGTGCGGGCTGCTGGATCGCGTGCGTTCAGTCCCCCGAACGCGCCGGATATGGACACATGTCCACTGATATGGCCCGGATACAGAGTCGATATGGACAGGATATGGACACCCAAACGGCTCACAAAAAAGCCCGGCGCAGACATCCCGCGCCAGGCTTTTTGAATAGATAGTATTAAAGCGCTCAGCCTATTTCGGTTCAATCCGGATAAGGCCGTCATCTTCAATCGGTTCTGGCGTCATGGTTTCCAGCTCCGGGTCTTCGCTCAGGCCGAAGTCGGGCGTCTCGCCAAAGTCGCTATCAACGATGCTCTCGCCGCTAAACAGGCCGCCCTCATCGCTGCTGTCGCCTAAATTGAAGTTCAAACCGCTGGCGTCTTCATCTGCGTCAGATGGCCCGCCAATGTTCAGGTTGAAGCTGCCTGTGCTTTCCGGCTCAGCTGAAACAGGCTGCACCACAGCCGCCTCAGCGGCGGGCTTTTCCTGCGGCGTGGCTGGCTCAGAGCATGCCGCGCCTGCAAAGGCTAGGGCGGCGATCGCGAATGCGGTTGTGGCGTTCATGTTCATATCCCTTTTATGGGGCCAGACATTACCCGGCTGCAAGCTTGTCTTGCACAACATCCCAAAATAAAGCCGCGGCATCTACGTCGGAAAACTGCTTTACTTCTTGCAGCCCGGTTGGCGATGTCACGTTCACTTCTGTTAACTTATCGCCGATTACATCAATTCCTACAAGGACTTGGCCTCTATGTTTGAGTTCTGGGCCGATAATGTCGCAGATCTTGAGATCACTTGAGGTGAGTTCGGTTTTCTCTGCTGTGCCGCCCACCGCCATGTTTGAGCGGGTCTGGCCTTTCTCTGGCCGGCGGTTAATCGCGCCAACCGCTTTGCCATCAATCAGGATAATCCGCTTATCGCCGTCCTTCACATCGGGCAGGAAACCTTGCGCGATGATCGGCTCGCGCGATGCCCCAAAGAACATCTCAATCAGGGATGCGAAGTTGGAATCGCCCGGCTTTAACCGAAACACGCCTGCGCCGCCCATGCCGTAAAGCGGCTTCAGGATAATGTCCTGATGCTTATCCCGGAACGCTTTGATCGCCTGAATATCGCGAGAGATCAGCGTGGGCGGCATGATGTCAGGGTATTTCAGCGGAAACAGCTTTTCCGGGCTGCCGCGCACAAACGCCGGATCGTTCAGCACCAGTGTCTCGTCTGAGATCAATTCCAGCAGGTGACAGGCCGTAATATAACTCATGTCGAAGGGCGGGTCTTGGCGCATCAGAACCACGTCAACATCGTCGGCGAGGTCCAATTCAGCCTCCTCCCCGAACAGGCCAGGGGTTCCCGGCACCCGCTGCACAGTCGCCGGGCGCGCCCGCGCCACCACGCGTCCGTTCAGGCAAGACAGGTGTTCAGGGCCATACACCCAAACCTCAGCGCCGCGGGCCTGCGCCTCTTCGGCCAGCATGAATGTCGTATCGTGATGGATAATCACGTCTTCCAGCGGATCCATTTGGATCGCTACCCGCATCATCTTGGTCAATTTCTACCCCTCAAGCCCGTTCATAGAGCCGCCAAATCATGCGCGGCTCTGATGTTTAATAGACGCCGCCGCGCAGCTCATTTGTTCCGTATGAGCTTTTCGGCGTCGTTTGACCATTGGAGATCGGCGCCGCTCGTCGCTGCGCCGTATTTTTCAGCCGCACATACGACACAACTTGCTGCACGCCGCCGACAATGCTGGCCTCTTCTGCTGCGCGTTGCAGCTCTTTCTCAGAACGCGCTGTGCCCATCAAATACACCACGCCGCCATAGGTCTCGATATTGAAATTCACACTTTTGACGGTCGACGACCCAATCAGGCGAGAGCGCACACGCCCCGTGATGATTTCGTCCGATACATTGGCCAAAAACCCGCCCGCAGGCTCAATGCGGATCTCATTGGCGACATCGTCGGCGCGCGATGACGTCCATGCGATCCCTTCGGCTTCAACACGGTCGACAGGGGCGTCGACGCGGCCTGACAGCAGCACCAGCCCGCCAACCACTTCGACGTCCACTTCCTGAAAGCGGCGCCGCGACTTCGCCAGCAATTTGCCTTTGATCTCGCTGCCCGTGGTCACATCGTCAACGGACTCGCCAAGGGTTTGATCTTTGGCGGCTGCAACGCCGACAGCGCCCGCAGCGCCAACCGCCGCAACCGCGCAGCCTGAGATTGGAATGGACAAAGCGAGTAGAAAAATAGCCAATCGTGGGGTCATAATTGAAAGTCTCCGGGGCAGCAGGCCAATTGGGAAAGGACAGGTTTTACGGGTTTGATGGATCAGTCTAGCCCCCGCATGCGGCGAAATTCAGACCAACACACCGATAAAACACCTGTGGCTTTCAGGTCATCCGCGCGTCAGAAGATGGTTTCCGGCAGTCCGGTACTGGTTGCGCTTGTGTCATCATGCTAATATCAGCGCCGGATGATAATAGAAGGAAACAGAACCCTGACCCCTAGCGCCCCGCGGATCAAGCCCGCCAAGAGTGCCACGCTTGAGGACATACGCGCCATTGCAGACGGCCTTGTCCAATCCCTTGAGGATGACAAAGCAGAAGACGTTTTGTTCATTGAGCTTGAAGGCAAATCATCACTCGCTGATTTTATGATCATTGCGTCCGGTCGGTCGGGTCGCCACGTTGCGTCCCTAGCGACCCATGTCAGCCAGTGCGCCAAAGATCTGACGGGTCGCCCGGCCAGTATTGAAGGCATGCCGAATGCCGATTGGGTTCTGATTGATACAGGCGACGTCATTGTCCACTTGTTCCGCCCTGAAGTGCGCGAATTTTATAATCTCGAAAAGATTTGGGCGAGCGATGATAACGCCCACCGGTCACGGAATTAGGGCTTAGGCCCAAGGTTTATGCACATCTCGCTGATCGCTGTTGGCCGAATAAAGTCCGGGCCTGAGCGGGACATGCTTGACGAATACTTCAAGCGCGCACAGCCGATAGGCCGCAGCTTTGGGGTCCGATCCATCACAGAAATTGAAGTGGCCAGCGGCGGCGGTATGGCGGCAGAGGGCGCGCGCTTACTGGCGAAAATACCGGCCGGTGCCACCGTTATTCGCTTAGACGAGAGCGGCAAAAGTCAGCGATCGGTGCAATTTTCAGAAACCCTAAGGGGCCTTGCAGATCAGGGCGTGCCAGATTTGGTGTTCTTGATTGGCGGGGCCGAAGGATACGCCCCGGATGTGCGGGCCGCTGCCCCCAAAACGCTGGCGCTTGGCCCGCAAACCTGGCCGCACCGTTTGGCGCGGGTGATGCTGGCGGAACAAATCTATCGCGCGCTCTCTATTCTGTCGGGCTCGCCCTACCATAAGGCATAAGAAAAGCCCCAGATCGTGGGCAACGATCCGAGGCTTGGGACTTGCAGACGCGCTACACCGCCAAGGGAAAGGGCGGAGGGCTCGAAGCGGCCTGTCACATGCTCTATGCGCGACAGCCAAAAAGGTTCCCAAAAAAATTAACCCGCGAAGAGAGAGGGCGCCGGGGCGAAGGTCATCAAGAAGATCATGGTCGTTATAGCGGCCAAAACCCCAAGGCTCGCAATCTTGGTCAATGTGAACGTCCCACGCATATTCGTCCCTTTTGGTGCTGATCTGTCTGAATGCTCAAGCTCCTACGGCATTGGGCGCGGAGCAGGGCGCAGATAAGGCCATTTTAAGGCAGACCGCCCCCGCGCTTGAATCCCACCCCCGCGGGTTCTAAGACCAGCCAACAGGCAATGGCGTTCGAGGGAGGGGGCCAGCTCAGATGACCGCTGCAAAAGATTTCCTCAAAGTATATTGGCCATTAGCCGCCCTCGCGCTGCTGGGGCTGATTATTGGCTTTATGTTTATGAAGCCCGCGCCTCCAAAGTCGATCCGAATGGCTGCGGGCAGTCCGGGCGGCGCTTATTATGCCTATGCGCTCAGATATCAGGCTTTGTTGGAGAATGAGGGGGTCAGCGTCGAATTGATAGAAACCGCCGGGTCGATTGAAAACTTGCAGGTGCTGGCCAATGACGATGCGGAATTTGCACTTATCCAGGGCGGTTTGGCCAATGACAGTGACGCGGTACACCTCAGATCTCTGGGCGGTCTGTTCTATGAGCCGTTTTGGGTCTTTGTTGCGCGCGATGCAGGGGCGTATCAGTATGATGATATGCGCACGCGTCGGCTGGCGATTGGGCCAGACGGGTCTGGTACACGTGCCTTAGCGATCCAGCTGCAATCTGAATTTGGCGGCATGTGGCCAGATCGGTCTCGATTGCCTTTGTCAGGCCGCGCGGCCGCAGACGCGCTCATCGCTGGGAACATTGATGGGGCAGCTTTCTCTGCATCGGTTGAGGCGCCTTATGTGCAAGATCTTCTGCGTTCACCGGAATTTGACGTGATCAAGTTTGATCGCGCGCCCGCGCTGGCGCGGCGAACGCCTGCGCTTGCGGCGGTGCCGTTGCTAAAAGGGGTTGTCGATGTGGGCGCAGTTGTACCCGCTCAAGACGTGCCGCTAGTGGCCTCCGTGGCGCAATTGGGGGTGCGGGCTGATGTACATCCCGCTATTCAAACTTTATTGGTTGAGTCAGCTATGGCGATCCACTCCGATGGCAGCCTGCTGAATCCGGCGGGTACGTTCCCCGACGCTGACGCCACCGATTTGCCGCTCAGCAAGCAAGCCAGCCGGTATTACCGCAATGGCCCATCTGCTTTGCGGCGCTATTTCTCATTTGGCGTGGCCAACTTTATGGAGCGGGCATGGGTGCTGGCCATTCCGCTATTGACCCTGATGTTTCCTTTGGTGCGCGCCGCGCCGCCGCTATATCGCTGGCGTGTGCGCCGGAAGATCTATGTTTGGTATGAGGACATCCGCGCGCTTGAGGCACGGGGCAGGCTGGCAAAATCCGACAAAGACCGGGAGGCGGTTTGTGGCGAGCTAGAGGCCCTTCAGATCGAAATTGGTGAATTGGAAGTGCCGCTCTCCTACACCGATGACCTTTATCGCCTGCGCGGCCATGTGGAATTCGTGAAAGACTTGATTTCAGGCCGCAATCCGCAACCCACACTGACGGCCTAAACCAGCCCGGCCTCTTTCACGGCGGACTGAAAGGTGCGCGATACGGGCGCTTCGCCCCCTGATTTTAGCTCTAAAACCAGCTTGCCGCCATCTTTTCGACTATCGCTGACGCCGTCCAGCGCGACCCACCATGATCGATGCGTTTGTAACCCGCCAGCCCCCGCCAGTTCGCGCACCGCATCGGCTAGCCGCATCAGAATCATTTCTTCGCCGCGGTCGGTGTGGACCCGCAAATAATGATCTTCAGACGACACAGCATACAGCGCCGCCCCGCGATATTTGACAGGAAGGCGCTCCATAAAGCGTGCTTGTGCGCTGTCAGCGGTGTCAGCCCCATCAAGGGCCGTGGCCTGCGTTTTCAAACGTCTGGCCACAAAGACAATAGTGTTCATAACCACCGATATGATGAGCACGTAGAAATAGTTGATCGCCCAGACCTGCAGAGTTGGCCATGAGCCGGCTCCGCCATTAAACAGCCACAGCGCGGCCGTGATCGGGAAGGCTGCGAGCGCCGCAACAATGGCAACTTGCGCAACCGCCGGCCAATGTGAGTAGCGCCCACGCCAAAACACCGCCGCCAGCGACTCAGAGGCCCCAATTCCTATTGCCATTGTGACAGCCCAAAAGGTGAACGCCGATTGCCATTTCAAGGCGTCGCTGTCGTAGACGCCCAGCCAAGTGAACAAAAAGGCCAATCCCAACACAATCGCAATGAAACGGGCGATGTAGATCGCGATGCGCAAAGGAAAACCTCCTGAATTTCACGTATCGCGAATGACATTGGCCGTATTTCGCGAAGGATTCTAGTTGAATCGCGCAAATCGCGTGGCGGCGTCCCAAAAGCGCTGCCATGTTTGGGTCATCGGACAACGACCCACAGCGTCCGGCCAACCCTTAGGAGACTTCAAATGACCTTTACGAAAACAATCGCCGCCGCCATCGCCGCTCTTGCCCTACCCGTATTGGCAACCGCTGCTCCGCTGACCATTACCGTTGAAGGCATTGAGAAAACGCAAGGCACGCTGCGCATCGGCGTATTTACCGCTGATGGATACGATGCGGGCGACAGTGTTACAGGTGTGGACGTCACGGTAGACGCCGCCTCTGAAACCGCGATTGTCGAAGGCCTTGAGCCTGGCGAATATGGTATAAAAATGTTCCACGACATCGACGATGACGGCAATATGAGCACCAACCCGTTCGGCATGCCAACAGAACCGTTTGCCTTCTCAAATGATGCCAAAGGCCGCTTCGGACCCGCAAAATGGGACGCTGCCAAATTCGTGGTCACTGCCGACGGTGCCGTTCAGATCATCAATTTGAACTAATCCCTGCCGCATTGGCGCTTTCAAGGAGTAAGTCTTATGTCTATCAATCGTCGTCACTTCATTGGCTCTGGACTTGCTGCTGGAGGCGCTATCGGCCTCGGAGGGTGCCTCAGCGGCACCGCCGCCGTCGGAATGCCGGCGTGGCATGCCGGTTACGCCACTGCACCGGCAGAAGGCTTTGCGCCGCGCGCCATGAAATTGGTGCAGGGGCAGGTCCCCCGCGGTTTGACGGGCACGCTATATCGCAATGGCCCTGCCCAGATGAGCTATGGCGACGATTTTGCTAGCCATTGGTTTGATGGCGACGGCATGATCCAGCGAATTCATATCTCCGATGGCCGCGCCGTCCATTCTGGCAAATTTGTCCAAACACCCAAGCGTATTGCAGAGCAGGCGGCGAATAAGTTCCGCGCCACCGGCTTCGGCACGATCGGTGACCCAACCTATCCTGTCCAAAGCTCTGATGATGTAAACGCCGCCAATACGTCCGTTATTATGGCAGGGGATGAATTGCTCGCGCTTTGGGAGGGCGGGTCGCCGTGGCGGGTTGACCCTGACACATTGGAAAGCAACGGGCCAAAAGTATGGCGCGACGATCTCAAAGGCATGCCTTATCTGGCTCACCCAAAAGTTGAGCCGGATGGCAGCATATGGAACCTCGGCATGAGCGGTTCTCGCATAGCGATCTATCTGGCAAGTGCGGGCGGGCAACTCGAAGAGTTTGGAATGACGGATATCGGCGTTCCCGCCTATATTCATGACTGGGCGATGACCGATAAGCATCTTATCATTCTGGTTCAGCCTTGGCTTTATACCCGCCAAATCCCGCCCTTTACCAATAGTCTCGAGTGGAAACCGGAAGACGGTCTAAAAGTTCTGATCGTCGACAAGTCTGACTTCACCAAGACCCGCTGGGCGCAGGCCCCCGCGCGCGCATTCTTCCATACCGGCGCAGCTTGGGAGGAAAGCGACGGCACGATCAAGCTGGATGTGGCTTTCTATTCTGAGCCTGTCTTGGGCACTGGCGGCGGAACCCCGGAAATCGCGGGTGTCTGGTCGCATAAAGACAATGGCACGCTGGTGAGCAATTTCAGCTTGCTTGTCATCCCGCCGAAAGGCGATGCCCGCATTGTCGAAACCGGGCTTGATGGAGATTTTCCGCAGGTAGATCCGCGCCGACATGGCCAACCCCGCGCGCTGACCTGCCTTGCAACGGGGGAGACGAAAAAGCACCCGAACGCAACAACGCTAACGTTGCAGAACTGGGACACTGGGTCGGCGGAACACTTCGACTTCGGCGAAAACCGCATGGTCGAGGAGTTCTTGTTCGTGCCGAAGCCTGGCTCAACAGCAGAGCGCGATAGCTGGCTGATTGGCCCGACGCTGAACATCAAAACCCAATCGCAGGAAATTCACGTATTTGATTGCCAGCGCATCAGCGATGGCCCGGTGTGTACGTGGCAGGCGGGCTATACGTGGCCGCTTGGCTTTCATGGGACATGGAGCGGCGCATGAGCGACCTGCCATTGCCAACGAAGCGTCGCGGTAAAGGCCCAGCCTGGGCTTGGGTCATGCTGGGGGCAGGCGGAATATACCTCGTCATTGCCAGTCAAATCCTGCGCGCATACCCTCATATGTGGGCAGATTTTTCGCCATCGCTTGCGCCATTGCTTGACGCCGGATGGATTGTGCAAACTCATGTCGCTGGGGCGCTGAGCGCATTTTTCATAGGTGTGATCATTCTGAGTTTGCCGAAGGGGCGCGGACTGCACAAACCGATGGGGTGGTCGTGGATTGCCGCGATGACCGTCACAGCAGTGAGTTCATTCTTCATGACCGGACTCAATGGCCAAACCTATAGCTTGATCCATGCCTTGTCGGCTTGGACGATGATCGGGTTGCCGATGGGTGTCGCCGCCATTCGCGGACGAAAGGTCAAGCTGCATGCCAAGCGGATGACAGGCATGTTCCTGGGCGGAATGGGCATCGCCGGCCTGTTCACCTTCCTTCCCGGTCGTCTCATGTGGTCACTTTTATTTGCCGTTTAGGCGATTGGCCCTTCCGAATCCTTTCCCATGCCAGTTAAAAGAGGTGCACAGACATCGCTTCAGGAGAGTGACGAATGAAACGCCAGGTGACCTTTTTGACCGCTGCTGCCGCAATGCTGGGGCTTGCTGCCTGTGAAACAACCGGCGATTTCGGCATCTTGCCCGGTACTGACAGCGCAGAGGCCGCTCTGGAAACGTATTATGCGGGTCTGCCAAAATCATTCTATCCGGTGGCACCGACCGGCCAGTCGCTCCCGGCAAGCGACGCCGCGCTCAGCCGTATTCTTGTTGGCTCCTGTTTTGACGAGGAAAAAGAGGACAGCCCCGCCATGCGTCAGGTGGCCCGTGAGCCAGCGGACTTATTCTTGATGGTCGGTGACAATGTTTATGGCGATCGGGACGGCAGGGGATACGTCAACAATCAGGCCGATCTTGATGAATTGCGGCAAAGTTTTTCAGACCTTGCGGCTCGCCCCGACTTCAAAGCTGTGCGGGCGGCGCATCCGATGATGGTGGCATGGGATGATCATGACTATGGCGCCAACGATGCAGGCAGAGAATTTCCGTTCAGACGTCTCGCAGAGCGTATTCACGAGAATTTCTGGGGGCTTGGCAGTGAAGATGCCGGCGCGCGGCCGGGCACCTATTATGCGCGCTCTTTCGGGCCAGCGGGTCAGCGCACGCAAGTGATTGTGCTGGATACGCGCTTTTTCCGCTCCGCGCTTACCCCAACAGATGATTACGGCAAGACCGGCAAAGAACGCTACATTCCATCAGCTGACCCGCAGCAGGACATGCTTGGCGCGGCTCAATGGTCATGGCTGGAGCAAGAGCTGCGCAAACCGGCTGATCTTCGCCTGATTGTGTCGTCAATTCAGGTGTTGCCAACTGATGGGCACGGCTGGGAGGCGTGGTCGCGACTGCCAAAAGAGCAAGATAAATTGTACGATTTGATCGGAGACGTTGGCGCGCGCGGCGTTGTGTTCGTATCCGGCGATCGTCACGCTTCGTTTCTGTATCAAAAGCCTGGGGTCTTGCCCTACACCGCATATGAGTTGACCGCGTCGTCGATGAATGTTGCCTTCGCGGAGACAACCGAAGAGCGTGACAGCGCCCAGCTCGGCGATGGCTACCCGCCCGAAAACTATGGCGCAATTGATATTGATTGGATGGCTGGCACCGCCCGTCTGTCTGTTAAAGACAATGCTGGACGGACCGTACGCCAGACCACCGCAAAATTCCGCTAGCGCCTCGCCTAAAAAGCGGCCCTGTACAAACAACAGGCTGGGTCTAATTCTTCGTACCCAGCCTGTTGTTCTGGCGCGGCAAGCTGGTATATAGCGAGCAGATTCACGGGGCGCATGCGCGCCTCTGCCGCAACCACAGCTAATTAGGGCAATGCTCACATGAACATTCACGAATATCAGGCCAAGGCCGTGTTGAAATCCTTTGGAGCCCCTGTCGCAGATGGCGTCCCGGTTCTCAGCCTTGAAGATGTTCAAAAAGCGGTCGATACTCTGCCGGGGCCATTGTGGGTTGTAAAAAGCCAAATTCACGCCGGCGGGCGCGGCAAAGGCAAGTTTGAAGAAGCCGCCGCCGGAGAGAAGGGGGGCGTTCGCCTCGCCTTCTCAAAAGAAGAAGTGCTGTCGCATGCCAAAGCGATGCTCGGCAATCACCTGGTCACTGAGCAAACCAACGGCGTCGGCAAGCAGGTCAATCGCCTCTACATTGAAGACGGCGCCGATATTGAGACCGAACTTTATTTTTCGATGATTGTTGATCGCGAGACGGGCGGCATTGCGGTGGTTGCCTCCACTGAGGGCGGCATGGACATTGAGGGCGTCGCACATGACACGCCCCACCTGATCCAGAACATCCAAGTCGATCCCACAGATGGCATGACCGCTGCCAAAGCGCAGGAAATCAATGACGCGCTGAAATTAACGGGCGATGCCGCCAAAGACGGTCTCAACCTGTTCCCAATTCTCTATAAGGCGTTCACCGAAAAAGACATGGCCATGCTGGAGATCAATCCACTGATCGTTATGAAGGACGGTCATTTGCGGGTTCTCGATGCCAAGGTCAGCTTTGATGGTAACGCCCTGTTCCGCCACCCCGACATCATGGAACTGCGTGACGAAACAGAAGAAGACGCCAAAGAAATCGAAGCCTCAAAATACGACCTCGCCTATGTCGCCCTCGACGGCAACATTGGCTGCATGGTCAACGGGGCAGGGCTAGCCATGGCGACGATGGACATCATCAAATTGTACGGCAAAGAGCCTGCGAACTTCCTTGATGTTGGCGGCGGCGCGAACGAAGAAAA
>CAZXVJ010000064.1:0-11082 GCA_964644385.1 uncultured Hyphomonas sp. | reverse complement strand
CCGAGGATGTCGCTTCAATCGTTTTATCAAAGTGACCCTGCGTTTCGTATAACGTGGCGAGCTGGCCATAATAATAGATCGTCAGCCCAGGAGAGTTATTGTAATTAGTTGCCGCAGTCTCCAAAAGATCGACCGCGTCTGCAAGGTCTTCTGGATGCTCGGTCAATCCCGCCAATTGGGCTGCGACATTTATATGATCGGGCGAACCGTTTTCATATCCTTTGGCAAACCAGGCTGCCGCATTTCTATAGAGAGGGACGGCCTTGGCATCCTCCCCCATTCTTCGATAGATTGTAGCCAGCAGCACGTTTCCAAGATTTTGCAAAATTTCTGGCCCATATTGTTCGGTCACCCACGGTTCCAAAATCATGCGGGCGGTTTCGTAGTCGTGTCGCTTCATGAACAATCGGCCAAGCGAAAGACTGACTTGAGCGGATGTGGCGGGTGCGGATTTGCGACCTTCATAGACAGTTTCCCATCGCGAAATGAGGATGCGGGTTTGTCGGTCTATGTCATCATCACTTCCGATCGTTCTTTCAAGCGTGTCTGCAAGAACGACAGCGTTGGCGGTAAAAAGGTCCGCTCTCAGTCTAAAGTATTCGGATTCGGCAAGGCGCTCCTCTGCGGCCGCAGTTTCCTTCCGTGCCTTGTCGGCGAAGTTCAAGCTCGTCGCCAACCCAATCGAAAGAGACGAGATCAGTGCCAAACCGAGCAGAACGGGAATCGGATTTCTTTTGAAGAACTTTTTCGCCGCATAGGCGCGTGAACCGCTATAGATTTCAATCGGTAGATTATTCTGGAACGCTTCAACGTCACTCCGCAAACTTTCAACCGAAATGTAGCGTTCCGTCATAGATGTCGCCGTGGCGCGCGCTAAAATTGCGGCAAGTTCCGGTGAGTGATTGGTATTCTCCAACAATTCCTGAAGTAGACGCCCAAGCGAAAATACATCAGCAGCCGCGTTGGCGGGCGCGCCGGCTTTTCGTTCGGGCGCCGCATAGCCGGGCGTGAAGGTCAAACTGTCCAAAGACGGCGCATCAACACCCGCGCGCAAATCATCATCGCTTTGTGGTTTTGCGATGCCAAAATCGATCAGTTTCACTTTTCCTTCCGTCGTCACCATGACGTTAGATGGCGTAATATCGCGGTGGATAATCAGATTGGCGTGCGCATATTCAACGGCTTCACAGATCTCGCCGAACAGGCAAAGACGTTCACGTTCTGACAGATTGTTCCTGTTCGCAAAGACGGTCACCGGGTCGCCATCGACGTATTCCATCACGAAATAGGGCGCGCCATCTTCCAATTGTCCACCATCGAATAGACGAGCAATACCCGGATGGTTCAGGTTCGCCAGCACTTGCCGTTCACGCACGAACCTCTCAATCAGAGTATCCGAAAGCAAGCCTGCTTTGATCACTTTTATTGCGACTCGCAAATCAAAATCATCTTGGTCCCGCCGGCCTTCAAAAACTGCACCCATCCCACCTTCGCCAATCAGGCGGGTGATCAAATAGCCCCCGATACGATCGGGTATGTCAGTTGATATATCCTTAGAGACGACGCGCATCGCCTGACCGGTTGATATTATGCCAGCTTCTGTTCGGTCCCGATCGAGCAACGACAATACGGCGTTGCGAAGGGGTAGATCATCAGGTGTGGCGTCCAGGACCCATTGCCCTCTTGTGTCCGACGGCTCGTCTAGCGCCTGCTCGAAAAGCTCCATGGCGCGGATATCTATGGATTTAGTGATGTGACCCCCTTCAGCCGATCGGCTCAAACAACAGCGCTTACAGTGATTAGGCGACATTTCCGCTCAAACAAGGTCAGAGTTTCGATTGAAAAAGGCAACTAATTGTTTGGAGTCTCACTTTTTTGTTCGAATCGTGCCGTTAGCTTCATGGGAATCACGTCAACTATAAACCTTTCGTCGGCCCGCGAAGCGGCAGATCCATTGCTTAGCAGGCCCGGTGCCCATTGGGTGATCAAACAAAAAGTGATGGGCCGAAGATGGGTTTGAGCGCCGGAACCACGAGCAGCCACAAAGACCCGTTCAAGATGACGCGGGTCGTGACCAGAGAGAATATGCGCTTGGGCCGGTGGCTGCGCGCGACCATCATTGCGCACGCGGCTGCGAAAACACCCGCCCCGCCGCCGACCATAACGCGCCCGCCTCACAGACTATCCAAAAAATTCGCCGCGCTGCTCAGATACGCCTGCTGCTTGTCCTCAGACATACGGCCCCAATTGGCATAAATCTGCCGCATCCGCGGATTGGCTTTTAGCGTGTCCGCGTTGCGCATTAGAAAATCCCAATACAGCGAATTGAACGGGCAGGCCCCCTCGCCAAACTTTGTCTTCACGTCATACACGCACCCCTCACAATGGTCCGACATGCGATTGATATAGGCCCCGCTGGCAGCGTAGGGCTTCGACCCCAAAATCCCCCCATCGGCAAACTGGCTCATCCCCAGCGTGTTGGGCAATTCAACCCATTCATACGCGTCGGCATACACCGCCAGATACCATTCATGGATTTCTTCTGGCTTCACCCCAATGAGTAGCGCGAAATTGCCCGTCACCATCAGGCGCTGAATGTGGTGGGCATAGGCCTCGTCGCGCGTCTGCGTAATCGCCGCGCGCAGGCAGGCCATGTCTGTGTCGCCGCTCCAATAGAACTCCGGCAAGGCCCGGTCCGCCTCCAGAAAGTTCAGCTCTGCATAGTCCGGCATTTTCAGCCAATAGATGCCGCGCACATATTCGCGCCAGCCAATGATCTGGCGAATAAACCCCTCGGCCGCGTTCAGCGGCGCTTCCTCATTATAGTAGGCTGTCTCAACCCGCTGACAGGTCTCCAACGGGTCCAGCAGACCCACATTGATGTAGAGCGAGACCACCGCGTGATACAGAAAGGCCTCGCCCTCCAGCATGGCGTCCTGATAGTCCCCAAAGTTCGGCAGCGCATGTTCGATGAATGCGTCTAGCGCGGCCTCTGCATCGGCCTTTGTCACCGCAAACCAGAACGGCTCCAGCGCCCCGAAATGATCTCCGAAATGCGTCTCGACGGCGGCGAGCACGTCTTTGGTGATCTTCGACTGTTTGGCTTTGCGCGGCTGCGGCATGAACAGGTCGGCTTTGGCGGGCTTGCGATTGTCCGCGTCATAATTCCATTTTCCGCCTACCGGCTCATCGCCGTCCATCAGCAAGCCGGTCTTGCGCCGCATCTCGCGATAGAAATACTCCATCCGGTATTGCTTGCGGTCTTCAGCCCAGTCCTGAAACTCGGTGTGAGAGCAGATGAAGCGGTCATCTTCCAATATCTCGACCGGGCGCGAAAACCGTTTCGCCCAACCATCCATATCCTTTCGCACGCGCCATTCGCCGGGCTCCGTCACGCAAATGCTTTCCGGATCAAACAGATCAATCGCGCGCTCAATCTCGCCGCCAAAACTACCCGTGTTTCCGTCCTCATCTATGCGCACATAGTGAACCGGCCAGCCCTCTTTTTTCAGCGCTTCCGCAAAATGGCGCATCGCCGAAAAGATAAACGCGATCTTCTTTTTGTGATGCTTCACATAGGTCGCTTCTTCATTGACTTCGACCATCACAATCTGGTCGCGCGCTGGGTCACCGGATGCCAATGCGGCGCATTGCGTCGACAACTGGTCGCCCAGCACTAAGATCAAATTTCGAGTCGTCATAGTGCTGTCTTGGACCGTTTCCGGCACGCGGCGGAACAATATTTCACCTCATCCCAAACCGCTTCCCATTTCTTGCGCCAGGCAAATGGACGCTCGCACACGGGGCACATCTTGGTGGGCAGGTCTCGTTTCTTTCGCATAGCCATTGTGAAGGATACGTCTTTCGACTCAGATCGGATTTAGCAAACCGGGGCAGGGAGGGCTTGCGGCAAGCGTAGAGTTTTAACCTCGCCGATCACCCCGTCGAGTTCATTTTTTGATAAAGCCCGCCGCCATTGGAAAACACGAGCGTAAACTGCCGGATTGACGTCGATCTATCCCCCGAACAGGCCGGATATGGACACATGTCCATTGCTATGGACGGGATATGTAGTCGATATGGACAGGATATGGACACCCTTGGGGTCACAAATTCTTGACGATTTCCTCGACCATTTTCTTGGCGTCAGACAACAGCATCATCGTATTATCGCGGAAGAATAACTCGTTCTGAATGCCAGCATAGCCAGCGCCCATAGACCGCTTGATAAACAACACCGTGCCAGCGTTCTCAACATCCAGAACCGGCATCCCATAGATCGGGCTGGTCTTGTCTGTTTTGGCCGATGGGTTCGTAACATCATTCGCGCCAATCACAAATGCCACCTCAGAATTGCGGAAATCTGAGTTGATATCCTCCAGCTCAAACACCTCATCATACGGCACCTGCGCCTCCGCCAGCAGCACGTTCATATGCCCTGGCATCCGGCCTGCGACGGGGTGGATCGCATACTTCACCTCTACGCCTTCTTCTTTCAGCTTATCGGCCATTTCCTTCAGTGCGTGCTGGGCCTGCGCCACGGCCATGCCGTATCCCGGCACGATGATCACCTTCGACGCGTTCTTCATAATAAACGCTGCATCTTCGGCAGAGCCGCGCTTGAAGGGGCGCAACTCTTCTTCTTGGCCGCCCGCCGCCGCATCGTCTCCGCCAAACCCGCCAAGGATCACCGAGATAAAGCTCCGGTTCATCCCCTTACACATGATATAGCTGAGGATTGCCCCAGAAGAGCCCACGAGCGCGCCGGTGATAATCAGCGCGAAATTGCCCAGTGAGAAACCCAGCGCCGCTGCCGCCCATCCTGAATAGGAATTGAGCATTGAAACCACAACCGGCATGTCCGCCCCGCCAATCGGAATAATCAGCGTGACGCCTAAGATCAAAGCGAGCGCGGTCAGCGCCCAGAACGCCCAAGTCGCCGTCCCAGATGACTGGATCACCACCACCGTCAACGCGACGATGCCCAGTGCCAATGCGATGTTCAATATGTGCCGCCCGGGCAGCATGATCGGCTTGCCGCCCATGTTTCCGTTCAGCTTTGCAAACGCAATGATCGAGCCTGTAAACGTCAGCGCGCCAATCGCAGAGCCCAGCGCCAGCTCAATCAGAGACGCCGTCTTAATGCCAACAAAACTCTCGCTACCGCTCAGCCCGAACGCGGCCGTGGTCTGCTCAATATTGGCGATCCCAAAGCTCTGCGGCGCATACATTGCCGCCGCCGCCACCAGAACAGCCGCCAGTCCTACCAATGAGTGAAACGCCGCCACAAGCTGCGGCATCGCGGTCATCGCAATGCGCCGCGCAATCGTCGCGCCGATCAACCCGCCGATCACCACCCCGCCGACAATGATGCCGAGCGTGGCAGGGTCAAGCCGGTCCCACAATACGATCAGCGTGGTGAACACGGCGATCGCCATGCCGATCATGCCATTGCGATTGCCCGCTCGGCTGGTCGCCGGGCTGGATAAGCCGCGCAGCGCCAGAATGAATAGCACGCCAGCAACCAAGTATAGCAGCGGTGCCCAAGTAGAAGAGAATGTTTGCATTAGAAGGTCGCGGCTCCGTATTCGTCAAAGGCAGGGGCGTATATCATTTCAAAATCTCGATCGTGTTCGGCGCGATCTCGATGTCTTCAAAATCAGGATAGGCGCTTCGAATAATGTCGATGGTCTCTTTGTCGGCTGGGTTCACCAGAAACCATTGCCCATCATCCGCTAGCGCCAGCATTTCGCCGGTGCTGCGAAGCGGAGGGCCGTTAAACTGCATTTCCATCACGATCGGCATCAGCATGTAAGCGCGCCCGGCCGCAGTCGTTTTTACGGGGCCAGAAGAGTCCATGTCATAACGCGTAATCTCAGCCGCGTTCATCATCAACTCAATGCCTTGAACAAGTTCGGCGCGAACCTCGTCGACCGTTATGTCGTCGCCCATGCCCTCAGACGCGCTCAGCGCCTGCAGCAATTGGGTTGGCATAGTAAGATCAATAATACGGTTCCAGTCGCCGCTTTCCATGGCGGCGTCATTGTCCGCAATCACCTGCAGCAATGCGGCTTTGTCGGGCTGAGCCGGGGCGTCAACAACGGGCGCGGTCTGCGCGTCTGTACAGGCCGTTACAGGCCCCAGAATAAGCACAGAGAAAACAAGACCGAAGATGATCCGGAGTAGCGAAGACATGTCGCTACTCTCCCTTTTTCTTATACATTGCCAGCATGCGCTGGGTCACCAGAAAGCCGCCAAAGATGTTGACGCTGGCCAGCGCAACCGCCAACCCGCCGAGGGATTTCGCAATCCACCCGCCATCAAGCAAACCAGAGGCCGCCGCTGCCACAATCGCGCCGACAATGATGACCGATGAGATTGCATTGGTCACCGCCATGAGCGGGGTGTGCAATGCAGGCGTCACGCTCCACACCACGTAATAGCCAACAAAGCAGGCGAGGGCGAAAATAGCGGCCAGAAAAACAACCGGCTCGATAGAGCCAGCTTCAGCTGCATGTGCCGGCAGGGCGAGCGCCAGGGCGAGTGTGGTTAGGCCGATAGACTTATTCATGACACTCTCTCATTCACTGTTTTGCCGCCGCGCGTGATCAGCATGGCGGTGACGATTTCATCATCCGTATCTAAGTTGAGGCTGCCATCTTCAGCCGTAATCAGTGGCAAGAATGACAATAGGTTCTTGGACAGCAAGGCCGATGCGTCCGCGGGCAATCGCGCAGGCAAATTAGAAAATCCGGCCACTTTAACCCCGCCAACGTCAACGATCTCGTCGGGCTTCGACAGCGGGCAGTTTCCGCCCGCAGCAACCGCCATATCCAGAATGACTGAACCTGGACGCATCGTCTTCACCATCTCTTCGGTCACCAGTATCGGCGCAGCGCGTCCGGGAATGAGCGCGGTTGTGATGACGATGTCCTGTTTCACTATGTGGCTGGCCGTGAGTTCAGCCTGCTTGGCTTGGTATTCCGGTGACATCTGCTTGGCATATCCACCCGCTGTTTCCGCCGCTTTGAACTCTTCATCCTCAACAGCAATGAACTTTGCGCCCAGCGACGCGACTTGTTCCTTGGCTGCCGGGCGTACGTCCGTTGCGGTCACAACACCGCCCAATCGGCGCGCCGTCGCAATCGCTTGCAGGCCAGCGACCCCAACGCCCATGATGAAGACCTTTGCTGGTGCAATCGTTCCAGCCGCCGTCATCATCATCGGCAATGCGCGGCCATAAATCTGGCTTGCCTCAATCACCGCCCGGTAACCTGAAAGATTAGACTGAGACGACAAGGCGTCCATGCTTTGCGCCCGCGTAATCCGAGGCGTAAACTCCATGGCCAGCGCGCTTATGTCTTGGCCGTTTAGCGCGGCGAGATCGTCGCCCATATCTGTCGGGTTCATCAGCGCAACCAGCGCGCACCCCTTGGGCAAATCTTTGACTTCTGCTGCTTGCGGTCCGCGGACCTTAAACACAGCGTCGGCGCCCTTTGCGGTGGCTGCCGCCGTGCTGGCAATCTCTGCGCCTTCGGCTTTATAAGCGTCATCCATGAAACCAGCCGCAACCCCGGCGCCGCTCTCAATTGTCAAAGAATGACCAAGAGCAATCAGCTTCTTGACCGTCTCAGGTGTCGCGGCGACACGGGTTTCCCCGGGCCTCAACTCTTTCAGGACTGCAATCTTCATGTCACACTGCTTAAAGGAAAAATCTTGTGCGGCGCAACGAAATTTTAGAGGTGGATTGGAATGAGTTTGTTTAGTTTGGCTAATAGAACCGCTCTTGTGACGGGTTCGTCGAGCGGTTTGGGGCATCATTTTGCTTTGGAATTGGCGAAGGCTGGCGCGCATGTCGTATTGGCAGCGCGCCGTTTGGATCGGCTTGAAGCCGTTGCCGCTGAAATCACGGCGGCGGGAGGCCAAGCGCTACCGATTGAGATGGATGTGACCTCGCCCGATAGCGTCACCGCTGCGTTCGCCTCCATCAAAGAGGCCCTTGGACGTCCTTGTGACATTCTGGTCAACAATTCAGGGCTCAGCCGTGACGGTTGGTTCCACGAAATGTCGGAAGAAGACTGGAGCACAGTCATCGATACCAATCTCACCGGGGTTTGGCGCGTTGCAAAAGGGGCAACAGCCGCGATGGTAGAGGCCGGCGTGCCCGGCTCGATCATCAATATCTCCTCCATCACCGCGTTCCGAACTCAGCACACCATTGGGGCTTACGCTGCGTCAAAAGCCGGCGTTGACCATTTAACGCGCGTTATGGCGCTCGAATTAGCCCACAAAAACGTGCGGGTGAATGCCATCGCGCCGGGCTATTTCAAAACTGCGATCAATGATGATTTTCTCGAATCAGAGCATGGTCAGAAAATGAAAAGACGCGTGGCCCAACGCCGCTTTGGTGAGCATAGCGAGCTGACTGGCCCGCTTCTCTTATTGGCGTCTGACGCTGGCAGTTACATGACGGGCGAAACCATTGTGGTCGATGGTGGCCACATATTGTCGCCCCTGTAGTCGCCACTCAGCTATTGCCCGGCCTGTCATGGCCGCCTATCATCTCTTCACGCAACAGGTGCCCGCTTAAAACCGGGTGAAAAGGGAAGTCGGTGTAAATCCGGCGCTGTGCCCGCAACTGTCAGCGGGGAGCTATCTTGCCACAAAGCCACTGGGAAACCCCGGGAAGGCGGCCAGATAGCGTTGACCCGCAAAGCCAGGAGACCTGCCCGTTGTCGTCGTTTGCCTCCCGCCGGGTCCAGCGGAGCGGCAGCGGAGGCTGCTCCGTATTCAGCGACACTTTTGTGTAACGCCCCGGCAACCCGCCGGGATAAAACGGAGTGTGAGCGATGCTCAGACAAACTATAATGTGCGGCGCCGCGGCGCTTGTTTTTGGTGGCGCGGCAACGGGGCAGGTCGCGAAAGAGACGCTGGGTGTTGGCAATGGCTGCTATCCCACTGCAGACGATGAAAGCGTTGTCTGCGAACCCAACTCGGTCATCATGCGTCCGATTACGGTCGTTGGCCTGTCTCAGCCCGTCGATGTGGCGGATCTCACCAGCTCTGTCTCGGTGCTTTATTCGGATGATCTGGCGGTCCGCCAATCGCCCAACCCAGCCGATCAACTGCGCGCTGTGCCGGGCATTGGCGTTTCACGATCGGGCAGCAAAGGGGGTCTAACGCAAATTCGTATGCGCGGCGCAGAGGCGAACCACACGCTGGTGCTTGTCAACGGCGTTGAGGTGTCAGACCCGACCACCGGCGAAACAGATTTCGGACTGCTGACCGGACTCGGCGCGACCAATATTGAAGTTCTGCGCGGTGAGGCCTCATCGATATATGGCTCAGACGCGATTGGCGGCGTCATATCTATCTCGACCTTTGGCGACGACGGCCTATCCGCGATGGCGGAAATTGGCACCCAAGAAACCTTTCGCGGCGGCGCGGCGTTTCAGGCGCGCGCGGGCGAAGGGAACATCGGCCTCGCAGTGAATGGTTTCTCAACCGCTGGCGTCGATTCGTCAGGCCAAAGCGGCGAGAAAGATGGTAGCGACGCCTACTCCGGCATGATCTATGGCGAGCAAGAGATCGGCGACGAATGGAGTATTTCAGGCCTCGCAAATTTCCGGTCATCATCGGCTGATACCGATCCCGATCTCGACTTCGATGGACGCCTCGACAATGCCGACCGGGTGAGTGAGAGCGAGCAGTTTTTGATCGGCGCAGCCCTGAACGGCCAAACGGGCGCCGTTGAGCACACTTTTCGCGCCAACTTCAACTCGGTGACACGCCAGAATAATGCGGACGGCGCGCAGACGGATGAGACGACAGGCGAGCGTTTCAAGCTGGCATGGAGCCCGTCTTTTGAGTGGGGAGATCAAAGCCTGACGGGGCTGATCGACTATGAATCTGAAGATTATCAACGGGTTGGCCAAGCCAGTTTCTTTGGCGACCCGAACCAAAGCCAAAGCTTCGAAACGATTGGCTTAGCTGCGGAATATCGCGCCAGCTTTGATGATCTGGATGTGTCCGCCTCAGCCCGTCACGACGATAATGACGGCCGTTTCGACAACGCGACAACCTTCAGATTGGGCGCAGGCTATTCCTTCGAATCCGTTGAGGGCCGCGTGCGTGCCTCTGTCGGAACGGGCGTTAAAAACCCGACCTTCACAGAACTGTTTGGGTTCTTCCCCGGTCAGTTTGTCGGCAATCCAAACCTTGAACCCGAACAGTCGACAGGCTGGGACATCGGATGGGATCAATCGCTCGGCGCATTTGAATACACGCTGACCTATTTCTCAGCCGAACTCGACAATGAGATCTTTACCGCGTTCAATCCTGACTTCACCTCCACCGCCCAAAACCGGGCAGGTGAAAGCGAGCGAAGCGGCGTTGAGGTCGGCGCACGTTGGGCGATCTCAGAGGCGTTAGAGTTGAATGGCCAAGCCACCTTCATCGATAGCGAAAACGATACGGGTGAAGACGAGATTCGTGTTCCATCCACCACCGCCTCTATTGGTCTCAACTGGCGACCATCGGTTGAGGGCGCGCGGTTTGGCGTCGCGCTCGATTATGTCGGCGAACAGGATGATTTTGACTTTGGGGCGTTTCCGGCCCGCCGCGTTCGTCTTGATGCCTATACGTTAGTGTCAGCCAGCGCTGAGTATCCCCTAAGCGACCGCGTCTCTCTGACACTGCGCGGGGAAAACTTGCTCGATCAAGACGCGGTGGATGTATTTGGATACACAGCACCGGGCGCCGCAGCGTTTATTGGTTTGCGGTTGCGGTGAGCATGCTTGCGCGTCTCACAATTGGCTGTTTGGCCGTATTTTTGGCTTCGCCCGCTAAGGCACAGGACGCGCGTCCGACACTGGTTTCATTGGATTATTGCGCCGATCAGTTTGTTCTAGGTCTCGCCGATCGTGACCAAATACTGGCGGTGTCAAAGGACGCCGAAAAACCCTTCAGTCATTTGCGAGACAAAGCTGTTGGTATACGAAAAGTTCGCGCCGTTACGGAAGACATTGTCGCGCTCAAACCAGATATGGTGGTGCGCAGTTGGGGCGGAGACGTGCGGTCGCT
>CAZXVJ010000063.1:0-11188 GCA_964644385.1 uncultured Hyphomonas sp. | reverse complement strand
CCCGCGTGAAACGCTTATCGGCACCAGCGCGGCGGATCGGTTCCTGTTCGCGGATGGCACTTCAACAACAAGCGACATCGATGTGGTGAGAGATTGGCAACCGGGTGACATTATAGACCTGTCTGGCACAGGGCTGACCCTTGCAGATCTCGAAACACGCCTGATCAGTGGCGGCAACACGTTGAAACTGATTGAGGGTTTTGGCGGAGATGACTTCCAGCTGAAAATCGAACTCGGCGGGTATTCCGTCGATGATATCCTCGCCTCACTCGTCTTCGACGGCACGCCGCCTGAGAACAGGGCGCCAGACGCCGTCAACGATACGGCGACAGCGGTACTGACAGACCCTGTGATCATCGATGCACTGGCAAATGATAGCGACCCAGACGGTGATCTGATTGCGTTGGTTGATTTTCAGCAAGCCAGCAATGGCGCGGTCACTCTGAACACGGATGGTACGTTCACCTACACCGCCAATGCGGACTTTACAGGCGCAGATAGCTTCACGTATCGCATTCAGGATGAAGACGGCGCGATATCAGAAGCGACTGTCACCGTTACGGTGGGCGATGGCACGCCGACGCCATACAACGACATCGTCGCCACCGATGCCCGCGAAACGCTGATTGGCACCAGCGCGGCGGATCGGTTTGTGTTCGCTGACGGCACGTCGACGACAGGCGATATAGATGTGCTCAGAGACTGGCAGCCAGGCGATATCATCGACCTGTCCGATACGGGGCTCACCCTGGACGATCTTGAAACTCGTCTGATTAGCGACGGTAATACGCTGAAATTGATTGAAGGGTTCGGCGCAGATGATTTCCAGCTGAAGATCGAACTCGGCGGATACTCGGTCGAAGACGTATTGGCGAGCGTCGTAACCGGGCCGCAGACCACTGAGTCATTTGCCGAAAACGCGTTTGATTTCAGCGGCTTGCAACCTGCCTCGCCGGTGTCGGTAGAAGAGGAATATTTGGCGCAAAGCAAACCAATAACGCCGATTGCCGAGGTTCAATTCGCTTGGAACGATACAGAGATGTGGGATGCCAATTCGTTTGATCTGGACCACGCGTTCCAAATGGATGATTCCGGGCTTTGGATATTGGCCTAGTCCCTCGGGCTCAGATAGAATCGACCTGGCAGGTTTGTGCTAAGACCCCGTGATTGTAAGGTCATGGCGAAAGGAAGATTCGCGAATGACTAAGATTGAAGCGGGCAAGGCGCAGGGCGCCGCCGTCTCCTCTGTCATGGCCGTACGGCAATGATTGTATTTGACGAAGCCATTCGCCGCCTTCTTGAGATTGCCACGCCTTTGGGCACAGAAACCGTATCAATTGACCGCGCGGCAAATCGAATCTTGGCCGCCCCGGTAACCGCTCGGTCAAATATGCCCGCTCAAGATGTGTCGATGATGGATGGATACGCGGCGCGCGATGCCGATCTTGGCGACATACCCTTCTCATTGCCGGTAAGCGGCGAATCCTTCGCCGGATCAGAGGCCCCCTCGTCATTGCGTGCGGGAAGCCTGTGCAGGATATTTACAGGAGCGCCCGTGCCAGACGGCGCCGATCGTGTGATCGTTCAAGAAAACATAGAGCGAGACGGCGACACAGCGCGGATCGTATCTGCTTTTGGCTCAAACAGATTTATTAGAAAAGCGGGTTCAGATTTCAGGGCTGGGGACGTTCTGTTGCCAGTTGGCCATCGGCTGAGTTGGCGATCTATGACCACTGCGGCGGCTGCGGACCGCGCGGATGTAGATGTGTTTCGATCCCCGCGCGTCGCGATTATTGCGACAGGGGACGAGCTTGCGACGCCCGGGAAGGCTCATGAAACACGCGGCGCGATTCCGGAAAGCGTATCGCTTGGTGTGGCGACCTTGGCAGAAAGCCGCGGCGCTAGCGTTGTGAACCTGGAGCGGCAGCCGGATGATCTGGGCATTCTGAAACGCGCGGCGTCAAACGCACTTGAGTTGGCCGATGTTGTGGTGATCGCTGGCGGCGCATCGGTCGGGGAGCGCGACTTTTCCCGGTTGGTGTTTGGAGAGCCGCTCAAATACATTTTTCCCAAAGTTGCGATCAAGCCCGGTAAGCCGGTTTGGTTGGCGCGGGCAGGGGGGCGTCTTGTGGTTGGTCTTCCGGGCAACCCGACCTCAGCGCTTGTCACGGCGAGACTGTTTCTCGCGCCGCTGCTGATCGGACTGTCGGGCGGCGATGCGTCGGCAGAGTTGAATTTTGAGACGACGATATGTCGTGACGCCTTACCTGCCACGTCCGACCGGGAGACCTTTTTAAGAGCCAGCCAAACACCGGATGGTTTGCGTTTGGCAGCAACCCAAAACTCTGCCAGTCAGCGCTCATTGGCATTTGCAGATGTGCTCATTCGACGGGCACCAAGTTCGCCGGCTGCGCCACAGGGCGCTGAAGTCTCCATTCTGAAGTTTTAGAAACACGCCCCACACATCAGCTTAGTCGCCTGAGAAGGTTAGAAAAAATCTTGTGCAGCGTCAGCATTTCGATTGATTGCGGGTCATGGGTTTTCTTCAGCTTTGACTTTAGATTTTCCATATCAAACATGATTTCACGATCATTTTCCTGGCGAATCTTGCTTTCAATCCAGCCGACACAGGCGAGACGTTCGCCAGATGTTACGGGTAAAACTTCATGCAGTTGTGTCGAGGGATATAGGACCAAGTCTCCAGCGGCTGGTTTGTAGTAATCAGTGCTTCCAACCCGCTCAATCGCCAACTCGCCGCCTTCATAGGCGTCTGGCGCTGACAAAAACAGTGTGAACGACAGATCCGTTCTAATCTCTACGGTCCCTGTCCGCATAAATGCATTGTCGACGTGTAAGCCGTATCCATCTCCAGGGCCCATTTTACTCAACAAAGGGCTTGAGAATATCTTGGGCTGCGCGGCGGCTTTGAGCACGTCATGCGTTTGAACGGCGTTTGCCAGCAATCGCGACACCTTCTGTCCAATCGGCGAGGAAAGATCGGCTTGCGTATTTCGTTTAACCTGCGCCGCGACAGCGCCGGCCGATAAAGCGCCGTTCAGCCAGTCTAGCTTTGGAGCGTAACCATCAATGAGCGAGAGCTGATCTTCTGTCAGCACGTTTGACAGCGTCAAAGCCATGTCGTGTTCCCTCGCAGATTGATTTGTCTAATCGTCCTCAAAGCCAATAAAAACGGCGGCTTCTTCAACGGATTTGCGCCGCGACACAACTGCATTGGCAGGAAAGCTGTCGTCTGGAAATCCCATCGCTACGCAAATCATAATTACTTGATCATCCGGTATTTTCGCATGTTCGCGCACAACAGGGGACTGCATAATCCCCTGACTGTTGATGACGCAGCCGAGCCCTTTCGACCAGGCCGCATTGACCAGAGCGTTGGTCACGGCTCCGCAATCAAATGGGCCAATATCGCCGCCATGGATGGACCTGTCATAGGTAACAACAATGGACACGGGCGCATCGAACTGCCGGAAGCCTCGCAAGACCCAATCTTGGCGCTTCTCTTTATCGTGGCGCTCAATGCCCATCGCGCCGAACAGTTGGATCGCAATCTCGATCTGCCGCTCACGATGTTCGCCGCCATAGGCGCCATGACTGCGAAATTCGCGCGTGTCCGGCACGCCCGCCAGATTTCGCTCAACATTGCCCGCGCGGATTTTGTCGAGTGTCTCGCCCGCCACAACGTAAAAGTTCCAAGGCTGCGTGTTCAGCGATGAGGGGGCCCGAATCGCGAGCGCCAATACGTCTTCAATCAATGCCTTTGGCACCGGCTCTTGTTTATATCCGCGGATACTCCGCCGACCGTTTACGACGTCATCATACTGCATCGTTTGTTTTCCATATCTTGAGTTTCGGGAGGCGATTTTATCCGCCAGGTTGGACGTCAATGAACCGATCGCCTGATTTCACGAGCGCCTTCAAAGATGTAGCAGGCAGGAACCGATCATCATCTGCCGCAAGACGCTCCATGGTGGCCAGCACTTTTCCAGCGCCGACCATATCGCCATACAGCATTGGGCCGCCCTTATCGGCTGGCCAGCCATAACCATTGAGCCAGACAATATCTATGTCTGATGCGCGCTGGGCTTTGCGCTCTTCCAAAATTTTCAAACCTTCATTGATCATCGGGTGAATACACATTGCGATAATCTCATCTTTGGAGGGCGCGGAACCAGCGCTTACACCCGTCACATCACGGACGATACCTGCAGTGATGTCAGACGGGATCGGTTTGCGGCTGTCATCATAATCGTAATAGCCGGCGCCCGTTTTTTGGCCGCGTCGGTCTAACTCGCACAAAGCATCGCGGATCGGGTTCGCCGTCGTCGCGCCCTTTTTCCATCCAATGTCCAGGCCTGCCAAGTCTGACATCTGGAAAGGCCCCATTCGGAACCCGAAGGCGTTCAGCGCAGCGTCCACATCCCAAGGCATCGCGCCTTGATAGACCAGTTTCATCGCCTGCGCTTGGCGGGCAAACAGTATCCGATTGCCGACAAATCCGGGGCATACGCCAACCAGTGCCGCCACCTTATTGATCGTCTTGGCCAAATCCATCGAGGTTAAAATAACATCGTCCGCGGTGTGATCAGCGCGAACAATTTCCAGCAATTTCATCACATTCGCTGGGGAAAAGAAGTGCAGCCCAATCACGTCTTCTGGACGTTTAGTCACTGCGGCGATCTCATCAATGTTGAGCGCTGATGTGTTGGTCGCCAGTATCGCACCGGGTTTCATGATACGGTCGAGGTCAGTGAAGATCTTCTTTTTCAGATCCATATCCTCAAACACCGCTTCGATTACCAGATCAGAGGATCCCAAATCCTCCATTGAAAGCGTGCCGGTCAGGCGTGCCATTCGGGCGTCGACTTCGTCTTGCGGAAAACGGCCTTTGTCGGCAGAGCGCTGATAATTCTTGCGAACGACGGCCAGTCCGCGATCAAGCGCTTCTTGTTTGGTCTCCAGGATCGTCACCGGAATACCAGCGGTGGCAAAATTCATCGCAATCCCGCCGCCCATAGTTCCAGCGCCAATGATGCCGACAGATTGGATGTTACGGCGCGGGGTATCTGTCGCAATATCCGGCACATCCCAGGCGGCGCGACCTGCCGCAGCGATATAATCAGAAACCTCTTGTGGCGAAAGCGAAACGGGAGCAGTCATTCGTGTCCTCTTGGTCATTCAATTTGGGCTTGCTTGTCTTATGGATGATTGACGCGGCGAAAGCCAAATACACATATAAATAAACCGCCGGGCTTCAGAAGCGCCAGCGGTTTAATGTTCATCAATTTCGGAGTGAACCTAAGACGGGGTGGTCGGGATACCAAAGGCGGTTGGTGAACCCGATGACTTCCCAGACGTAGATTCCGCAGCGCGAGGAGCGCTGTCTTTCAATGGGTCATCAGAGTGTTTGACCTGCCCTTCAAACACAGCATTCGACTGAATTTGCAGAGATGCGTGAACAATATCGCCCTTCACGTGAGCGCCCGATTCTAGCTCGACCTTACGCGCCCGGATGGACCCTTTGACCTTGCCTTTAACTTTCACGACCTCGGCCTTCACTTCGCCGGTAATGTGGCCGGATGCGCCGATTGTAATGTCGACCGCCTGAACATCTCCGTCCACCGTGCCATCAATGTGCAGGGCGCCGTGAGACATCACCGACCCGTTGATTTTCATGTCTTCGCAAATAATCGAAGCGACGCGTGATGCTGATTTGGAGGAGGCGCCGCGAATGGCGTCTTGTGAGGCAGATGGCTTCGGCATGTCTCTGGAGGGAGAGCTTTCTGCCCCTTTATTCTTGGTGAACATATTGGCCTGCTTTCAAAAACTTCTCTGGATCGTAGGGCTTATTCTTAAACCATACTTCGTAATGCAGGTGATCGCCAGTGCTTCGTCCAGTTGTTCCCATTTTTCCAATATCGTGGCCGACTTCAACAATGTCGCCTTTTTTGACAAGAATCTTGCGAAGGTGCCCATAACGAGACTTAAAGCCATGCCCGTGGTCGATTTCAACAAGGCGTCCATAACCTGACTTTGTGCCTGCAAACGTAATCTTGCCGGGGCCTGCTGCTACGATTGGCGCGTTGCGATAGGCGGCCAGATCCAAGCCATTGTGCCATCCGGGCCGTTTATTGAACGGGTCGACCCGCAGGCCGTAATTACTGGTCTTGCGATACTTATCGCCGACTGGCGCGGCAAGCGGCAAGTTCGCGACGATACTGCGATAGTAACGCGCTTCAGCGACTCTGGCTTCAACCTGGGCAGCGCGCGATTCGAAGGCCTCTTCCTGCGAAAGATCTGTCGGTGTGTACGCTGCCATCGGGACGAGCGGTCCACCCATGCCCTCATCTCCGATGATGCGGTCGCTGCCCACAGAGGTGAGTTTAAGTACCCCGCGTGCGCGCTCGGCCCGCGCCACAGCGATGTCTTCCATTTTATTCAGAATGTCTGTTTGAGCGGATTCAATAGCGTCTTCGCGGGCGCGTGACCCGACAGAGACGAGCGACGCGGTTTGCACCGCCATCTCGCGCGATTGGCGGCTGTCGGCCTCTTCAATCGTTGCCTTGATGAGTAGGGTAGAGTTATCTCCCTGCAGCGCTGAAATTTCCAGATCGTCTTCGTTCTGCAATTGCTCAAGCAAATCTTCTAGCTTGTTATGGCGGTCTTCCATTGTCACGGTTGAGGCCGTGTAGGCTTCGGTGCGTTCCTGCAGTTGCGAGCGTGTTAGCGCATCTTTGGCGCGCAACTCCTGCACCCAGCGCTCATACTTTACGACTTCTTGCTGATCTGCGCCGCCTGCAGCGCCAATCGAGCCGCCGCCGAGGATGTAGCTTCCTGTTGCGAAAAGGGTCCAACCCGCAATAGCAACGGCCCCGCAAGCCATTATTGCCTGTTGCCAGGGAGAAACTGAGATGTACCGGACAGTGCCGCCGCTTCGATGGTAAATTTGTCGTTCGGGGAACGCTCGACCGAATGTAGATCGAAGGTTTGCTGTCCATTTGGCCATCTACGCTACCTAACTTTTACAGATTAAACTCTGTTAACTGCAATAAACGCTGCAGTTCATTTCCCTCGCCCATTCAATATGAATAAACATTCTCGGACTCAAACGGAAGCCCAAAAATGAAATTATTTGCCAGAAATTCGCCTAATTGGGTAAATGAGAGGTTAATTTTGTGCAATTTTTGGCGTGATAGATATGTCGCAGTCAATTTTAGTCGGTCAGCGCGGCGAGCACGGAATCGGCGTGTCCTTTCACTTTCACCTTCGGCCAGACGGTTTGAACGACGCCTTTTGGATCGATCAGGAATGTGGCGCGCTGTATGCCCATATAGGTTCGGCCATACATTTTCTTCTCAACCCAAACGCCAAATGCCTCACAGACAGCGCCGTCCTCATCAGACCCCAATGTGATGTTTAAGTCATGCTTCGCAGTAAACTTTTCGTGCTTTGCTAGAGTGTCTTTGGAAATCCCTAAAATCTCTGCGTTAGCGTCTGCAAACGAGTCTGAGAGCTCAGAAAAGTTTTTCGCCTCATTGGTGCATCCCGGCGTGTCGTCTTTTGGGTAGAAATAGAGCACCAAATATTTGCCTTTATAGTCGCTCAACGCCCGCGGGCCGTTTGTGGTTTCGATCTTAAAGGTCGGCGCCTTAGCGCCTTCTTGAATATTTGCGGTCATGTAATCCTCCTATGGCACAGTCTGCGGCCTGTGCTTATATCTGTAAAACGGGTTCGACCAACCTGACCTGAGTAAATTGGAGGTGCCCGTGGGCCGCCGCACCGTAACCATCCTGCTGGAGATCATTGGCGGCTTGATCCTGATTATTGCCGTGGCCGTTGCGCTGCTGGCGTTTCGACTGTCCAGCGGCCCGATGGAACTGGGGATATTTCGAGACGATGTCGAAGACGCGCTCACGCGTGCGCGCGATGGGCGTCCTGTCTCCTTGGGTGAAGTCTTTCTGGAATGGTCGCCAGATGACCGCCGTGTCGTTGTTACCGCCAACACATTACAACTCAAAACCATGGAAGGCGATTTGAGCGCCGAGGCAGATCGCGCTGAGATCATCCTATCCGCCTCATCCCTGATAACGGGTGAGTTTGAAGTTTTGCAGCTTCATATGCAGGACGGCTGGCTCAACATTGATCAGATGTCGCCCAGCCAATGGCAAATTGCCGGCGACCCACTCCCGCCAATCCCTCAGGGCACATTGCCTGAGACGCCCAAAGAGTGGCTTGCGCGTGCAAACGAAGTTCTTCCCATTCTTATCACAGGCGTCGAAGGCGCGCGTGAACGGTTCACGACCGAAAGCCTGACCTACGCGAATTTCGAGCTGCGACTGCGCGGCCCAGAGCAGCAACCTCTGTTCAAGATCACCAATTCAAAAGGCGAAATCAAACGTCAGGATAGTGGGTTGAGTTTGTCGGTCTCTGGCAGCGGTGTCGGGGAAGGTTTGCCGGCCGGGCTTGCCGTCGATATCGCCACGTCGGGCGAGGGTGAGCGCATTGCCGCAGAGCTAGGCATCGCAGACTGGCCCATCGCAGAGCTGGCCGAGCGATTTGGCGTCGATGATGCGGGCATATCCGGATTGCAGTCTGATATCCAACTCAGCATCTCAGGTGACAAAACCAATGGACTCGATGAGTTTGTTTTCGCCACCCAATCGGGCGAAGGCCACTTGCCGTTTCAGGGGCGGCGGCTCAATCTGGCCGACCTAACCGCCACCAGCACGTATAAAGCCGACACGGATCAACTTGTGCTCGACATGGCCAGTTCCAGCGCTGGGCCATTATCCGGCGGCTTTATCCTGACCTTGGAAGACGTTCTGAACGCCAAGGATTTGCGCGACTTCACCCTAACCAGTGACGCGCTGACCCTCGATATGACGCCCTCCTTTGCCGCGCCGTTTAAATGGTCTGGCCTGTCTCTGGCCGGCGCAGCAAACCCAGAAGAGCGCCACCTTGTTCTGAAAAAGGCCACGCTCAAAGTGCCCGATGGCGCAATCAGCATCAAAGCCGACATCAAACAAGTTCAAGATCGAAAGACAGGTGAGCCACCAATTATCGGCACGCTGACAGCCACCAGTTCGGGCGAGATTTCCAAACAAGACATCCTTGCCCACTGGCCTGTCAACGAGGGCAAGGGCGCGCGCCGCTTCATCGAGCAGCGCATTTTGAATGCCGTTGTGAAAGACGTCGAGGCCAACATTCAAGTTGCGCGCGATAGCTTCGAGGAGGGCGGTATCGCGGACGAGGCGGTTGATGTCACCTTCCAGGTCGAGAATGGCACCGTGGCGTTTCTCAGCGATGTGCCCCCGGTAGAGGCTGCCAATGGCCGCGCCAAGCTGACAGGCAACACATTCAAAATTCTCGTCGACAGCGGCAAATATGTGGATTGGGATCTGACGGATGGCGTCGTCGATTTCCCAGCCTTCCGTCCGAAGGGAGAAGACTTCCGCATTTTCGCCAAAGGCCGCGGCCCTGCGAAAAGCCTTATGAAAGTGCTCACCGAGTCGCGTTTGAAAGTTGATTTCGATACCGAGCGCCTTGAGGGTGAGGCGGATCTGACATTCGAAATGTTCCGCCCGGCGCGAGACAATGTTGACCAAAAAGACGTTCGCTGGTCCGGCGTTGGCGCGATTGAAAATGCCGGCTTGAAGAACGCTGCGCTCGGCTTTGACATGACGTCCGCTACAACAAAGCTCAACTTTGACAAAACGGGCGTTACCGTCACGGGCTTCGGGGATCTGGGGCCTGTGCCGGTTCAGTTCACATGGCGGGATGGCTTCAGTGACGGCAATCAGCCCACTGATCTATCCGCCTCGGCCGTCGTAACGCCTGATCTTCTCAACAGTTTTGGTTTGCTGGGCCGCGCCTACCTGTCTGGTGAAATTCCAGTCGAAATGCAGGCCAAAATTGATCAAAAAGGGCTGTCCAGCGCGGCGCTTTCCCTCGATCTGGATAGCTCACGTGTGGACGTGTCAGAGCTGGGCTGGGTCAAGCCGAAGGGCGAGCCTGCTAAAGCGTCCGTCAATTTTTCGGTGCAGGAAAACAGTCGCTCCGGCAATCTGATATTTTCGTCAGAAGATGCCCGGCTGGATATGGACCTTGTCGTCGGAACAAATTTGAAGCTGATCTCTGCGATCGTGAACAGCGCCATGTTGAAAGACACCGCAGATGTTTCCGGTGCGGTCGCCCGCGGCGCTGATGATGGATTGCAGCTGTCTCTGTCGGGTGAATATCTCGACATCTCTGGCGCAATGCCGGGGCTTGGCGCGATGGGTGGCGGCCCCAAAAAATCGACTCCGTTCAGTCTGGAGGCAAATGTTGAACGCCTCAGGCTCAGCGAAACGCTTCTGCTCACTGATGCCAGCATTGGGGTCATCTCGGCGGAAACCGGACTCGAAAAACTAACAGTGATTGGGGAGACGGGCGGGAACTCGAAATTTGATGCGCGTTATGAGGCCGGCGGCAGCGGCGCGCCTGCCATCAGCATTGTCGGCGGAGATGCTGGGTTTCTGGCTGCGTCCTTCTTCGGTCTCGATTTCCTGGAGGGCGGCGACCTCGACATGAAAGGCACGCTTGCATTCAATAGGGCTCCAGCAAGGCTGAACATAAACATTCAGGGCGCGCGCTTGCGTGACGCGCCGTTCCTGACGCAAATTCTGTCACTCGCGTCTTTGCGAGGCTTGGCAGACACGCTCGGCGGTGAAGGGGTTTTGTTCTCCAATATTGAGGTGCCACTGACCATCTCAGAAGGGCGCTACATTGTGACAGGCGGCAAAGCGCAAGGCCCCGCGCTGGGGCTGACATCAAACGGCTACATCAACAGCAAAACGGGCGCGATCGAATTTGACGGCGTCTTGGTGCCCAGCTTCGGTCTAAACTCTGCGCTCGGCGGCATCCCGATCATCGGCGATCTAGTGGTTGGCCGAGATGGCGAGGGCGTGTTCTCGCTCACCTATGGCGTCAACGGCTCGCTTGAAAAGGCCAATGTCTCGGTCAATCCGCTGTCTGCGCTCGCGCCCGGCGTCATCCGCCGCATCTTTGAAAACCCATCTGACACCACAATTCCAGAGGCCAAGCCCCGCGCCCCAGACGTGCCGATCCCATCAGAGCTGCCCCCCATTCCAGAAGAAGAGTTTTAGGCGCGGGCGAAGTGAGGGACTGATTT
>CAZXVJ010000062.1:0-11795 GCA_964644385.1 uncultured Hyphomonas sp. | reverse complement strand
CAAGAAGGTGTGATGCGGTTGCCGGAAGTCCGTCAGGCGGACTTGTTGTCGCAAATGATCCACTCAACGCGACGGATCCGACGGGGATGCAGGAAGAGGAAATCGAAACCCACGGCAAACCTCAGGTTACACGTGGGGCAAATGGAGCAGCGCACGCTGCTGGATCGGTTGCTATTGCAGATGAAATTCGTGGGAACGTTGACGGTGCATCTAGACAACATTTCAATCAAAGCATGAGAACAATTACTGGTGACCCCACTGCTCCGAGGAAGTTGCCCGATGCCGCTGTCGTTCACGGCAGCAAGGTAACGCTGGGTGAAAAGGTTTCACCCAGCCAATCAGTTACCAGCCAAACTCAAAAGTGGAGTTCCGAGGTTGGAAAAACGTATACAAATTCGCGCACAGGACAAAAACTCACAGTTCAAGCGCCCGTGGTAAGAGGACTAAATATTCTTTCCTTAGTGCCGATGATTTCAGGAACGTTTAGCGGCAGAGTTAACCCCATGGACCCGGCGAGCATTGCCACAGCTGTCGACCCAACTGGCTCTGAGTATATGATGGGCACAAATGGACTCCCCGTGAACGTTACCGAACAGTTGCGAGGAACGTATAATCCAACCATACTCGTTGATTCTGAAGGACGTTTTGTAGGTGTTGAAGATAGTTTTTAGGTGTTGAAGAAAATGGTGTTTATCAACAGGAGTAGCAAATAGTGGGAGCCTTGTTCTGTTTGTATGACAGCGTATGTTCAGTAAACTGGCATCGATTCGATGGCTTTCTAGTTGATATTCTAGCCGATAATTCTCTAGATGTAAGCAAAACGGTGGTGAAAGCAAAGGACTGGAAAAACGAAAGAACATATCTTGGTCGCAAGACAAGGATATCCGAACTCGGACTCGTAAATATCGATTATGCGCAAGAATATACGCTAAACAACTCTGATGACTTGCGAGATTACATCTATACAGCGCTCTGGCATAAAACGACCACAAACACGTTCAGTTTTCATATGTTTTTGGCCTCAGCTTCTGTTGAGGAAGTCCTTGGTCGTTCTGTAAGCTTTCTCTCAACATTGCGAAGCGATGAATGTGGAGACTATGGCTTCATTCGTTCGATGGATATCGAAGAAATGCCCGATGCGTTCGCGATTGGAAATTCAATTGCGGGGGACACAGCTGAGCAAATGTCACGAAATACTGCATGGCTGGTGGATATGAATGCAAAACAGTCTTTTCGAAATCATCGATTGAGAGATGTGTTCTCAGCTAATATTGTCAATCGAAATCATCTATCTTCTCCAATCGATGGCATTCCGCTAATTGAATGGATTGCGCAAGAAAAGTGTCGCGGAGTGGTCATCCCAATCAATGAACATCTCTATTGTTGGCAAGTATCATCAGGTGATTTGGATGCGGTGAGAAGCTCACTTTCTTTTTCGGGTATCTTGCTTTTGTGAGTGTCTGGCAAGATAAAGCGAGTTTCCCCTGTGGGGAGAACTCGGTGCTAACGCACTGAAAATACGATTGTTTTTATGGTGCCAAAATGGCGCCCCCGGTGCTGAACTGGCGCCATTCTGGCCCCTTTAGGCCTCCCTTGAAAATGCCCCCTCTGGAATGCCCCTTGCAGGGTGGACGGGGTGTCGGATGAAGACCTGTTCCTTGGGGGCGGAGAAGACCGCTCCAGACGCTCGCAGGATGGCAAGACCAGCAGCGGCAGCCTCGCCATCCAGACCTTCCACGCCTCGCTCTGGCGGCTCTAAATGGGGGATAGAAACGGCGCTTTCCCACACCCGAATGCCCGCATCCTGCAGCAAATGCTGTCCCACACCCCAACATGTCCCTGCTCAATCCGCCTCCCTTGCGCTCTGGGATAATCTCAGCGCCATGAAAGCTTCGCAAATCCCCTACTATATGGCGTGTCCAATTCTTTATTGGCCATGGCTGTGGCTCCAGTTCCGGCGGCTCGACCGCTGGATGGCGCAGCGCGTGGCGCGCGGAGAGGATTGCGCCGTGATGCTCCACTTGGGGCCGCGCGGTACGCTGACGATGTCGTTCGTTTCTGACAATTTGCGAGACGACCTTCCGCCCGTTTTCACAACGCTCACATTTGAGAGCCTGACGTGGGCCTATTATCCGGCGTGGATGTACACGGTCGCCCGAACCCTCGCGCGCCCGATCTCGCTTGGCGAAGCAGGCGCGCAGGCGTTTCTGCGCCCGGATGAAATCGCGGACGCCCTTATCCCCATCCCCTGACCGCGATCTAATCTCTGTAAAAATTCAGTCCGCCCCAAGCCGCCTCACAGCGGCCGCACGTGCTGCCCAATTATAAACTCCGCGTGAGCGCTCTCGACCTGGCCCCTTCAACCGCTTAGCCTTTTGCTCGGGGACGTCGAACAATTGGAGCGCGCGATGCAATCGATCTATTGGGTCCTGACATGGGCCTGTCACCGTAAATGCAAGCATTGCTATGATGATCGCTTCCGCCCCTACATTCGTGACGCGCTGACCGAGGTCGTCAGCGAAGGTCAGCGCGCCTATGAGGCTGTAATCGCCAACCTGCCGGACGATATGAGCTGGCTCGATCCTGAAACAGGCAAGCGCGCACCGACAAACCTAATTCTGGCGGGCGGCGAACTTCTGATTGATGGCGTTCGCGAGGAATTATTCTATCCCGCCCTGGAAGCCATTCAGCGCCGCTGGCCGGATGCGCCGCCGCGCCTGTCGATGCAAACCACGGGCGATGTGCTGACCGAAACCATTCTGGATGAATTGCTCCAACGCGGCATCACATCCATCGCAATCGCCTCCATTGATGACTATCATGTCGGCATGAAGGGCGACAAAAAGTTCCGCTTCATGGCCGATATGCGCGAGATGATGGCCTCGCGCGGCGTCTCTGAAATCTCCCTTGGCGGGGATAAGGATGATCGCCTCAACATGCCAAAACCGGGCGCTAAACCTAAAGATGGCGCGCCCACATTCCTGTTCTTCGGCGCGCAAGAAGACCTATGGATCGGAGAGCTGTGGCCCCGCGGCCGTGCGATGACGAACGGCTTGTCCAATGCCAACTATGACACCAATTTCTGCGCCCGCTGGTCTGGCGCGAAAAACTTCCTGCACATCGGCGCGGCGGGCAGTGAGATTGCGATTGAACCGGATGGCTCAATTTATCCCTGTTGCCTCAAAACCAAAGCGCCGTTGGGCTCTCTGGCCGAAGAGCGCGTGGAGGACATTCTTGCAAGCGTCGGCGCGCTGCCGTCCATTCAGGCACTTAATCGCGGTGATCCTGAAGGCATGGGACTGGCAAATGGCTGGAGCCGTGAGACCTTCAAATCCCGCTCAACTGAGGCCGATGGAAAGGGCCGCGACGTGACCAATATGTGCCTCGGCTGCGACCGCTATTTCGAGGAAGTTCTGGGCGACGAATTACGCGCGTTACGGGCCGAGCGCCTGTCCAGCGGCAAGGTGCTCGCCTAGCCGTTCATCAAGTCCGCAAACCGATCAAACAGATAGAAACTGTCCTGCGGGCCGGGGCTGGCTTCGGGGTGGTGCTGCACAGAGATGATCGGCTTGCCCTTCACAGCGAGGCCGGAATTGGTGCCATCAAACAGACTGCGATGGCTTTCCTCGACGCCTTTCGGCAGCGTTGCCGCGTCCACTGTAAAGCCATGGTTCATCGACACGATCTCAACCTTGCCCGTGGTTAAATCCTGAACCGGATGGTTGGCCCCGTGATGGCCCTGATCCATCTTTTTGGTCTTCGCGCCCAGCGCCAGCGCCAATAATTGATGGCCGAGGCAAATGCCCAAAATCGGTTTGCCGCTCTCAATCAAAGCGCGGATCATATCGCCAGACCGCAGGATCGTCGCCGCCGGATCACCAGGGCCGTTAGAAAACACGATGCCGTCTGGTTCGAGCGCCAAAATATCTTCCGCGCGGGTGTCTCCGCTAACCACGCTGGCCCGCGCGCCGACGCTCGCCAAGTTACGCAATATGTTCTTTTTCACGCCAAAATCCACCACGACGACGTGATGCTTCGCCTTTGAAAGATCGCTAAATCCGCCGTCTATTGACCACAGCTTCTCGGCGTTCTCATAAGCCGTATCTGCGTCCACGTCCGCCGCGAGATCAGACGCTTCAAGCCCGCCCCAATCCTGAGCCTGTTTGACCAAGGCGCCGGTATCAATGTTTCCGTCTGGCGCATGGCAAATCGCAGCTTTTTGCATGCCGCCTTCGCGAATGATGCGGGTCAATGCGCGTGTATCAACGTCGCTAAGCCCGACAATGCCTTTGCTGGCGAGCCACGCTCCAAAATGGACTTCAGAGCGCCAATTCGACGGCTCGGTGATCGGATCGCGAAAAATAGCTGCGCGGGCAGCGGTTGCCGCTTCCGCGCTTGATTCTTCATGATCGTCGGCATTTGCGCCAACATTTCCGATGTGGGGAAAGGTAAAAAGGATCAGCTGGTGAGCATAGGATGGGTCGGTCAATATCTCTTGATAGCCTGTCATGGCAGTGTTGAAGCAGAGTTCGCCGACTGCTGTGTCTATTGCGCCTTCGCCGCGCCCGAGAAAGACCGTGCCGTCCGCCAGTGCGATGGCTCCCGTCGCAGTTGAAGGGGCTTGAATTGAATTAGTTTCAACCATATGTGCCTTGCGCTCCCGGCGTTTCTGAGTCGTTAATCTTCTTCACCAACACTTGCCCGGTGCAATAAGGGCTGAGTCTTAAGAAGGTCAAGCAGGCACAGTCTAAATATATACAGGTGACAGAAAAGGTAGTTCGGCATGAGCCGTGACATCATTATTGAGACCGCTCCAATGCGTATCCGTATCGAGAAAGCCCTAGAGGCGGCGGAAGCGAGTGGAGACGAGCCTGTTCGTTTGGGCACGCTGCGCCTTATTCAGTGTGCACTGAACGACCGCGACGTTTGCGCGAGAGAGCGTGGTGCAGGCGAAGAGTGCCCTGAACCTGAATTGCTGGGCACGCTGACGACCATGGTTGCTCAGCGGGAAATTTCCGCGCGCGAGTTTGATGAGGCTGGGCGCATCGAAGAAGCGATCCGCGAGCGTGAGGAAATTGAAGTCATTGAGGAGTTTTTGCCCAAAACGCTCGACGGTCCTGCGCTTAAATTGGCTGTGCGCGAGATTATTGATGACCTTGGGGCGACACGCTTAAAGGATTTGGGGCGGTGTATGAACGCGCTAAAAGACCGCTATCCCGGTGAGATTGACGCCGCTGAGGCGGGTAAAGCGGTTCGCATAGCACTCGCGGGCTAGGACACCGATTGTTCTTGGCGGTCCCTTAGACATATCGCACAGACGACGCAGGGGCAGCCTTGCGGCGGCGCTGTGCCCGGTTCAGGTTGTTGTTTGAGCAAGCGCGTCGGGTATAGGGCAAATGATGAAATATGTGCGGTGGTTTTTAGGATTGGCGCTGCTGGGTGTGATTGGCGCAGCGATTTGGCTTTGGAACCCCGTGCCAAAGAATCCCTCTGCCGAGATATTGAGCGCGGGCGCGGCGGCCTATGATGCCGAAATTATTCGCGACAATTGGGGCGTGCCCCACATTTATGGCGCGCGGGACGCCGACGTCTCTTTCGGCTTAGCTTATGCGCATGCTGAAGACGACTTTGAGACGATACAGGAAACCGTGGCGGCGACCCGGGGCGTTCTGGCGCATTATCGCGGGGCGGATGCTGCTCCGACGGATTATATCGTGTCGCTGTTCGGCGTTTGGGAAACATTGAAGCGGTATGAAACCGATGTGCCAGCAGACGTTAGAGCGATCGCCGAGAGCTATGCAGCGGGCATGAACTTATATGCGGCAGAAAACCCGGGCGCGACTTGGCCAGGGCTCGCGCCGTTTACGGGCCAAGATGTTGTGGCTGGCTTTGTGTTCAAAACGCCGTTTTTCTATGGGCTTGACGGCGACCTACTGGAACTTTTTGGAGAGGATTATCAAGCCGAGTTGGCGATGGATCCGGGGCCCGGCCGAAAGGCATGGCATGTTCGTCCGAAGACAATGGCAGAGCGCGGCTCAAATGCCATCGCGGTGTCGTCTCAGCGGGCTGGGGATGGCGTCACGCGCTTAATGATCAATTCCCACCAGCCACTGTCTGGGCCGGTCGCTTGGTATGAAGCCCACACAGTGAGCGAGGAGGGGCTAGACATTATGGGCGGGCTGTTTCCCGGCACGCCGGTTGTCTTGCACGGCTTTAACCGGTCCATCGGCTGGGCCAATACGGTCAGCGAGCAGGACTTGGCAGATGTCTACCTGCTGGAGCGCAATCCAGACGATCAAATGCAATATAGGTTGGATGGGGAATGGGTCGACTTTGAGGTGTCGACGGCGGTGATCAATGTAAAACTGCTGGGGCCGTTTGCGTTCAAGGCGAAGCGCCAAGTGCTACGCTCTGCGCATGGCCCAGTGGTTGAGGCCAAGCATGGCACATACGCATTGCGGTATGCAGGCATGGGCGAAATTCGCCAGTTGGAACAATATTATCGCCTCAACCATGCCAAAGACTATGACAGCTTTTCAGAAGCCATGAGCATGTTGGCGCTGCCGAGTATCAATTATATTTATGCAGACCGCGACGACACCATCGCCTTTGTCCATAATGGACAATATCCGAACCGGATTGACGGTTGGGATTGGAGTAAAGTTTTGCCGGGCGACCGTGCCGATCTCATCTGGGATGGCTATCGCCCATATGCTCAAGTGCCCAAATTGGTAAATCCGCAATCGGGATTGGTCTGGAATTCCAACAATCAACCCTTCGCCGCAACCGACGGCCCCGACAATTTGAAACCGGGCGATTTTCCAGAATCGATGGGGCTGCAAACCAATATGACGAGCCGGGCCATGCGGATGGTGGAGTTGACCGGCGGCAACCGTTTGATCGATCGCGAACGCTTGCTTGAGATCAAGTTCGACAAATTTTACGCGCAAGGCTCAAAAGCGGCCAAGCTGGTGAAGGAAGTACTGGCGATGGATTGGAGCGATGACCCACAAATGGCGGCGGCTGCGGCCCATCTGGCAGCGTGGGATCTCAGCATGGACGAGACGAGCCGTCACGCTGCCTTAGGCGGGTTGACGACGGTGCGGGAGGTGACGGCGAAGTACACCGGGGTGCCAGCGCCCACGCCAAGCGATGCTTTTCGCGAGGCTGTGGCCTATTTGGAGACGCATTACGGCCGGATTGATCCTGAATGGGGGGAGATCAATCGTCTGGCGCGCGGAGACGAGTCCTATCCCATTGGCGGCGGGCCAGACATTCTGCGCGCCGTATATCCAGCTGAGATGCGCGACGATGGAACGCTTCACATGACGGCGGGCGATACTTGGATTGCGCTGGTTGAGTGGGGGCCGGACGGCGATGTGTCGGCAGAGCTGATCAATAATTATGGCAGCGCCGTATTGGATGAAACCTCGCCGCACTTTGGCGATCAAGCGCCGCTGTTTGCCGCACAGAAATGGCGACCCGCCTTGATTGAACGCGCCGATGTTGAGGCAGTGGCCACACGGACCTATCGCCCCGGCAAAGCCAGCCAAAGCGAGTAAGCTGATTGCGTTTCGCCTCTACCAAGAACGGGCCGCCCGCGCTAAAGTGACGGTATGAGCAAAGGCGTGCGTATTCCAGATGGATTTGTTGACGAGTTGAAGGCGCGGGTGCGTCCATCAGACGTGATCGGCCGGAAGGTGAAGCTCAAGAAGCAAGGCAAAGAGTGGGTCGGCCTATCGCCCTTCACCGCGGAGAAAACACCAAGCTTTTACGTCAATGACCAAAAGCGCATTTTCAAATGCTTCTCATCTGGCATTGGCGGGGATGTCATCAGCTTTGTCATGGAGACAGAGCGCTTGAGCTTCATGGATGCGGTCGAGAAACTTGCAGCTGAAGTGGGCATGGAACTGCCCAAAGCAACACCTGAGGCGGCAGAGGCGTATGACCGCCGTAAGCGTTTGCAGGCCGCGTGTGAGGCCGCCGCGCGCTTTTTCGAGGAGCGCCTGCGTTCTGTTGAAGGCAAAGAAGCGCGCGTCTATCTGGATGGACGCGGATTGTCGAAGGCGGCCTGGTCGCGCCATCGCATTGGCTACGCGCCGGATGATTGGCGCAAGACCGGCGTGCATCTCAAAGCCGAAGGGTTCACCGAAGACGAGATTTTGGAGGCCGGCCTTACCAAAAAGTCTGACAAGGGCGGCGAACCCTATGACGCGTTTCGCGGGCGCATTATGTTTCCTATCGCAGATAGCCGAGGCGGCATCATCGCGTTTGGTGGGCGAGGCATGACGCCGGACGCAAAACCAAAATACCTAAACTCTGGCGACACGCCATTGTTTCATAAATCCAAAGTGCTCTACCGCTACAAGGTGGCGCGCGAGGCGCTCGGCCATGGCACAGGCGGCGGCCTGATTGTTTGTGAAGGTTATATGGACGCGATTGCGTTGGCTGAAGCCGGGTTTGGCGCCGCCGTGGCCCCGCTGGGGACCGCGCTGACCGAAGATCAGTTGCGCCTGTTATGGGCGGCCGGGCCAGAACCGCTGCTGTGCTTTGATGGCGATCGGGCGGGCCTTGGCGCAGCTTATCGCGCGATTGACCGCGCTCTGCCGCATGTTGAGCCGGGGCGATCGCTATATTTTACGCTATTGCCGCAAGGCATGGACCCCGATGATTTGATTCGTGACCGCGGCGCGCCCGCGATGGCAACGGCCCTGGACGGCGCGGTTCCCTTGTCAGAATTGCTGTGGCGACGCGAAGTGGGGGCCGAACCGCTTGATACGCCAGAGCGACAGGCTGGGCTGGAAGCGCGCTTGATGGCCGCAGCGCGGCAAGTTCAGCATGGCGGAGTTCGCGCTGCCTATGAGCGAGACTTGCGGGCGCGTATGAAGGACCATTTATGGACGCTTCGCCGCGCCAATCGCAATAACAACAACAGGAATGGTCCCGCCAAGGGACAAAATTCGCCCGCCGGGGGAGCCGGCTACGCGGTTCTCAAGTCAGGAGCGCCTGCGAAACTGAAAGGGCTTGGATTGATTGTCCGGGCGATTGATTCTCCGGCGCTTCTCGCGGTTGGGGAAGAGGCTCTTGCGCAGGCGATCTTTCCTGATCCAGATGTCAGCGTGATGCGTGACGCGCTGCTTGATCTGTCAGATACTGCAAAAACAGTTGACCGCGGGGCTTTGAGTACCCATTTGTTGAAGATAGGGAATATGCGCGCCGCCAAACTGCTCACCGATTACCCCGCTACGCCTGACATCTTATCAGATGGTCCAGAGGCAAGGGAATGGCTTATCGCCCTAGAGCAGTACGACGATGTGGGATCCCGCGATGAGGCTGGCACAGATGCTGCGAGCGGAGAAGCTACGGCTTCACCGTCCGCTTGGCGTCGGCGCCACCGTAAAGTTGCGGAGCGTCGAGCCCTGAAAGCACGCATGAATGAAGCTGCAGAGCAAGCAGGCGAAAGCTAAAACACGAGACTAAAATTAAGCGCCGCATATGTTGTTTAGCATATCGTAAGGCGCATGGGAGATGAGTGACAATGGCAACTGCGACGAAGAAGACCCCCGCCAAAGCCAAGGCGAAAGCGACCAAAGCAGCAGCGTCCACTAAGAAGGCGCCCGCGAAAGCTGCGGCGACCAAGGCGAAGGCTAAAACAACAAAAGCGACCTCGGCCAAGGCCAAGACGAGCAAAACAACAACCCCTAAACCTGCGGCGAAGAAACCTGCAGAGAAAAAGGCAAAATCTGTGACAAAAGCTGCGGCTAAGAAAACCACATCTAAGGCCCCCGCCAAGAAAGCTCCCGCAAAAGCCCCTAAGAAAACAGCGGCGAAAAAGAAGACGGCCGTTAAAAAGCCAACAAAAGCTGCCCTCGCAAAGGCGGCTAAAGCCGCAAAAGAAGCGGCCGCACTTGAAGCGGCAAACACGCTTAAGACCAGCGACATTAAAAAGTTTCTGACCAAAGCCAAGAAACGCGGCTTTGTCACCCATGATGACCTCAATGCGTTTCTTCCCGAAGACCGAATTTCCGCCGAGCAGATCGAAGACGTGATGGATCAGGTGACCGAAGCTGGCATTGCCATCGTGGAAACCGAAGAACAAGCCGAAGAGCAAGGTAAAGCGCTCACCAAGATTGAGAACAAGAAAGTCGTCGCCAAAAAGGGCAACGCGCGCGGTTCAGACCGAACCGACGATCCTGTGCGGATGTATCTTCGCGAAATGGGGCAGGTTGAGCTGCTCAGCCGTGAAGGCGAAATTGCGATTGCCAAGCGAATCGAAGCTGGACGAGATGCGATGATCCGCGGCCTGTGCGAAAGCCCGCTAACATTTGAAGCCATGATGGTGTGGCGCGACGAATTGGTGAATGAGCGTATCTTGCTACGCGATCTGATTGACCTGGAGGCCACTTATGGCGCGGAAAATCCTGCGCCAGAGCCGAAGCCGAAAGAAGAGAAAGACGAGGCCGACGAGGCGAAGTCTGAAGACTCTGACAGCGATGATGATGACGACGAGGAAGACGAAGACGAGCAAGCGGCGATGTCTATGTCTGCTATGGAAGCCGAACTGCGCGATGGCGTGCTCGATAAGCTAGATGGGATTGCGGGCGACTTTGGCCAGTTCCGTAAATTGCAAGACAAGCAAGTTGCGCGGCGTTTGGAAGGCAAAGGCCTGACACCGAAAGCGCAGGATGAATTCAATGAGATTTCGGCGACCATCGTTGAAAACCTCAAAACCATGCACATCAATAATGCCCGCATCGAGGCGTTGGTCGAGCAGCTCTACACGATCAACAAAAAGCTTATGGGGCTGGAAGGCCGCTTGATGCGTATGGCTGACGCTTATGGCGTGCCGCGCAAGGATTTCCTCGAAAGCTATTTCGGCAACGAACTGGCGCCCGATTGGGCCGCGACCGTGATGGAGCGGTCTGCAAAGTGGAAACGCTTCGTTGAAGGTAAGACGCTGGAAATTGAAGACGTACGCGCTGAGATTTCAGAGATCGCGCAAGAAATCGGTATTCCGATTGATGACTATCGCCGCCTTGTGCAGACGGTACAAAAGGGCGAGCGCGAAGCCCGGATTGCCAAGAAAGAAATGGTCGAGGCCAATCTGCGTTTGGTTATCTCGATTGCAAAGAAATATACCAATCGCGGCCTGCAATTCCTCGATCTGATTCAGGAAGGCAATATTGGCCTGATGAAAGCGGTCGATAAGTTTGAGTATCGCCGCGGCTATAAGTTCTCCACCTATGCGACGTGGTGGATCCGTCAGGCGATCACGCGCTCTATCGCCGACCAGGCCCGCACCATTCGTATTCCGGTGCACATGATCGAGACGATCAACAAGATCATCCGGACGCAGCGCCAGATGCTGCACGAGATCGGGCGGGAACCGACGCCGGAAGAACTGGCCGAAAAGCTGGGTCTGCCGCTGGAGAAAATCCGCAAAGTGCTCAAAATCGCCAAAGAGCCGATCAGCCTGGAAACCCCGATTGGTGACGACGAAGATTCAAACCTGGGTGATTTCATCGAGGATAAAGCGGCTCTGCTGCCCGTTGACGCCGCGATCCAGAGCAATCTGCGGGAGACAACAACCCGTGTGCTCGCCTCGCTCACTCCGCGTGAAGAACGCGTCCTACGCATGCGTTTCGGCATCGGCATGAACACCGATCACACGCTGGAAGAAGTTGGCCAGCAATTCTCAGTGACGCGCGAGCGGATCAGGCAGATCGAGGCGAAAGCATTGCGGAAACTCAAGCATCCAAGCCGAAGCCGGAAGCTGCGGTCTTTCTTGGATACTT
>CAZXVJ010000061.1:0-12410 GCA_964644385.1 uncultured Hyphomonas sp. | reverse complement strand
GCAAATCCGTGTACACCGGTTCGATTCCGGTACTCGCCTCCATTTATTTTCAATGACTTAGCAGAACAATGGGTTTTGCGGGTCGCATTTTCTACCCAACCCTCTACCCATTCACGTTCTGTCCTTGTTCTGTTCTCGCGCGACATGCGCCCTTTGCGCACGCGCTTTTTGCCGGGTCGAGGCCGAGTAATGAGCGAACATTTTCTTGGTTGTATGGCCTGTGATCGCCATCCCTTCTTCGTCCGTGCCTCCGGCTTCGACAATCTCTGAGGCAACTGTGTGCCTAATGTCATGAATGCTGTTTGCTTCCGCTCCAATATCTTTGCGGAGTTTCATCATCGCATCATGCGCGCCTCGATATGACCAAGGCCCAGAACCCGATGCATTCGCCAAGATCGTCGGTACGTTCTCATGTCGCTCTGCCATACGAAGGCATTGGGCAAGTTCGTCGGTAATTGGGAGAACGAGGCTCGCGTCCGTCTTGTTCTGACGAACAGATATCATTGGACCGTGAATGTCTGACCATTCAGCTGCCAACACGTCGCCGATGCGCTGGCCAGTGCAATAGAGCATTTCAAACAAGAGCCGTGTTCTGTGCGAATGGGGCAGCGAATCACGAGCGGCTTCGATCTTTGCCTTCGGCCAAGGTTGCGGCTTTTTCTTCTGATACTTGATCGCTCCGACGCCCGACGCCGGATTAACTTTAATCTCGCCGATATCGACGGCATGTTCTAGCAACAGCCTAACTACTCGTACCCAGTAGTTCGCGAAATGCGGTGTTTCCTTCTTAGCCAGTTGATCACGCCACGCGATGATGTGCTTGCGCTCAATCGTAGCGACCGCGACTGTTCCTGCATTCTTTTCGAAGCGAATGAGAAATTTGAGGTAGTCTCGTTGGGTGCGCGGCTTCAAACCTTCTGTGAACTTGTGAGACCGGGTGTAGTGGTCGATCAGGCCGCGCACTAAGAACGCTTTCGGCAAAGGCACTTTCGCATTGAGGATTCGCGCGTACTCCGCCCAAAATGCATCGCTCAACTCTTGGGTTTCGAAACGCCGCGTCGGCCACCCACGACGCTTAAAGTAAATTACGCCTTTGAGACGAACAACATAGGGGGGCAAGTCACGCTTCACGAATCCATCCTCACAAAATCAACGGCGTTGGCGGCATCTTTCTCCACGACGCCAAAATCTAGTCGTATCACCTTACCATCAAGCGTCACGCTGATCACTTGGCGGCCACGGTCCTCGAAGTAACGAATGAGCGCGTCGGCCTCGTCGGCCCTTTTTTCAAATCGTTTGTTCGCCATCTGGGACCTCCGACACTTGTTGAACTCGGGAGGGACGCAAGCAACAGGGCAAGTTCGCGCCCCTCGGCTGAAAGGGGAGGAGAAACCCCCAACCGAAAAGGCCGAAAGCGACCGGCCTTTCGATTCCAATTCGGTTAGGTCCGGACAGAAGAGTGAGCGTACTTCTGCCCGGACCAGTTGGCGGCTGACGATCCGCCATATCCGACGCCAAGGTGTGGGACCTGACCAGCGTCGGCATTCGATTAGCCTAGAAGGACGCGTACAGTGGCGTCCCCCGCAGCAGCCGCAGCGACGCAAGTACCGATCTCAAGACCTGAGGTTGTGGCTTCCCCTGAGGCGAAAGACACGGCGTCACCTACGGCGAAGACTTCGCCTGAGGCTTTGGCGACATCATAGACGCCGGTAGTTGCGATTGAGACATCCTCACCAGACAAGGCGTCGGTGGACGCGATGCCGAAAAGTGAGCCTATCGCTATGCCGTCGCCCGACAGGACACCGGCTGGTGCGGCGACCGTCACATGATCGCCCGGTTGTACAAAGTTCCGCATGTTAGAGTCCTTTCGAAGTGCAGAATTTCACGGTTGACGGGCGCTTGCCGCCCGCCACTTGTCTTTCGAGGTGTTGGACATAGGCAGCGAGCCTGCCGGACTTGGCGGCTTGATACTCGACGCGCTCGCCATTCTGATCGACCACAACCAACGCCTTGCAACCTGTCAGCAGGTCATGCAGCGCTTGCCGGGCCTCTTCGAGCATGTCTTGGGTAACAGCCATCCGTCCTACTCCTTACGCAGTCGCGACCTGATGGACGCCACGGCTTCCGAGCCAGCCTGTCCCGAAGTCGAGATAGGCCCGGAAGCTGAGACCCAGCACGTCCCAAGCGTCGCGGCGTTGAATCTGGACGCCTTCCGCACCCGCCATGTGCGCATAACGCAGTGAGGCAAGCCGTGCCGGATCAGTGAAGAGATACCAAGAGCCAGACGGCAAACGCGGCTCGACAAGCAGTTTCAGTTTGCCAGAGAAGACGTTCACGTCATCGACCGTGTTTGGTTGAATGGCCGCGAGAATCTCTTCCGCTTCGGTCTCAAGGTCGGCAGGCACCAGCATGTAAGCGGGCTTAGCGTCGATCAGCGTCTTGCCGTCGAGGCCTGTCCGCAACCGCATGGCTTCACGCGCTTCTGTTAGCGTCGGTTTGGAAGGCAGGCCGGGCGTGGCAGCGATGTTACCGCGCGAGGCGTCAAAGACAGGATTCCCGTCTGCCATGGCCGGGTTGTCCACGATCTGAGCGACAAGCAAGTCGGCCTCTGTCTGGGCGGCGGCTTCGCCGAATGCGCGCGTCGTGTCTGCCAGCAAGTTCAGGTCATCGTTGATGATCAGATTACGGCCGAGGTCCATGCGGCGGCCATAGGTCTTGAGTGCAATACTCTCGCCAGTCTCGCCGCGCGTTGTCGCAGTGAACTCACCATTTTCAGCCATCTCTTCGAGACGCCCCATCTCGCCCAGCTTGATCGCCGTCGAGGTTTTGAAGTCGCGCAAGGTGGTCTTGCGGCAGAGCGTTTTGAGTGGGCTTTCGGCAGCGCGATAGCTGTCCATTGCAGTCTTGCCAACCGCGTTGCTCACGGTAAGGGCGAAGTCCGAAGTGGTGTGTGCCGACCGGGCGAGAACCTCGTCGCGGCTGAGTGTCGCCGTGGACGTACCAGAGCGCTCAAGCGAAGAGCGCGCCATGTCCATAAGACTCATCTCGACAAACGGCTTCGCCTCTTCCGATAGCTGGCCACCATTCATGCGGTAGTGCAGAGCGTCCGACTGGCGGCGTGTGATCGTTGCCGGATCGTCGTTGGCGGGCGCATGGGTGCGGACCTGTGCCGGGGCCGCGCGTGTGACCGCTTTGCCTGCATCGAAGATTGCGACCTTCACGTCAGCGACGGTGGCGTCGGAGTCAATAAACTCGTCAGCTTGCTCGCCCGTGAAGTTTGCCGCCCGGCAGAGCGTGCGGATTTCCGACCGACGCGCTTTCTCGTCGTCGGTGATTTGCCCGGTCTCGGGCGCAAGTGTGTCTGGCATTCCAGAACTCCTTATTGTCGCTGCCGAGTCGGCAGGCGTTGAGGTGAGGGACAGTTCACGAACCGCCCATTTCTTGGGTGTCAGGATTCTCTTCCCGCTCTGCCGAGTCTCAGTCCAAGAGGAGACCGAGTATCCGACCGATACGGATTTCAATGTGCCGTCTGCAATGCGCTGGGCGATGGGTTCCACGTCGCTCGCTTCTGACAAGCGTACGGACAGAATGAGCGCGCCCTCTTCGACGCGACCGCCCGTCACTGTGCCCACGGTGTCTCGGACGCTTCCCGAGGAGTGGCAGTCGAGCACCGGCAAGCCCTCCAAGGCGTTGACGTTGGCCAGCGTGGCCATGTCTAGCACCTCAAGGAACTCGCCACGTTCATCGCGGCGGCGTACGGGCGTAGAGGTGGCAGCAACCGCCTCGAACGTCCGCGTCTCGGGATCATAGGTCTTGGCTTTCGCCTGCATTCGAGTGAGTTCAATCGTCGGCATTGTCTCGGCCTCCCGTCTTCTGTTGTCCGAAGGTCAGGCCAAGGCGTTCTGCGCGTGCGCGTTCATCGGCAATCTCTTGATCCAGCTTGGCCGCATCCCAACCAAAGGAGGCAACCGCCTGAGTGCGCGAAACGAGTCCGGCTTCGATTTGGGAAATGAGGGCTTCGGTGTCTTTCTGTGGGTCCACTTGGAGCGGACGCGGCATCAACCATTCAACGCCCTGACGACCAATCACGCGGTCCCATAGAGGGTCCAAGACTTGCGGCACGAGGCAATGGTACTGGAATTGTTCTACCTTGCGCCGGAACGGCAGCAGACCGGCGCGCAAGCTGGAATAGTTTGCTCCGGTCAAGTCACCGTCGCAGAGGTGTTGAGGGACCCCAAGTCCGGCGGCAATCTGGCCCAATATGTGCTTGGAGAAGCCAACACCGTCGCGGGCTTCGGTCGGATTCGAGAACTTAACGTCCGTCCCGCCCGGCAGGCGGCGTACCGTGCCCGGCACGAGGTCAACCCACTCTTCGCCATCAAACGGATCAGAGCCGCTTGTGTCATTGTGATCTGTGACGAACCCAGCATGGAGCGCCGAGATTTTCTGGCCAATCAGCAGAGCGTCTTGCAACTGGCCATGATCGTTGACCGTGAGCATAACCGGGGCGAGCCATGAGACTCCCCTCACTTGTCCCGGCCCTGTCGGCTTGAAGAGGTGGAGCAAGTTCTCTGCCGCTATGCGAATGGGTTCACGTGCTGTTGGGAATATCTCGGTCGGCAGTGAAGGCAAAACCCAATAGGCCGCCCGTGTGCCGTCCGCATTGAACTCAACGCCATTGACGCAATATGAGCCATCTTCGCGAGACCAAGTGACAGTCTCGTCAATCATCTCGGCTGGCAACAATCGTAGCCCAATGCCAAGGTTTGTTTCCTGAATGAGGGCAAAAGCTTCGCCGTCCACAACACAGGCATGGGTCATCTGCGCCAGTAGACCGCTAAGGCTAGTCCTCCCATCTGCATCTGCGAAACGGCTCCATTTTCTGAAGCGCTCAATGTGGCCAGTCGTGCGGTGCGTAGGTTCAATCCCACTGCCCACAACTTCTGCAACGATGGAATTGACCGCATTGGAGATATAGCCGGAATTCACCGCGAGGTGACGCGCCCGCGACCGCAACGGACCAGTCGCAGCGAGGGTTTCGCTGGCGTGACTGCCATGGAGGCCAACCCCACGTTTGTCGCCTCGGACGCCTTCATATGAGCGCCTGAGGTTTTGGGGCTTCGGCTCTGACGAGCGGCCTTTCCATATGCGACCGAAGGGAAAGCTCATAGGTTACTCCGGCACTCCGACTTGCTCGACCAGACCAGTCCAGAGTTCTTTGAGATTAATGGTCACACGGGTTCGGACAGGTCGCGCACCAAAGAAAGACTCGATGGCTTTGTTGTCCTGTTCTGTCTGAGCAAAATCCTCTTGGAAGAAGCGGGCTGAAAACGACATTGGGTGCTTGGCGCTGGCGCGATGCAGTTTGATCTCAAAGAACCAAAGCTCACCTTTGGCGACGCCATAGATTGCGTCGTCAAACTGTCCAGTTGATCCACCGTTCCGATCAATCAGTGCGGGGGAGCGTTCAAATGGGTTCGTTGGTTTTCCGGACGCAATGTCCATTGCGGAAACCGCTCGTCCATCCATAGCTAGCGAGAGCATTTCGAGAATGAGCGATACCCTGAAAACTTCCATTGCGGGAAATGTTCGGGTGCCGCGCCCGTCCTCTGTCTCCTCACCACCCCGCAACATTACTGTGCGCTTAGCTTTGGAGTCAGTGACACCGCGATTGGCAATGTTGCGAATGGTCTTGGTAACAAGGGCATGATCACGCACCTCGATTCCGTCTGCACGGCAAATAGCTTCTGCAATGTCCGCCACGGTGAATCTGTTTTTCTTCAAGTGCATTCGCTCTCTCCTTGATCTTGTGATTCTGTCCTATCTGAGCAATATATGATTCGTCAAGGACAATCTTGACTCACGTGAGTTCATATGCAATTGGTGCGGTGCCGACTGATCCTCGGCACGGTCGAATGCCAGACCAAGCTCGGCAGGTTTGCTGCCTCGAATCTGCCGGGCCTCACCTTTCCAGAGGCACAAGAGGCAGAAATGCAGAACACAGAAATTCCAAAAGACTCACCACTTCGGAGGGAGTTCCCTATAACCGTTTGGCCCAACGCCATTTCGCCACAGGGCGAACGCAAGAAGGCTTCGGTCACTGGCCTGATTAGGAAAGCGGAAAAGCATCGCGTTGATTGGAACGGCAAAAAAGAAACAAGAGACGCCGCCAAGAAAAAGTTGATGCTCTACAAATGCAGTGAGTATGAGGGCAATTACCGCAAGGGCGATAACCTCACGCATGTCTATGCTGTTGAGATTGATATCGACGGCGGCTTGTCCTTCAAGGAGTCATTCGCACGTCTGAAAAAGGCCGGAATCGCGGCAGGCCTCTACTCCACACCATCCTACTACATTAAGGGCGAGGCGCACCGTGTCTTGGTCCCCCTCAGCGAACCGCACAGTGTACCGGAATCCGTCGAGGTCATAAACCGCATCAACTTCCTTTTGGGGGGTGCGGTCACGCTCGAAACGGTCTCCAAGGGCCAAGGCATGTTCATGGGCATGTTGGGGGACGACAAGGCAGTCACGCAGCTCACTGACGGCAAGTTCGCTGATGAGGTTCTGGCCGAGGCGGAGTCATGGCCGGTTAACCCGAACAAGTCCGGTGAACATGGCGGCGACAAGCGCACGACAGAAGACATCGAAAAGGCCGTGATTGACGGCGAACGTCGCCCGAACTTGCCAAAGCTCGCCATGAGATACGCTCTGGCAGGGCGTGACGCGGGCACGATTAGATCAAAGCTTATCAAGCTTATGGACGAATGTGGCCGGTCGGACAGCTACGAAGAATACATCGCTGACATGGACCGGATTGTCGGCGACGGGATTCGCTATGCCGAAAAGTTCAAAGCCCGGAAGGCGGAGGAAGCCGAGTCACTACTATCAGACGAGGACGTAGACGGCGCTGACGTAAGCGTCGCTGATCCAGCGGCCATTGTAGACCAATTTGGGTTGATCACTGCCTTTGCGGAACAACAGAAAGACAAGCTAGCTTTCAATCATACAACGGAAAGCTGGCTCAGATGGACGGGCACCACTTGGGAACCTGACGAAACCGGCCACTCCATGCGTGCCGTCCGGGCGTTGTGCGAGGCTACCGCACCGAAAGCAGACAGCAAGGCGCAACGGCGTTCGATCCGCTCGCAGACCAACGCTGAGGCCGTGTTGAGGGGCGCGCGCACGGAAGAGACCCTCTCGACGCATGGGAGCGAGTGGGATGCAGACCCAATGAAACTGGGTACGAATAGCGGACCTGTGGATTTGACCACCGGCAAAGTCTGTACCGGCGCGGCAAGCGACCGAATAAGCCGCTCCACGTCATGCGAGGTTGGCAAGGCGAGCGAGGCGCTGCGCTTCCTCAACTTCTTGAATCAGGCGCAAGACCCCGAAACGATTGTTTGGCTTCAAAGGTGGTGCGGATATCTGCTCACTGGCGACACGTCTGAGCAAAAGGCGCTTTTCATCGGCGGACCGGGTGGAACAGGAAAATCTATGTTCCTTGAAACGCTCGCCTATGTCATGGGGACATACGCGCTTGTGCTGGACTCAAACAGCTTGCTCGACAAGCCGATTGAAAACCACACTCAAGAGATCGCCAAACTAAACGGCCCTCGCCTCTGGCATTCTTCGGAAGTGAAAAAGGGCAAAAGCCTTGACGAGAAAAAGTTCAAGTCGCTGGTCGGCGGCGACGGGATCACTGCGCGCCAGATGCGGCAGGGTGATGAGGACTTCCACCCGAAAGGCAAACTCGTCTTGGCGACGAACACACCGCCAAAGATTCAAGCTGCGGATCATGCTTTGCAGCGGCGCATTCAAAGAGTGACTTTTGACAAGCGCCCGCGTGAGGTTGATTTGCGCCTGCCAGAAAAGCTGAGGGCGGAAGCACCCCACATCCTTGCATGGATGATCGAGGGTTGTCTGGAATGGCAAAAGCACGGCTTGGGGGAGTGCCCAAAGCAACAGCGCGACACAGCGGAGTTCTTCGAAGATCAAGACCCGGTTCAGCGTTGGCTAAGTTTTCACTGCGTTGTCGACGATGACGCATTCGCAAGCAATGCCGAGATTGAAGACAGTTACGGCACATTCGCGGAGGCCGAGAGCATCGGCAGTCTGAGCCAGCGGGCTTTGCTCGACGCCCTTTATCAGAAAGGCTTCTTGCCCGGCATGAAAAGGTTTGGAGACAAAAAGCGTCGGGGACGCATCGGGTTGCGTGTCAAATCGACATTGGAGGTCACAATTGATGAGATCATTTAGTTGCCAATCACCCTTTGGGTACGCTGGGTACGCTCCTCTACCTATAGACTCTAGAACTTCCATTCTTAATGAGACGAGTTGTAGGGACATAACTAGACAAGCGTACCCAGCGTACCCACACGCATGGACTCATGGTGCTTTGACAACCCCCAGGTTGACAGAGGGGGGTCCCTCCTCCGCATCGGCTGGCGAGGGGTCGCGGAGCCACCTGTTTTCTCCCTCCGAACATTTCGAGAATCTTCGAAATATCCAAGCACGGGAGCCAACGCATGGTTGATATTGCACAAGACATTGCCGATCTGATCGGCGCGCCCGACCTCACTCCCGAAACTCCGCAACATGAAGTTGACAATGTGATTGAGGTTTCGGCCCCGGAATTGGCCGAATGGCTCGCGGTAAAACCAGCCACGATCTCCGCCCTCTGGCGTGACGGTCGCGTTGTCCGCACCGGCAATCGCGGAGGCCACAAGAACACCGCGCACATGTATGACCTCAAGGCGTCAGTTCGCACGTTTTGCGGGGTCCAGATGGGCAAGAGCCACGGAACGAAACTCGACCAAGCGAAGGCCGAGAAGGCGCTTGCCGATGCGCGCAAGGCGTCAGTTCAGGCGGACGCCGAGGAAGGCAAGTACGTCTTGGCCAAAGACGTGGAAGACACATGGACCGAATTCGCGGTGAGACTTCGCGCCGCCGTGCTCGCCATCCCCGGACGGGTCGGCGTGTCGGTCAAGCTCGACCGTAAAGCGCACAACGCGCTCGAAACCGAATGCCAAAACGCCTTGGAGGAGATCGCCCATGCCGCTGCAATCCGCGAGTGAGATTCTGGGCCGCGTGGCCCACAGGTTCCACCCTCCGCCTAACACGCCACTAGACGAGTTCGCCGAGGCGGAGGTGTTTATCCCGTCCGATGTGTCCCAAGTGCAGCCGGGCCGAATGCGGCTCTGGCCAACACAGCGCGGAATCGCCAAGGCCATGGGAGACAATGAGATCGAGCGCGTGAGCGTCCTTAAGGCCGCCCGTGTGGGCTACACTCAGTTGCTTGTTGCCGTGATCGCCAACTACGTGAAGAACCAGCCATGCCCAATCATGCTGACCTTCCCGACCGAGGATGATGCAGCGAACTATGTCCGGCTCGCGCTTGACCCGGTGCTTGATGCCTCACCCGGCCTTCGTAACATCATCCCACACGACTCCCGGTCCCGTTTGACTCTTCGCCAATTCCCCGGCGGCAGCCTTCGCGTGGTGAGCGCCAATGCGCCTCGCAACTTGCGTGCGGCGAATATCAAAGTCCTTGTGATGGACGAGATAGATGGTTTGGACATGAGCGCTGGCGACGAGGGCAACACGGTAGACCTCGCCATCAACCGGACAAAGGCAGCAGGGCATGGGCGAAAGCTCATTTTCGGCTCAACTCCTGTGGACGCCGATACCAGCTTGATCCTCGCCCAGTACGAGCAATCTGACAAACGGGTCTTCAAATGCCCATGCCCGCATTGCGGACACAAGGCGGAGATTACATGGAAAAACATCCGCTGGGATGACGATCCGAGCGCGGCCTACTGGGCCTGTGGCGAATGCGGAGGGGTCGTCGAAGACGAGGATAAGCGCCAGTTGATCGACGCGGGCGAATGGGTTGCCACCGCGCCCGAAGTGAAGGGGCACGCCGGATTCAAGCTGACCGCGCTTACGAGCCTATTGCCGTCGCTTACATGGGGGCACCTCGCGCAAGAGTGGCTGGCGGCGCAAGGCGACACGGACAAACTCAAGGCATTCGTCACCACGTCGCTTGCCGAGCCGTGGAAAGAGATCGTGGACACGTTGGACGATGCCGCTATCGCTGAGCGCGCGGAATCCGTCCCGGCTCTGCCGCCCGAATTCTATTGGATCACCTGCGGCGTGGACGTACAGCGCAACCGCCTTGAACTCGTCACGGTCGCGCATGGCCTACCGCGCAACGAAGGCGACAAAGAAGGCCCCATGTTGGTTCTGGACCAACAGGTGTTCTTTGCGGCCACCGGCGACGTGAACTCAGACGATTCATGCTGGCAGGCACTCACGGAATACGTCCGTCACAGCGAATGGCCGACCGCGCACCGCAACCCGTTGAAGATTGACGCTATCGGGATCGACTCCGGCGACGGCGAGACCACAGAGCGCGTCTACAGCTACGCCCGCGCGACCAAGCGCGTTTGGGCGCTTAAGGGGACATCGGCGCGCGGCAAGGGCCTCACAACTCTTTCGAAACAACGCGGCATTGGCTCCCTCGTGCTCGTGGACACGCACGCGGCCAAGGAGAAGATATACGGGCGGCTGAACAACCCCAAAGACGAGATGATCCGCTTTAGCGACACACTCCCGCCCGGCTTCTATGAGCAGCTATGTGGGGAAGAGCGCAGAGTCGTCACGAGGGGCGGCAGAGCGCGCGTTGAATGGTTCCAGCCGTCTCATGTGAACGTCGAGGCGCTTGACGGTGTGGTATACGCCATGGCGACGCGGCACCTCGTTTCCACGCCCGCAACCAAGCGGCAAGACGAGTTGACGAGGCCAGAGAACACGCCGAGCCGGTCGAAAATGCCGCCGCCAAACGCATGGCTGTCGCGGGGTGAGGTTCCGGCGCATTTGAGATAATGAAGCGAGTTGTCTCCGGCAGTTGGACGCCGGAGACTACTGAGAACGTTTTCTTTAACTATGACCGTTGAAACGCCGGGCACCAACAAACAATCCGCCAAGAGCAAAGAGCAATAGTGGCATTGAGGCTGGTAGAGGAACAGCAGCAACGTCCACGTTTGACCCAGCATTGTCGGACCGAACTGTCTGCAACGTCCCGAAAAGAGTTACCGCCGGAAAATTGGAACCGGGAACAGGGTCGTCAAAAAAGCCTTCAACGGTAGCTATCCCAAGTCCAAATTGTGATTCAAGTATATCGTTGAACAAAGGCACCTCAGAGCCCACTAAGTCAGGTGAAACATCAAGCAGGCTGTTATAGCGTACAAACCATTCGTACTCTCCAATCTCGAAAGTTGGATTGATTTCCACAGTTCTAGTTGAAGTTTCCTCTAATCCGGATTCTTCTATTTCGGTATCACCAGTTCCTGTAACCAAATCCCAGTAGTCCAATGCATCCGAAATGAACTGAGGGATTTTTCTTACATCTAGAGGGCTCGGCACCCCCGGAGATGGGTCCGTTGTCAATTTCGTCCCGACCTCAAGAACATCTTCTTTGATGGCGTTTGCCACATCTCCTGACGGTCGGTAATCTCGGGTGTCATCGAATTCACAATTCGAGTCCAAGATACAGCGGTTGTATTCTTCGGGATCGCTGGACGCAGCCGCTCCATTTCGGAAGATATTCACAAAATTTCCCAAGAAAGTCCGCTCTACATCTTCCTCGGTTTCAGCGGTAGGGTTAACTGTGAATGACAGTTGCGAGTTACCTACAGTTGGGATTCGATCAAGAACAGTCCCTACTGCGGTATTCCCGTCCGCAGAGGTCGCACTGTCTCCAATCCAAAGACCGAAGTCTTGAAGGTTGTAAGTTCCGGCTTCCACCGCTCCGCCAATCGGTGCAAACTCTGCAACGGGAAGGTATTGAGAATTTAGGTACAACCCTCGCTCAATACGACTTTCAAGCCTTAGCAGATTAGAAGACGGGTCTTGAATTCGGTACGGAGCTAAACTGTCTCCCTGTCGTACAATCGGTGGATCCCCCCGGAAAATTCCGACTTGATTTATCGATTCTGCTTTATCTTCAAGATTTATCGAATTCGGCCTAATTTGCGCCTCGAGTACGACCCTATCGCTCGGATTGTATTCTCTTTCTGCAATGCGAAATCTGACTGATAGATCATCACCTTCTAACAACAGTGGAAAGGTCGCAGCTTCTACATTCGAAACAATCGGAACAAGCAATGTCGAAAAAATACAGGCTCTGAGAGCGGTACTGGTCATAACACAAAATCCCCCTAGAAAACACTTGCCGCAAGAGCGTGCAGTCCCGATTCACCTAAGTCAAGCGTACTCTACCCCTTCACTGTTCGTTTTTGCTTTGTCCGCCAAGTCTCTACCCCAAAAATCCAACAAAATCAGACTACGCAGCCGAATTGCAAATCCGTGTACACCGGTTCGATTCCGGTACTCGCCTCCATTTCTCGAAG
>CAZXVJ010000060.1:0-13916 GCA_964644385.1 uncultured Hyphomonas sp. | reverse complement strand
TCGAATTGCGCCTGTTCCAACGTTTCTGCTCGCGCTGTTGGGTCTATCTCACAGCTCTCTAACCATTGGACCGCTTTCAATCCGCGCTTTTTGGCAAACGGCTTTAGCGCCGCGCGCAGCATTTTTCGGCGCTGGCCAAATGCGGCGCCTGCAACCTGCTCAAGCAGATCAATATGTGGAAACACGTCGCCCGCATCCAAAGGCGTCAGCACGGCAACCGCGCTTTCGACTTTTGGGGGAGGCTTAAATGCGCCAGGCGGCAATGTGAAAGCCATGTGCGGCTTGCAAACAGCGTTCACGAGTACGGCCAGCCGCCCGTAATGTTTCGTGCGAGGTTGGGCGCAGATGCGCTCAGCCACTTCTTTTTGGAACATCAACGCCATCTCTCCGCGCCAGTCGCCGGCCTTCAGCCAGTTGATGAGCAAAGGTGTGCCCACATTATAAGGCAGATTGGAAATTATCATTGCAGGTGTTTCAGCGTTCTGCGCCAGCAACATTTGCTCCCAATCAACTTTGCGGGCGTCCTTTTGGATGACGGTCAAGCCTGCATCAATTTCGGGCCATGTTTGAAGCGCTTCGGCAAACCGCGCATCGGTCTCCACGCAGATTACCCGCTTAGCGCCCTCATCCAGCAGCGCGCGTGTCAGCCCGCCGGGGCCTGGCCCCACTTCAATCACCGTTCTCCCCTCTACCGGACCGGCCGCCAAAGCTGTACGCCTCAAAATATCTGGATCGTGGAGAAAATGCTGGCCTAACGCTTTGCGCGCCGGAGCCTCAGTGAGCGGGGGCCGGTTGGGATTAGACATAAGCGGCCCTGTGGCGGGCAATCTCGTCAGCGAGGCGTATCGCGGCGATCAGACTGTCTGCGCGCGCCGTGCCGGCCGCGGCGGCGTCATAGGCCGTGCCGTGGTCCGGGCTGGTGCGCACGATGGGTAACCCAAGCGTGACGTTGACGCCGCCCCAAAAGTCCAGCGTCTTCACGGGGATCAACCCTTGATCATGGGTCATCGCGATGACGGCATCGAATTGACCGTTCAGGGCTTCGGCAAACACCGTGTCAGCCGGTCGAGCATCAGAGATTGAAACCTCAGCGCCGCGCAACGTGTCTGCGGCCGGATTGATGATCTCAATTTCCTCAGGCCCCAATGCGCCATCTTCCCCGGCATGTGGGTTCAGTCCGGTGAATGCCAGCTTAGGTGCTGACATACCAAAATCGCGTTTGAGCGCCGAATCAACGATGGTGCCTATGTCGATCAACCCTTGCTGGGTCAGCGCGTCTGGCACGCTGCGGAGCGACTGATGAATCGTGGCAAGCGCCACCCGCAATCCCCCGCCCACAAGCATCATAACCGGCTGGTCCGATCCGCCGCATAGATGCGCAATAAACTCCGTATGGCCGGGATGGCGAAACCCTGCGCCATATAGAAGGGCCTTATTGATGGGGTTGGTCACCAGACCTGCAGCTTGTCCCGTCCGCGCCTGAGACACAGCCCGTTCAATCGAAGCTATGATCGCTGGCGCAGCAGCGGAGTCTGGCTGGCCGACAGTAATTTCAGGAACATCTTTCAGAGGCATAACAGGCAGGGCGCCAGCAGGCGAGCGCACGGCCTCATCGGGCGACGCAATTTCAAATATGTCTACATTGTCTGAATAAAGCTCAGGCGCACCAATCACATAGAGCGGGCGAGGAAAATCACCGCTTAATGTTTTCCACGCCGCCACAGTAATCGCTGGGCCGCACCCGGCCGGGTCGCCCATCGTCAACGCCAATGGCAAAAGGGAGGCATCCGTCATATTGGCGGTGTCCTCTCAATTTGTCGAAATCGCAAGACTTATCGGTAAATAATCGTCGCTTCACGGCGCAGATTGCGCAGTTCACGTTCCGAAATCATGCCCAATTCCCGGTTCTTGAGAGACCCCTTAATATCCTCTCTGGACGGTAACGCCTCGGCGCCATCTTCCCGGCTGCAAACATACATCAGCGCCAGTCCGCCAGACGCGGCGAAAATCTGTGTTGGCTGGCCAACCTCAGTTTCCAAAACAAGGCTTTTGCCTTCCGGCCCCAGATCATCGACGTTGATATCATCGAGATCACCAGACCTCAGATCAGAGTTTGAATTTGCAACGGTTTGAACATCGTCACATGATTTAATCGTCGCCACCGCGTCCTTCAAAACCGTATCATTACCGCTGACAGAGATCAGGCGCTTTAGATTCACCTTCGTGGTCAACGCGCTCGGCTCTTTGCGGTTGGCGACTTGCAACAGATAGACGCCGTTCGACACTTCCACAGGTGGTGTTAGGCCTGGACCCTCCATGCCAACCACGGCGGCGGCCAGCTCATCCTGCAAATCGTCAACAGAAACCCAGCCCATATCACCCCCGGTCGCGGCGGTCGGAGCAGATGAGATCTGCTGAGCGGCCACACGGAAGTCAGCGCCTTGATTGAGCTGCCCCAAAATTGTGTTGGCCGCTTCCAAGGCTTGCGGGCGTGATTCCGGGTCTGGTGCGTAGAGGAAAATCTCACTCACCTTATATTGTGTCTGCTGGGAGGCCGTGCGCATCCGGCGCAACTGGTCATCGACCTGGTTTTCCGACACGCGAATACGCGTTCCAAACAGGCCGCTCATCACACGGTTCCAGGCAATGTCTGCACGCATCTGATCTTCCAGACTTGCTGGATTTACGCCAGAACTCAGCAGTTGCCCGCGCAACGTATCTCCATCCGTGCCAGATTGCGCCGCCATATCAGTAACAGCATTGGCGACCGATTCTGGCTCGACTTCGACTTCAAACTCTTCCGCTTTTTGCGTCTGTAGCCGCTCATCAATCAGCTGCTCCAGCGCCTGACCGGTGATCTGCTGCACTTGTTCAGCGGTCGGTTGCCCACCCCCCAAACTCAGCAACAGCAGACGTGCGCGCTCACGAACGTCGGAATAAGAGATTGGTTTATCGTTCACGACCGCGGCAATGCCCTCGAGTGGCAAACGGTTTGGATCAGCTGTCTGTTGGGCGTTGGCGCACCCGGCGATCGCCAAGACTGCCAAAGATGCCGAAATAATGAGCTTGCGCATCATGAATACTCTCCATTGTGGTCGTTTCTCAGACCCCATGTCTATACTGATTTGGACCATACAAGTCTGCGCGATACACGCAACGCATCAGGGCAGTGTTGCCTGTTTTCTTACGGAAATTTAGGAAATGAGGCTCGCAAACCCTTAGTCAAACTCGCTGGACCCAAAATCTCCCAGCGTTTTCAAAGAGAATCGGAACTGAAAGTTTTCGGATGGGCCGAGCGTCCGGTCATTCAATTCTGAGCGCGTATAGACCAATTCAAAGCGCGAACAATGGTCCTCATAGGCGATCCCGAGCTCGGACCGGGCATTCAAGCCCTCTGTAATGTCGCGCAACTGGCCGAAGATGACAGAGTATCGATCGGTCACGCGCACTTCACCGCGCAGATATATTCCCTCGTCGGGCTGGCCCGTTGGGCTAATGCGTTCATCAATCTTATAATATTGCCCGACCGCCCGAACACGTTTGTAGGTCGAGGATAGACGCGCATCGATCCGGTTCAGATTAAAGCCATCATCATCCAGCCGCATGCGCGTATCAATGCGTAAAGCTTTGCCTAAATCTGCCGACGCGGTCGCCACCCAATCAGACGATGTGCCATCCAGATTGCTCGCCACGCTGAAGGCCTCGTCCGGGCGGCCTCTCCAGCGCTTACCAATGGAGGCAGATATTTCCGTTCCGCCTTTCCAAACCGCGCGGGTGCTGATGCCAGCGGAAAGTTTGCTGTCGCCTTCATACAAATCGTAATTGGAAAACGCGTTGCCTTCAAACAAAGTGCTTTCGTCAAATTCGTACAGCAGGCTGTCTTCGTTCGGCAGGGAAGGGTCGTTGACGTTTGAAAAGCCCCACGCGGCCATCACGGTTGGCTCAACCATAATATCGACAGTTTTGCCGGGGCGAACCATGGGATAAGCGACCCGAATGCCGGCATTGCCAACGGCGCGAGTGACATTGTCTTCGCCCGAGAGCGTTTCATCCAACCCGTAATAGTCTCCGCGGATTTCAGCGAATGGCTCGGCCGTAAACCCGCCCGGCAAAACATTCAGATCAGACCACTCTGCACCCAGGCTAACCCGTTGGCTGTCAAAGCCCTCATCGCGGGTAATTCCCGTGGCTGACGCGTTAATGCTGGCGAACCCTAGATTGCCAAAATCCCAGTATTTTTCCCCAAAGAAAACAGGCGCGACGAGCGGCAGTTGGCTGTTTTCATCTCCGGCCCGCAGCCCCTGAAATGATAGCAGTGACGCATCGGTGTAATAGTTCTCGCCCTGTCCAACGACGAACAGTTGAGACAATAGTCGTCTGGGTTGGTTCTTATACAGCCCGCGACGACTGCCTTGTCCGGCAATGCTGTAGCGGCGATCATAAAGGTCGTCGCTCTGACGCTCCAACCCGAACCCCCATTGCCATTCAGGTGTAATCGCAAACAGACCCTTGGCGAATATGTGACTGCGCCAACTTTTATCGCCGATCAGATCACCGTCACTGTTGAACTCTGACTCATAAGTCACGCTGGTGTTGATATCGATCGCGCCAGAATAAAATCGCTTACGATAGTCCAGCTCCAGCATAGGATTGACGTTCGTGCTCAGCAGTGGCGCAATCGTCAGGTCGGAGCTGTCATTGATCGCCCAATAATACGGTTGTTGATAATACGCGCCCAGTTTTGACGACACGCCAACGGATGGGATCAACAAGCCTGAACGCCGCTCAGATGTCGGGTCTGGGTGAGCAAGGTACGGGAAATAAAAGACCGGCAACCCAGCCACTTCTAACACGGCATCCCGATAAGAAATCATCTGGGACTCTTGATCCAGCACAGCCTTGCGTGCCCTCAGGGCCCAAGTAGGCGTCGTGTCTTCTTCGCAAACTTCGCAGGAGGTATAGATGACCTGGTCAAGTGCGTTGACGCCGCCTTCCTGCCGCACGGCAGAATTGGCCACCACAGTCGCGCCTTCCGGCAAACGTGCCGAAAACCCGATGGCATACCCGTCGGCTAAATCTGAATCGACCTCAATCTCATCGGCAAATTGCTGTGATCCATCCGTGTCGATAATCACCACATTGCCAGCAGCGCGGACTTTGTCGGTGATCTTATTATACGTCAGGCGATCGGCGCGCAGGATACGCCCCTGATACATGGCCTCGACGTTGCCTTCTGCGATAACTGTATTTTCTTCGTCATTCTCGAAAACATAATCTGCTTCCAGAATCACGCGCTCATCTTGCTCAACGCTGGTTCCGGCTTGAGCAAACGCGCTTAACGGCTGCGCAGCCATGACTGTCGCGAGCGCCGCGCCATAGATCCAGTTACCCAGTTTGGTCACCCCGTGACGCCTCGCATACTCTCAGACACGCCAACGCATCGCGCCGGGCGTCTATTCAACAGATCAATGGCTACAGGCTTAGGCGGCGTATCGGTGATCGTCCAGCCATTGTAACGGTGAATGGCGAAAGTTTCATCGGGTGAGGGCTTTGTGCGACACCGTCAATTTGGGCCCAAAACTCATCACACGGTGATGCAGGCCAGCCCACCGGGCAGCGTTTCAGCCTCCCCCGCCAGCTCCAATTCCATCAAAACAGCCGCGCATCGCGCCGCGCCGATGCCGACAGACCGGGCAATCTCATCAATCGACATGGGATGTGGTGAAAGCGCCGAGCGCACGTGTTCGATCTGGCTCTCCGGCGGGCGTCCATCCTGCGTTTCAACCTCAAATTCAGGCGTATTTGGCGCCGACATGCGCCCAAACGACAGCGATGACAGGGCTTCCAGAACATCATTTGCGTCGCGCACCAGCAGCGCGCCATCTCGGATCAACTTGTTGGAACCCGCCGATCGAGGGTCCAGCGGAGACCCCGGCACCGCCATAACCTCACGGCCTTGCTCGCCCGCTGTGCGCGCTGAGATCAGCGAACCAGACCGCTCTGCCGCCTCAATCACCACAACGCCGCGAGACAGGCCCGTAATCAAACGATTTCGGCGCGGAAAGTCTCTGGCTTTGGCGCGGTAACCGAAGGCACATTCTGAGACAATCAGGCCCTCAGCCGCGATTTCAGCGTACAATCTTTCATGTTGAGAGGGGTAGATATGGTCCACCGCGCCGCCCAGCACTGCAATCGTCCCCGTTCGCAAACTGGCGGCGTGCGATTCGCCGTCTATGCCGCGCGCCATGCCGGACACGATCGTAAGATCTGATTGGCCTAGCTGCGCCGCCATGTCTCTCGCAATCTTCCGGCCCGCCGCAGACGCATTGCGCGCGCCGACCAGCGCCACAGTTGGCCGCGCGGCAAGTTCAGTACGACCGAGACACGTCAGCACAGGCGGCGGCGGCGAAACCGATTTTAGCAAAGGCGGATAGTCGGGCTCGCAACTGGCAATCATGCGAGCGCCATGTTCCCGGGTTTGATCCAACTCTTTTTCAATGTCTGCCACGTTGGGTGGAATCAATTTGCGGCTACGTCCCGCGCGTTGAGATAGACCCGGCAAAGCCTCCAAAGCGTCACCGGCAGACGCATAGCGCCCCATCAGCTGAGCAAAGGTCACCGGGCCAACATTGGGCGTGCGGGCCAGACGCACCCAATCGAGACGCTCGGCGTCGCTCAGGGCGCGGGCCTTGGTCACGTTTTCGGTGTTCCGAATTTGGGCTCCTCACCGCGCACCAACCGTCCAAGGTTTGCCCGATGGGTCCAAAACACCAGACAAGACAGCGCCAGCAATCCACTGAGCACCACCGTGTTACGCTCCCCCAACGCATACGCTCCAAATGGCGTAACCGCTGCCGCCACCAGCGCAGCAAGGGAAGAGATCCGCGTCACCGCAAACAAGCCCAACCAGATCGGCGCCGCAACGGCCAGGCCGGGCAGGGAGGTGAAGGCCAGCAATCCCGCATAGGTCGCCACGCCCTTTCCGCCCTTAAACTTCAGCCAAATCGGATAGCAATGCCCCAGAAACGCCGCCGCGCCTGCCACCATGCCCGCCTCACGGCCAAACAGCTGAGAGAAAGCCAGCGCGATCAATCCCGCCTTGAAACTGTCGAGCAGCAAAGTCATCAACGCTAAGTCTTTGCGGCCCGTCCGCAAGACATTCGTCGCGCCGATATTGCCCGATCCAATCTCTCGAATATCGCCTAGCCCCGCCATCCGCGTCAAAATCAGTCCGAACGGAATGGAGCCTGCAAGGTATCCGCAGACAACTGCAATCAGATAGACAGCATATTCCGGCATGGGCAATTCGAACACTCCGCAAGGGCTTGGCCTTATGGTCTAAGCAGCCAGACCCCCTCGTGCAAGCAAGCGTCAGCGCTCGATCAAGGCATCCTTGATGGGCGCGAGCCATTGCTCGTTGCTTTGGTCATACGATTTGAACGTCGTCGCAAAGCCCCAATGACACCATCCCATATTCAAGGATTCAGCCGTGCGGCGCGTATGCGCAGTCCACGCGGCCCGGGCGTGCATTGGCACCTCTTCATACACTCCGAACTCGCCCAGCAGAACGGGCGCGCCTATGCGATTTGCAAATGCGGCTGCAGACCCGAGATCTTTCAAAACGCTTTTCCGGTCGGCCTCATCGCCCCACGCTTGGCCTGTTGGCAGCGGCGGATCGACGAAGAATGCGCCCTGATGGGTAAACCCGAACGGTTCATAATAGTGAACGCTCAAGATTGTGCGGTCATCGACACTTGGCTGACTTTTAAGCAATCCGTCCAAAGTGCCCCATTGTCCCGTGCCAAGGATGACCCAGCGGTCAGGATGGGTCGCCCGAACCTCTGCCAGCAAACGTGTATTCAACGCGTCCACCCGCGCCAGCGTCATCTTAGAGTGGGGCTCATTGATCAGCTCAAATATCAATTCGTCTGGATAGCCTTGATAATACTCGGCCAGTTGCCGCCAAATGCCGACCAATCTCGCCTCATGCGCGTCCGGGTCTGTGTTCAACTCATCATAGTGATGCACGTCCAGAATAATCTTCAAACCCTGCGCCAAGGCGTAATCAATAATCGCCTCAGTGCGCAGCAACATCGCCTGATCCAGCGTATAGGGCGCGTCTGCGGCGGCATAGGCTGACCATTTCACCGGAAGACGCACGGTATCAAATCCAGCGGCCGCAAGCCGGTCGATATCTTCAAATCGAACCGTATAGCCCCATAGGCCCTCGGTCGGGGCTTCCAACGCGCCGCTCAAATTCATGCAGCGCTGGATCGGCATGTTGATCGCTTCGGCCTGCCGCGACATCGGTTCCGGCTGAGCAGAACACGTGGCGAGAGCCCCGGCGCAAACCAGAGCGGTGACGAAATGAACGTGCTTAATCATGCCCCACGATCAAACACTTGGCGGCCTGATACAAATGTTTTCAGCACGCGGCCCTGCAATCGACGACCATCAAATGGAGAATTGGTCGACCGTGACAGCAAGGCTTCTCTCTCACACACCCACGGTTTGTCTGGATCAAACAGAATAATATCGGCGGGCGCGCCCTTCGCGAGACGCCCTTGCGGTAAGCCTAATATATCGGCTGGCCCACAGGTCAGCGGCTTCAACGCGTCCAGCAAATCAAGAGGCCCATCATGCACAAGGCTCAACATTGCCGACAAAGCGGTCTCTAATCCGGCCGCGCCAAAACTCGCCTCGCCAAACGGCAAACGCTTTTCTTCGGGCGGCTGTGGATCGTGCGCTGAAACAATCGCGTCAACCAATCCCATCTTCACAGCATTGATAAGGCCTTGGCGTTCATCCTCTGCGCGGAAGGGCGGGTTTACTTTGCAATAGGTCAGGTAGTCGCCAATATCGAGTTCGTTGAAAAACAGACTATGCGCCGCCACCGTCACGGAAACCTTCGCGCCGCGCGCTTTGGCCTCCGCCGCAATCTCAGCGCTGCGATAGGTTGAGATCTGATCCATCAACAGATGACACCCGGTCGCTTCGGCCAGCATCACGTCCCGCTGCGCGCCAATCCATTCCGCCTCCATTGGCATCCCAGATAGACCTATACGTGCTGCGATCGCGCCCGCATTCATCACGCCCGAACCCGACAGTGCGCGCTCGTCCGGGCGGCTCATCACAATCGCATCGCGGCTCGCAGCGTATGCCATCGCGCGCTTCAAGGTTGAGGCATTCGCCACCGGGTCATCGCCATTGCTAAACGCCGCCGCGCCCGCATCTGACATCAGTCCAATCTCGGCCATGCCTTTGCCCTCAAGGCCCACCGTCAGCGCGCCCGCCGGATACACCCGCACATCAGCGGTCTCCCGCGCGCGCTCCGAAATAAACCGAACCAGCGCCACATCATCAATCACGGGCCGCGTATCTGGCATTACCAACATGCTGGTCACACCGCCCGCCACAGCAGAGCGCGACGCCGTCGCCAGCGTTTCCATCTGCTCATTGCCCGGCTCACCCGTTTTCACGCGCAAATCAATCAGACCCGGCGCCAGGCAATGACCCGCCGCGTCAATCGCGTCCTTCGCGCCCTTGTGGGCTTTGTCTCCGCCCGGCTCGATTTTCGAGATCACTCCATCTTTGAACAGCACGGACCCCATCGCATCCAGCCCGGTTTCAGGGTCCAGCAAACGCGCATTGAAGATAGACAGGCTCATGCGCTTCGCCCCGCTAGCAGATGCAAAACAGACTCGCGCACCGCGACCCCCATCTCAACTTGCTCAGTGATCACGGACCGCGCCCCGTCAGCGATCACGCTCTCAATCTCGATCCCGCGATTCATCGGCCCCGGATGCATCACAATCGCGTCTGGCTTGGCCAGTGCCAAACGGTCCTCAGTCAAACCATAATAGCGGAAGTACTCCCGCCGGCTGGGCAAATACGCTCCGTCCATGCGCTCTAATTGCAAGCGTAGCATCATCACGACATCTGCGCCCGCCAGCGCGTCCTCAAAATCGGTATGAACCGACGCCGCGCCCCATGTCTCAGCGCCGCTAGGCAGCAATGTTTTTGGTCCGCACAACCGCACTTGCGCGCCAAGCTGGTGCAGCGCCAATGTGGTTGAGCGCGCCACGCGGCTATGGGCAATGTCGCCGCAGATCACCACGTTCAGGCCTTCAATCTTGCCCTTCGCGCGCCGTATCGTCAGCGTATCCAGCAAGCCCTGCGTCGGGTGTTCATGCGTGCCATCCCCGGCATTGATGACATGACAATCCACTTTGCGAGATAACAGCTTGGCCCCACCAGAGGCAGAGTGGCGAACCACCAACACATCGGGTTTCATCGCGTTCAGCGTCATCGCCGTATCGATCAGCGTCTCGCCCTTTTTTACACTGGAATGTGCCACTGGCATATTGATCACATCCGCGCCGAGGCGCTTTGCGGCAATTTCAAAGCTGGACATCGTGCGCGTCGAGTTTTCAAAGAACAGGTTCACAACCGTCTTATTCGCCAACACCGCTTCAGGGCGGCCACCTGCGCGGGTGGTGTCTGCGTACAGATCTGCCAAATCAAGAATATGCTCAATATCAAGCTTATGAAGCCCTTCGAGGCCGAGCAGATGCTCGTGCTTGAATGTGTATGTGCTCGCCGCAGCTGCCATCAGAGTCTCTCGATTTTTGGCGGTTTAAGCGTGAATGAACCCTCCGGCAAGGGGCGCTCAACTCTCAGGCTTGATATTCGCCAACCGCGCGAGGGTCGCATTTAGAATGATCGCCGCTGCTGACGCATCAATCAGTTCTGCTCGTCGCTTCCGAGAGAGGTCTGCCTCCAGCATTGCCCGTTCGGCTTCTGCGCTTGATAACCGTTCATCTTGAAACACCACCGGAATGTCCCGCACAGCCAACAAATGATGCGCCAGTGCCCGCGTTGACTGCGCCCTTGGGCCTTCGCTACCATCCATATTCAGCGGCAATCCGATCGCGACGCCCGCGCCGCCTCGTTCATCATATAGCTCGAAAAACCGCGCCAGCGACGGCGCCAGTTTTTTACCGCGCCGGATTATTTCAACCGGCGTCGCAATCATCCGTAAGCCATCGCTGACCGCAATGCCCAGCGTCTTAGTGCCAGGATCAATGCCGAACAGCGGTCCGCTCGCTGGAAGATCATCTAAGGTTACAACTGCCATACCGGCTCAAATAGCGTCTTGAAGGCGCATTGCCTATGGCGTAGATGCGGTGAGCTAAGCCAAGGAGAGACCCATGACTGTCAGTAAGGATGATGTTCGCAAAGTCGCGCGTCTATCGCGCATCGCGGTGTCTGAGGACAAACTCGAAGGTTTGGCCGGTGAACTCAACGGCATTCTTGGCTGGATTGACCAACTCAACGAAGTTGATGTCGAAGGCGTTGAGCCGATGACATCAGTCGTCGAAACCACGCTCGACCTGCGCGAAGACGTCGTCACTGACGGCGACAAGCAAGACCAGATCCTTGCCAACGCCCCAAAATCGGATGACGGATTTTTCGTCGTACCCAAGGCGGTGGAATAGTCTCTTAGTCCGCGTTGGCGTCTTCAGCCGCCTCGGCCTTCGGGTCCCAATCATAAATCGCTTTGATCGCGCAGCGTTGCGGCCCAAGGCCGGAATCGCTGTCGACAAAGACAGTGTCCGACACAACCAAATGATCGCCGCGGGTCATACAGCCACTATTATTATCAACACCGATCGCCATGGCGCGGCGCAGTTTTGTGCAAGCCCCAAACACCTCAACCAGATAATGCTTGCGTCCAAAGTCCAGCACCGCCGTATCGCGCGTCGTATCTGAAAATCCATTTAGCCGAGAGGCAAAGCACACGCTATTGGTTGCCTCGCCAAGGCGCGGATCATCTGCAAACTGGGCAGCACCCTTTACACGAGGCTCGGTGTCGCCCGTCGCGCAAGCCGCCAGCGCTGCCGCTAACGCACCGACCGTCAAAATTGCTCTCAAATCCATCTCATTTAACTCCATTAAAGGGGCAAAAAGCCGAATTGCCACAGTGAATCCCGCCCGCGCAGCCTCCATATCTCAACTATGGACCCGCTCCGCGTTCTCTACAACTCTGTCTGCCCCGTCTGCCGGGAAGGCATTTGCATGTTTGAGCGGCGCACCAAGACCGGGCCGGACGGGGTCGACTATATTGATGTCTCCCGCACGCCAAAAGCCTTTGAGGCACAGGGCGTTTCGCTAGATGACGTTCGGTTCAAACTCCATGCAATAAGCGCGGATGGAACGATGCTCAGAGGCTGGCCCGCCATTGCCGCCCTGTGGCGACGCACCCCCGGCTTCGGCTGGCTCGCAACCCTAGGCAGTTTGCCCATCATCGACCTGTTCTCACGCGCCTCTTATGACATCACCGCCCGGCTACTTTGGCAGTGGAACCGCCTCAGCAAACGCTGGTAGCGCCGAAAAACCGCGCCAACCCACCGCTCAGGGCTTGAACAAACGCCCCCAAACCGCGTAGCAGTCCTGCAGACAAATAGATCACAAATGGATCAACGGGCCGCCATGACAGACCTCACCAAACTCACCCTGAAAGCCGCGCTGGATGGGCTGGACGCGAAAGACTTTTCCTCTCGCGAAATCACCCAGGCCTTTCTGGACGGTATCGACGCCTCAAAAGAGCTGAACGCCTACATCGTCACCACCCATGACAAGGCGCTGGATATGGCCGACGCGTCTGACAAACGCCGCGCGGAAGGCAAGGCCGGTAAGCTCGACGGCGCGCCCCTCGGCATTAAAGACCTCTACAGCACCAAAGGCGTGCGAACCACGGCGTGTAGCGCCATCCTGGGTGAGTTCACCCCGACATACGAATCCACCGTTACCCAAAACCTGTGGGATGAAGGCGCCGTGATGCTCGGCAAGCTCAACATGGATGAGTTCGCCATGGGCAGCTCAAACGAGACCTCACATTTTGGCCCGGTCGCTAGCCCGTGGCGGCGCGGCGGTGACAATCGCAACCTCACGCCCGGCGGCTCCTCCGGCGGTTCAGCCTCAGCCGTCGCTGCAGACCTTTGCCTCGGCGCCACAGCATCCGATACCGGAGGCTCCATTCGCCAGCCTGCCGCCTTCACAGGCACGGTCGGCATCAAGCCAACCTATGGCCGCGCCAGCCGCTATGGCATGGTCGCCTTCGCCAGTTCACTGGATCAAGCTGGCCCCATTTCCAAAACCGTCGCAGACTCTGCACTAATGCTCGAAGTGATGTGCAGCCATGACGCAAAAGACTCCACCTCACTGGACGTCGAAACGCCAGATTGGCAGTCGGAAGTCTCCAAGGGCGTCAAAGGCATGAAGATCGGTATTCCCAAAGAATACCGCATGGATGGCATGTCAGAAGAAATCGACGGGCTCTGGCAACAGGGCATCAAATGGTTGCAGGAGCAGGGGGCTGAGATTGTAGATGTCTCACTGCCGCACACCAAGTATGCGTTACCAGCCTATTACATCGTCGCCCCCGCTGAAGCCTCCTCAAACCTCGCCCGATACGATGGCATGCGTTACGGCGCGCGCGTTCAGGGCGACACGCTCACCGACACCTATGAGGGCACCCGCGCCAGCGGCTTCGGGGCCGAAGTCCAGCGCCGCCTGATGATCGGCACCTATGTGCTCTCCTCTGGATACTATGACGCCTACTACCTCCGCGCCCAAAAGGTCCGCACCAAAATCCTGAACGACTTTCAGGAGGCCTTCAAAACCGTCGATGCGCTGCTAACCCCCACATGCCCCAGCGCGGCCTTCGCGTTCGGCGAAAAGTCCGGCGACCCGGTTGAGATGTACCTCAACGACATCTTCACCGTCACGGCCAACCTCGCAGGCCTTCCCGGTATTTCCGTCCCAGCAGGGCTCAACAAGGACGGGCTCCCCCTCGGCCTTCAGGTGATCGGCAAAGCTCTGGACGAAGCAGCCTGCTTCCGCGTCGGCGGCGC
>CAZXVJ010000059.1:0-16553 GCA_964644385.1 uncultured Hyphomonas sp. | reverse complement strand
AGGGGCATTTTGTGGGTGATGAGGCTGTCGATGTCGATGCGGCCTTCCATGTACATGTCGACGATGCCGGGGACGTCTGTGCGGCCGCGGGCGCCGCCGAAGGCTGAGCCGCGCCAGACGCGTCCGGTGACCAGTTGGAACGGGCGGGTTTGGATTTCTGCGCCTGCGGGGGCCACGCCGATGATGACGCTTTCGCCCCAGCCCTTGTGCGCGCATTCCAGCGCCGCGCGCATGACTTGCACATTGCCGATACACTCAAAGGAATAGTCTGCGCCGCCGCCTGTGAGTTCGACCAAATGGCCGACGAGGGCGTCATGATCCATGGTTTTGGGGTTCACGAAATGCGTCATGCCGAATTGGCGGCCAATGGCTTCGCGGGCGGGGTTGAGGTCGACGCCAACAATCTGTTTCGCGCCGATCAGTTTAAGGCCCTGCACCACATTGAGGCCAATGCCGCCGAGGCCGAAGACGACGGCGGTGGAGTTCGGCTCAACCTTGGCGGTGAACATGACCGCGCCGATGCCCGTGGTGACGCCGCAGCCGATATAGCAAATCTTATCGAAGGGCGCGTCTTTGCGGACTTTGGCGAGCGATATTTCTGGCAGGACGGTGTGATTGGCGAAGGTGGAGCAGCCCATATAGTGCAGGATCTTCTCGCCCTTATAGCTGAACCGGCTGGTGCCATCGGGCATAACGCCCTGACCCTGGGTTGAGCGTACGCGCTGGCAGAGATTGGTCTTGGGGTTCAGGCAATACTCACAGGTGCGGCACTCTGCGGTGTAGAGCGGGATGACGTGATCGCCGACCTCCAGCGATGTGACGCCGGGGCCGATCTCGCGGACGATGCCTGCGCCTTCATGGCCGAGAATAGCGGGGAAAGCGCCTTCTGGATCATCGCCGGAAAGGGTGAACGCGTCTGTGTGGCAGAGGCCTGTGGCTTTGATCTCGACGAGGACTTCGCCCGCCTTGGGGCCTTCCAGATCAACCTCCACAATCTCGAGGGGTTTTCCAGCTTCAAACGCAACGGCGGCTCTGGTTTTCATGGGGGCGTTCCTCGCATCAGTTTCAGGCCTGATTGTTTCAGGTTAGGGTGAAGGCGACAAGGCTGTCGCAGGGAGAAAACGGGCATGAAATGGGTTTTGGGTATTCTGGCGGTTGTGGTGATTGCTATGTGGGTGGTTTGGTTTCTGTCGGTGAAGGATTTGAAACCGATGGACGATGCCGCGCGGGCAAATGCGCCGGGTGAGTTTATCGAGCTGACCGATGGCAAAGTGCATTATCGCTGGAGTGGGCCGGAGGACGGGCCAGTTGTGGTGATGGTGCATGGCTTTTCGACACCGAACTTTATTTTTGAGCAGAATGCGGAACTGCTGGCGGGGTTTGGCCACCGGGTGTTGCAGTTTGATCATTTCGGACGGGGTTGGAGTGATCGGCCCAAGGTGAAGTATGATGCAGATTTCTACGACCGGGAGCTGCTGGAGCTGGTCGACGGGCTTGGATTGGAAGAACCGTTCGGGTTGGTGGGGCTGTCTATGGGCGGGGTGATTACGCCGGAATTTACAGCCCGCCATCCGGACCGTGTCCGCAAGCTGTTCCTGTTCGTCCCAGCGGGGCTGGAGATTAACGGCGCGGACGGGCTGACGGGTGCAATTTTGGGCGTGCCTGTGCTGGGCGATTGGATGTGGCAGATTGTTGGGCGCGGGGCTTTGCTGGGCGATCCGCAATATGATGAGCGCGCGCTGGACGCTGACAAACGCCTGCGCGGGGATGTAACGACGCAGATGGATTATCGCGGGTATTTCCCGGCGCTGTTGTCAACGATGCGGAACTTGCCGATGTCTGATCGCGACGATGTCTTCAGCCGGGTCGAGGCGGCGGGCGTGCCTGTTATGGCGGTGTTTGGCGTTGATGATCAGACGGTGCCGATTGCGAGCGCTGCGCGGCTAAAAGCGGCGGCGCCTGACGCCGTGGTGCATGAAGTTGAGGGCGGCGGGCACGGCGTGAACTACCAGCGTCACGATGAGATTGGTCCGATGCTGGCCGGATGGTTCGACGTGGAGAGCGAGACGCCTACGCCGCGGTGATTTCAGCGGCGCCCTCTGTGACGTGGACGCGCTGGGCGCGGTCTCCGAAGGCTTCGAACAGGTAGCTTTCAGTGCCGGTGAGCCAGGCTTGGCCGCCAAGGGCGTCGAGCTCATCAAATAGCGCCGCGCGGCGGTCTGGGTCGAGGTGGGCGGCGGCTTCATCTAGCAAGAGCAAGGGCGAGGGGCCGTCTCCATCTGCGCGAAGGGCAGCGGCAGACGCGAGGATGAGGCCAATAAGCAAGGCTTTTTGTTGCCCGGTGGAGGCGTCTTTCGCGGGCGCGCCGGTGGGGCGGTGAATGACGGTGAGGTCTGTGCGGTGCGGGCCAATGAGGGTGCGCCCGGCCCCGGCATCGCGGCGACGCATCATGCGGAACTGCTCTGTCAGATCATCGAATATGGTTTTGAAGTCTTCGCCCTCAAGAGCGGCGGTTTCGGCTTTGCCATCAAGGGCGATGTTGGCTTTCGGAAAGTGGCCTTCGGGACGAGCATTGATGGCCGTTTGCAGGCTTTCCAGAACGATGGAGCGATTGATGGCCATTTCAGCGCCGGCCTCAGCCATGCGCGCTTCAATGGCGTCGGCCCATGCCGGGTCGACCGCTGGGCGTTCCAGCAAGGCATTGCGCTCCCGCATGGCTTTCTCATAGCGGCTGGCGGCGCGGCCATGGGCGGGAATATGGGCCATGACCTGGCGATCAAAGAAGCGCCGACGGTCTGATGCGCCGCCGCGAAAGACGCCGTCCATAGCGGGCGTGAGCCAAACGATACGCACGAGGTCTGCCAGATCATTGGCGGTGGCCGGCGCGCCATCGATGCGGACATTGCGCTTCGCACTGCGACCATCGCGGCTGAGGCCAACACCGATCTTGCGATCACCGTCTAACGAAGCGGCGACGGTCCACACGCCGGACGCATCTGCGCGGGCCATTTCGGGCAAGGTGGCAGAGCGCAGCCCCCGGCCGGGACCAAGCTGGCTGACCGCTTCAAGCAGATTGGTTTTGCCCGCGCCATTTGCGCCATAGAGACAGACATGCCGCGCATCAAGCGGCAGGGTCAGCGTTTCGTAATTGCGAAAATCAGTGAGGGAAAGGCGCGTGAGAGCTGTCATTCACACGCCTCAAACTTACACACGCAATGGCATCAAGACATAACGCGCGCTGTCATCGGCGGGGTCAAGCACGAGCGCGGGGGAGGCCGGGTCATTGAACATGAACTCGCACTCATCGGCTTCAATCTGTCCGGCAATATCGAGCAGGTATTTGGCGTTAAAGCCAATCTCCATCGCGTCTGATGTGTAGTCGGCTTCGAGCTCTTCATTGCCTGCGCCCGTTTCGGCATGGTTTACAGCGAGGGTGAGCTTGCCGTCTGACACAGACATTTTGACCGAACGGGAGCGTTCCGCTGACACGGTGGCGACGCGGTCGACCGCAGACTCGAATGATTTGTTATCGACCACGAGTTTCTTGTCGTTGCCTTGGGGGATTACGCGGGCATAGTCGGGAAACGAGCCGTCTATGAGTTTTGAGGTCAGCACGGCGCGGCCCGCGCGCACAACAATCTTGGCGTCAGACACTTCAATGTCAACATCGCCATCTGCGGCGTCGATCAGGCGGCGCGCTTCCGCCACCGCTTTGCGCGGCACGATGATGCCGTCCAGCTTTTCAGAGCCCTTCGGCGCCGGGATTTCGGCGAGCGCCAGTCGGTGACCATCTGTTGCGACCGTGCGCAGGACGCTTTTGCCTTTTTCGTCTTCTGCGCCGTGCAGATAGATGCCGTTCAGATAATAGCGGGTCTCTTCGGTCGAGATGGCGAATTTCGTTTTATCGATCAGGCGCGCGAGATCTGCCGCGTCGACAGAGAACTTCGTGGCGCCTTCATCGGAGGCCATGGTCTGAAAATCTGAGGCGGGTAGGGTTGGCAGTTCGAAGTGGGAGCGTCCGGCGCGCAGAACGAGGCGCTGGTTTTCCGTTTGCATTTCCATCTCGATGTCAGAGCCTGACGGTAGTTTTCGAATGACGTCAAACAGGGTGCCAGCTGGCGCGGTCACGGCGCCTTCGCGGTCAATCTTTGCGTCTGCGGAATCGACGGCCTCAATATCGAGATCGGTCGCGGTTAGCTTCAACTCCCCGCCTGCGGCCTGAATCAGGACGTTCGACAAAATTGGAATTGTATTGCGGCGTTCCACCACGTTTTGCACATGAGAGAGGGCGTTCAGCAGGTCGTTGCGTTCAATCGTCAATTTCATCTTACGTCATCCGTCGGTCGTTGGGGCCAGGCGGTGCCCCGTGTCTATCCGCCTGTTATTATTTACATTTCGAACCGGGAAAGCGCCCGGAGAAAGAATCGGCCCGCTCTGCGAGAGAGCGGGCCGAGAACCCTTAACCATACACGCGAAAAAGCCAAGCGCTTCGGCAAGAATGCTGTGTGTTAACTGCCAGCCTGAAGATCCATGACGGCCATGGAAACGGCGTCAACATCGCGGGCAATGTCAGCGTCAGTTTCAATTTTCTTGAGCAGTTTACGGTAAGCATAAAGCACCGTTGTGTGGTCTCGCTTGCCAAAGCTGTGTGCGATTTGCGGGTAGGATTTACGCGTCAGCTTGCGGCAAAGATACATCGCAATCTGGCGCGGATATACAACCGCCTGAGCTTTGCAGGGGCTTTCAATGTCCGTTTTGGAAATGCTGAACACTTTCATCGCGGCGCGCTTGACCTGATCAATGGAGGGTTCACGCTGCTCGCCTTCATGGCGGCGAATAATGCGCTCCAACATTTCATCCGTCGGTGTGATTTCGCCAAAGCGCGCCTCTGTATAAAGGCTCCAAACCGCGCCGCACAGTTCACGGCCGGGGCCGCGAATACCCGCGACGATACGCGAGACCATAGCGGGCGAAACCACAAAGTCTGGCGCGCCTTGTAAAATGTGATCGGCCAAACGCTCAACAATCGCTCGGCGCATTTCACCGTCTGGCAGACCGATCTCTACGGCAGCGGCACCTTTGAGTTCGCTACGCATGCGCGGGCTGAACCCTTTGATGTCTCCGGGTGCGTCATCGGCAACCAGAACAACCACGCCGCCATGATTGATGACTTCGCGCAGATTTTGAAACAGCTCTGTTTCAGTGCCGGGCTTTCCAGAGATGCGATGCAGATCATCGACCAACAGGATAGAGGCCGCGCGCAAGCGACGTTTCAAATCTGTTGTGTCTTTGGCCTTCACGCCTTCATGATAGGCCGACATGAATTCCTCAGCAGTCAGGTAAACCACTTCGCGGTCTGGCGTGCGCAGCTTGCACTCGTTGCGCAACGCGTGAAGCAGGTGCGTTTTGCCTGTGCCCTGACGTCCGTATATTAGCGTCATTGGCGTGCCGGTCTGCTGGCCAGAGGCGATGCGTTGAGCCACACGTTGCGCAATATCATTCGACGGTCCGACAACGAGCGTATCGAACGAGAACTCAGGCGCTGATGAAACAGGAGCCGGCGCTGATTGGCTTGCCTTTGCATCTGACAACAGGGTGACATTGTCATTGGCCTGCGCGCCATCCAATTTCTGCCATGGGTCATCAACCAGCCCGCGGACTTCGGGGCCTGCTGTGCGCCAGCATTCCAGACGGATCGAGCGCTTCTTAGGATCAAGGCCGCGCCAGACGCGCTGGATCATGCGTTTATGATCTACGTTCACGCGGTCATAAGCGAGACGATCTCGCGCGGCGATCAGAATCTCACCGTCAATCTCTGCGATTAGACGTAGATCAAGAATCCAGCGCTCATAATCTGCTGCGTCTAAAAGAGACTGGAGCCGTTTGGTAACATCTGCCCAAATGGTTTGCCCTGGTTTATCTGTTTTATTTTCTGTCGAAGTTTTTGCATTGGAAATTGGTTCACCCTTGTCTTGTCGGTTCATGGTCCGAAGGCCCTTATTTTTTATTTTTGTCCACCTGACCAGCGGCACCCGAACATCTCTCGCCAGGCCCACTTGCCGGCGCCCAAAATACTCTGTGTAGAGATGTTTTTTCCGCTGATGTCCCCACAATATAAGCTGGCCGTTTGTTACACAAGAGACTCTTTTTTTGTGAAGCGGGCATTGATGTATTGACTCAAGGTTGGTGGCTGCAAAATTTCAGTATTTATTACAGAACACAGCAGGATTTTTTTTTGCAAGTGACCGCACGCTTACATTTGTTCGCATTTGTTCTGTCAATCTATTCAACAGGAATCAGTCTGTGGAATTCGCGCTATTTTTTGGATTTTTTTGCGGTGCGTTCATCAGCTTTGCGTCTTTGCATACGTATCAGAAATAAGGATGCAGATTCGCCTTTTGGGGGAGGCCTGCGGCTCGAATTTGAGGGCCAGAAGTGGGAAGGAATATATTCCTCACACGAAAAAGCCCGCTCAAAAATTTGAGCGGGCTTTCTAATCTTTAATCTCGCGTGAGCGGTTCGCTCTAGCCCATCGCTTTGACGCGCGCCGACAGACGAGAGACTTTGCGAGCAGATGTGTTCTTGTGGATCACACCTTTTGATGCGGCACGCATGATTTCTGGCTGGGCGTCTTTAAGAGCGGCTTTAGCAGCGCCTTGATCTCCGGACTCGATGGCTTCTTCTACCCGGCGAATAAAACTGCGCATGCGCGAGCGACGCGCTGTATTTACAGCTGTCCGCGCGGCGATTTTGCGGACCATTTTCTTGGCTGAACGTGTATTGGCCATTTGTAACTCCTGAAATGCCCTCAAAGTGACCTTTGGGGCCGAAGGCGCGGGAATACATAAACCGGGCCAAGCCGTCAACTGCGGCGATCATCGTTTTTGCGCGCCGTTGCAGCACGGTGCTGCCGGCAAAGCCCTTATTTGAGTGAGGGCTGGGCAGGACTATTTGTTTTTGAAATGCGGCGACCGCTTTTCAATGAAGGCTTCCATGCCTTCTTTTTGGTCTTCTGTGGCAAATAATGAGTGAAACAAGCGACGCTCATACATAACGCCTTGAGAAAGGGTCATTTCGTAGGCCGCATTCACCATGTCTTTGGTCATCATGGCCGCGGCGCGCGGCATAGCGGCAATTTTGCGAGCTACGGTTTGGGCTTCGCTGAGCAAATCGTCAGTTGGGACGATGCGGGAGACCAGACCGCAACGCTCGGCTTCTTCGGCTTCCATCATACGGCCCGTCAGGCACATTTCCATGGCTTTGGATTTGCCAATGAAGCGGGTGAGGCGCTGCGTGCCGCCTGCGCCGGGAGACACGCCAATGGTTATTTCGGGCTGGCCGAACTTTGCGTTATCAGCCGCAAGAATAAAGTCGCACATCATGGCCAGCTCGCAGCCGCCGCCGAGGGCGTAGCCAGAAACCGCCGCAATCAAAGGCGTACGTGTGCGAGACGCACGTTCCCAATTGTTGGTGATGAAGTCATTGAAATAGGCATCCATGTAAGACTGGTCGCGCATTTCTTTGATATCAGCGCCCGCGGCGAAAGCTTTGGTTGACCCGGTGATGATGATGCAGCGCACCTCTTCATCGGCGTCAAACCGATTGAGCGCATCTGTGAGTTCGTTCATCAATTCATTGTTGAAGGCGTTGAGCGCATCGGGCCGATTGAGTGTGATGGTGACGATCGGATTGTCGACGTCGGTTAAAAGCGTGTTGTAGGTCATGGAGGCGTGTCCTTATTGCGCTTGCTTGTTTTCAAGCGCTTTTGCGCCGCGCGGTTCGACAGAGATGGGCGCGGGGGTCGGCGTTCTGACGGACCGATTGAGCCTGCAGGCGAAACGGCCCGAACAGGAATGTGAGCCGCCTATAACCGGAAACCCGGCTAAGAGTCACGCCGATTCCGCTTTCGCGCGAATTAGTCTTCAACTTCAAATGTCAGCCCGGCATGCGCCCGCAAACGCTCAATCAGCTTCATGCCCATGGCAGGCGCCGGTGTGTAAATGCCGCCTGGCAGATCTGAACATTCTTTGACGAGACATATGGCGCTTTCAGCAATGATTTTGGACGTTGAGCCATAGCCGGGGTCTTTATCACCGGTGACACCGACGTCCATCCGCTCTCCATTAGGGCCGAGGCCAACAAATAGCGCATCATAATGCCCAGCTTCGCGTTCCTCTTTAGAGGGGCCTTCGCCGGGCTTTGGCGCATCTTCGCCGCCCATTGGGGGCGCAGATGCCATGGCTTCGGCAGCTGCTTTGCCTTTCTCTCCCGGGCCCGTCAGAACCATCTCATCGTAGACAAAGTCTTCTCCGTAGGCGTGGCCGAGCAGAGCATTGGAGCGGTGGACGTTCTTAGTGTTTATGGGGGCCATGATGAAGGGGGTTGTCCACATGCCAAGATCTTCATCTTCCATCGGTTTCATACCGTGAGGTTGCTCGGGCCCATTGAAGCCCTCGGCGAGACAGAACGGATTTCGCAAGTGCTCCAAGACAGAGGGGTCGGCCTGAACGGCTTTCATCGTTTCTGTCAAAGAGGCGGCAGTGCCGCCGGAGAAGGTTCCCTGCATGGCGCGCATACGGCCTTTTACGCGTGGCAGCGTGTGGCCAAATTTTTTCTTGGCTTCTTCTTGCAAGAAGAACACGCCGAGATCGAAGGGGATGGAGTCAAAGCCGCAGCTATGCACGATGCGCGCGCCGCTGGCTTTGGCGGCCGCAGAATGTTTCTCGATCATCTCTCGCATGAACAGAGGCTCGCCGGACAGATCGACATAATCTGCGCCGACTTTGGCGCAGGCGGCGACAAGGGGTTCGCCATATAGCGTGTAGGGGCCAACGGTGGTGATGATGCATTTGGCTTTTTCCGCCATCGCCTGAAGGCTGGCCGCGTCGTTTGCATCTGCAACGATCAAAGGGACATCTTCTGAGACAGCCATTTCAGCGCGAACTGATTTTAGCTTATCCATGGAGCGCCCAGCCATTGCCCATTTCAGGCTGTGGTCTGCGCCGTATTCCTTTTGCAGATACTCAGCCACCAAGCGCCCGGTAAAGCCCGTCGAGCCATAAACAATAATGTCGAATTCTGCGTTGGGGTTCATGTGGGTCGGCTCCGTAGTTGAAAGGTCTTGGATGATGATTGGACTGCGGGCGGCGCAGTGGCAAGGCTGCGACGAATTTACCGCGCGGAAATCAACCCTGCCGTTTTGGCGCTGGTACCCTATATATGGACCATGACCGATGACATTGATCCGATCAGCGACCCAGAACGCAATCGCCTGACGGGGCGTATCGCGCGCACGGCAAAAGTGGGCGCCAATTTGTCAGGCGCGGGGCTGACGTTTGCGGCGCAATCGCTGTTCGGCGGCGATAAGGGCGATGAAAAGATCGCGCGGGCGCTGGCCGCTGCGCTCGGAAAGTCGAAGGGGCCGCTGATGAAAGTGGCGCAACTGGTGTCGACCATTCCGGATTTGCTTCCGGCCGAGTACGCCAAGGAACTGAGCCAACTTCAAGCTGAGGCGCCGGCCATGGGGTGGCCGTTCGTGAAGCGCCGGATGCGCGCTGAACTTGGCCCCGGTTGGCAGAAAAAGTTTGCCAGCTTCGAAAAGGAAGCCGCGCATGCTGCGTCCTTAGGGCAGGTTCATAGGGCGACGCTGCATGATGGGCGCAAAGTTGCCTGCAAGCTGCAATATCCAGATATGTCGAGCGCCGTGGAAAGCGATGTGTCTCAGCTGAAAACGATGCTGGGGCTGTTTAAGCGCATGGATGGGTCGATTGATCCGACGGAAATGGTGGGGGAGATCACCGATCGGCTGCGTGAGGAACTCGATTATGAGCGTGAGTCCAAGCACATGCAGCTCTATGCGCTGATGCTGGCCGATCTTGATTTTGCCGAAACGCCGAGCCCTGTTCCGGACCTGTCGACTCAGCGCCTTCTGACGATGAGCTGGCTGGATGGTAAGCGGCTTGATGATTTTGAGGGCGCCTCGCAGGACACCCGCAACCATATCGCTGAGATGTTGTTTCAGGCGTGGTGGGGGCCGTTCAATAATTACGCCGTTATTCATGGCGATCCACATTTAGGCAACTACCAAGTCACGGGCGATGGCACCGGGCTGAACTTGCTGGACTTTGGGTGTATTCGGATCTTCCCGCCGGCGTTTGTTGAGGGCGTGGTGGACCTCTACCGCGCCGTTTTGGCAGATGATTTTGATGCGACCTATGAGGCCTATAAAAAATGGGGCTTCGAAAACTTGAACCGCGAATTGGTTGAAGTGCTCAATATCTGGGCGCGGTTTATCTATGGGCCTCTATTGGATGACCGGGTGCGCAGTGTGGCGGATGGCATCGCGCCGGGAGAGTATGGCCGCCGGGAAGCATTTGAAGTGCGCAAATTGCTGAAGGAAAAGGGACCGGTCAAAATACCTCGCGAATTTGTCTTTATGGACAGGGCGGCGATTGGCCTTGGCGCGGCGTATCTAAGGCTGGGCGCGGAGTTGAACTATCACAAGCTGTTCCATGAAAGCCTTGAGGGCTTCGACGCGGCGGTGGTAGCTCAGCGTCAAGCCAGCGTGCTGAGCGCGGTTGGCTTAGTTGACTGATACACGGCAGACGCCGCTGGGTTTGTCGCAAGCGAGGCGGTCGACGGCGACCTGGTCGCCCAATGGATTAAGCGTGGACGGGTTATCTGCGTAGAGCGTGAGCGAATAGGCCTCTCCCACGGTTTCCCAATTTCGATGAAGCGCGTGATCTGTATCAACGCAAATATTCGCGCTTTCGCCAGGGCGCAGCTTTTTCTGCTGAAAATTGGGTTCGGTATCGACCCATTTGTTTTCGGCATCTCTGAGTTTGATCTCGAAGCGTTGGATCCGCGTTGCTGTGTTTGTGAACGTCACGCAGGTTTTCAGTTCATCTGTTCCATCATTTTCGGCAAGCCGGGTCTGTTGGTAGCCGGTAAAGGCGCCGCTGACGGGGACGTCGGCATAGGCGACCGCGCCAAATCTGGAATTGACGGCCTTAAAATATGTCAGTGCAGCGGAGCGGCAAGCGTGATGTTTCATTGGCTTGTCGGCATCGGGGTAGGCTGTTTCACATGCATCGCGCATTTCGCTCAGAAACAGGCGATCACAGGTGTTTTGGTCACTGGCATTTGAACGATAGCAGGCGTCATGGGTGCGGCAGGCCTCGAGAAAAACTATGTCGGGCACCATCAAATCAAAGATGTAGCGGCCGCCACACGCGTCAAGGGCTTCACGCGAAGACTGATAAGGCAGAACGGGATCGAGGGGCTCTATTTCGATCGGACCGCTTTGTGCGGTGAAAGCGAGGCTAGCGGCAAAGGCGGTGATCAGTGGGGCGCGGTGCATGTGATCAGAGTAGAGCGCGCAATGCTGCTGGCAAGGGCAACGCTGAGCGGTGCAGCAAGAATTAGTCGGAAGGGAACAAAACAGGCGTCCAACTAAAATTGTCGTCGATAGCTTTCATGCGGGCATTAAACGCCTTCGCATTGGCGGCGCTGAGGCGACAGATGACAAGCGAGCTGTCGAGGTTTTCCCAGTATAGCCCATCATCGGCCGGCAGGTTTAGGGCTTTCGCCAACCCTTCTATCAAGCCATCGGGCGTGTATTTTGAGCGGATGGTGCAGGCGATGTTGATCGTGCGGTTCGGGAGCTTGATCGAAATGCGATCGGCCGTTTCAGCATCACTTGAAATCGCCTGATCTATCGCCACGTTTTCGATTGGAATTTGAACACCCCCCAAAGCAAGCACCGACTGGCAGAGGTGCGCAATGTCCGAGTTATAAACCTCCGATTGCTCAGTGGTGTAAACGAGCCCGCCCGTGGACAGGTCATTTTCTGCGAAAATGCCGTGTAGCATCTTGAATGTTTCATAGGCCTCCGCTTCACCATCGAACTCGTTTTCGATCTCGCGGATGAGGGCGATTTGATCGTCAGCAGAAAAGGATACGAGGCCTGCCTCATCTAGCGCTGAAAGGACCGCTTTGATGTGAGTGACCTGAGCGTCGGTTAGTGGATAGCGATTACCAGCCATCGAGCCGATTTCTAGGTGTTCCAATGGGGCTGGTACCCAGAACGGTTCGCGGCGTTTGATGCTTTTTTTTGCTGCCTTTGTTTCGCCCCAAGCGGTGTGCAGGCACCAGACAAAGCCGGCGCTGCCGATCAATGCGAAAAGCCATTCGGCGGGGCCGTGATGTTCCGAAGCCGTCGCGATTGTATGGACCAATTTGCCCATCATTGCTGCTGCGACGAGCCAAAGCAGGGCGGGTATGAAGTTCAGAAGTCGCATCATTGGGGCAATTCCGATCCGTCTGAGGTGTCGACGCCATTATCATCGGCCACGCGATCTGGACAAGCCCTGCGGGAGCGGGCAAACGGCGCGGCATGACTGATGATCTTACACGGCACCAAACCTATGACTTGCCTGAGGGCTACGCGCCGTTGCCTTGGCATCGCGGATTTGGACGTCAGATTGGGCCTCTGTTTGAGAAGCAAGACCCTGACGGGTTGATCCGGGCGTTTCGCGTTGAGGAGCATCACACGAATGGCATGATGAACGCACATGGCGGAATGGTGATGAGCTTTGCGGATATGGCGTGGGGCACAGCTGTTGAGCGCGACGATGACACATGGTGGGTCACCGTGCGACTGGTATGTGATTTTCTGTCGGGCGCGCCATTGGGCAGCTGGATTGAAGGGCGTGGGCAGGTCGTCGGCATGGTGGACAGCATTTATACGGTCGAAGGTCGCATCTGGTGCGGCGAAAAGACATTGATGCGCGGGACCGGCGTATTCAAAGTCATTGAGCGACGCGATTGAGACGCTGCCCGCCCTTGCTCTGTAGAGGCGCTCGCGCTACCTGCCACGTTCAACACATGGGCAGAACATTCGATGTCAAAGAAGCCAATCAAAGCCAAAGACCTTGCGCGTAAACCGCGCGGATTTCCTGATTTTCGGGAAGCAAATCTGCACGCGCAGGCAGGGCTGGTGGAGACGATCACGGGCGTTTATCGCCAATGGGGCTTTGAGGGGCTGGAAACGGGCGCGTTTGAATATGTCGATGCGCTTGGCAAGTTTCTTCCAGATACGGACCGTCCGAATGAGGGCGTGTTCGCCATTCAAGATGATGATGAGCAGTGGATGGCGCTGCGCTATGATCTGACGGCCCCTTTGGCGCGGTTTGTGGCAGAGGCGGGCCAAAACTTGGGACGTCCGTTTCGGCGCTATGCGGCAGGGCCTGTGTGGCGCAATGAGAAGCCGGGGCCGGGGCGGTTCAGAGAGTTTTGGCAATGTGACGCTGACACAGTTGGCGCGCCGGGGTTCCACGCCGATGCTGAGATGATTGCTATGGGCGCGGAGGCGCTGCGCGCGGTTGGTATGAAGGATGGCGAGTTTGTGCTGCGGGTGAATACGCGGCGCTTGCTGAATGCGGTTTTGACCGAGGCGGGCGCGACAAAAACTGAGACGCGGCTGACGATCTTGCGCGCGCTGGATAAGCTAGACCGGCTTGGCGCAAGCGGTGTGGCGGATTTGCTGGGTGAAGGCCGGATGGATGAGAGCGGCGACTTCACCAAAGGCGCTGGATTGGGCGCGGCCGAAGTGAAGGCTGTGTTGGCCTTTGCAGAAGCAGGCGCAGATACGCGCGCTGAAACGCTGGCGAACCTGTCGAAAGCGGCGGGCAATGGCGAAGACGGCGTGGCCGGGCTGGCGGAATTGGAGGCGATTGCGGCGGCCTTAGAGGGGCTTGGCGCGCCTGAGGCAGATGTTGTGATCGATCCATCGGTTGTGCGTGGGTTGGAGTATTATACCGGGCCTGTTTATGAGGCCGAATTGCTGCGCGAAGTGGTGGGGGCAGATGGTAAATCCTATCGCATTGGCTCGATCGGCGGCGGCGGGCGCTATGATGATCTGGTGGCCCGCTTTACTGGGCAGAAGGTTCCGGCGACGGGGTTCTCAATTGGCATTTCTCGGCTGGCGGCCGCTTTGGCGATTATCGACGAGAGGCCAAAGCTGGATGGGCCTGTTGTTGTGTTGAACCTTGATCGTGACAATCCGGCGTTGGCCCTGTCTGTGGCGGCTGAGCTGCGCCGCGCAGGCCTGCGAGCTGAAGCGTATATGGGCGGCGCGAACAATATGGGCAAGCAGATGAAATACGCGGACCGTCGCAACGCCCCAGCAGCGATTATGGTGGGCGAGGACGAACTTGCCAAAGGCACGGTGACCATCAAAGACTTGGAAATGGGCGCGCTGAAAGCAAAGGCTATTCAATCGAATGAGGAATACCGCGAAGCCCGGCCCGGCCAGATGGAGGTGCCGCGCGAAGAGTTGATCAAGCACGTGCAGGCGATTGTTCAGGCCCAGACGAGCTCTGGCGACGCCTGATGAGGGGCGGCAATGAGATATTGATCGAGGCCCGCGCTGCGGCGGTGTTCGAACGACTGGGTGGCGATCAGGTGGACCCGGAAGCGATCCTTCCAGCGGATGTGCCCTTGGAGCTGTCCGGTGAAGCCGTCCGTGCGCGGCTGTGCTTGTTTGTCGATCATCGCGGCGCGGAGCGGGCGATGCGGCCTGACCTCACCTTGCCTGTGGCGCAGAGGGAGGCGGCCCGGCGTAAGGCGGGGGAAACAAGTGAGAAAATCTATCGCTATGCGGCGCGGGCCTTCAGATTGCCTGCAAGTGAAGGCGATGTGTTAGAATTTACTCAGGTTGGGTTTGAAAGGTTTGGGGCAGACGTTTCACCTGACATGGACGCCTCGGTTTTTGCCCTCGTCGTGGATGCTGCGAGGGCGGCGGGCGCTGAGATTTCGGGCGTGTCGATGGGCGATCTTGCGATCTTTCCAGCTTTTGTGGACGCGCTGGAATTGGAGCCCGCAACAGCAGGGCTGTTAAAGCGTGCTTTTCGTCAATCTGGCGGCGCGCAGAGATTGTTGTCACAGACGCCGGAGGCGCCGGACACTGAATTGGTAGGGGCATTGGTGGCCGCGCCGGAGGACGACCGCGGCGGTGTGCTGGCAGAGGCGCTGGCGGCGCGCGGCATTGAACTGATTGGGACCCGGTCGGCGGCCGAGATTGTCGAAGGCTTACTGGCAAAAGCGCAAGCGGCCGAGATTGGCGGTGTGCCCACAGCGGCGCGAGATGTGCTGGAGGCCGTGCTGTCGGTTGGTGGCGTGCCGGATGACGCGGTAAGCGAATTGGATGTATTGGCAACGAAAGCGGGGCTGAGCAGCGCGAAGAATAGCTTGCGGATTTTGAAGGCGCGGATTGACGCCATGAAGACGCACGCGCCAGACCTGATGGCGACGGCGCGATTTGAAACGCCATTTGGGCGACGATTTACCTATTATGACGGGTTTGTGTTTGAGCTGTTCGGCGCAGGCGCTGACGCGGCGCATCCATTGGCGGCTGGCGGACGCTACGATGGACTGCTCGCGGGCCTTGGCGGGGCCGCAGCAGGGGCAAGCGCCGTTGGCGGCGTGGTTCGGCCTGATCGGATTGCTGCATCTATAGGAGGCGCGGCATGACGCGTTTATCGCTGGCCATTCCGTCTAAGGGGCGGTTGAAGGAGCAAACCGAACGTTGGCTGGACGGGATGGGGTTTCCCGTTGAGCAGATTGGCGGCGCGCGTGGCTATCAGGCCGAGATTGCAGGTTTGGGCGATGTCGACGTGCGGCTTTTATCGGCGCGAGAGATTGCAGAAGGGCTGATCAGCGGTGCGTTGCATGCCGGCGTGACGGGCGAGGATTTGCTGCATGATTTGGCGCCCGACCCGGACAAGGATTTTCAAGTTTTGAAGCGATTGGGCTTTGGCGGCGCAGATGTCATCGTTGCTGTCCCGCAAGCCTGGATGGATGTCGACACCATGGCGGATCTGGAAATGGCGGGCGCAACCTTTCGCAAGGCGCATGGCCGGCGTTTGCGTGTGGCAACAAAATATCTTGGCCTGACGCGGCGATTTTTTGCAGCGCGATCTGTCGGGGAATATCGCCTCGTAGAAAGCGCCGGAGCCACTGAGGCGGCGCCAGCGGCGGGGTCTGCCGATGTGATCGTTGACATCACATCTACCGGGGCGACGTTGAAAGCCAATGGTTTGAAAATTCTGGACGATGGCGTTATTTTGAAGAGTGAGGCGTCGCTAGCGATGACGCATGATCGGTTCATCAGCGCGCCGGCGCGCGCCTCGCTAGATATTCTGCGCGGCGCGATGAAGGTGTAGCGGTGTTAGCGGTAGGGACGCCCGCCGCAAAATTGCGGGAATGTTCAAGTCGCCATTGACTCGAAAATAAAATCAGGAATTATGATTGAGCAAGTTTCTGGGAGGAAACGCTGCAAACGGTGAAGAAGCGCAGATTGGTTCGTCCGATCTGCGTTTTTTTGTTCTGTGGGCTGGAGATATCCGCCCAAAAAAGTCGCCAAGGACCGCGCACCGAAATGGCTCAGGTGAGGTTTGGGGGCGTGTAAGATTCACTCCGACGCGTTGCCCTTGGCTTCCTCAATAGAGATAATACCTTATCGATAAACGTCAAGAACTTTTATCGAAAAACAA
>CAZXVJ010000058.1:3029-16625 GCA_964644385.1 uncultured Hyphomonas sp. | reverse complement strand
CCAAGCCGCTCAACCGCGGCCGCACGTGCTGCCCAAAATGTTCTGCGTCATCCCCGACGCGAAGCGTCTGGGGACCCATCTCGGAAAGACACGCCAAAGCGCGTCACCCTCAAATGCCTCCCCCGCCGAAAGAACCAGAGATGGATACCCAGATGAGCTGCGCTCATCGGGCATGACGCAAAGCAGAGAGATCAGCCTTGAGCACGATCCATCGCGTAACGGCGCAGCCGCGACACGGACCAAACTAGATTGTCACAACCACTTTGCCCTTGGCCCGGCGCTCCATCAATTCCTTGATCGCCTCAGCCGACTCCGCCAGCGGGTAAGTGCTCGACACATGTGGGCGAACTTTTCCGGCCTTATACATCTCGAACAATTCTTTGACGTTCTGCTTGTGCCCCTCAGGATTGCGCGCCACAGCCGCGCCCCAGAACACGCCGCGCACATCGCATGATTTCAGCAGCGTCAAATTCAGCGGCAGTTTCGGAATACCCGCCGGGAAACCAATCACAAGGAAGCGCCCTTCCCAATTCATCGCCCGCACCGCCGGTTCAGCATAATCGCCGCCAACCGCGTCATAAATAATGTCGACGCCGCCGCCTGAAATCTCTTTGATCTGGCCTGAAAATTCTTTCTGCGCCGCGCGGTCCATATCGCCCTTGGCATAGATGAAGGCTTTGTCAGCCCCCTTCTCCAGGCAAAGATCAATCTTCTCTTGGCTCGACGCCGCCGCGATCACTTCAAGGCCCATCGCTTTGCCCAGTTCCACAGCCGCAAGGCCCACACCGCCCGCCGCGCCCAGCACAAGCAGCTTCTCACCGGGCTTGGGATCGGCCCGATCCTTCAGCGCGTAATAGCTGGTGCCGTAGGTCAGGATAAAAGCTGCGGCTTCTTCAAACGGCATCTCATCGGGGATCGGCGTGACGCCATGTCCCGCCGCCACAACTTGCTCAGCCATGCCGCCATTGCCCGTAGAGGCCAATACGCGGTCGCCCACTTTCACATGCGTGACGCCTTCGCCCAGCGCGGCCACTGTGCCAGCGACTTCGCCGCCCGGAGAAAACGGGCGCGGGGGTTTGAACTGGTACATATCCTGAATAATCAGAACGTCCGGAAAGTTCACGCCGCACGCTTTGACGTTCACCAAGACTTGGCCTTTGCCCGCCACAGGCGCGTCAACTTCCTCCAGAACCAGTGTGTCTGGGCCACCAACTTCTTTTGACAATATCGCTTTCATGGGCTTGGCATCCTTTGGCTTGTTTCGATTGCTGAGTAACGGTAGCGGTGAGAACGAGATGCGCCAAGCGTGACGTTACGAAACCAACCTCAGAAAACGGAGGGCAGACATGGCAGGAACATGGGCATTGGCCCTTCATGGCGGGGCCGGGCCAGTCTTTGGCCGCGATTATTCTCGCGAAGAAGCGCATATGGCGAAACTGTTGAAAGACGGCGCAAAACGCCTGTCAGGCGGTGGCTCTGCGATGGATGTGGTTGAGGCGATGTGCGCTGACTTTGAACGCAGCGGTTTGCATCTGGCTGGCAAAGGCGCCTCCCCCAATACGCTCGGCGACTACGAACTGGACGCAGCCATCATGGACGGGCGCACAAGAAATGCGGGCGCTGTCGCCGCGCTACAAGGCTTTGAGAGCCCAATAGCGGCGGCCCGCCTCGTTCTTGATCGCACGCCAAATGTGCTGATCGTGGCAGACGGCGCAGCCCGCGTCGCCGCTGATGCGGGCCTCAAAACTGTGGCAGACCCAGACACCTATTACACCCCCGTCGAAAGCCGAACCGTTCAGGTTGGCGCGCCCGCCTTCGGCACGGTCGGCGCCGTTGCGCTAGATCAATACGGCGATCTTGCCGCCGCAACATCAACCGGCGGCATAGGATCGAAAACCCCCGGCCGCGTCGGCGACAGTCCGCTGATTGGCTCCGGCACATGGGCCGATGAGCGGGTGGCAATCTCTTGCACAGGGCTCGGCGAATATTTCATCCGCGCCAACGCCGCTGCAGATGTCTCAGCACGCATACGCTACGCCGGCGAAGCGCCAGAGAACGCCATGCAAGGCGCATTGGATGATGTGAAGCGCCTCGGCGGCGAAGGCGGCATGATCGCTGTGACCGCCAATGGAGACGTTCTAGCCCTCACCAATTCCGGCGGTCTAAAGCGTGGCCTGGCCGATAGTAACGGGCGCTTTGAAGTCGCGACGTTCTTATGATTGATGCATGGCTATGAGTGGACTTTACCTCACCTTCTGGATTGTTCTGGGCGCGATCGGTTTTGCTTTCGTTTTGGCGGTGCAGATGCGCGGCGTCATTGGCATGGCGCTCAAACGCGCTTTGCAAGCCAAGTTCACCGACCTTGAAATCGCCGATCAGCGCAAAGCCGTCGTGGATGCAGGAAACCTTAGCGGCGCCAGCCCTGCATCGCTGCATCTGATCGACACTTATCCAAACCAACTTTCACAGCTGCGTCTCGCTCGGCTTGTGTCAAAGATTGCCCCCTTCCTGCTTGTTATCGTATTGGTGGTTGGGCGCTGGTATATGGGGGCGATATGACCATGCGCGGCTATTTCGCGATTGGCGCGGAGGGCATCTCCAAGCCAATGAATTTGGGCGCGCTGATGCGCACGGCAAATGCGTTTGGCGCGAGTTTCATCTACACCGTGAATCCTGATCCAAAGATTCGCAAAGCGTACAAATCGGACACCTCCAAAAGCTTTCAGCACCTGCCCTATTACCAATGGGATACGATCGACGATATGGATTTGCCAAAGGGCTGCCAGATGGTTGGAATCGAACTCACAGATGACGCCGTTATGTTGCCAACCTTTCGCCACCCACAGGCCGCCGCTTATGTGCTAGGGCGCGAACGCGGGGATCTATCGCCAGAAATGCTCGCGCGGTGTGATCATGTGGTCAAAATACCCACTAAGTTCTGCATAAATGTTGGTTTGGCCGGCGCGCTGGTCATGTATGACCGCCATATATCAATGGGCGGCCACGCCCCGCGGCCCATTATGCCAGGCGGACCAGTTGAATAGTTCAAGCGCCATGACCCAACAGTTGCAGTTGTAAGATTGCCCCGCCTTAATCCCCCGTCTACTTATCGACACTATTGTGGCTGATAATAAGCGTAAGCAATTGGAATTTTACTATGATCGCTCCTGCTAGAACCCTCTGCGCAGTCCTCGTCGCCGCCAGCCTGTCTCTGCCCGCATTGGCAGATGCCTCGGCTGTGGCGCGCTATAATGATTGGACCGTTTTCACAGATGAAAGCGCCGGAGAGACAATCTGCTACGCCGCCACCGCCGCAAAAGATAAAGCGCCAAAAGCGGCAGAGCATGGCGACGTTTGGTTTTACGTGACAAATTGGAAGTCTGGCCGTGCCAATAATCAACCCAGCCTCAAAGTCGGTTACGACCTTCGTGAAGAGATGGAACCCAAAGCCAAGATTGGCCGCTCCAGTTTCTCAATGTTTGGGGTGGGCCGCGAGGCATTCGCTGATGATGGCGATGACCGCAAACTGGTCAACGCCCTCAAAAAAGGCTCCGAATTGCGCGTTGAAGCAGTCTCGAAGCGAAACACTAAGACGGCCTATCATTTCTCCCTGAAGGGCTCTTCGAAAGCGATTGAAAAAGCCGCTGCAACCTGCCGCTAGTCTTTATCCATATCGCCCTTGAGAAACTTGCCACCAATCTTTCCCCGCGCGCCCTCATAACGCGATTGGATAAAGGCAAGGTCGGCTTCAAAATCATCGCCAGGCACCAGCACACCATCAACGAACACCGTCTTGCGGCCATAATCCAATATCGTAATGATTAGAGGCACATTGGCCGCGCGCGCGATCCGGTGAAAACCGCTTTTCCATTCCTTCGTGGCAGAGCGCGTGCCTTCGGGCGCCACCGCCAAAACGAGTTCCTCGCGCGTCGCATAGGCCTCAACCATCTGCGCCACAACATCACGTGCATTCTTTCGGTCGATTGGGATCAATCCCGTCCGTCGCATGAAGCCGCCGAACAGGCCCTTCCCTAAGGCCGCCTTCCCCATCCAACTGAATTTGACCCGGTGATAGCCGCCGCTCGCCAACATATTCAGCCCATCCCAGTTTGACGTATGCGGCGCAGCGATCACCACCGCCTTTGGCAGTTTCGGCCAATTGCCCACCATCTTCCAACCAAACAGTTTGAGATATGCCGCGCTCAGCCATTGGGTAAACCAGGCAAACACGCCGCCACGTCTCAAGGGCTGCGTCTTAACAGGCTCAATTGGCGTAAATCGAGAAGCTGGATCTTGCATACTCAAGACGTGCCTGATCCTGCCTCGCAATACCAGATGTTTGTGACAGGTTGCATCGTGTGGAAAACTTTTGCGCGCCGTGCTATCTGCCCCGTGATGACCGTCTCGCTTGATCTTTCCCGCCGCCCGGCGCCCCCTGAAGAACCCGTCCAATTGGCGGGGCTATCTCTGAGTGCGCTCAAAGCGCAAATGAACGAACTCGGCATTGAGCCCAAAAAAGCGAGTATGCGAGCCAAACAACTGCGCCGCTGGTTACATTTTTATGGCGTGCAAGATTTCGCCGATATGACCGACATTGCCAAAGACATGCGCGCAGTCTTCACGAAAACATGCACACTGAAACGCCCCGACATAACCGACCACCAGGTGTCGAATGATGGAACTCAAAAATGGCTCACTCAGTTTGGGCCCGGCGTAGAAGCGGAAAGCGTTTTCATACCAGCGGTCGCAAAATCAGGCGCTCTTTGCGTATCCAGTCAGGTTGGCTGCACGCTCAACTGCACCTTTTGTCATACCGGAACGCAAAAGCTGGTGCGAAATCTGTCGGCGCAAGAGATTGTCCAGCAAGTCTTAATTGCGCGCGATGCGCTGGGTGAATGGCCCTCAACCCCCGATAACCGCCAACTCACCAATATCGTTTTCATGGGCATGGGCGAACCGCTTTATAATCTTGATAATGTGGCAGAAGCCATCGAAACCATTAGCGATGGAGACGGCATCGCCATTGGCCGCCGCCGCATCACGGTGTCCACCGCCGGAGTGGCAGACAAGATTCCAGAACTTGGCACGCGCACAAATGCGATGCTGGCCATATCGCTGCATGCTGTGCGGGATGATCTTCGAAACGAACTCGTCCCCATCAACAAGAAATATGATCTTCAAACCCTGCTTGAAGCGATCCGAGCCTATCCTAGTCTTAGCAACGCTAAACGTGTGACGTTCGAATATGTCATGTTGAAAGGCATCAATGACAGCGCCGCTGAAGCGCATGATTTGGTGCGTCTTTTGCGCGGCATTCCGGCAAAAATAAATCTTATCCCATTCAACCCCTGGCCGGGCAGCCCCTATGAGTGTTCCGATTGGGAAACCATCGAAGCCTTCGCTGAAATCGTCAATCGCGCTGGCTATGCCAGCCCTATTCGAACGCCGCGTGGGCGAGATATATTCGCGGCCTGTGGTCAGTTGCGTTCTGAAAGCGTCAAAAAGTCTGCCGCCGAAAAACGACGCGAACAATTGGCCGACAACGGATAATCCGTCAACGATCTAAACAAATTTGTCCAGGCTGTTAATCACTTTGGCAAAATTCCACAATCCTCCTTAACCTGCATACGCGATAGTGATCTCTGGACGAGACTGCCATCTGAGGGCCGAGTGCGATGAGTGATGTTGGAATAAAATCTACCAGTATTGGTGGAACAGGGATCGGATCAAAATTGGGCGCTTGGCCCTATGCGATCACGATTTTCCTGTCGGCGTCGATGGTCTTTCTCGTCCAACCCATGTTTGCCAAGATGGCGACGCCTTTATTGGGCGGCGCTCCTGCTGTCTGGAATGTTTCGCTTGTCTGTTTTCAGGCCGCGTTGCTAGCAGGTTATGCCTACGCGCATGGTTTGGCACGGATAAAGTCTGTCAAAGTTCAGGTGTCTATTCATGCCGCGCTTTTGGTGGCCGCTGGCCTGATTGCTTTGCCGATGTCAATTTCCGGGCTGTTTGGAACGCCCGATCCGGCTCACCCAATTCTGTGGTTGGCGGGCACGTTCATGGTGTCTATCGCGCCGCCCTTTGCGGTCATCTCTGCAACCGCGCCTCTGATTCAAAGTTGGTATGCGAAAACAGGACGCCCTGACGCTGATGATCCCTACCACCTCTACGCTGCGTCAAATGCTGGCTCTTTGCTGGGGCTCGCAGCTTACCCTTTGCTAATGGAACCCCTCGCGACGCTCTCTCAGCAATCCGGGCTTTGGGCCAGTGGTTACGCCTTGCTCGCCTGCCTGCTCATCGCGTGCGGAGTGTTGGCGTTTCGCAGTAACCGAAACGTCACCGTTTCTGCAACAATGACTGCCGCGCCGCTGGAAACAAAAATAGAGCATGCGGTGTGGAAAGAGCGCTTAGTTTGGCTCGCGCTTGCATTTGTTCCATCTAGCCTTCTAGTCGGCGCAACGACGCATATTTCTACAGATGTTGCGGCCGCGCCATTCCTCTGGGCCCCTCCCCTAATGGCCTACATTGTCACCTTCATCATTGTGTTCTCTAAGAAGCCGCTGATTTCGACACAGACGGCCAATACCTATCTGCCACACGCGATCATGCTGGCTGTCGCCCTGATTGCGATGCCGACATTCATCACCCTGCCTTGGCCCGTCGTGATCCTCGTGCATATCGGCGCCCTCTTCCTCGCCTCGCTTGCGCTGCATGGAACTTTGGCAGATCGACGTCCGCCTGCGGCGCGCCTTACAGAGTTTTTCCTCATTATGTCGCTTGGCGGCGTCCTTGGCTCTGCGTTCAACGCGCTGGTCGCACCGATCATCTTCCCGACGGTAATTGAATATCCACTGATGCTGGCCATCGCTCTCATCTTACGACACGTCACGACGCCTAACCGCGACGATCTACGTCAGAACGTTCCGGCGCTTGTTGCCTTGTCAGTTGTCACCGTGCTCACCCTCGGGCTTGGCATACTTGGCCAGGAACCACCTGAGATGCTCAGCCGCGGCCTGTTAGCTATTGTTCTAGTCATCGCCATCCTGTTTGCGACTTCGCGCTGGGTGCCCGTTTTAGCGCTTGTCACGGCGCTATCAATTGGATGGATCGCCAATCCAGTTAAGAACTCTTTCAGCGAGCGCGGCTTCTTTGGAGTCATTAAGACAACCGACTGGGATGATCGCAATGTCCGTCTGATGCTCCACGGTACCACGCTGCACGGGGCGCAACTGATGAAAGACACTCCGCGCCCCACGCCCCTCACCTATTATCATCAGGCCGCCCCTATCGGTCAGGCGTTCGCCGCTTACACCGACACGGCCGAAACCGTTGGCGTCGTTGGCCTCGGTGTCGGGTCCGTTGCCTGCTATGCAGCGCCCGGTCAGGACTATCGCTACTATGAGATTGATCCCCTCGTGGCCAAAGTCGCCCGCGACGAGACGCGCTTCACATTCTTGTCGACCTGCACGCCGGACGCACCGATTATTCTCGGCGACGCCCGCATCACGCTTGGCGATGAGGCAGCCGGCACGTTTGATATCTTGCTGCTTGATGCCTTCTCGTCGGATGCCGTCCCGGCCCACCTTCTAACACGTGAAGCGATGTCGCTTTATCTGTCCCGCCTTTCAGATGATGGTGTTTTGGTCTTCCATATCTCCAACCGTCACCTCGCACTCCTACCCACCCTAGCCCGCGTCGGCGCAGCCGAAGACGCCGATATGGTGTTCCAGTCATTCCGCCCGAAGGACGACTCCGAGTTTGGCGGACCGGTCGCCAGTGATGTGGTCGTCTTGGCCAAGTCAGAAGCTGCCTTGGCGCGTCTCCTCGAAGATGACCGTTGGACACCGCTTGCCGCTGACGATGGCCGTCCCTGGAGCGATGATTACTCAAACATCATTGGCGCTATGATCGAAAAGCACGCCAAATAATCTGGCTGTTTAGCTTATGAGAGACTGGCATCGACCCATAGAGCGGCTTAAGCTCGTGGGTGATGTCGCACCTCCCGTCCTTCCTCGGTCTCGCTGGCGCATGCTTTACGTGTCTACTAACGGCATGTGTGGGCCAGCCCGACGCCGCGCCGCCTGCCTGCCGAGCCCTCACCTTTGATGGGGCGCCCTATTCTGTATGCAGTTTTGACCCCCAGACGACGAAGTTTCGCCTGTTTCACACAGCGCCAGACGGCGTCATCTACGGCCAGTTCGATCGCCTCGTCTCCCAAACAGAATCTCAAGGTGAAACGCTGACCTTTGCGATGAATGGCGGCATGTACCATGATGATCGCACACCCGTGGGGCTCTACATCGAAAACGGGAAAGACATCACGCCCATTCAAATCGGCGCAGGTCCCGGTAATTTTGGCATGGTGCCCAATGGCGTGTTTGTCATCGCGCCAGGTAAGAGCAACGATCTTCCAAAAACAATCGCAGTTATGAAATCAGAAGACTACGCAGCGGCTACATTTCCAGCCGGCGTGACCTTTGCCACGCAATCTGGCCCCCTGCTCGTCCTGAACGGCGCGCTGCATCCAAAGTTTAATGCCAATGGGCCAAGCAAAAAGCGACGCAACGGCGTTGGCGTGTCATCCGATGGCCGGGTTCATTTCGCCATCAGCGAAGTGCCCGTCAATTTTCACGCATTTGCGCGCCTGTTCCGCGATGCACTCGATGCGCCCAATGCGCTATTTCTGGATGGACAGGTCTCGAAGCTCTACTCAACAGAACTGCAACGTAACGATCAGGGCCTTGATATGGGCCCTATCATTGCGGTGGTCGAATAACGCAGCTTTAGGCGACGCCAGCCGCCTGACGTTCACGCAGCTCCAGCATGCGTTCAAATGAGCCCTCATGGGCCAACAAGTCTAGCGCAAGCTCAGGGCAAACCGGACGGCCAAGCAGATACCCCTGCCCCCGTTCAATACCTAGCTCCATAACTGTGCGCAGCTCTTGCTGCGTTTCAATGCCTTCGGCCACAACCTTAGCGCCCAATTCGGATGCCAGTGAAACCATCGCCCTCGCCAAAGCACGCTTGGCAGGCTCAGCATCGATATCGCGGATCAGGCTCATATCAAGCTTCATAATGTCTGGCTTGATCCCAACAATCATCTGCATGCCAGCATAGCGCGCGCCAACATCATCGATCGCTAGCTGCAAACCCGCCATTCGGTAAGGGGCAACAACGTTCAACAGCGCGTCAATGTCCTCAATGGGCTGATGTTCGGTAATCTCAAGAACCACGCGCGACGGGTCGATCTGCTCCATCACGTCAGAGAATTGAGCGCACATCAATGTGGTTGGTGAAATATTCAGACCGATCAACAAATCGCCACGCAACTCGCTCAACTGCGCCATAGCGCCTTTAATGGTGGCGATCTCAAGTTCATTTCCAACACCCACATCGTGGGCGAAATTAAACCACTTATCTGGCGTGCGGTAAGGCGTCGGATTGAAGCGGGTCAGGCACTCATAACCGGTGACGCGGCGCTCTTCTAAGTTCCAGACAGGTTGGAACACTTGCGCGAACTGCCCCTGCTTTATTACCGCTCGGATTTCTGTGCGCTTACGAGTCACTTCTTCGGCGGCCAGCACAATAGAACTAATCCGTTGCGCAATAATGCCCGCAAACGCATCCATGACCTCAAGATCAGACTTTCGTAAATCGGGATGAGGGAAGATACGCAAGCCGCACAACATGCCATATGTTCGACCATCTGTCAGAACAATCGGAACCGCCAACACACAGCCCACATGCTGACTTTCAGAGAACGGCAAAGACAGGGGCTTTCGGCCCGACGACACTTCCGGCAAGAAAGTCGGCGTCTTGTCCACAAGGATATCCAGACACGGCTTGTCATCGCTTGAGTGGACTTGATTGACCGTGACAAAGCCTTCTTTGTTCGGCGCATAGACCTTGCGAACAACAGAATGGGCGTCGTTGAAAGCCGTAATGAAAACGACGTCCATTTTGAGATGATCGTGCACTGTCTTGAGCGCACGAATAATCGTTTGGGCGTTCGTCTTCTCTTGAGACATCATTTCCTGCATAGGCATAGTCGTCGTCATAAAGGCGTACTCGGGTAAATTTCTAACACAGGGCGTTTCATGACATTTTCCAGCTCCCGTAATAATTTTTCCTTAAGCCGTTTCACTTTTTTCTTCTTATCCGTAAGTAACGCTAGTATTTGAGGCCGATTGAGAAGACGATTGAAGATCTGACAACACCTCTCAAGATAAGAAGAGTTAAAATGCAAATCCTGACAATTTACGGTCTCAAAAACTGCGATACCTGCAAAAAAGCGCTCAAAGCTTTGAAAAATGACGCTGGATCGCCTGTATTCATTGACATTCGAGCAGAGACAGACTTGCCGGCAAAGCTCCCGGAATGGTTGCAAGCCCTTGGCGCCCCTGCCCTCGTCAATAAGCGATCCACCACGTGGCGAACGCTGACGGATTCCGATAAGAAGAAAATTGAGTCTGGCGATGCCGAAGCCCTTCTGATTGAGCATCCAACGCTGATTAAGCGCCCGGTGATCGAAAGCAGCGCGGGCGTTACAGTTGGGTGGAACGACAAAACAGAGCAGACACACGCCAAACCCGCCTAAATAGTTTGGCGAATTCCGTATCCCGAATTCTACTCTATAGGGTATGCAATTGAAGCCCGCTTTAAACAGCGTATGCATCTTCGGATGGATGATTTTTCCGCCTTAGACGCCAGTCAACATATGTTGGAATGGTTCGATGACAATCCCTATGCGGCGATCCGTAGGGAGATCATTGTCATGCTTGATGGTCAGGTGCAGGGCTCCATCCTCCTCCACTTGAACGTCAGCGGCCCGCCAGATTGGCTGAGCACCGGGCGGCCGGGCAATGATGATCCTGAAAAGGCTGTGCTAGTGCGCGCCGGTCTCGCCTTTCCGATTGAACTGCAAGTCGCCACGCCAAATGACGGCGAGCACCTGCTCACCGGAATCTACACATGGGTTGCGACAGGCATGGACACCCCCGGCGCGCGGCGTCAACGCGTGTGGCTCGATCTGGACGGCAATCTGAAAACCTTTGGATCTGACGGTCTATTGCGCGAACGCCTCTATTTTGATGAGGATACGGCGGCCATGGCCGACAGTTTGGAATCCTGACAGCGCGAAAGCCCGCCAAAGCAAGTCTTCCTTTCCGGTCTCCATCGCTGCATACTCGCAACAGCCTTTCCCAATCCAAACCCGCACCGCGCCATGAACACATCTGACTTCAATACGTTCTGCGCCAGCCTGGCGCACACGACCCATGTCGTCCAATGGGGCGATGCGAACGTCTGGAAGATTGGCGGAAAAATGTTTGCTGTGGGCGGGTGGAGTGATGGCGACTATTTGTTCGTGACGTTTAAGTGCTCACCGATGAGCTTTGACATCTTGAAGGAACAGCCGGGTCTTCGCCCAGCGCCCTACTTGGCTTCTCGTGGCATGAATTGGATTCAACGCACCAGCGCCGAAACATTGGATGATGCGGGACTGAAAGATTATCTCCGCGAAAGCTATCGGCTCGTCGCATCCGGCCTGACAAAAAAGCTCCAGCGCGAGCTTGGGTTTCTACAAGACTGACCGCCCTTCCCTAGATGCACACCAAACTCTACATTGGCTCCATGAAACACGCTCTGCTTAGCCTCGCCGCGCTTTTCCTCTCCGCTGCCTGCACCGCCGCAGGTCCAACACTGGCAGATGCGCCGGAGCGGCCAGATGTAACCGTCACCTATCTCGGCAATGAAGGCCTGCTCATCACACAAGGCGACACGAAGATTTTGATGGACCCTCTCTATGCCAATGGCTTTGGCGTGTACCAGATGGTGCCCACCGATATGCTTACCGAACTGACAAGTGCGACAGGTCCATACGCCGACATTGACGCTATTTTCATCAGCCATGCCCACCCAGATCACTTCGATCCGGAAGCCATCATGACGTACCTAGACGCCCATCCCGGCACGCTCCTATACGGCCCGAATCAAGTGACCGACCTCCTCTTTCCAGAGTACGGCAAGGTCCACCCAAAACGCGCAGGTATTTTCACCGTCGACCGCGCCCTACGTGACACGCCCGCCCTCTTCACGCGCGGCGATTTGCATATCGAAGCCGTCCGCCTGCCGCATGCGGGCGGCGCGCGTCATGCCGGCATTGAGAACATCGCGTTCAGGGTCACGCTTGGTGAGGGCGCCACAATCATGCATATGGGCGACGCTCCGGTCGGCGCAGAACATTACACGCCTCACGCACGCCATTTCGCCGCCAAGCGAACTGACACGGCCTTCCCGCCTTACTGGCTGCTTACGACACCTGAAGGCCAAAGCCTGATGGATACGCACGTCAACGCTGAAACGTCCATCGGCATCCATGTTCCTATGACAATCCCGCCAGATCTCATCGCCAGCGGCGCAGACCATTTGCACATACCAGGCGAAACGCGAACCCTACCCCATTCTCACGAACACAAAGACGACTAGCGCCCTCGGCGCGGGTTCATATACAGGTCTTCTTCATGGCCATCCAATTGGCGATTGGTGTGCCCCATCAGCATCTGCTTGGTCTCTCCGGCCACATGGCGGCGTGCCTGTCCATTAAACCGCAGCATCGCGCAAAATAATTGCAGCACTTGCTCCAGCTTCGCATTGGAATGATCCGCATCAAGGCGCACTTTCCACGACCCGCCCAAATTGATGATCTTATGATCCAGACTGCCAATCTTGCGGCCGCGATCATCAAACAGAGAATAATCCTTGCCAACGCCGATCAAGTTCCGCCGCAGCCGATAAAAGCGCGGGCCATCCTTAGCGAGCACAAAGAAAGAGAACTTCTCAGGAAACAGCGTCCACTTTTGCGCCGAGCGCTCCAATTGAATGAGTTGCTCATGCCGCGCCAGATTGATCGAGAACGCCGTGACCGGCACACCTTTCGCGCCGACGCTCAGCTGCAATGATCGCCCCATCATCATGTCCAGCGTGCCGCGCCAGTTCATCGTCTCAGAGAACAGTTTAATCACGAGGCGGCGTTTCATCCCCTCCCCGTCTTTCCACAGGCCCTTGCGATAAGCGATGATGCCCGTGCGCTCGCGGCCATCCTTAATCTGGCCAATGATTTCCATGTCCTTGGTGAACTGGCGACTGTCAGACTCATGCTGTGTGCGCTTCATAATGCCGATCTCGGTGGTGTTCAGATCGGTCAGCCACAAATCCACTTTGAAGCGGCGATCGGCCACTTTGGTCGTTGTGCGTTCAACAGGCGCAAGAGCGGTAAATGCCATAGGGAGCCTCAAAATTCTGGGTCTATGGCCATAATGCCACCGCCCGCGTCACCACAGGGTTAACAAAACCGCTGTTTCTGTTCATTCCTAGCCTTCCCTTTGCGCCACTCCGGGTCCATATTGCACCTATCCGAGGGGTGCCCGTCATGGTGACGGGCTGAGAGTTACCCTTTGAACCTGATCCGGGTCATACCGGCGCGAGGGACGGAAACGACAGCGCGCGCACGCCCGGTCTTCTTTGCTTGAGGACCACCCAAATGAACAAGCCCACCGACCAATCCGCCTTCGAGACCCCTAAAGTCACCACTGGCCC
>CAZXVJ010000058.1:0-2929 GCA_964644385.1 uncultured Hyphomonas sp. | reverse complement strand
TGAACAAGCCCACCGACCAATCCGCCTTCGAGACCCCTAAAGTCACCACTGGCCCGCTGCCTGCATCGCGCAAGGTCTACACCCATCCGCCCAGCGCGCCAGACCTCGCCGTCCCTCACCGCGAGATTGATCTGCACCCCAGCGCCAATGAGCCCGCCTTCCCCGTCTACGACACGTCCGGGCCATACTCTGACCCGTCCGTCACCATCGACGTTGAGAAAGGCCTCGCCCGCGACCGCCGGGAATGGGTCATCGAACGCGGCGGCGTCGAAGAATATGAAGGCCGCCATGTCAAACCCGAGGATAATGGCGGCGCGACCGGCAAATACCTCGCCCGCGAATTCCCCGTCCGCCACAAGCCCCTGCGCGGCCTCGATGACCACCCCGTCACCCAATACGAACACGCCATCGCAGGCACCATCACCAAAGAGATGATCTACGCCGCCACCCGCGAAAACATCGGCCGCGCCGCCGCCGTGGAAGACGCCGCCAAAACCATCCAAGAAGGCGAGAGCTTCGGCGCGCACATCCCGGACTACATCACGCCAGAGTTCGTCCGCAAAGAAATCGCCGAAGGCCGCGCCATCATCCCGGCCAACATCAACCATGCAGAGCTTGAGCCTCAAATCATTGGGCGCAACTTCCTCGTCAAAATCAACGCCAACATCGGTAACTCCGCCGTCGCCTCATCCGTTGAAGAAGAAGTCGAGAAAATGGTCTGGGCCACCCGCTGGGGCGCCGACAATGTCATGGACCTCTCCACAGGCCGCAACATTCACAACACCCGCGAATGGATCCTGCGCAACAGCCCCGTCCCCATCGGCACCGTGCCCATCTATCAGGCGCTGGAGAAGGTCAACGGTGTCGCCGAAGACCTGACATGGGAAGTCTACCGCGACACCCTGATCGAGCAGTGCGAGCAAGGCGTCGACTATTTCACCATCCATGCGGGCGTCCGCCTCGCCTACATCCACCTCACCGCAGACCGCGTCACAGGCATCGTTAGCCGCGGCGGCTCCATCATGGCGAAATGGTGCCTCGCCCACCACACAGAGAGCTTCCTCTACACCCATTTCGAAGACATTTGCGACATCATGCGGCGCTACGATGTCAGCTTCTCCCTCGGAGACGGCCTCCGCCCCGGCGCGGGCGCAGACGCAAATGACGCGGCCCAGTTCGCCGAACTCGAAACCCTCGGTGAGCTGACCAAGATTGCCCACGCCAAAGGCTGTCAGGTCATGGTCGAAGGCCCCGGCCACGTGCCCATGCACAAGATCAAAGTGAACATGGAGAAACAGTTGGCCGAATGCGGCGAAGCCCCCTTCTACACCCTCGGCCCCCTCACCACAGACATCGCCCCCGGCTATGATCACATCACCAGCGGCATTGGCGCCGCGATGATCGGCTGGTTCGGCACCGCCATGCTCTGCTACGTGACCCCGAAGGAACACCTCGGCCTGCCAGACCGCGACGACGTCAAAGTCGGCGTCATCACCTACAAGCTCGCCGCCCACGCCGCAGACCTCGCCAAGGGCCACCCCGCCGCGCACCTGCGCGACGACGCCCTCAGCCGCGCAAGATTCGAGTTCCGCTGGGAAGACCAATTCAACCTCTCCTTAGACCCCGAAACCGCCAGAGACTTCCACGACCAAACCCTCCCCAAAGACGCCCACAAAGTCGCCCACTTCTGCAGCATGTGCGGCCCAAAATTCTGCAGCATGAAAATCACCGCCGAAGTGCGTGAGTATGCGGAGGGAATGACGGATAACGAAAAGGCGGATTTGGAGAAACAGGCCGCCGAAGCGAAAAAAGGCATGGCAGAAAAAAGCGCGGAATTTCTTGAGAAAGGCGGGCAGATTTATTTGGAGGAGTGACTTTGATGAGCACTGAAAATATCTGGTTCCGAGGCGGACAGATAGCAGCCGACCATGATAAATATTGATATCATAGAGATCTCGCGCTATGTAAAATTGAGGCCGCCGGAAGTTGGGTTTTGGAGACCCACTCCAGCGGCACTCGAGTCCCAGCATTCGCCGGCTAAAACGCTCCTTTTGGAAGGGAGCGAGTATTCAATACCTCATGGAATGCTCCAACGACCGGCAGTTTCGTCAAAGTTCAAAAAACCTTCGTCTTTCAGGCGGTGAAGATGGCTTTGAACTGTCTTTCTATTGCGGGTATCAGCTCTATGTTGACGCAATTGATCGACAATTTCTCGCGTCGACATCGTTCGGTTTTGCAATTCCAGTACGCGGTAGGCTTCGAGAAAAGTCCGATATTTCTCACGCGTTTTTTTGTTTTTCAATCGCTTGTGCTCGATGACGCCACCCTCGCCTTTGCACGCCCGGACCAGCTGAATCAAAAGTCTTTTCTCATCATTGAGTTGCGTCAACCTCTTATCGGTTTCCGCAATTTGGCCTTGGAGATACTCTTCGCATGTCATGAGCGGCTTATCTCATAGGATGCAATAAAATCAAAATCTGTCTAATTGAATATTTTTTCAATATTTTTCAATGTTGACAGTCCATAAAAAATTATTTAAAAGCTTTGCTTTTACATCTTTTTCGCATCCATAATGCATAATCCAAAAAACTTTGCATATTAGCAATTTCGGTCTCAGTGAATTTACTTCCCAGCCTTAAAGCCCTCGCAAGTCCGCTCTTCTGCGCTGGTGTACATGGCGAACGCGACGAGCCATTTCTCAGCCTCCCGGTCGCGGGAGAGGGATTGAGGGTGAGGGTGCTGGGGTCCGTGTTCCGCCGCAAAGTTTAACTCTTGGAACGTAACCACCGCGCCCTCATCCCCGGCCCTTCTCCCTACACTGGAGAAGGGTGCGCGTGTTGTCAGTCCTGCACGGCAGTTGCTAAGTCAGCGCCTTCACCCCTAGCCCCTCTCCCTACACGGGAGAGGGGAACGCACAATTTGAACATTG
>CAZXVJ010000057.1:0-17181 GCA_964644385.1 uncultured Hyphomonas sp. | reverse complement strand
CATAAAGACGGTTGATCTGCTCGCGGTTCATGGAAGCGATTATAAGTTCGCCCCGGTGGGGGGTGGATAAGTTCGGCGACTTTTCTTTTAGTGCGTTGTTTTTGCTTGGTATTGAGTGGTGGACGGTGCGGGGTTCAGACTAGGGCCGCCAGCCGGTTGCGCGCCGACCTGTTTCCAGAGTGCGGCGGGCGTGGTGAACGAAATCGACCAGGAGGGGCCGCGTATCACGGGGATCAATCAATTCCTCTGCGTAGAAGCTTTCAGCGGTTCGGAACGGTGATTGGATAGCGTCGAACTTTTTGTAGAGCGATTTGAGCAAGGCGTCGGGATCCTCAGCCTCCAGCAATTCTTTGCGATAGGCCGCTTCGATGCCGCCCGCCATCGGCAGAGAGCCCCAATTTCCGCTGGGCCAGCAATAACGCCATTTAGCTTTGGACGGATTGAACATGGCGCTGCCCGCGAGGCCGAATGCCTTGCGGATGACAACGGCGCAGACCGGAACACTGGCCTGATAGACCGCTGACATTGCGCGCACGCCGCGCCGGGTGACACCGGCCGTTTCATGACGCACGCCGCAGGCAAAGCCGGGGCAATCGACAAAGTGAATGACGGGCAGATGGAACAGAGAGCAAAGATCCATGTGGCGGGTGACCTTATCGCAGACATCAGCCGTCCATGCGCCATCTAAGAAAAACGGATCGCCCGCGAGGATGCCGACCGGGTGGCCGTCAATGCGCGCGAAGCCTGTGGCGATACCGCGGCCCCATTGTTCGCCAATTTCAAAGAAGCTGCCGAGGTCGACAGCAGACTCGATGATCTTGCGCGGCATATAGGCGGTGAGACCGTCTGTCGGGACGATGGAGAGGAGGCGTTCATCGCGCCGGTTCGGATCATCCGTGGGCGGTGTAATGGGCGGCAACTCATGCACGCTGGAGGGGAGGTAAGACAAGAATTGCCGAACGGCCTCAAATGCGTCGGCCTCGGTTTCAACCACGCCGTCGACCGTTCCGTTGCGGGCCTGAATTTCCCAACCGCCCAATTCTTCCTTGGTGACATCCTCGCCCAGCGCGCGGGTAACAGGTGGCCCCGCCACGAAGACCTGTGACAGTTCTTTCACCATCACGGAGTAATGGCTGGCCGCTAAACGACCTGCGCCCATGCCAGCGCATGGGCCAAGCGCGAGAGAGACGAACGGCACTTCAGCCAAGCCATCAACGATCAACTCCCATCCCGGTGTTTCGGGAATGTAGGTGCGCGGATCAACGTCGAACATTTTGATTGAGCCACCCCCGCCTGTGCCATCGATCAGCTGTACGAGCGGCATACGGTATTCAACCGCTTGTTTGATGGACTGCAATAGCTTGCCGCGAATGGAGGCGTCTGCCGCGCCACCGCGTACGGTGAAGTCATCGCCGAGGATGTAGACCGGACGCCCGCGCAGGCTGGCGCGCCCCACGACTGAATTGGAGGGTTTGAACTCATCCAGCGTGTCATCAGCGTGGTAGGTGGCTTTGCCCGCAATCTTACCAATTTCGTGGAAACTGCCGGGGTCTGCGAGGAAGGCCACCCGCTCTCGCACGGTGAGTTTGCCGCGCCCTTTTTGGCGGCTGACGGGCTCTTCGCCGCCCATTTCCTCTGCCATGCGCTCGCGCAGGCGCAATTCTTCTATCGATTTAATCCAGCTCATAAGCCCACCTTGCTGTGTCACCGTAGCGTAAAGCAAGGGATTCCCCTTGCCGCTGGCGCTGGTGTTTGCTTAATCGGGGCGTGGAACAAATATGGAGAGACCCATGACACTCGAAGAACTGACATCGAACGCCTCGAACGCGGTTGAAGCAGGCGGCGACTTCACCAAGAAAGTGAAGTTTGATTTTGGCGATGACGGCAAACTGTTCATCGACGGCGCGGCTGGCAATGTCGACAACTCAGACTCAGATGCTGACGCAACCATCAAGGTGGCTTGGGATGATTTCCAGAAGCTGGCCGGCGGCGAAATGGACCCAACCATGGCCTTCATGCAAGGCAAGCTGAAAGTTGAGGGCGACATGTCTGTGGCCATGCAGCTGCAGGGCCTGATGAGCAAGTTTAGCTAAGGCTATACCGGCCGATACAATCAAGACGCCGCCTTGGGAGCCTTCCCGGGGCGGCGTTTTTGCGACATGACTGACGATATGACCCAATTTGACGCCACTGACTTGATGACGACCTTTGTGGAGGTGCCTAATAATCCTGTGCCTGAGGGCGCTGAGATTGTGTGGTTTGATGGCTCAGGCGGGCGTAAATTGCGGGCCTGTATTGTGCCGGCGCTGAACCCGCAAGCGGCGCGTGGCACTTGTATTGTGTGCCCGGGGCGCACGGAGTTTATTGAGAAGTATTTTGAAGTGGCGCGGGAGTTACAGAGCCGCGGCTTCGCAGCCGTGATTTTGGATTGGCCGGGCCAGGGCCTGTCTGAGCGCCTGCTGGATGATGGAAAGAAGGGTCATATTGACCGGTTTGAGACGTTTATGGGCGCGCTGAAAAATGGGCTGGACCGCTTAGAGGATCGCCTGCCCCGCCCGCATGTGTCGCTGGCGCACTCAATGGGCGGCGCGATTGCGTTGGCGGCGATTACGCAAAAGCTGGTGAAGGTTGAGGCGGCGGCTTTCTGCGCGCCGATGTGGGGCTTCCGCGAGAGCTTTCCGGGGATGCGCTATCTGGTGTGGGCGATGCGCGTGACGGGCAAATCCGGCGACTATGCGCAACAACCCGGGCCGCCAGAAACCTTTGAGCAAAACATCTGCACGCATGATGAAACGCGATGGAACTTGCAGCGAGCGCTGATTGACGCCGTGCCAGAACTCGAGATTGGCCCGATGACATGGGGCTGGCTGGGCGCGTCGCTGAGTATTTTGAAGACGTTCACCAAGACCAAGCTGATGGCGCAAGCGACGATCCCAATGTTTGTGGCCTCTGCGGGGGAAGAAAAGCTGATCAGCAATGAGGCGCACACGGCGGTCGCCGCGCGGCTGCCTGATTGTGAGCATGTCACCATTGAGGGCGCTATGCATGAGATTTTGATGGAAACCGATGCTCGGCGGGCCGAATTTTGGGCGGGTTTTGATGGCCTAATGGAGCGGGCAGGGATTTAGCCCCCGCCCGCCCGCAATCTATTTAGACGAGGTCTTAGAGACGGGGCCGGAGCCGATGGCTTCGATGGCGTCTTCCATGTCCAAATCGTCGACATCAACCTCTTCGCTGGCGGGTGCTACGATGACCGGGTTTGGTTCAGGCTGCCAGTCGGTTGAGCGGCGGCGCTGGACAATGCGTTCAAGCTGCATGTCGGCAACACGAGAGGCGAGGGTGCCTGAGGCGGGCTTCATTGAGCGCTGGAAGAAGAGTTTCCAGTACTTCTCAAACACTTCCTGGCGGCCTTCCAGCGTGCGCAGGTTTTTGACCTCCCGGACTTTCATCAGTTTTGCGCCTTCAATCCGTAGTCGATTTGGCGATTTGACGTATTGCAGGAAGCCATTGTAGCGCCGGGCCGCTTCACGGTTCATTTCAAACTGAAGTTCACCAATGCCCTCGCGCTGACCGTCTGACCCATCCGACAGAGAATTGCGATACTTATAGGTCATAAACGGCCACTCGAATTTGGAGAATTCGATCAGCGTGTTGGCCTCTGTTTCGAGGTCTTCGTTCAGGGTGTAGCCGGAGAAGATGAATGTCTTTCCGCTGGGTTGAATGTCGATGACGGCCATGCGTTTGGTGTCTGCGCCGCGCTCTGCCTGAAGCCATGTGCCTTCAAGATAGTATTTGCCCAGCACCATTTTGCGCACCGCCGTGCTGCGAAACAACATTGGGAAGATGGCTTCGTTTAAGGTGAGCCAAAATACAACGAGTACCGTCACCGCCGCCCCAACTGCGCCCATAACCGCCGGGCCTGTATTGCCCGCAAGAGCCGCAACGGCATCAAAAGCAGGTAAGCCAAACAAGGCCAAGCCAGTGATAATCAGGGCGGCAGAGCCAGTGTTAGAAACCGTCGTGAAACGGGCGTAGGGGTTCGTCATTCAAGTTCTCCAATTATGTACACTTTGGAGCCTGCTGCTCTTTTTCCTATCGCCTACTGCGTGGTTATTATTCACCTTTTTTACAGGTTAATGAGGGGTTAAAGCAACGGCCACTTGGTTAACGAAATGCTAATTTTGGTTAACCAATTCTGAATTGAGCATGGCGCGCCGACGCCGCGTCACGGCTTGACTTGCACCGCCTGCGCGCCCTTCACTGACGCTTCACTTGCGAGGAGAGACACATGAAAGTTGCAGCCGTCAAAAAGCCCGGTGGACCGGGGAATCTGATCATTGAAGAGCGCGACGATCCGAAACCGGGACCGGGTGAAATTCTGGTGCGGGTGAAGGCCAGCAGCCTGAATTATCACGACTTCGTGGTGGTGATGGGCGGCATCCCAACCGATGATGGGCGCATTCCCATGTCAGACGGCGCAGGCGAAGTGGTATCTGTGGGCGAGGGCGCCGATCGGTTCAAGCCCGGCGACAAAGTGCTGGGCCTATTCTTTCCGGCCTGGCAAACAGGTGGACCGCAGATTGGCGGATTTTCCAGCGTGCCCGGCGATGGCGCAGACGGCTTCGCCGCAGAATTGGTCGCGATGCCAGAGACTGCGTTTACGGCAATGCCGGACGGGTATTCCTTCGAAGAGGCAGCAACGCTGCCTTGCGCGGCGCTAACGGCGTGGCGGGCTTTGATGGTGGAAGCCAAGATCAAACCGGGCGACTGGGTGCTGACCCAAGGCACAGGCGGGGTATCGATCTTCGCGCTGCAATTTGCCAAAGCAGCGGGCTGTAAGGTGATCTCGACATCATCTTCGGATGAAAAGTTGGAACGGCTGACAAAGCTGGGCGCTGACCATGTGATCAATTACAAAACGACGCCAGACTGGGGCCGCGCGGCCAAAGCGCTGACTGGGGGCAGGGGCGTTGATGAGGTTGTTGAAATCGGTGGCCCCGGCACTATGGCCGAATCGATTGCGGCCAGCCGCGTCGGCGGGCACATCTCGCTCATTGGCGTGCTGACCGGCGTATCTGGTGAAGTGCCAACGGCGGCGCTGTTCTCTTCCAACATTACCGTCAGCGGCATTACGGTGGGGTCTGCTGAGCACCAGAATGATATGATCGCGGCGATCAATGCGAATGACATAAAGCCAGTGATCAGTGACACCTTCCCGCTGGACAAAATTGCCGATGCGTTCGGGCATCAGGCGAGCCAGAAGCATTTCGGGAAAATCGTACTGACGATTTAGCGCTTACGATTTGCACGTTAGCCCCTTGCTGCGATAGGCGCCTGTTAGTTTCAGCGTGGTCCATCGCAGCGGGCGGGAAAACACAGACTGATCCAGCGTCTCCTGCCAGCCGTCCGTTTCGATATGTGGCAGGCAGGATGAAATCATCGCGCCTTCAACCAGCATCATATTTTTGGGTTTCAGGCCTTGATCTGACCCCGCTGTGAAATGACGGAGCCATCCAAGCGGGCCCTCATCGGCTTCGCGGTAATGACGCCAGCCCATCGGCACGTCAAACCGCGTCGCGAAAGCTGTTTCTTCGGCGAGTTCCTTCGCGTTTTTCTCTGCATAGAGCGTGAGTGACCCAGCGCCCTCGGACGGCGTCAGCACGCCTTTTGTGACTTGCTGTTCAATAACGGCTTCAAAATCATAGCCGCTCATCGTGAACGGGTCCGGCGTGCCGTGCAGGCCGACGACGCTGCCCTGGGTGAGCTCCACACGCGCGGCGGCAGGCACGAAATAGTTTCCGCAGGATGACATGCAAATGCCGTCTACGATCAGCGTTCGCGAAACATCTCCGATACGGTTCCCGATCGCGCGGCCTGCAAAGGTTTCCCCGCCGGGGCTGTCTACGATGACGGTTGTGATCTGCGGCGTCAAAAGCGATAGGGCGCAGGCTTTCATATCATCGCCAATCGCCCCGGACAGGCGAACGGTGTCTGGCGCAATGGTCTCGCACGCGCCTGGCCCCGTCGCCATCGCGTCTTTTAGGTAAAAGCTAAATAGGATGGCCGCAACGCCCAGCACGAGCGTGACAAGGCTGAGATAGCGGATGATACGCCACGCCATGTGGGCGGCTTATTCCAACCCGGCGAGGCGTTCAGCTTCTTCATCGCTAAGATCTGAATTGTCATAGACGTTTTGAACATCATCCAGATCATCGAGCACATCGAGCAGCTTCATCAAGGTTTCGGCCGGGTCGCCTTCAACTGGAACCGTGTTCTGTGGCTTCCAGATCAGTTTCGTTGATTTGGCGGCTTTTTCCTCATCATCCTCATCCACGCCGAGGGCGGTGGCGAGCGCGTCTGAGACGGTCTGTAGGTCTTCTCGCGCGGTGTAGATTGTGTGTCCGTCATCGCCGGATTCGACATCTTCGGCGCCGGCCTCAATCGCGGCCATCATTACGGTTTCACCATCACCGACCGCGGCGGGATAAATGATTTCGCCAACTTGATCAAAGCCGAAGGAGACCGAGCCTGTTTCGCCCAAATTGCCGCCATTCTTGGCAAAAGCGGTACGAATTTCGCCCGCGGCGCGGTTGCGATTGTCGGTCGATGCCTCAACGACAATGCCGACGCCGCCAGGGCCGAAGCCTTCATAGCGGATTTCTTCATAGTCTTCGCCACCGCCGCCCTGGCCCTTTTCGACGGCGCGTTTGATATTGTCCTTGGGCATGGATTGGCCCTTGGCGTTTTGGATCGCAAGGCGTAGGCGGGGGTTCCCATCTGGGTCCGGCCCGCCCATTTTTGAAGCAATGGTGATCTCTTTGGAGAGACGCGAGAATAGCGCAGCGCGCTTTTTATCCTGCGCGCCTTTGCGGTGTTGAATATTTGCCCATTTACTGTGGCCGGCCATGTGGGGCTCTCTTTCGAAAAGATCTGAAACTGTTTGCCTGCTTGCTTTAGCGCAGGTTGAGAGGGGTTTCAAAGGGCGGCGCGCTGACCGCGGCTGCCCAGCTTATGTGGACGGGTGGGCTGGGATGGTCTCGCTGAGCCGGCCGCCCATGCGAATCTGTTCGATCCGAGTGGTGAGGCCGGTCGCGTCATCGGTTTCAATATAGGTGCCGCAGAGGGTGCCGGGGCCGAGGGCCGGTTGGTAGCGATCCCCCGGCATTTGCGTCAGGAAGCGATGTAGAGAGTTCTCCTTTTTCATGCCAATGACGCTGTCATAGTCGCCGCACATGCCAGCATCCGTCTGATAGCCGGTGCCGGCTTCTAAGATCATCGTGTCGGCTGTCGGCACATGGGTGTGGCTGCCAACGACGAGGCTGGCGCGGCCATCACAATGGTGGCCCATCGCCATTTTCTCTGAGGTCGCCTCGCAATGCATATCCACGATGACGGCGTCGGCAACAACACCGAGCGGCATCGTATCGAGGGCTTCGTCGACTGCGGTAAAGGGGTTGGCCATATCCTGACGCATAAAGACATTGCCTTGCAGCAAGACAACGCCGACGCGGCGGCCATCTGGCAATGCAAAAAGATGCGCGCCTTTGCCGGGGGCCTCAGCGGCCGCCGGAAAGTTTAGCGGGCGCAAGAGGCGGTCTTCACGCTGGATGAATGTCAGCGCCTCACGCTGGTCCCAGGCATGATCGCCAAGGGTGAGGCAGTCGGCGCCAGACGCGAAGAATTCATTCGCGATGGATTCAGTGAGGCCGAACCCGCCCGCAGCGTTTTCAGCATTGACCACAACGAAGTCGAGATTGAGCGTGGCTTTCAGGCCGGGCAGGTATTCGTTGACAGCGGCGCGTCCCGGCTTGCCGACGACGTCTCCAAAATATGCAAGTTTCATGGCGCTGATATGCGCCAAAAGCCGCGTAAAGAAAAGCGCGCGCTTCAATTCATGAAGCGCGCGCCTTGGTTTTCGTTCGAACGCCCCGGTACTGGGGGCGGTTCAAAGCCTATTTATTGGAGGCTGACAGACCAAGAAATTCTTTGGTCAGCATGGATGGGTCTTCCATCTCGGCCAGTTCCGCAACGCGCAATGGCGTTTTAGGAGCCAGCGAAATCGTCAGCTTCTTTGGATCGTTGATGAAGTCTGCCAAAGCGGACGTGACTTCGGTTGCCAAGTTGGCGTCCACACCAGAGCTCGCCGCCATCATGGGCGCCATCGCCATCATGCTGGCGATCTGATTTTTCATCTGAGCAGGATCTTCACCATTCATGGTCGCGTAGGCGTTGAAGCCTTTGTCCAGGAAGCCGTCATCATCAAAGCTGATTTCAAAGCCGTGCAGAACCATGTTCTGCATCGCCGCTTCCATCATGTCACTGTCGCCCATGCCGCCGGGAGAAAGCCCAGCGCCACCTGCGGCCTGTGTGAAGGCCTGCATACCTTCCAGCTTGCCGGACATATCGAACCGGAAGCCGTCTTTCAGGGCGTAATAGTTTTTACCCTTCACATAGGTGATGATGTCTTTATCAGGATCATACTTTGAGTGACCTTCGCCAGAGATAACCGCTTCTTCGTAACCCATCATTGCGAGGCCGCCAGCGAGTTGCTCGCCAAGTTCACCTTCGCCTGCTGATAAAGTCATTTTGAATGGGTCTGTTTTCACCTCAACCGCACGGCCTTGCTTATCACGGCCAACATTGGCGCGCAGTTTTGGCAGAACGAAATTGGCGCCGGAGACGGCAAAGTCCATATCGTCCACTGACACGCTGTCATAGCCCGGGTCAGCAATATCCTGGTTCATCATCTTCATCATGGCTTCGGCCATGGCGTCTTCGTTGCCAGCATTTTCAGACATAGCTGTAATCATGCCGAGGTCAGCGCCGCGGATTTCCATGCTTCCGATACGGGCTTTGATGTCCATATCATCGCTATCATCGATCATGTCGATTTTCATGTCATCGATCAGGAATCGTCCGGCTTTCTCTTTCGACAGATTATTGATCTCAACCGTGTCGATTAGGAAAGAGCCTTGTGCCCCATCGTCTTCATTGATGTTGAAGGTCAGCTCATTGAGCGCCCATTTATCAAATGACAGTGCTTCGCCAGTTGGCATCGAGGCGGGCTCGCCTTTGCCCATCAGGCTTGCGACCCATGCAGCTGTTTCAGGCGACGGGTTTAGAAGTTCAACAGATTTGACCTTGCCGCCTGCGTCAACATCTTCACCAGGAGGGGGTGAGATCGTGATGTCTGACAGCACCATGCTGGAGAAGTTGGCTTTGCCGTCCATCATGCCGAGGCCATCAAAGACCAGCTTGCCGGCTTTGATCGTGCCGTCTTCATCATCGGTTGGAGTGATGACGATGTTAGAGAATGTGGCTTTGGTGCCTTTGACGTCAGCTTGACCAAAGTCGATGCGCCCGTCGCCGGATTCTGCAAGTGAAAACGCCGCCAAGGCCTCACCAGCTGTTGCTGCATCGCCCTTGCGCAGTTTCACTGGCGCCAATTTGCCTGATGATCGCTCTACTTTCGAGCTGGCATCGCCGCCATCTGCTTTGTCTTTGCCGCCGCAACCGGTCAGCAATGCTATGGCCGCAACGCCCGTAATAAGATATTTCATGTTTGGTCCTTATGGTTGGGGACTGCCCTCTATGGCCCCCCTTTAATTCCTCACGCGGTTCCTAGCATGAAACGAGACAATGGCCAGAAAATGACGCTCCGCGCCAGCGATGGTGCAGAGGTGAAAGTACGGTTTGAGGTAAATCGCAAGGCTCGGCGCCTTATTTTGCGGCTAGATGACCGCCGCAGAGAAGCTGTCGCGGTCGCGCCATCGCAGCAACAACTACAGGAAGCGGCAGATTTCGCCCGTGAACGTGTGGATTGGATATCGGCGCGATTGCAGCATTTGCCGCAGGTCATCGCGTTGGAAAATGGTGCAATAATCGGCTTTCGCGGAGAGCCTTGTGTGTTGGCATTAGAAGGCTCTGGACGGCTCGCACGACTGGAATCAGGCGATCCAAACGTGCTGCGGGCACCGGGCGCGCCAGAGACATTTAGTGCGCGAATTCTGCGGTATTTGAAAAAGGAAGCCAAAGCTGACCTTACGGAAGCTGTAGCGTTCCACGCGCAAACGCTGGGAGTGAAACCATCCGGCTTATCGGTGAAAGACACGCGGTCACGTTGGGGGTCATGTTCTGCAACGCGGCGTCTGTCGTTTAGCTGGAGATTGGTGCTCGCCCCGCCGCGCGTTCTGTCTTATGTAGCGGCGCATGAATGTGCGCATATTTTGGAGATGAACCATTCCGATGCGTTTTGGGCGCAGGTGGAACGTTGCGTGCCCGATTGGAAGCGCGACCGTGATTGGCTCAAAGCGCATGGCGCAGGGCTACAAGCTGTGGGCGTTTAGGCGGCTATTCAGCGTTTTCTGCTGCCTGTTGACCAATCTCTGTGGTTTCCTGCGGGCCAAAGCTGACAAGTGTGACACCGTCTCCGCCGCGCGGTTCCCGGTTCGGGCCGAGCAACAGAACAGACCCATCGGGGCGAACCTCTGCGACAAGGTCGGCTTTTGGCCGATCCGCCCGAAATTCATCCAGGCCGTATTTGTCAGTCAGCTGGGTTTTGGCAAATTGCCAGCCGCGATAGTGGTCTCGGATCAGGCTATCATAGCCGCGCCCGCGCCGGATGAGGGTGCGCCCGCGTGTGCCCATGCCAATGGCACGTGGGTCTTCTTCCTCAGAGTCCTGACTGGACAATTGGTACACCTTATGGCGACCAAGCTCTGGCGCAAAATGGCCGGAGACGAGCGCGTTATACGGCTCATTCGCGGACATGCCGATGACTTGATCAAAGGCAGAGTGGTCTAGCCGAACTTCGGCTTCTTCAGACAAAACCTCTCCAAAGAACGTGTTGAGCCCGGCTTCGCGGGCCGGCCGCAAGCGTCGCCAATTATTGTCAGAGAGGATCGACTCGACGCCGACGTCTTTCAGGGCCTTGCTGAAATCTATGCTCCAAGGGTTCACGCCAACGATCAACACGCCCGGCTTGGTTTTACGCGCCAAGCCAAGATAGCGCGCCAGCGGCCCAATCGTGAAGCCGTGCAGCACGACCGTCGAAAAGACCATCGCGAACGCCAAGGGGGTGATTTGCTCGGCGCCAGGAAAATCAAACCGGCTGGTGCGTTCGAGCTCGACCAAGAGCTTTGAAAAGAGCCCCGATACCGCTACCGCCACGATCCCGCGCGGGGCAATCCAACCGAGAAGCAGCGCCTCATTTCGCGTGAGCGTGCCATAGGTTGAAATCCAGACCGATAGGGGGCGGACGATAAACAGCATGGCCACGAGGAAGCCAAGTGTCTGCCACGTCAGCGCCCGCGATATAATCTCTGGCGTCAGATTGGCGGTCAGGATGACAAACACGCCTGAGACGAGCAGGACCGCAATATCTTCCTTGAACTTGCGCAATTCTGCCAGCCCTGCGAGGCGGGAGTTGGCGAGTGTCATACCATAAGCGGTCACGGCAACGAGGCCGATTTCTTTTTCGGTCTGCTCGGCCAGTGCGTAGCACAAAATGATCGAGGCGAAGATGATCGGCGCTTTGAGGAATTCGGGAATCCATCCCGCCCGGAATGACCGCACCATGAACCAACCAAAGGCCATGCCGGTCGCCACGCCAATGGCGGCGGCCACGATAATCCATGCGCCCGTCGCAGCGATCGAGTCCCCCTGGCTGGCGACGCGGATAATTTCGAACGCGGCAACTGCGAACAGTGCCCCGATCGGATCGTTGACAATGCCTTCCCATTTCAGGGCAGAGCCTGTCCGCCCGCCAAGTTTGGATTGTCGCAGAAGGGGCATGATGACAGTCGGGCCGGTCACCACCATGACCCCGGCGAAGACAATGGCACTCGACAAGTCGAGTCCTGCCACAAAATGAGCGGCCAGCGTTCCGAGAATCCAGGCGATCGGCCCGCCGAGGAACACCATGCGCCGCACGGCGGGGCCAGCGTCTCTCAAATTTTCAAACTTGAGGACCAGGCCACCCTCAAAAAGGATGACCGCAACGGCAAGAGAGACAATCGGGCGGAGCAATTCATTTCCGCCGCCATTGAAGACCCGGTTCGGGTCGAGCAGAGCGCCTTCTGTGCCTAAAAACAAGAAACTGTCAGGGTTACCGATCGTCACCGCCCACAACGGGCCGACCGCCAGCCCTGCGAGCGCCATTAAAACGATGGCCGGGGCTTGAAGCCGCCAAGCGAGCCATTGTGCGCCGATGCCAAGCGCGCCAATCAGCGCACAGGCAAAAATCAACTCATTTGACCCGACAGCCGCTGTAAGTGCAGCGAATTGATCCATGTTTGCCCCGTTTCCCGGCTTGGCCAGAAATATTTAAATCAAGCGACTATACTTGAATGGTTTCAGCGTCATCGGCAAAATCAAAGCCAATTTCACGTGTGCCGTAATCTCCCTCTTTATAACGCTCTATGCGCTCCGCAAACCAGCTAAACACGTGTTCATAGATGTGAACGTAAAACGGCTGGGGATCTGCGTCGGCCAAAGGCAGCTTAAACTCATATTCCCGGCCATCTTCTATCTGTACGACAAACAGGTCGCCGATTTTGCGACACTCCATAGTGACGCGCAGCCAATCTGTGCCTTTCGTGACCCGCACAGCGAGGCCAAAGGCGACAGGGCCGAGGGGGCGAAAACCGCGCGGCGGCACTGAGAATGCTTTATCGCCATAGGCTTTGGGCTCAAAGGGGCCAACCGGCGGCACTAAATGCACGCAAATTCCGTCTTTGGCGTCCAGAAAATCACACATGCCCTCGCGGAGTCCCTCGGCAAGTGTTCTGATTCGGTTATAATTTTCGTTGGCGAGCGTTTGATAAGTTTCAACGGTGGCGACCAATTCCTCAAAGCGTGACACGCGTGGCTTCTCCTGTTTTCTTGTGCTGCGCGTTCTTAGTCGCTCATGGGGCGGCCTTCAAACTGTATTACAGCATGAAAGGGACAGTGATCTGAGGCTTTGGGTATAGCCCAGCCAATCCCCGGGAAGCGAAAACCGCGATGGCGTGTGGAGCGATAGGGCGTTCCAGCGCGGATATATCTGGCTTTGGCGGTCTTGTTTTGGGCGGCTAGTGGCGGCGACAGAAACATATGATCGAGGGCATTATAGGTGTCATCAATGGCATAATGATGTGACCACCGCGCTGATGGGTCAGCGATAACAAGTTCGGCCAAATCAAAAGAGAACCCATCATCCAGAAACGGTGCGAGGCCATGATCGTGAACCCGTACGCCTTCTTGTTCAATGAAGTCGTTGAAGTCGCCCAGAATGATCCATTCAGCGCTGTCGGGCGTTTCAAAGCGGCGTGCGATAATGGCTTTGACCGCTTCTGCCTCAGCGCGGCGGACTGCGCGCGTCTCTGCTCGGCCGCCTTTCATAGATTTGAAATGGCAGACGAACAGCGTCAGCGCGCGCCCATCCTTGACCACATCAAGCTCAAGACAGTCGCGGCGAAACGCACGGTCGTTTGGATGCTCGCCGGGCGGCGGTGTGACGCCTAAGTCTTGGAATGTGAGGTGGGCATGGCTGGTACTGGCAGCAATTGGCAGACGCGATAGGGCGGCCACGTCAATGCCGCGCGGGTCATTGCCCTCATGCAGTATACGATTGCCAAACGGACGGCCCGCCCACCGCGCGACATAGCGGGTATCGAACGCTGTCAGCGTGACCAGGTTTTCCACCTCTTGCAGGACGCAGATATCCGCATTGGCTTGCACCAAGGCTTGCGCTGTCAGCGTTCGGTCATCCTCTGACAGGACGTTGAACACAGAATCAATGGCATCGGCGTCGGCCACGTTTGAGATGTGCTTCAATTTATGCCGCGTTGTAGAGCCGCCAGCGCGGCGAAAATCGCACCGCATCATTAGGTTTTCGCAATTGAAGGTCGCCAGACTAAGGGAAGGCATATCCGGGGGATGCCCCGGTCAGTCTAGGGGGTCAAGCCTGTGCCTGACGGATGATTAAGCAGCTTGAGCCGTTTTGGGTTGGGTTTTCGCAGACAGGCGGAACCAATACAGCTGCATGCCGCAAAAGGCGAACACTATGCCAAGATTTGCGGACGCAAATGTGCCCATGGGCTGGCCGCGCATCGGAATGACGAACAATTCGATAAAGCTGGCAAAGGCCAGAACCATGACTGCGGCCGAGCCGCGTCGGTTAATCCCCATCGCAAATGTGGCCCAGACCGTCAGGGAGCCAAATGCGACCAAACGAAAGACATGATCGCTCAATTCCACGACTGGGCCCTGTGTGTAGGCCATCGCCTTAATCGCCATAAAGACAGCGATTACTCCAGCCAGAACAGCAGCAATACGGCGCGGCGTTCCCTTCGGCCAATAAGACCGATCAACAAATTTTGGATTAGGATTGTCAAACATGGGAGCCCTCCGGTGCCTCCCTACAGATAAGCACAACTAGATTTCAGTTAGCTTAAGCCCATACAGCAAATTTAAGCGGCTTTGGCCGGGCGTGCCGCTGAAAAGCGCGCAGCGTTGACAGCATTTTCCAGTGCATCCGGCGCAGGTTGCAGCGCGAGAGGAAGGCTGGCGCGACCCATTTCGATCGCAACGCCAGGCGCGACGCCCTCACCATAGGCGCTCAATACAGTCCGGATCGTGTCGAGGAACCTGGCCTCTTCTTCTACGATCTGCCCAAACCGGGCTGCCACAGGCCCAACAATGCCATAGGCGAGGAAAACACCCAGAAAAGTGCCAAGCAAAGCGGTCGCGATCATAGCGCCGAGAACAGCCGGCGCCTGATCAATCGCGCCCATCGTACGGATAATGCCCAACACCGCCGCCACGATACCCAATGCAGGCAAAGCGTCCGCCACCGTGTGCAGCGCGCCGACGGCTTTCATGCGCTCATCTACGTGCAGCTCTATGGCGCGGTCCATACGGGCTTCCGCGCGTTTGGGGTCTGACAGGTCGAGCGCCATAAGACGAAAGGCGTCACACACCATCATCCGCGCGCCCATATCCTTCAGGATGCGCGGCGCCGCGATGAAGACAGGTGATGTTTCAGGCGCTTCAATATCGGTCTCAATGGCAACAAACCCGCCGCGGCGTGCTTTGCGGGTGAGCGTAGAGAGCATCACCAATAGGTCTTTGTAGTCGTCTCGTTTCCAATGAGCGCCGCGGAACGCTGCGCCGAACCCGCCCAGCGCTGCGCGCGCAACGGGCAATGAATTGCCTATTAACAGGGTGCCGAGTGCGGCGCCGCCAATCAAAAGAAGCTCAAGCGGAAGTGCGCTCATCGTTGAGCTGCCGCCCGTCAGGACAAGGCCGCCAAAGACGAGGATAACAACGATGGCGAGGCCAATTAGCTGGGCCATGAGGCACTGCTCCAATCCGTGATTTATTCCCCCAAATGTAAACGATCAGGCTTAAAGAGGCGTTTCACCCATTAGATTACTGCAAGTTAATCTGAGAGATGTGACGGTCCCTCGCCTGAGCCGCCTGTATTTGTTATCGGTTCGGTGCCTTATTCAGGGTTGGACAGGGCACAAAAGTTCGCGCGGCGGTTGACTGAAATTGAACCGGGTGCGCCGAGTGAGTAAGATGATGTTAAGATTCAGAAATCAATTTGATAGCTGAATTGATCCACGAGGAGTGTATCTGATGAAAATTTTCGCCGCCGCAATGGTACTCGCATGCGTTCCGAGTGCGTTTGCTCAAGGATCGGTCCAGCAGGCCACGCATGAAGAAGTTTTGAGGGCTTCGCTGTCAGCTGTAAACGGCGATGAGAACGCTTATCCGATGAATGTCAGCGAGCGCAATGATAGCGTTACCGGCGAAACAATCCGAACCTTTACCTTCACAGGCCCGGCAGACGAAGCCAATGGTGTGTTCGCGCAATGCCACATCCGTATGCAGAAAGAAGCGGGCGTTGATCGCGATCGCGGAATTGTTCGTCAAGTTGTCGATTCCACCCCGGTTTGCGGCGCGCAGTACACCAGCATGCGAGATGTTATCAATGTGACGAGCGTCGAGGCGTCCTTCTCGGTTCGTGAATACAGTTTCGAATAGATCGGACAGGGCCCGCCCCAAGTTTCAGTTGATCTTTGTGGGTAAGCGGCAGAAGACAGCCTCATGACGAATGGGGAACCAGGTACCAAACGAAAAGCGCCGCAGCGAGATCGCCGCGGCGCTTTTCGTTTATTGTTCTTGGCATTGTCGGTCATTGGAGCGGGCAATACGATGTTGGTGGCTGTGGTGTTGCCGCCGATGACGCGCGAGTTGGGCCTGCCCGATTGGATGGCGGGGGCGATTTTCTCGCTATCTGCGGCGATGTGGGTGGTGATGAGCCCGTTTTGGGGCGCAAAGTCGACCCAGGTGGGACGACGCCCGATCATTGTGCTGGGTCTGTCCGGTTACGCGCTGTCGATGTTACTGTTTGGCATTGTCGGTAGTTTTGCGCTGGCCGGGTTAATTGCTGCCCCATTGGTGATTTTTGGCTGCTTACTGGCCTCCCGAAGCATTTTTGGACTGATCGGGTCTGGTACCAATCCGGCGGCGCAAGCCTATGTCGCAGAGCGATCATCGCCAGAGCGGCGGACCGAAGAGATTGCGACGGTGACCGCTGGGTTTAGCTTTGGCACCATTGCCGGTCCAGCGGCCGCAGCTGCGGTCGTGGCGGTTGCTGGATTGCTTGCCCCTGTCTTTGTGGCGAGCGCGCTGGCGGCGGGGGCGGCCATTATGATCTGGTTTTATTTGCCAGAGAACACGGCCCCTTCGCAGGATTTGCAGCGCCCAAAGCCACGCATGTTAAGCCCGCTTATCTTTGACCAACGCGTGGTGCCATACATTGTTTATGCGATGGCATTGTCGTTGACGGTCGGCATTGTGTTTCAAACGTTTGTATTTGTGATCATGGATAAGTTTGGCGTGTCGGGCGCGGAGGTGGGAAATTATACCGGGCCTGCTTATGCGATGGGCGCATCAGCCACTTTGCTGTCGCAGCTGGTGCTCATCCCGCGCTTGCACCTGTCGAACCGAATGTTGATGGTGGTTGGCGCGTTGCTTTGCATGGTTGGCGTTGCGATGATTATGCCGACCAATTTGTTTGCCGTGCTGGTGATCGCGCAATTCATTATTGGACTGGGGCAGGGTCTATGTCGCCCCGGATTTTTCAGCGGCGCCTCCCTCGCGGTCGAGGCCCATGAACAGGGCGATGTGGCG
>CAZXVJ010000056.1:10304-17818 GCA_964644385.1 uncultured Hyphomonas sp. | reverse complement strand
TTTGGGTTTTTGAGCTCCCAAAGATGCCTGAAATCAAATTCCCGCAGATCGTGAAAAGCAATGGTTCTGTTCATTCTATCCCTCAACGTTTTGAGTCACACAATGATACACCGCAAAAACGCCGGCTAAACCGCCTTCAACAGCGCGTGACGCTTTTTGCCCGCCGACAGCTTCACCTGTCCATCCACAATATCGCTCGCGCTAAGCACAGCGTTCTGATCGGCCACAGCCACGTCATTCACCTTCGCCGCGCCCTGCTTAATCATCCGCCGCGCATCTCCATTGGATTTCGTTAGGCCCGCCGCCGAGAACGCAGCCGCCACCAACATACCGTCAATGTCGCCCGCTGCCATGTCCACGCTCGGTAAAGCGTCCGCAGAGCCACCCACCTCAAATACAGCCGTCGCCGCCGCTTCGCTCTCTTTCGCCGCCGCCGCGCCGTGCAACATCTCCGTCGCTGCGTTTGCAAGCGCGACCTTTGCCGCATTGATCTCAGCGCCTTCAAGCGCCTCCAATTTCGCGATCTCGTCCATCGGCAAGTCGGTGAACAGTCTCAGAAACTTGCCAACATCAGCGTCTTCGGTGTTGCGCCAGAATTGCCAGTATTCATAAGGGCTCTTGCGGTCCGCGTTCAGCCACACCGCGCCGTCCGCCGTCTTACCCATCTTACCGCCGCTCGCCGTCGTGATCAGCGGGCAAGTCAGGCCAAAACCTTGCCCTCCATCGGCCTTGTGGATCAGATCAGCCCCCGCAACGATATTGCCCCATTGGTCCGACCCGCCCATTTGCAACTGGCAGCCATGTCGGCGCGACAGCTCCAAAAAGTCATACGATTGCAGCAACACATAGTTGAACTCCAAAAACGTATAAGGCTGCTCCGCCGCCAAACGCCGCGCAACCGTGTCTTGCTTCACCATCGTGTTGATCGTGAAATACTTGCCGATATCGCGCAGAAAATTGACGTATCCCAGCCCGCTCAGCCAATCATCATTGTTGACCATGATGGCATCTGTCGGCCCGTCGCCAAACGTAATGAATGGTTCAAACGCTTTTCGAATGCCCGCAATGTTTGAGGCAATCACGTCCTCCGTCAAAATCGGCCGCGATTTCTCTTTATCGGTCGGGTCGCCCACTTTCGTGGTGCCGCCGCCCATCAGGATAATCGGCTTGCCGCCCGCCTGCTGAAACCGGCGCAGCATCATGATGCCCACCAGACTGCCCACATGCAGGCTATCGGCCGTCGCATCGAATCCGATATACGCTTTGGGCACGCCGGTGCTGCAATACGCATCCAGCTCCGCCGTATGTGTCACTTGCTTGATATAGCCGCGCACGTCCAAAGTGTGCAAAAAGTCGGATGTATAAGTGCTCATGAGTCGTTCTCCACAGCGCGGCGGGTAACACGAGAAGGTCCACAATTGAACAGCAAGACAGATGATTTTGAACCGATCTGGTCACTTGGCTTTATGTCGGGCACCTCATTGGACGCCGTAGATGCCGCGATGATCCTCACCGATGGCGAAACAATCTTTGAGTTCGGCCCCGCCACGGCGCGCACCTACACTGAGGAAGAACGCGCCGTATTACAGCGCGCAACAGACGCCGCCCGAAAATGGAATTGGGGCAAACAAAAGCCCACCAAAGCCTTCCAGCTTGCAGAAGAGGTCATCTCCGTCACCCATTTGAAAACGGCGCGGCAGCTGTTCATGGATCCGGACTGCCCGCATCCGGCCATTCTCGGCATTCACGGCCAAACCGTCCTGCACAGAGCGGCCACGCCGCAGCAAAAGGGCCAGACGCTGCAACTCCTCAACGCGCATGATATCGTTGAGGCGATCGACAAACCCGTCGCCTATGATTTTCGCACCGATGATGTTGAGGCAGGCGGGCAGGGTGCGCCGCTGGCTCCGGCCTATCACGCCGCGCTCCTAAAAAACCTAGACCGCTCCAAAGCAGAAGGTCCACCCGTCGCCGTCAATCTCGGCGGTGTTGCAAACATCACGGGTTACACACCAGCCGGAGAGATCATCGCGTGTGACGTCGGCCCTGCCAATGGCCCCATAGACGAATGGGTCGAGCGTCATGGCAAGGGTCGCTATGACGCCGACGGCGCATTCGCCCGGCAAGGCACCGTCGATAAAGACCGCGTCGCGCTCATCATGGACCGACCCTTCTTCACCGCTCCTGCGCCCAAGTCGCTCGACCGATATGATTTCAACGCAGACCTCGCCAATGGACTTTCATTTGAAGACGGGTGCGCCACGCTGACCTATCTCACCGCCCAGGCCGTCGCCCACGGCGTGTCATTTCTTCTGGGCGATGTTGGAAAGATCATTCTGTGCGGCGGCGGGCGCTATAACGCCACGCTAAAGCAGATGCTTGCCGAGGCGCTACAAAGCGGAGAACTGCTCACCGCAGAAGACGTCGGCTGGCGCGGCGACAGCGTCGAGGCCGAAGCCTTCGCCTTCCTCGCCGTGCGCACCCTGCGCGGCCTGCCGATTAGCTGGCCGCTGACCACTGGCGCCCCATCCTCAATGACGGGCGGAAAAATACTGGCGGTGGATGCCGACTAGCAGGCGCTACGTTTCCGGCAGTGTGAAATGGGTGCGAGCTGCATCATCAGCGATGCTCTGCATACATCCGTTTTGCATGCTGAAACGAAGGCCGCTTCGCCCAGTCTAAAACGTCTTTCGAAACATTGGGCGGCAGTTCAACCCATTCAGACGCCGGGTGCGTCGGGGCGTTGACCGCAGACCCGAGCAGGCTCGCCGCCGTAAGGTCAACGCGGGAAAACCGATCGCCGACCAAAAAGCCTCCAGTCCCGGCCAGCAATCCGTCCAACCAGTCCATTTCCCGCTCCAGAATACCAAGCGATTCTTTTCCTTGGGCGTCGCCAAGGTCCATCCCCTTGATCATCATGCCGCAAATCTTTGACCATTGCGTTGACACCAACAGCTTCCCGGCTGCGCCAACGCCCCTGGCAAAGACGCGCTGCACCGTTTCAGGGTGATGCAGAATGGCTTCAGAGTAGAAATAGCGACGAATATGAACGCCCAGCGTATCGTCCAACCGGGTCTCAATTGCGCGCCCAGCCTCCGCGTCGGCTGGCGTCAACGACTTACCGCTCGTCTTTTCTGCCCAGTCTACAATGGACGATGATCCGTGAATCACGCCGTCGCCCGTTTTCAGAAACGGCACGCTGCGTCCATCAACGCCTAGCTTTTTGGCCATTCTTGCGTGCAGCCCCGGCGCGAGGGGCTTTAGCACATAATCAATCCCACATGCGTCCAGCGCCCATCTGGCTTTCTCGCAATAGTGCGAGATCGTGAAAACATACAGAATGGGCTTGGCCAAGCGCGTTACTCTTCTTCGGCTTCCAGACGCAGTTTCTCTTCCGCCGCTTCCAGCCGGACCTGAATATAGCTTTCACACATATCCAGCAGTTCCTCGCGCTTGTTCTCATAGAAATGGTTCGCGCCTTTGATCGTTTGGCGATCAATCACTTCACCCTTCTGAACCCGCACTTTCTGCAAGGCGCGCTCCACATCATCCGGGCCAGAGATCGAGTCGTTGTCGCCAGACACAATCAGTCCAGATGCCGGGCAGGGCGCAAGGAAAGACAGGTCATAATGGTTTGCTGGGGGGGACAGCGCGAAGAACCCATCAATCTCAGGGCGACGCATCAGCAGTTGCAACGTGATCCACGCGCCAAAGCTATAGCCTGCGCACCAAACATAGCGCGGGCTTTCCACCATGTTTTCAAGGTAGTCGAGAATAAAGGCGGCATCTTCCAGCTCGCCAATCCCCTGATCGTAGACGCCTTGGCTGCGGCCAACCCCGCGTGAGTTATAACGCAAAACGCCAAAGCCCAGACGCTCAAACATCTGATACAGCATGATGGTGATCGGGTCCTGCATCGTGCCGCCCGCTTTGGGGTGGGGATGCAAGATCAACGCAATCGGCGCGCCTTCATGCGGCGGCTCTGTATAGCGCGCTTCGATGCGGCCTTGTGGGCCCGGAATAATCAGTTCAGCCATGTCACCCTCAGTCTTTTGTGAGTTCGTTTCTTATAAGAGGGCGGGTCTAAAACATTTGCGCCCCAAAAAGCAAATATTTCTGCAGATTGGACGGCTCTGTCGGAGACGGGGTCGCAACGGATACAAATACAGCCTATCTTGGCGGCCATGATCTATGCAGACCACAACGCCACATCTCCGCTTCGGCCTGAAGCGCGCGCCGCTATGCTGGCCGCGTTTGATCTGGGGCCAACCAATCCGTCTTCGGTCCACACCGCAGGCCGGGCCGCCCGCGCGGAGATAGAGAAAGCCCGAACGCGCCTTGGCGGCGTGATTGGCAGCCGCGCTGAAGACATCCTGTTCACCAGTGGCGGCACCGAATCGATTGCGCTTGCCGTGCAGGGCGTCGCCTTGGCACTGGACAATAAGTGCACCTTCATCGTCTCTGCCATCGAACACAGCGCTGTCTCCAAAGCCGTCGGCCAAGTCGCCCAGCGTACCAAAACCGCCTACGTCAAACCCGACGGCACCGTCGATCTCACCGAACTCGAAAAACGTCTGAGCGCGTGGAACCATGATACGCTCGGCCAGCCCGTGCTGTGCTTGATGCTCGCCAATAATGAGACCGGCATCATCCAACCCGTCCGGGAAGCTGCTGCGCTCATCCGCGAAGCAGGTGGCCTGACCATTTGCGACGGCGTCCAGGGCCTCGGCAAAGTCCCGGTCAGCGTCGCCATGCTCGGCGTCGACTTTCTAACGATCAGCGCTCACAAGTTTGGCGGCCCGCAAGGTGTCGGCGCGCTCTGGCACAGGGCAGGGGCGCCGCTTAAAGCCCTACAACTCGGCGGTGGGCAAGAACGCTCCCTGCGCTCTGGCACAGAAAACGTCGCGGGCATTGCTGGCATGGCCGCCGCCGCCGAGGCCGCCGTGCGCGACTTACCAAACTACCAAGCCCTCGCCACGCACCGCGATGCCATGGAAGCGCGCCTCAAATCAGAGGCCGGCATCATCGTCACGGGAGAAGACAGCCCGCGCCTCGCTGGGGTCTCCAATTTTGCGCTCAAAAAATTCCCCGCTGAAACGCAAGTCATGGCGATGGACCTCTCTGGCGTCCAAATATCCGCTGGCTCTGCGTGCTCCAGCGGCAAGGTCAAACGCTCAACCGTTCTCATGGCGATGGGCGCAGACGACGCCGTCGCAGAATCCGCCATCCGCCTCAGCTTCGGCTGGACGAGCCAACCCGAAGACTTCACCGCCGCCGCAGACGCATGGCTCGCCGCGGCCCGCCGCACTGTACTGAAAGAGAAAGCTTGAAACGTGTCATTATAAGCGTTGCAATTCTACTCGGTATCCTGGCGTTCGTAGGGGTCCTAATCGTTGCCGGTGCCTTGTTTTACAGCTACAGCAATACAGTGCCCAATGAGCGCACCACCCCGCATGCTGGCATCAGCTTTGAAGCGCCGATCACAGCCCGCATTTGCTATGACGATGATGCCGTTCACGCCATATTCAGCGGCCCAAACCCAAGAGGCGCAACCTGCGCGCAGAAAGACGAATCAGACACGCCCGCCCTGCCGGTATTTTACCGGATCAATGAAGGGGTCTCCGTCTCGATAGAGCATCAGCCGAAATCGTTACCTTCGGCCATTGATTGCCCGTCCCATTTCAGCTCTGGAACGAAACGCAAAAAGGGACGAAAAATTGCTTATGTCTTGTGTTCAAAGGGCGGCGGCAGTGGCGGACAGGAATACACCCTGTTTGCTAAAACCAACGTCAATGACCAACCCGTCATTGCCGTCGCCTACACACAAGAAGAATGGGGTCAGCCAGGTTTCGTTTACGTCTTCCACGCGCTCGCCACCCTGGAAATCCATATATAAGCTCCGCGACCATTCACGCCTTTGCGGGGCGTGACCTCATCACGCACCCATTAGGGTGCAAATCCCCTCCAAACCGCCTATATCTAACTCCAACACTCACTCAGGACGTACCTCTCATGGATTGCTGCGGCGGCATCGACGAACATAAAGACGATTGCGAGATTGTCCCCAAGGACTCCATCGACAAGGCCACCGTTGCGGCGGCTAAGGCCTTGGAATCAGAGAACTATTCAGCGGGTTTCTCCACCGATATCGATATGGAAATGGCCCCCAAAGGCCTGAACGAAGATACAATCCGCTTCATTTCCGCCAAGAAGGAAGAGCCTGAATGGCTGCTCGAATGGCGCCTAAAAGCCTATGAACGCTGGCTCACCATGGAAGAACCCGACTGGGCGATGGTGAATTATCCCAAGATTGATTACCAGGATTACTACTATTACGCCGCCCCCAGCGACGGCGCGAAATATGAGTCGATTGACGATGTTCCGGCCGAAATCCTCGAAACCTACGAAAAACTCGGCATCCCGCTCCGCGAAGCCAAAGTGCTGCTCGGCGTAGAAGGCGCTGACGAAACCGCCGCCGAAGCGCGCGAAACACCCCGCATCGCGGTCGATGCCGTGTTCGACAGCGTCTCGGTCGCCACCACATTCCAGAAAGAGCTGAAACAGGCGGGCGTGATTTTCATGTCCATCTCCGAAGCCGTCCACGAATACCCAGAGCTGATCAAAAAATACCTCGGCACTGTGGTGCCACAGTCTGACAATTACTTCGCCACCCTCAACAGCGCCGTGTTCTCAGATGGCACCTTCGTCTACGTGCCCAAGGGCGTGCGCTGCCCAATGGAGCTTTCTACCTATTTCCGCATGAACGCCGAAAACACCGGCCAATTTGAACGCACGCTCATCATCGCTGATGAAGGCGCATACGTCTCATATCTTGAGGGCTGCACCGCCCCGATGCGTGATGAAAACCAGCTCCACGCCGCCGTCGTCGAACTCGTCACGCTGGAAGATGCAGAGATCAAATACTCCACCGTGCAAAACTGGTGGCCGGGCGATGAGAATGGCAAAGGCGGCATCTATAATTTCGTCACCAAGCGCGGCGATTGCCGGGGCGACCGCTCCAAGATCAGCTGGACGCAAGTTGAAACGGGTTCAGCCGTAACGTGGAAATATCCGTCCTGCATCCTGCGCGGCGATGACAGCGTGGGTGAGTTCTATTCCATCGCCGTCACCAATGGCCGCCAACAGGCCGACACCGGCACCAAGATGATCCACCTCGGCAAGCGCACCAAAAGCCGGATCATCTCCAAAGGCATCAGCGCGGGGAAGTCCAACAACACCTATCGCGGCCTCGTCTCGATCAACAAAAAGGCCGAAGGCTCCCGCAATTTCACCCAATGCGACAGCCTGCTGATCGGCGACCGCTGCGGCGCGCACACCGTGCCCTATGTCGAAAACCGCCGCGCCGACGCCCAGCTCGAACATGAAGCCACAACCACGAAACTGTCAGACGACCAACTCTTCTACGCCCGCCAACGCGGCCTCCCAGAAGAAGAAGCGGTCGCCTTGCTCGTCGGCGGCTTCGTCAGAGACGTCCTCCAAAAACTCCCCATGGA
>CAZXVJ010000056.1:0-10204 GCA_964644385.1 uncultured Hyphomonas sp. | reverse complement strand
ATAAAGAGCGATCCAAAAAAACAGCCCTGAGCCCGATCCATCGCGTAGCGGCCAAAGGCCGCCCAGCGGGTGATCCAAATAAAAGTAATCAAACGCTCACTTTTTGCTTGCGCGCCTCAGGCGCCTCCGCTACATAAGTGAGCATTCGCTCACTAATACTAACGGAGACACCCAATGCTACGTCCCATCCTGATCGCCGCCGCGCTCTCATCGCTCACCGCCTGCAGCGTGTTTGAAGACCCGCCCAGTCGCCAAATGTCCTTCTCAGGCCAAACCGAATGGTTCGGCCGTGTAGACCTCTCGCAAAAGGTGCTGCAACCCGGTCAATCGGTTGAGGCGGCTGAAGCCAAGCTCGTAAAATGGGGGTTTGAGAAAGACGATGAACTCGTCGGGTCATTTTCAGATCGGATAAGCGACGATCTGCCAGACGACGCACTGATTTACATCAAATACGACAACAGTATCGCGTGCCGCCTTCGCCGCCACGTCATCATCGAACACGAAGCCGGCAAGATTACAGATGCTTTCGGCGCGACCGGCGAAGCGGGCTGTCTGTAATGCCCATTCAATTTTTCACCCCCACCCATCACACTGCAAAGGACACCGCCATGACCAATGTTTTGCAATTTCCCATGCGCAAGACCCAAGCGCCCCAAACCGCTCGCCCGGCCCCGCTGCCCGTCAACGCGCTACAAAAGCAAGCGCCTGCCCAACCTAACAAAGCGCCAGATCGCCTCGGAACCTTCCCGGCATCCATCCCGCGCCTTGTCTAAAATCTCTCAGTTTCAGGCGTCCCCCTCGTCTGACTCCCGGCGCGTCTCTCTTCCATTACAGGAGGAGGGACGCGTTCGTTTTGGGGGAATGGCGCTGCTCTATCCCCCGCCCAAAATTGCGCGTGCTGCAATACCGGCAGGCCACGCACAAAAAATCACCTCATAAACTCCCCGGGGGTGCGCTCGCCCCCATAATGGCCTTGTCCAATTCACAAGGGAGCCAGGCGCGGCCGTGCCGGGCTGAGTGGGTTGGATGATTTTTAGACAGGCGATGACGCTGCGCGGCCGGACGACCCGCAATGCGTTTCGTCTCAAGAAAATCAGCGTGGAGGCCGAGGGCAACCTCATCTCATCACAACGCTAACAAACTCAATCGAGGCAGCCATACGCCTCCACGCTGGCTCCCATTTAGGGGAGCGCCCAAGCAAACCCGGAAGCGTCCGCGCTGTCCGGCTTTTTGTGCTGGTTCAGGGCTATACAGCCGCCAAGACAGGCTCATCCGCGCCCGGCGCCCATTGCGGATATTTTGACATAACGCCGGTAAATAGCTCGCTGTCCAAATGCCCCGCCAGCCATGTCTGCAAGGCGGGCAAGTCCAACCCGTCAAACCAGTCGCGGTCGGTATTGGCGAACTGTCGCACGAACGGAAACAGCGCCACATCGGCCAGCGTCCGCTGCGCGCCAAAGAACTGTCCGCCCGCTGCCGCCAGCCGCGCGTCCCAGTCTTTCAGAAATGCCAATCCCAGGGCGCGCTGCTCCTCAGATACAACCGCCTCGTCCTCATAGCGATTCGAATATTTGTACCGGTCGAGCGCAGACTTAAACGGTCCATCTGCCTCCGCAATCAGCCCATCAGACTCCGGCGCCAGCCACCCTTCTGGATCATTCTGCGCCAGCGCCCAGCGCATCACATCAATACTTTCATCAATCACCGTACCATCGCCCAGCACCAGCACCGGCACCGTGCCTTTTGCGCTCGCCTCCAGCATCGCCGCAGGCTTATCGCGCAGCACCACTTCACGCACCCGTACAGGCGTCCCGCTGATCACCAGCGCCATGCGCGCCCGCATCGCATAGGGGCAGCGCCGAAATGTATAGAGCAGGGGCGTCTCAACCATTCTTGGCTCCGGTCGCCGTCACCGCGTCCGGCCCCATATGCGCCTCGCCGCGCGCCTTTGCGAGTTCGATCTGCTTCTGGCGTTCTGCAAACCGAGCGCGCTGACTATCGCTCATCACATCAATGCAGTGCGGGCAGGAAATGCCTGGCACATAAGACTCAGCCGCCATGTCCTCTGCCGATATCGGATGCTTACAGCCATGGCACATATCATAACTGCCGCGCGCCAAATCATGCGTGACCGACACCCGCTCATCAAACACAAAGCATTCACCGGTCCACTTACTCTTTTCGGCAGGCACGTCTTCCAGATATTTCAGAATGCCGCCTTCCAGATGAAACACCTCGTCCACGCCTTCGGCCTTCAAAAAGCTTGTGGCCTTCTCACAGCGAATGCCGCCCGTGCAAAACATCGCCACCTTGGGCGCTTTGCCATCGGCCTCTAGCTTTTCTCGGAAGGTGCGAAACCAGTCCGGAAACTCCCGGAACGTCTTCGTGTTTGGGTCAATCGCGCCATCGAATGTGCCAATCGCAACTTCATAGTCATTGCGCGTATCAATCACCACAGTATCAGGATCGCCAATCAACGCATTCCAATCGGCGGGCTTTACATATGTGCCAACAATCAAATTGGGATCGGTCTCCGGCACCCCCATCGTCACAATCTCGCGCTTCAGCCGCACCTTCAGCCGCAGGAACGGCATCTCATCGGTCTCGCTAAACTTGGCCCCCAAATCAGCGCACCCCGGCAAAGCGCGCAACTGCGCCAGCGCGTCATCAATCGCGGCGCGCGTCCCCGCGATCGTTCCATTCACGCCCTCGCTCGCCAGCAATACGGTGCCTTTAACGCCCGCATGTTGCAGCGCAGCGGCAAGCGCCACCCGCCGATCCTCATAATCCGGCAGCGTCACAAATTTATAAAAGGCAGCAACGGTAAAGCTCATGGATTAGGTCGCCGTCTCGGTCAGCACGCGAGGCAACTTAAATGTCACCGTTTCATTCGCCGTGCGCACGCTCTCAAGCGTCACGTCAAACCGCGCCTTGCAGGCATCGATAACGCCTTGCACCAAATCCTCCGGCGCACTTGCCCCGGCGGTCAGGCCCAGCGTTTTGGCACCGTCCAGCCAATCCCAATCAATGTTCTCAGCGCTCGCAATCAGCTCAGACCGCGCGGCCCCCACACGCAATGCAACCTCTACCAAGCGCACAGAATTAGAACTCGTCTCCGCCCCCACCACCAAAACAAGATCAGCTCCATCGCCCAGCGCCTTCACCGCGTCCTGGCGGTTGGTCGTTGCATAGCAAATGTCTTCCTTGTGCGGCGCTGAAATCTGCGGGAATCGCGCTTGTAGTGCGCCGACGATATCGGCGGTGTCATCCACTGACAGCGTGGTCTGCGTCACAAAGGCCAAATTGGCCGGGTCTTTAGGCTCAAACCCTGCCACATCCTCCACCGTCTCGATCAGCGTCACTTGGCCGCTCGGCAATTGCCCCATTGTGCCGATCACCTCCGGATGGCCTGCATGACCGATCAGAACGATCTCACGGCCCTCCGTATGGTGGCGCTCAGCCTCCACATGCACCTTCGACACCAGCGGGCAGGTGGCGTCGACAAACACCATATTGCGCCGCTCAGCCTCCGCAGGCACTGATTTCGGAACCCCATGCGCTGAAAAAATCACCGGGCGGTCCGTGGGGCACTCGTCCAATTCCTCAACAAATACAGCGCCCATATCCTCCAAACGCGACACAACATGCGCGTTATGGACAATCTCGTGGCGCACATAAACAGGCGCGCCCCACTTCTTGATCGCTTCTTCAACAATCTGAATCGCGCGGTCCACACCGGCGCAAAATCCGCGCGGCGCAGCCAGCCGAATGGTCAGGGGTGGTTTCGAAGGCGCAGAACGCTGTGTCATCTGTAATAAATCTCCTGCCGGGCCAACATTGCGTAAGCCGCCGCACCCCGTTAACACATCAATCGACAGTTTTAAGGTCTCACGCAAGATGGGGGCCTCACACAGACCCGCCAAGAAGGACACGCCGCCGCATGCGCACTCACCCTCTAAGCACTTTCGCCAAACTGGCCGCCCTTGGCGTCGCAGCCCTTCTCATAACCGCGTGTTCCTCCCGCGTTGCAGAGCGATTTGACTCGCGCAAGAACGCCGGGCCGTGCCCGCCAATGGGGGCGATTTACGACGTTTCACGCTATGTCACATTCGCCGATGGCGCCGATGAAACCTACAATAACGTCAAATACACAGGCGAGATTGTCGATGTTCGCTTGTTCTGCCGCTATGCAGAAGACGACCCAATGATCTCTGAGCTTGAGATCGATTTCGCCTTTGGCAAGGGCGACGCGGCCACCTCCAGCACCCACTCTTATCCCTATTTCGTGTCAGTTATTCGCCGCAACGGGAAAGTGCTCAGCAAGGAGTATTTCGCGGTCGATGCAAATTTTGGCAGCGGACAGGTTGTTGGCAAGACCGAGCTGATCGGCCGCATCACCATCCCGCGCGCAGATGAAACCATTGCCGGTTCAAACTTTGAAATCCTGGTTGGGTTTGACGTGACGCCCGAACAGCTCGCGTTTAACCGCGCTGGCAAACGCTTCCGCCTCGACGCGCAGGAATAAACTGATGCCCTCATTGCAAAGCCAACTGACGGGCGCTGCGGCGGCCGCCTTTGACGCTATGGGCCTTGATGGCGCCAAATGGGGCGCTGTGCGTCGCTCCGATAAGCCTGAATTGGCAGACTTTCAGTGCAATGGCGCAATGGGCAGCGCAAAACAGGCGGGTCGAAACCCGCGTGAGATCGCAACGGACGTCGCTGACCAGCTAGCCAACAGCCCGCTTGTTGAATCAGCCATTGTCGCCGGCCCCGGCTTTATCAACATCCGCGCGACCGATGCGGCGCTGTCGGCGCTGGCGGCAGACGTTCTTCAGGACGACAAATGCGGCGCTGCGCCTGCGCCAGATCCGCAAGTGACGGTCATCGACTTTGGCGGCCCCAATGTCGCTAAGCCGATGCACGTCGGCCATTTGCGCTCTGCCGTCATCGGAGACACGCTGCAGCGCCTCCTGCGCTTCCTTGGCGACGACGTGACCTCTGACACCCATCTCGGCGATTGGGGGCTTCAGATGGGCCACCTCGTCACCGAACTCTACGACGAACAGCCAGACCTCGTTTATTTCGATGAGGCCTTCACTGGCCCATACCCAGATGAACCACCTGTCACGATCGAAGACCTTGGTCGCCTCTATCCTGCCGCCAGCAACAAAGCAAAGGAAGACGAAACCCGCAATGCGCGCAGTCAACGCGCCGTCGCCGAACTTCAGGCCGGTCGCCCCGGCTACCGCGCGCTCTTGCAGCACTTCATCGATGTGTCGGTTGCAGCGCTCAAAGTCGATTACGCTTTTCTCAATGTCAGCTTTGACCTTTGGAAGGGTGAGAGCGACGTTGACGGTCTTATCCCTGGCCTGATCGAAGACTTCAAAGCCAAGGGCCTCACCAAAGAAGACGACGGCGCAATCATCGTGGACGTTGCCCGCGACGGGGAAAACATCCCCAAGGAAAGCTCTGACGGCACGGTGCGGATGAAAAATGCCATGCCGCCCATCATGCTGGTCAACTCTCGCGGCGGCACGGGCTATCACACAACAGACCTCGCCACGATTAAAGACCGGATGGACGCGCTGACCCCAAAGCCAGAGCGCATGCTCTACGTCGTCGACCAACGTCAGGCGCTGCACTTTGAACAAGTCTACCGCGCCGCCGACAAGCTCGGCCTGATTGCGCAAGATCGCCTGGAACATATCGGATTCGGCACGGTCAATGGGCCGGATGGCAAACCCTTCAAAACCCGCGAGGGCGGCGTGCTGCGTCTGGCAGACCTCAACGCCATGGCCCTGGCAGAAGCCACCAAGAAAATTGACGAGGCGGATAAACTGCCCGCCGATATGCCCGCCGAAGAACGCGCCGATGTTGCCACCAAAGTTGCCGTTGCCGCGCTGCGCTTCGCAGACCTGCAAAACACCCGCACCACCAATTACGTGTTTGATCTTGATCGCTTCACCAGCTTCGAAGGCAAAACCGGGCCCTATCTGCTCTACGCCGCCGTACGGATAAAATCCCTGCTGCGCCGCGCGGTGGAGGAGGGGAACACCCCCGGCGACATCTCCATCCAGTCAGATGCGGAGCGCGCTCTTGTCCTGACACTAGACGGCTTCACCACAGCCCTCCACGCGGCGCGGGACAAACGCATGCCGCATATCCTGTGTGAGCACGTCTACACCCTCGCGCAGGCCTTCAGCGCGTTCTACGGCGCCCATCCCATCGCCGCCGAGCCTGACGAAACCATCCGCGCCAGCCGTCTTGCTTTGTCACAGGCGACGCTGAAGCAATTAGAATGTGGTCTGGATATTCTGGGAATCGCAGTGCCAGAGAGAATGTAGCCTTATCCGTTTTGGGCGGCTTCGACGCGCGGCCGCAAATCAGCCGAATCATCAGCCATCGCAATCGTTGCAAACGCTCCGGCGACCAGCATCACAATAAGGGCTGCGAGCAATATCGTTACAGGGTGGGGCATACGCATAGCGGCGGGTCTCTCGAATTTTCGGCCTGTGCTGAAAACAACGCACAGCTCGTGGAGCCTCCTACTGCGTTTCGCAGCAAAATCACGGCATTTTTCACATAAAATGCTGCAACTGCGTCCAACTGTCGTTCTTGTGCAACACCCGGCCAAATCGCTTGCCGCTGCTCAGTTTTCCTTCTATGCCCAAAGCGAAATAAAACCCTGTCCCGGGAGAGAGCAGCTCAAACCTGCCGCCGAAGGCGCAACCGCCCCGGAAACGCTCAGGCAAACGGACCGGACAGGGTCAACACGCTGGAAAGAAACGCCAAAAGAGCGTTTCGCCGAAGGAGCAAGCCGCGCCCTCAAACGGGGCGAAGGTGGAATCTCTCAGGCACCAAAGACAGCGGGGGCGACGCCCGTTCGGCAATTTGCCGACGGCTCGCTTTGGAAGGTGCCACATGGCCGAATCGACGACCGACACGCTACGCCGCACGCCGCTGCATGATTTGCACGTTGAGCTTGATGCGCGCATCGTGCCCTTCGCAGGCTATGAAATGCCGGTGCAATACCCCGATGGCGTTAAAGATGAACATCTATGGACCCGCAAGCATGCTGGCCTGTTTGACGTCTCGCATATGGGGCCATGCTTCCTGACGCTGGATGAAGGCATTGGCGGCGGCGATGAGGCCCATGCCAAGATTTCTGCGCTAATCGAGCAACTTGTGCCGAGCGATATCACGGCGTTGAAACCGGGGCAGGGTCGTCTCACCGTTCTGCTGAATGATGATGGCGGCATCCTTGATGATCTTATCATCACCCGCCCGATTGGCGATGAGATGCAAGGCTCGCTCTACATTGTCGTCAATGGCGCAGTGAAACAGCAGGACTGGGCCCTCATGGAATCTACCCTGAAGGGCAAAGCCTCCCTCATCCGCGCCGATGATCGCATCTTGTTTGCGCTGCAAGGGCCAGAGGCTGTGGACGTGTTGAAAGATTTCTTCCCCGGCTGCGAAGATCTGAAGTTCATGCGCCATGCACCATACATGATCGGCGGTCACACCTGCATCGTGTCGCGCTGCGGCTATACCGGAGAAGACGGCTTTGAAGTGCTGGTTGCGGCTGAACCCGGCGAGAAACTCGTCCGCGAAATCCTCACCGATGATCGCGTCAAACCCATTGGCCTCGGCGCGCGCGACAGCCTGCGCTTGGAAGCCGGGCTCTGCCTTTATGGACACGATATGGACGCCACCCGCGACCCCATCGAAGCCGACCTCGCTTGGCTGATCCAAAAACGCCGCCGCGAAGCGGCAGACTTTCCCGGTGCAAAACGCATCCTCGCCGCCCGCGAAAAGGGCCCGACAGAAAAACGCGTCGGCATCCAGCCGTTAGAACGCGCGCCCGCTCGCGAGGGCACCGAGATTCACAAAGACGGACAACCCATCGGCATTGTCACGTCGGGCGGTTTCGGCCCCACCGTCGATGCCCCCGTCGCGATGGGATACGTCGCTGCCGCACATATCGAACCCGGCACAAAGGTCGATCTCATGGTGCGCGGCAAAGCCCGCCCCGCAGAGGTCGTCGACCTTCCATTCGTGCCTCACAATTACAAACGCTAGGAGCCTTCAAACATGACCACATATTATACAGAAGACCATGAATGGATCAGCGTAGACGGAGATATCGGCACCGTCGGCATCACCAAATACGCGGCCACACAACTGGGAGATGTCGTCTTCGTCGAAACCCCGGACGCCGGAGCGGCCTTCACCAAGGGCGACGATATGGCCGTGGTTGAAAGCGTCAAAGCCGCCTCAGATGTCTATGCACCGGTCTCTGGCGAAGTGACTGAGGGCAATGCCGCGCTCGGCGACGCACCCGAAACCGTCAATGAAGACCCGGAAGAAAAGGGCTGGTTCTGCAAGCTAAAACTCTCAGACACCAGCCAACTCGAAGGCCTGATGGACGCCGACAAATACCAAACCTTCTGCGAGGCGCTTTAAGCCTGATGATAGACCGCGCGCTCTTTGGCTTTCTGGCTCTAATCCATTTGCTGCCTGCATTGGCGGCGATTATGCCGTCCCAGATCGCGCGTCTTTACGGCGTTGAGGCAACTGACAACACGCTCATCACCCTGCTGCAGCACCGCGCCGTATTGCTCGGTCTGATCGGTTGCGTGTGTGTCGCTGCACTCTTCAACCCAGGTGGAACAGTCGCATGGCACGCCGTGCTTCTTGCAGGGGCCAGCATGACCGCATTTTTGCTCATCGCTGGGTTCAACCGTGAACTCGCCGGCAGCCTGAAAAAGATCGCCATTGTCGACGCCATTGGCTTCATTCCACTCATCATCTTGTTCTTCCGCCAGCCTTGGGCGCGGACACTTTAGAGGAAACAGACATGCGCTATTTACCGCTCACCCCTCAAGATCGGGCCGACATGCTGGCCACCATCGGGGCAAAGTCCGTCGATGACTTCTATCAAGATGTGCCAGAGGCCGCCCGCCTGACGGGGCCGATCCATGGTCTGCCAACCCATCAGGGAGAAATCGCGGTTGAGCGTCATCTTGCCCGCTACGCCGCGATGAACACGTCCGCGTCGGAGGGGCCATTCTTTGTTGGCTGCGGCGCGTACAAACACCACATCCCAGCGACGGTGGACATGGTGATCCAACGCTCTGAGTTCCTCACCACCTACACGCCATACCAGCCCGAAATTGCCCAAGGCACGCTGCAAACCCTGTTTGAGTTCCAAACACAGGTCGCCGCGCTGACCGGCATGGATGTGGCCAATGCGTCCATGTATGACGGCTCCACCGCCTGCGCCGAAGCGGCCGTCATGGCCACGCGCGTCACCCGCCGTAAAAAGGTCGTCCTCTCTGGCGGCATCCATCCTCACTACGCCGCCGCAACGCGCCTTCTCTGCGAAGCGCAAGGCATTGAGATCGTCCAGCTCGATCCCGCAATTGATGGGGAAGGCGCGCTGGCAGACGCCGTTGACGATGACACCGCCTGCGTCATCGGCCAAAGCCCGAACATCTTCGGCACTGTGACAGACCTTTCAAACGTCGCAGACGCTGCCCACGATAAAGGCGCGCTGTTCGTTTCCGTGTTCACAGAAGCGGTCAGTCTGGGCCTCGTCACGCCCCCCGGCGAAATGGGCGCAGACATTGCGGTCGGTGAAGGCCAATCCATCGGCGGCGCGCTGACCTTCGGCGGGCCCTATGTCGGCCTCTTCGCCTGCACGCAAAAGCTCGTCCGGCAGATGCCGGGGCGCCTCTGCGGGGAAACCACTGACGCCAATGGCAAACGCGGTTTCGTGCTCACCCTCTCAACCCGCGAGCAACACATTCGCCGCGACAAAGCCACATCTAACATCTGTACCAATTCCGGCCTCTGCGCGCTGGCCTTCACGGCGCACATGACACTGCTGGGCGATAAGGGCCTGAAACAACTCTCTTTGCTCAACCACGAAGCCGCCTGTGATCTGGCAGACGCCTTAGAGGCAATACCCGGCGTCGACATCCTCACGCCGCGTTTCTTCAACGAGTTCGCCTTCACCACGCCGATTGATGCCGAAGCCGTTCTCGCCATGCTGTGGGAAGCGGGCATCATTGGCGGCGTCCGCGCCAGCCGCCTCTATCCCGGCGGAAAATTCGGCAACGTCATCATCGCCGCTGCCACCGAATGCACCACCCCAGAAGACATCGCCGCCTACGCCGCCGCGCTGAAGGAGATTGTTTGATGA
>CAZXVJ010000055.1:0-18617 GCA_964644385.1 uncultured Hyphomonas sp. | reverse complement strand
ATCGCCGCCGATGATCTTGATGACGCCGCCCAGAAAATCGTTGCGGCGGTGGACGGGTAAGTCCCGAACTGAACCTCAAACAAACTTACAGATTTCAAGGCTTACCAAACACATGTCCATCCTCATCAATAAAGACACAAAAATCATCGTTCAGGGCCTGACCGGCAATACTGGCAGCTTTCACACAGAGCAGGCGCTGGCCTATCACGGCACGCAAATGGTTGCTGGGACGCATCCAAAGAAGGGCGGCACAGATTGGTCTGGCGCTGACGGCCAAACGCTCCCCATCTTTACCACTGTTGCCGATGCGCGCGATGCGACCGACGCGAATGCCTCTGTCATCTATGTGCCGCCGCCATTTGCCGCAGCAGCTATTATTGAAGCCATCGACGCTGAAATCCCGCTGATCATCTGTATCACTGAGGGTATCCCGGTGATGGACATGGTGAAGGTTAATGCGCGGCTAAAAGGCTCAAAATCACGCCTCATCGGCCCAAACTGCCCCGGCGTTTTAACCCCCGAAGAATGTAAGATTGGCATTATGCCAGGAAAGATCTTCAAAAAGGGCAGCTGCGGCGTGCTCTCTCGCTCAGGCACGTTGACCTATGAGGCTGTGTTCCAGACAACCAATGCAGGTATCGGCCAGACGACCGCTGTTGGTATTGGCGGCGATCCCGTCAAAGGCACAGAGTTTATTGACGTGCTTGAGATGTTCCTTGCTGACGACGCGACAGAGCAGATCATCATGATCGGCGAAATCGGTGGCTCAGCGGAAGAAGACGCGGCTCAATTCATTATCGACGAGGCCAAGAAAGGCCGCTCGAAGCCCATGGTTGGCTTTATCGCTGGCCGCACCGCGCCAAAGGGGCGCACAATGGGCCATGCTGGCGCGATCGTGTCCGGCGGCAAAGGCGATGCAGAAAGCAAAATCGCCGCGATGGAAGCCGCTGGCATTCGTGTCAGCCCAAGCCCGGCGCGGCTTGGCACCACAATGGTGGACCTTCTGAAAGGGTAGGCAGTGTGACGGGTCACTGACATGACCTCTTTGCAGCTGCCTCAAACTGTAAAAAAGTAGGACGGGGTAAACACTTTCGCCCCAAAATACTTCCTAGGATGTCTCCAAAGGACGGATAAGACATGGCAGATGACGGTAGCCCGGTAGACGGTGGACGCAGCGCAGGCAATGCCGCGATGTTGGACACAGCTTTTCTCTATGGTGGCTCGGCCGCCTGGATCGAGCAGATGCAGGCCGCATACTCGAAAAATCCTGCGTCTGTCCCCGAAAGCTGGCAGGCCTTTTTCAGAGACCTGGATGACGATAAGGGCGACGCGCAGCGCAATGCAGATGGCGCGAGTTGGAAGCGCGGCGACTGGCCCCGCGATTTGTCTGATGAGCAAGTCGCAGCGTTTGACGGCAACTGGGCACTTTTAGAACCGGAACTTGAACAGAAAATCAGAGCAGGGGCACCCGCCGCCTCTGACGCAGACATTGGTCAGGCGGTAAAGGACTCCATTCGCGCCCTCATGATGATCCGCGCCTATCGTGTGCGGGGGCATTTGGCGGCTAATCTTGATCCGCTGGGTCTGGAAGATTTCGGCAACCAGCCAGAACTTGCGCCGGAATCCTACGGCTTTGCAGATGCGGATATGGATCGCCAGGTTTTCATTGATGGCTATCTCGGGCTTGAATCCGCGACCGTTCGCGAAATGCTGGACATTTTGCGCCGCACCTATTGCTCCACGATTGGTATTGAGTTTCAGCACATTTCAGACCCGGTTGAGAAAGCCTGGCTGCAGGAACGTATTGAAGGCCCGGACAAGGGCGTCGAGTTTTCGCGGCGCGGCAAAGTCGCTATTCTGAACAAGCTGATCGAAGCGGAAACCTTTGAACGCTTCCTGCACAAACGCTATCCCGGCACTAAGCGTTTTGGTCTGGATGGCGGCGAGGCGGCAGTGCCTGCGCTGGAGCAGATTATCAAACGCGGCGGCGCGCTGGGCGTCAAAGAGATCGTCATTGGCATGGCGCACCGCGGGCGGCTGAACATGCTGTCGGCTGTGATGGGCAAACCCTACGAGCAGATCTTTCACGAGTTTCAGGGCGGCAACACACAAGGCGCTGAGACGTTCGGGTCCGGCGATGTGAAGTATCATTTGGGCGCTTCCTCAGACCGCGAGTTTGATGGCAACAAAGTCCACCTGACGATGAATGCAAATCCGTCTCACCTTGAGGCGGTGAACCCCGTTGTGCTCGGGCGGTCGCGCTCGAAACAAGAGATGATCCATCAGGAAGTGGGCAAACTGGATCGCTCGATCATTATGCCACTCTTGCTGCATGGTGATGCGGCGTTTGCAGGGCAGGGCGTTGTGGCCGAATGTTTTGCGCTCTCCGGCCTTGGCGGCTATCGCACCGGCGGCACCATTCACTTCATCATCAACAATCAGATCGGCTTTACGACCAGCCCGATGTATTCGCGCTCCAGTCCATATCCGTCTGATGTGGCCCTGATGGTTCAGGCGCCAATCTTCCACGTCAATGGAGATGATCCTGAGGCGGTGACGTATTGCGCTAAAGTCGCCACAGAATACCGCCAGAAATTTGGAAAAGATGTCGTCATCGACATGTTTTGCTATCGCCGTTTCGGCCACAATGAGGGCGACGAGCCCATGTTCACCCAGCCGGTGATGTACAAGAAAATCAAAGGCCACCCCTCGACCCGAGAAATTTACTCCAAGCGTTTGGTCGAAGAAGGCATTGTGACCCAAGAAGATGTGGACAGTCAGGTCCGCCACTTTGAAAATTTTCTCGACAAAGAGTTTGAAGCCGGCAAAAAGTTCGAAGCCCAAAAGCCAGATTGGCTGGATGGTGAATGGAAAGGCCTTGGTCTGCCCGAAGATGATGAGCGGCGTGGCAAAACGGGCGTCGCGAAAAAGCGCCTGACCGCAATTGGCAAAACCATCACAACCGTGCCGGAAAAAATCGACATCCACAAAACGCTGGCCCGTGTGATCGGCGCGCGCAACAGTGCGATCACCAGTGGCAAAGGGCTCGACTGGGCCACCGCAGAGCACCTCGCTTATGCCACACTGCTGGATGAAGGCTTTCCTGTCCGGCTGTCTGGGCAAGATTGCGGCCGTGGCACGTTCTCGCAGCGCCACAGCCATGTCACCGACCAAACCACGGGCGCGCGCTACACACCGCTGAACAATATCGGTGACAAAGCGGCGCAATATGAAGTCATCGACTCGCTCCTCTCCGAAGAAGCTGTGCTCGGATATGAGTACGGTTACTCCTTGGCCGATCCAAATACACTCACGCTGTGGGAAGCCCAGTTTGGTGATTTCTCAAACGGCGCGCAAGTGTTCTTCGATCAGTTCATTTCATCGGCTGAGCGCAAATGGCTGCGCATGTCGGGTCTCACCATTCTGCTGCCGCATGGCTATGAAGGGCAGGGGCCTGAACACTCATCGGCTCGGCTTGAGCGCTTCTTGCAAATGTGCGCTGAGGATAATTGGCAAGTCTGCAATTTGACGACACCGGCCAATTATTTTCACGCGCTGCGCCGACAAATCCACCGGGATTTCCGCAAGCCGTTGGTGATCATGACACCGAAATCTCTGCTGCGTCACAAGCTTGCGACCTCAACGCTGGATGATCTGGGCACTAAGTCCTCCTTCCACCGCATTTTGTGGGACGACGCCGAAACGCCTGGGCGCGAGGGCGCTGTGACGTTGAAAAAGGATAAGGATATCCGCCGCGTCGTGATGTGCTCAGGAAAGGTCTATTATGATCTGTTCGAAGCGCGCGAGGCGATGGCTGAAAAGGGCAAGGATGTCAGCGACATATACATCATGCGGATTGAGCAATTTTACCCAGTGCCGCGCAAATCCTTCATCAAGGAACTTCGCCGGTTTAAGTCGGCCGAGATGGTGTGGTGCCAGGAAGAGCCGCGCAATATGGGCGGTTGGACCTTCATACGTGACGAGATCGAATGGTGCGCAGGCAAAGCGGGCGTGAAATCTCCGCGGCCAAGCTATGCCGGGCGCAAACCGTCTGCGGCCACAGCGACTGGATTATTATCAAAGCACAAAGCCGAGCAATCGGCTCTTATCAACGTGGCCCTCGGCCCCAAATCGGTCGACGACAACATCGTCTCTGCCGAATAGTCATCTCAAAAACGGACCCTGAACATGACCGACATTACTGTGCCAACGCTGGGCGAAAGCGTCACCGAAGCCACTGTAGGACAATGGCTGAAATCTGCCGGAGACGCGGTGAGCAAAGACGAAGTTCTGGTCGAACTGGAAACAGACAAAGTGTCTGTTGAAGTGTCCGCCACAGAAGATGGCGTCTTGTCCGAAATTATCGCGGGCGAAGGTGCGACGGTTGAGATCGGCGCGCTGCTGGGCAAGGTGTCGGGCGGCGCTGGCAATGGCGCGGCAAAGCCTGCCGCCAAGGCCGATAAGAATGAAAAAGCAAAAGCGCCTGCAGACGATGCGCCCGCGCCAAGCAAAGGCGGCGCATTGGAAGATGTCGCGGTGCCGAGCATGGGCGAAAGCGTCGCTGAGGGCACGCTGTCTTCATTGCTCAAAAGCGTTGGTGACACCGTTTCGAAAGACGAAACCATCGCAGAGATCGAAACCGATAAAGTTGCGCTGGAAGTGCCGGCGACCGCCAATGGCACGATTGCCGAATGGCTGGTGTCAGAGGGTGACAGCGTCACGCCAGGCACAGTCATCGCGCGCATCAGTGCCGGGGCAGGCGCCGCAAAGGGCAAGGCTACACCCGTCAAGAAAGAGGCTCGCGTATCGCAAGCGGCCGCTACGACGCCAACCCCGGCGCAAACAGGCACATCAGCGGCCGGGCGTGGGGATCGGCCTGTGTCGCCATCGGTGCGACGGGTGTCCTCTGAAGCGGGTGTGAACCCGGCAGATATTCCAGGGACTGGCCGGGATGGCCGCGCCACAAAGGCGGACGCGCTGGCCTATGTGAACCGACCAAAAGAGACACGCGCTCCAGCCGCCCCCTCCAACCGAGAGGTCGGCCCGCGTGAAGAACGCGTGCGCATGACGCGGCTACGCCAGACAATTGCGCGCCGCCTGAAGGAAGCCCAGGACTCGGCCGCCATGCTGACGACGTTCAACGATGTCGACATGGGCGCGATTATGGATTTGCGGAAATCCTATAAGGAATCCTTCCTAGATAAGCATGGCGTTAAGCTTGGCTTTATGGGTTTCTTTGTGAAGGCCGTTGTGGGCGCCTTGCAGGAAGTGCCAGCGGTCAATGCTGAGATTGATGGCACAGACATTATCTATAAGAACTTCTACGATATTGGCGTTGCGGTCGGCACAGAGAAAGGCCTTGTGGTGCCCGTAGTGCGTGACTGTGATCAGCTCTCGCTGGCGGGCATCGAAAAAGGCATTGGCGCGCTCGGCCGCAAAGCGCGTGATGGCGATCTGTCGATTGCAGATATGCAAGGCGGTACGTTCACCATTTCAAATGGCGGCGTTTACGGCTCCCTTATGTCGACACCGATCCTCAACCCGCCGCAATCAGGCGTTCTGGGCATGCACCGAATTGAACAACGCCCGGTTGTTGTCGATGGGGAGATCAAAATCCGGCCCATGATGTATCTCGCGCTTAGCTATGATCACCGCATTGTTGACGGCAAAGAGGCTGTCACATTCCTTGTGCGCGTCAAAGAAGCGCTGGAAGACCCTGAGCGGATGCTGCTGGAAGTCTAACGCGCGCTGCAAAAACCTCGCATGCAAATGATGGACTGTATGACTCGGGCCTGCAGTAAACATTGGGCAAAGCGGGTCTGTTAACCTTTCAAATGGTTGGCAGCCTTGAAAGTTTGAACAAATCGCGGCATATTCGTGCCGTGAACGGATTAACTCTATTCTCTTCAGGTCGCTTAGGGCGGCTTTGGCGCGCGACGGGTCTGTCGCGGCCTGCAGCTTTGCAGGTGGCTGCGCTTTGCTATCGTCCGGCGGGCGATGGGTATGAATTCCTTCTGATCACAAATCTTAGCCGGGGGCGCTGGCTGCTGCCTAAGGGGTGGCCGAAACCCAGAAAATCTTTTGCAGCAATGGCCGCACAAGAGGCGTTTGAGGAGGCGGGCGTGCGCGGCGAAATTGGCGCTAAGTCTTTGGGCCGGTTTCAATACGCTAAGTCCTTCGACAAGGGCGCGACGCTTGAATGTGAGGCCGTCGTCTATCCGCTACAGGTTTCCGAAGTCGTAGAATCCTTCCCCGAATCGGGTAAGCGCGATGTCGCTTGGTTTTCCCGCGATGAAGCGGCCGAACGGGTGAACAACCCTCAACTGAGTGAGATGTTACTGAACTTCCGTCCAGAGGCGTAGTTTTCCCTCGCTTTCATATTGAGATGCCGATAAGCCGTGCGGCATAGGCAAAGTTTTGAGGCGTGCGAATTCAATCGCCCTCAACGCCTTTCAAGCGCTGGATGGGAATGGATTGCGATATGAGCGAAGAGACCGCCTCCAAGCCAACGCTCGACAAAGATCTCTCCAAGGTCAGCATGATCGGCACCGCGACGGGATCAACGTCCCGGTCTTTGATTGCGCCAGCATTCGCGGTCATCTTTATCGCGATTGTGGCGGTCATCACATGGTCCCTCACACAAAGCAGTTCCGGATCTTTGATGATTGCGGCCGCGGCGGCGATCGGCGCCTATATGGCGCTGAACATCGGCGCGAACGATGTGGCGAACAATGTCGGTCCGGCGGTGGGCTCAAAGGCGCTATCGCTGACAGGCGCGCTGCTCATTGCGGCGGTGTTTGAAACGGCGGGCGCGCTCATCGCGGGCGGTGATGTCGTCGGCACAATTTCGAAAAGCATTATTGATCCTGCCAGCGTGTCTGACCCGAACGTCTTTGTCCTGCTGATGATGTCGGCGCTGATCTCAGCGGCGTTGTGGATCAATATTGCGACCGTTGTTGGCGCGCCGGTATCGACCACTCATTCCATCGTTGGCGGCGTAGCAGGGGCAGGGGTGGCTGCAGCTGGCTTCGGCGCAGTCGATTGGGGCACGATGTCTCGCATTGCGGCCAGCTGGGTGATCTCACCGATGCTGGGCGGGATTATTGCGGCGATGTTTCTGGCCCTGATCAAAACTATGATCATCTATCGCGATGACAAAATCGCTGCGGCCCGTACATGGGTGCCAATCCTTGTGGCCATCATGGCAGGCGCGTTCGCCTCTTATCTGGCCATGAAAGGCCTCAAGAAAATCATCTCAATAGATTTGACAACGGCGCTGCTTGGCGGATTGGGCGTCGCCTTTTTAACGTGGATGATCAGCCACCCGCTTATCCGTCGCCAGTCAGAAGGCATGGAAAACCGCAACAAGTCACTGCGCACCTTGTTCAAGATCCCTCTCATATTTTCAGCCGCGCTGCTATCGTTTGCCCATGGCGCAAATGATGTGGCCAATGCGATTGGTCCGCTCGCGGCCATCGTGTCCACGGTGCAAACAGGGGCGGTGGCAACCAAGGTGGGTATCCCGCTATGGGTCATGTTGATTGGCGCGGCCGGCATATCGCTGGGGCTTTTGATGTTTGGCCCAAAACTTATCAATGTTGTTGGCGCGCAAATTACAAAGCTAAACCCTATGCGGGCTTATTGCGTGGCACTGTCAGCGGCCATAACGGTGATTATTGCGTCTGGGCTCGGCCTGCCGGTTAGCTCGACCCATATTGCGGTTGGGGCGGTGTTCGGCGTGGGGTTCTTCCGTGAGTGGTATACCGCCAACTCCAAACGCCGCCGCGACTATATTCAGCGCCATGCGCAGAATAGGCCCAGTAAACCCCCGGTCAGTAAAGACGTTCGAAAGCATCGCCGTTTGGTGCGGCGTCACCATTTCATGACCATTATTGCCGCGTGGTTGATCACCGTTCCGATGGCCGCGGCGTTGTCTGGATTGCTATTTTTAGGCTTTAACACCTTCCTCTAGGCCCGCGCCGCGGCGTCGCACCCCTATGTCTTGCCGCAAGGGCGATCCCCATATACTCACAGACGATCAATAAAAGCGGGGCCCAAGTGCCATGACCACCTATACCTCAGACGCGCGCGCTCATAATAGCGAGACCGCCGAAACCATGGCGGATGTACGCTACGAGATTGACCGGATAGACCGCCTATTGGTCGAGATCCTGAAAGAGCGTCAATCCTTCATGGACGCTGCGGCCCGCATCAAAGGCAGCCGCGAAGCGGTGCATGATCGCCCGCGTATTGAAGACGTGATTACAAAGGTGAAGGCGGAATGTGAACGACAAGGCCTTTCACCCGCGATTGCAGAGCCTGTCTGGCGCACCTTGATTGATCGCTGCATCGCTTATGAATTTGGCTCTTATGACGCCTTACGAGCGCCAGCAGACGTCAATTCGTAGATCGCTTTTGCCACCGCTTCCAGCGTTTCGCCTAAAACAGACTTAACATCGCCAATTGCGACCGCTGCGGCCGTTATCGACGGGGCGTCATCTGCGCGGCCCAGTCTCTCTGCGATCTCACAGACATTGGCCAGTTTCAGCGCGCCGACCCCAAGGCTTGCGCCTTTCAGAGTGTGCGCCGCATCGGCCCATTGGCCCGTTGGCAATTTGGGGTCCAGCATCCTTGACCATATTTCAGCCTGATGCTGGAAAATCTCAATCACTTCGACGGCCAGGTCTTTGTCACCGCCCGTCATCGCGTCCAGATGATTGCGGTCGAGAAGGGCGAGCGCTGAGGGCGCGTTGGCGGCGGGCAGGGGGTCGGTCATGGGCGGGATTCCTTGAAAGAACCCTCATTGTGGGGCCAGACTCTGCTCAATTCGTTAACAAAATGCCCGGTTTCATAAATTTTTGCTGACGGCCAATTTATCGATTGTCGGCAAACTCACGGTTTGCTATACCTCTACTTAGTTGGAGGGGACGATAAGGTCCGGCCCATCCGCCCACACGTGAGACAGAGTGAGCCCATCATGGCTGAAGTATTTTCGTTTGTGCAAAAGATCGTGCTGATCGCCATATTTGCGTGGCTTGGTATTCAGTTTACGACGCCAGACGCTGACAAAGAAGACGCGGCTGCGGCGCCGCAAAACGTGATCGCGACGCTGTTAGGTTAACGCCGCAACACGCGCTGTAAACGCTTCGCTCCTAAACCTGCGAATCGGCCCTCGCTTGAGTCGCCGCGTCGGGTTATACTCTTGTTATGACTGAACTTCGTGAACCTTTGACTGGTCGCGCGCCCGCTGCGGGCGGCGCACGTGTCATGGCTGAGTTTGAAGACGCACAATCTGCCGGTGGCTGGATGGTTGTGTCTGGTATTCTACTCGCATTGGTGTGGTGGGTTGGCCTGGCCGCCTGTGTCTTTGGCTTGATTGGCTTACCGGCGCTGAGCGCTGTGCCACCGGAGCTTATTATTGGCGCCAGTGTCGCCGCCGCTGTGCCTGGGTTTCTGATGATCATGGCCGGCTACATGGCCCGCGCCAATCGCCGTGCGTCACTCGCGAACGCTGTGGTGATGAGCGCGGCAGCTCGCCTGCTCAGCCCGGCTGAGACGATGGGGCAGGAGGGCGCGGTCATGGCTGACCAGCTCAAACAGTCTGCGCTTGAAATGGACCAGGTGATGCAGCGCGCGGTCGCCACCATGAAAACCATGTCCGGCGATATTGGCGACGAGCGTATGCGGCTTGAATCAGTGTCTTATGCCAGCGCAGATAATGCCCGCGATTTGGCTGAGCGTCTGTCTGCAGAGCGCCAGTCTTTGGAAACTCTCGCCCGGGATCTGCGCGGTCAGATCTCGGTCATGAATGAGTCCCTGCCGCAACAGGCCAGAGTGCTCGCCGAAACCGCGCGTAAAGCTGTGCAAGAGGTTACTCGCGCCGATGAGGCGCTCGATGGGCGGCTGGAGAAGATGCGCGGCGCCGGCGATCATCTGGCGACCAAGATGATGGATCTGGACGCGCTCGCCCGCGACGCCGCCACGCGCACAGAAACCCTAACGCTCGCCGTCAGCCGCATTGAAGACAAGCTCGATCAATCGCGCAAAACTGTGGACGCCGCCATTCGCGCCGGTGACATGGCCGCCGCTGCCGCCTCCTCGACGGGCGATGCGCTGAAAGACGCTGTCTCATCTGCGCTTGATACCGCGCGCCACATCAACTCTGAGATCAATGTCTCGACCCGCTCTGCAGCCGAAGACGCCGCGCGCTCTTTGGCGGAACTGCGCGCCGCCGGGGACGCTGCCGCCGCGTCTGTTCGCGCCGCTGGCGCCGCCGCTCGCGGTGAAATGAGTGAGCTGGATCCAGTGACGCACGTAGCCCCAAATGATACGCCGCGCCCCATAGCCGCGCCAGAATCGGCGCCCGTCAATCATACCTCCATTGACGACATGGCGGACACGCAGACCGAAACCGCGCCGCCAGAGATTGCGCTACAAACGCCGTCCGTTTCTGATGCTGAACTGTTCGACGCAGGCGCAGATGCAATGGCGGCCAGCGGAGAAGACGCCCCACTGGAGCTTGGCCGCACGGCAGACCCCGCCGACGGCGCGCCCTTTGTTCTACGCAGCCGTCTCGGTGAAGAGGCAGCGCCCACGCCCCAGCCAGACTCGGTCGCGGTCCCGCCACCCGTGATCAATACACCGCCCGCGGCACACCCGGTGAACGCAGCCTCCAACGGCGATATGGGATGGCGCGATATTCTGTCCGATATAGACCGCGCCGACAGCCCGGATCTTAGTCGCGAAGAGGTCGCCGACGCCTTGCTGCATCGTTTGCAAGACTCCGGTATCCGTCTGCCTGAAATCTTTAAGCCCAAAGCCAAGCGCAAGATCGCTGCAGCGGCCACGCGCGGAGACGACGCTCGCCGCAACGCCACTAAGGATATGGTCGGTCAGCAGGTTGAGCGCGTGTTCAAACGCATGCGCGCAGACCGTGAGCTCAAAAATTTGGCTCGCCAATTCCACGCTATGGAAGAGGCAGACGCATTGAACGCTTTGTCGCAAACTCAAAAGACCAGCCGCAATGCGAGCGCCCGTCTCGCGGCCTATTTGCTGATTGATGCGGCAGGCGTTTAAACGCCGATAATTTCTGTATTCGCCGCTTCTTTTTTGATCCACTTCATAAAGTCGCGCACATCCGGCGATAAATGACGCCCCTTGGGCCAGACCAGCCAATAGCCAAAATCAATCGCCGTTGAGCCATCCGCAAACGGCGCCACCAGCCGCCCAGCCGCAAGGTCAGACGCTGCGATCGCGCGTTTGGCCAGCGCCACGCCGCGCCCAGCCGCCGCCGCTTCGATCACCAAAATCGCCTGATTAAGACGCGGGCCGCGCTCACTGGCCACGCCGCTCACGCCGCGCGCCCGCAGCCAGCTGCTCCAGTCGGGGCAGGAGGGGTCATTCTCCGGGCTCTCATCATGCAGCAAAGTATGCTTGGAGAGGTCTTCAGGCTTTCGCAGTGCATCTGCCCCTTCCAGCAGCGCGGGAGAGCACACCGGCAGCACCGTCTCATCGAGCAGCTTCTCAGATTTCAACCCATCATAATTGCCTCGGCCATAGCGAATGGCAAAGTCCGCATCGGCTGTGGTGAAGTCCGTCAGACCCATATCGGCGGAAATCCACGCCTCGACGCCGTCATGATTGCGGTGAAAACTATCGAGTTTCGGCGCCAGCCATTTGGCGGCAAAAGACGGGGCAGACGATACCATGACACGTCCTTTGCGGGCCGGCGCCCGCATAATGCGGCCCGCCTCACCAATCTGCTCAAATGCGTCGCGCACGAGGGGCAGGCTGGCTTGGGCAGCATCGGTCAACAGAACAGACCGCCCGGTGCGCTTGAACAGCGGCGTTCCGGCATAGTCTTCCAATTGGCGAATCTGTTGCGAGATAGCGCCGGGCGTGACATTTAGTTCCTCAGCCGCTTTGGTAAAAGATAAGCGCCGGGCGGCGGCCTCAAAGGCGCGCAAGGCGTTGAGAGGCGGAATACGATCTGTTGGGTCGGGCATGGATAGTTTCTCTAAAGGCTAGACTTAGGGGTCTACGCTTGTACTGCGCCCGTCAATAGCCATTTTGGGGGTTCACCGTTCAGGTAAACTCATAGAACGAGATAAGCAAATGCGCCAGTTCCCAGCCTTTTTTAACATGGACGACGCGCTGATTGCCGTATTTGGCGGCGGGGAAGAGGCCCGCCGTAAAGTACGCTTGCTCGCCGCGACGGGCGCGAAGATCACTGTTTTGGCCGATCGGCTTTCTGATGCCTTTGCCGAAGAGTTTGAAGGCCGCATCACGCATCTGCCTTTAAGTGAAACCCGCGCGGCGCTCAGCGCGGCCCGGTTCACCATTATCGCACTGGAAGATGATGCCTTGGCTGAGGAGACCATCGCGCTCGCCAAATCCATGCGCGTGCCGGTCAACGCGGTGGATCGCCCAGAGGCCTGCGATTTCACCGTTCCGTCCATTCTCGACCGGGGCGATGTTGTCGCTGCTATCGGCACAGGCGGGGCCGCGCCCGTGCTCGCCAAACAGATCCGCACGCAACTAGAAACGCTGATGCCTCAGGGCATTGAGCCGCTCGCCGCGTTGGCAAAACAAATGCGCGCCGACGTGAAGGCCGCGCTCACCGATGGGAAAGCGCGCCGCCGGTTTTGGGAAGCTGCGTTTTCTGGTCCGGCGCTCGATCTGGCCACCGCGAATGATATGCCCGCCGCAAAGGCTGAACTCCAGCGCCTCCTGCGCGCTCACGCCGCCAAACAAACAGGCCAAGAGTTTCCCGTGCACATTGTCGGCGCTGGCCCCGGTGACCCAGAACTGCTGACTCTAAAAGCCTTTCGCCTCATCCAACAGGCCGACGTCGTATTCCATGATCGCCTCGTCAGCGCTGAGATTATGGATCTCGTCCGCCGCGACGCAGACCGTATCAGCGTTGGCAAAACCAAAGGGCACCACTCTGTGCCCCAACCGCAAATCCATGATCTGATGATTGAGGCCGCGCGCGCCGGACAGCGCGTTGTGCGCTTGAAGGGCGGCGATCCATTTGTCTTTGGGCGCGGCGGCGAAGAGTTACAAGCGTTGCAAGCGGCGGGTCTCACCGGGCATATCGTGCCCGGTATTTCAGCGGCGCTTGGCTGCGCGGCCTCTGCGGGCTTGCCGCTGACCCACCGCGATCATGCGCAATCACTGACCTTCGTGACAGGTCATGCCAAATCGGGGGAGGTGCCCGATCTTGATTGGCCAGCCCTCGCCGCGCCCCATCAAACCGTCGTCGTCTTCATGGGCGTTGGCACCGCGTCGATCATCTCCGAAAAACTAATCGCTGCGGGCAGGGGGGCGGCCACCCCCGTGGCGGTGATTGAAAACGGCACGCGCAGCAATGAAATCCGCGTCTTCGGCGCGCTCTCAGGCTTGCCGCAACTGATTTCAGATGCGGGCATTAAAGGCCCGGCTCTGCTCATCATCGGTGATGTCGCGGGCCTGCCCGTTGAGGCGCTCGCCAAATTATCAAAGGAGGCCGCCGCATGAGTTCGGTTCGCCCACGCCTAAAACCTGAAACCCCAAAAACAATCACCGGATGGGAAACGCCCACCGGGCGCACCGTCTGGCTGACCCAGGACGGCACCTGGAGCCATGATAGCGCTGATCTTGTGGTGCTGACCGGGGCGGCCGCTGAAACCGCCCTCGCAGAGGCGCTGACGCAGGAAATCATCGTCACCGATCCGTATTTCATGGAAGTGTCCGAGGACGGCAAAATCGCAGGCCGAGAAACCCTGCGCGAGTCGATCCGCGCCAGTGGTCCAACCGTTAGTTATGGGGACGCTGACTAATGCCAGCGCGCGAGATCACCCAACTGACCCTCTATGGCAATCACCTGTCAGGAAACTGCCTGAAGCCGCGATGGACAGCCGACATTCTCGGCATTGATTATGACTGGGTAGAGATAGACTCGCTGAATGGCGGCACACAGACCGAGGCGTTTCTGGCGATAAACCCGGTTGGGCAAGTGCCGCTCGCGCGCTGGCCCGATGGACGGACCTTGCCGCAATCAAACGCGATTATGCTGTATCTGGCCGAACAGGCTGGAAGCGATCTGATCCCCAGTGACGCCTTTGCCCGCGCCCAAATGAATAGCTGGCTGTTCTGGGAGCAATATTCCCACGAGCCCAACATCGCGGTGCGCCGCGCGCAGAAAGCCTTTCAAAACCTCAGCGATGATGAGATTGATCCGGCTCTTATGGCCAAGGGTCGCCGGGCGCTAGGCGTCATGGAGATGCAGCTGACCTACACTGATTGGCTGGTCGGTGACGCGCTCACACTCGCTGATATCGCCGTCGTCGCCTACACCCGCGTCGCGCACGAAGGCGGCTTTGACTTGACTGAATTTCCCGCCGTCCACCGCTGGGTCATCCGCGTCGAAAACGCGCTCAACATACCCCACGCTCATGAGGTTGCCGATGTATAGATATGACGAATTTGACGCGCAGATCGTAAAAGAGCGCGTTGACCAGTTTCGCGGTCAGGTCACGCGCCGCCTTGCGGGGGAGTTGCCAGAAGGTGAGTTCAAGCCGCTGCGCCTGCAAAACGGCGTCTACCTGCAACTACACGCCTACATGCTGCGCGTCGCTATTCCTTATGGCCAGCTCGACAGTGGCAAGCTGCGCTGCCTCGCCTCGGTCGCGCGCGACTATGATCGCGGCTATGGCCACTACACCACACGCCAGAACATTCAGTTCAACTGGGTCGCACTGAAAGATATTCCTGATGCGCTCGAACGCCTCGCCAGCGTTGAAATGCACGCGATCCAAACCAGCGGCAACTGCATCCGCAATACCACCTCAGACCAATTCGCAGGCGCGGCGAAAGACGAGATTATGGACCCGCGCCCATGGTGCGAGATCATCCGCCAGTGGAGCACCTTCCATCCAGAGTTCGCCTTCCTGCCGCGCAAGTTCAAGATCGCCGTGACCGCCGCAGAGGAAGACCGCGCCGCCATTCGCGTGCACGATATCGGCCTCCACATGCGACAGCGTGATGGCGCGGTTGGCTTTGAAGTCCATGTCGGCGGCGGGCAGGGGCGCACGCCGTTGATCGCGGCGCACGTGCATGATTTCGTGCCGGAGGCTGAGCTGCTTGATTATCTCGAAGCCATCATGCGCGTCTATAACCGCCATGGCCGACGTGACAATAAATACAAAGCCCGCATCAAGATCCTCGTTCAGGAAACCGGCACCGAAGAGTTTTCCCGACAGGTCAACGAAGAATATGCCGCCCAACGCCCGCACGAAAAGATCGCGCTTGGCCAGGACGAGATTGACCGCATCCACGCCTATTTCGCGCCTCCGCCCTTTGCTGAAAAGCCCGCAACATCAGACGCGCTCCAAAAGGCCATCGCTGCCGACCCGGCGCTGGAACGCTGGACCCGCAACAACCTCCACCCCCACAAACAGCCGGGCTACACGTCGCTCACCATCAGCCTAAAGCCCATTGCCGGTGAGACGGGCGACATGACCGCAGACCAGATGGAGGCCGCCGCAGACCTCGCCGAAACCTACAGCTTCGACGATATCCGCGTCACCCACACGCAAAACCTCGTCCTGCCGCATGTCGCGCTTGATGATGTCCCGGCCATCCACGCCGCGCTCGTAAAGGCGGGCATCGCGACCGCCAATGAGGGCCAGATCACCGATATGATCGTTTGCCCCGGCCTTGATTATTGCAACCTCGCCAATGCCCGCTCCATTCCGATCGGGCAGGAAATCCAAAAAGTCTTCGCTGACCCGGACTATGAAGACGATATCGGCAAGCTGCACGTCAACATTTCTGGCTGCATCAATGCCTGCGGGCATCACCATGTCGGCCATATCGGCATCCTTGGCGTCGATAAGAAGGGCGAGGAGTTCTACCAAATCTCGATTGGCGGACGCGCAGACGAAAAAGCCCGCATTGGCGACATCACAGGCAAGGGCCTCAAATTTGAGGAAGTGCCCCCGGCGATCAAACGCGTCGTCGATGCCTACCGGGATATCCGCACCGATCGCGACGAAACCTTCATCGAAACCGTCGAACGCCTCGGCGCAGACCCCTTTAAGGAGGCGATCTACGATGCCATTGATTAAAAACGGCGCCGAAACTGTTAACACTTGGACATTTCATGAGGGCGAAGGCGATCTCCCCGCCGACGGTCAATTCACCCTCACACTGGCGACTTTTCTGGCCCATAAAGACGATGTTTTGGCCCGAAACGCCGACATTGGCGTGCGCCTTTCGCCAGAGGATGATCCGACAAAACTTGAACCTTTTCTGGACCGTATAAGCCTAATAGAGGTCGATTTCCCGAAATACACAGATGGGCGGGGCTATTCTCAGGCCCAGCTTTTACGACGCAGATTCGCCTATCAGGGAGAGCTGCGCGCGATCGGACACGTATTAAGGGATCAGATTTTCTATATGAACCGTTCAGGGTTCGATACTTACGAAACGACCCGCGCCGACCTATCTTCTATTGTAGAGGCGCTTGCCGAATACACAGAAGTCTACCAGCCCGCCGCGGGCAATATGGTTTCAGTGTTCAAAAAGCGCCATCTGTAGGTTTTACTGCACGATGAGGCGGAACAGATATGCCATACGGCGACACGATAGCCCGCAATGCTCAGGCCCCTGATGTCCGGCTCGCCCGGCTGAATGCGGAGCTTCGCGAGGCCTCTGCTCAGACAATTTTGCGCGTCGCAATGGTCCGCGAATGGTCAGATAATCTCACCTATGTGTCCAGTTTCGGGTCTGAAAGCATCGCCATGCTGTCTTTGATCGCAGATGTTGACCCGTCATTGCCCATCCAATTCCTCGATACCGGCATGCATTTTCCGCAAACGCTGGATTATCGCGACGAAGTGATTGAGCGCCTTGGCCTCACAGGCGTGATCACTACGCCGCCGAATGAGACAGAGCGCAAAATCCTCGATCCTAAGAATGATCTTTGGAAAACCGACACAGATGCTTGCTGCGCCCTTCGCAAGGTGCGCCCGCTTGAGCCGGCGCTGGCGGGCTATGGCGCCTGGATTACGGGCCGCAAACGCTTCCATGGCGGCGCACGCCTCAGCCTGCCTGTGTTTGAATTTGCCAATGGCCGCTATAAGGTCAATCCGCTCGCCAGCTGGACGCCGGAAGATGTTGAACTGTTGATCCAGCAGCGCAATCTGCCGCGTCACCCCTTGGTCGCGCAGGGCTATCCGTCGATTGGCTGTTTCCCGTGCACCAAGCCGTCAGACAATGCCGCAGACCCGCGCGCCGGGCGCTGGGCCGGACAAGACAAAACCGAGTGCGGCCTGCACGTCGAAAAAGCAGATCGTCCCCGCGTCTTTTAGGAGTCTTTTGAGGGCAGGGCGCCGCCTACAAAATTCAAAAACCCCCGCAGCATATCCTGCGGGGGTTTTTCTTTGTCCTAGAACACGCGCGAGGCGTTACCCGCGCATGCCCGCCAATCGCGCATCAATAATTGCCTCAGCATCGGTCATAATGCTGTCGACCAATTCTTTCACGCTCGGAATATCATTAATCAGGCCTTGCACGGTTCCGGCAGACCAGATGCCGCCATCCGGGTCCCCGTCGGCCATCGCCGCTTTGCCGCGCGCGCCCGCTACCAGATGCACAACATCCTCAAATTTCGCGCCGCCTTTGCGCTCAATCTCCACCACTTCAGTTGAGACCGCATTCTTCATCACGCGCGCCGTATTGTGCAGCGTTCGGAAGATCAATTCCGTCGCCCGCTCATCATTTTCCACCATTTGACGCTTAAAGTTCTCATGGATCGGTGCTTCCTGCGTCACACAGAACCGCGTGCCCATATTGATACCGTCAGCGCCCAGCGCCAATGCCGCGACCAGCCCGCGTCCATCGGCAAACCCGCCGCTCGCCAGCATTGGGATTTTCACCTTATTGGCTGCCGCCGGGATCAGCACCAGCCCCGGAATATCATCCTCGCCAGGGTGGCCCGCGCATTCAAACCCATCAATCGAGATCGCATCGACCCCCATCCGTTCCGCCGATAACGCGTGACGCACCGCCGTACATTTATGGATCACCTTAATGCCGTGCTCTTTGAAATGGTCGACATGCTCTTGCGGTTTGTATCCGGCCGTTTCAACAATCTTGATGCCGCCCTGAATGATCGCGTCGCGATATTCTGCATAGGGCGGGGGCTTAATCGCAGGCAGGATGGTCAGGTTCACCCCAAACGGTTTGTCCGTCATCTCCTTGGTGCGGGCAATCTCTTTCGCGAGGTCTTCTGGCGTCGGTTGCGTCAGCGCGGTCAGAAAGCCCAGCGCGCCGGCTTCGGCCACAGGCGCCACCATCTCGGCATAGCCCACCCATTGCATCCCGCCCTGAACAATCGGGTGCTCGATGCCAAACTCTTCGGTAAATCTCGTCTTAATCGCCATTGCGCGTATCCTCCAAAAAATATCCATACGATGCGCGTGGCCCCGCGTGAATGCAGCCCAGCTAAATTGTCACTGAACCCCGCAATTTTTTCTGACTCATCGTCAACAAAAACAACGTGTTATAAGTTTCTTGATCTAACTTATCCTCCCCCCGCCGGGGCGAGGGTATTCTAGGCCTTATGAACCGCG
>CAZXVJ010000054.1:0-18754 GCA_964644385.1 uncultured Hyphomonas sp. | reverse complement strand
GCCACACGGCACTCACTGCGCCAACACTCTACGCCGTCGAATACGCCGAAGCCCTGCGCCCGGTCCCCTGACCGCGATCCACCCAAATCAAAAAAAACCAGTCCACCCCAAGCCGCCCCTCAGCGGCCACACGTGCTGAACCTAAAGTCCAGCGTCATCCCCGACGCGCAGCGTCTGGGGATCCATCCCGGAAAGACACACCAGAGAACGTCATCCTCTGATGAAGACCCAGATGAGCTAACGCTCATCGGGCATGACGCAAATAGGAAAATCAGCCCCGAGCACGATCCATCGCGTAGCGCATCTGCGATGCGCCCAGCGGGCGATCCAGAAAAAAGCCCGCCAGCATTCACTGACGGGCTCTCAAATCTCAAATCAGCAATGCCTAGCCAACAATATCAGCCGCAGAGAAGAACTGAGCGATTTCCTTCGCCGCGCTCTCAACAGAATCTGACCCGTGAACCGAATTCTCACCAATAGACTTGGCGAACAGTTTGCGAACCGTGCCATCAGCGGCTTCTTCCGGGTTGGTCGCGCCCATTACATCGCGGTGCGCCAGAACAGCGTTCTCGCCTTCCAGAACCTGAACAACCACAGGCGCAGACGTCATAAACTCAACCAGCTCTCCAAAGAACGGGCGTTCGGAATGTTCGCCATAGAAACGCTCTGCTTGCGCGCGGGTCATGTGAATGCGGCGCTGGGCCACGATGCGAAGGCCAGCTTTTTCAAACACGGCATTGATCGCTCCGGTCAGATTGCGCTCGGTTGCGTCGGGTTTGATGATTGAGAATGTGTGCTGAACGGCCATAGGATTTACTTTCAAATTATTTCGAGAATCTGTTGCCGCGCCTATAGCGGGGCTTGCCCAAGGGGGCAATGGGGCGCAATCTTAAGGCCCAGTATAAGGAGACCAGAAAATGAACGCCCTCGTTAGCTATCTAAAACTCTCACTGTTCACGCTCGCGATCTGCGTCGCCGCGCTCGCTGTGCACTATATTTGGGTCGGCGCATTGCCCGTCGATGCCGTAAAACTTGGCGCAACGCTAGGCGTCTTGTTTGTTACCGGCGCACTGATCGCTCTGATCTCAACCCCGCGCACACTCACCTCAGAAGAGCAACACGCCCGCACCACCTAAGGCTCTTAACGCGGCATCAGAATCGCAAAGTTGCGATAGCTGTAATACGCCTCACCTGCAGGCCAAGGAACCGCATTGATCCGTGCGGCCAGCGCTGACCATGGCTCATTGTCCAGCATCGCGGTTGTTTTGCGTGCGCCTGGCTCTCCGCCATAGAACCAAGATACCCAATGAATATCCGGCGTTAGATTACGTTTGCTCAGCGCCTGCAAAACCTCATCGATAAAATCATGATCAATGATGGGCGGCGTCACCTCCGTCAGCGCTCGCCCGACCAGATTGCCGATATGCAGCGTCCACTTGCGACCGCCCAGTTCGGTCTCCCACATGCTCACGCTCTCACTGGTAATGCCGCATAGCGCGCTCAGGCAAACGGGCAGCAAGATCTGCGTGAAAGACCGAAACCCATCGGTCAGCCCTTCATTGCTGTCACCCAGCGCAGAGAATTCTTCATGGATCGTCTGGCGCTTGTTCAGCGTCACATCCGCAACAAAATGAGAAATATCAGAATGGCGCTCTGACGGAGACATAAACACACGCATACCGGGCAGCTTGCCGTCGATCAGACTCCACTTCTTGTGGCGTACAACATTTAGCCCAATCTGCTCCAAATAGGCCTGCAATACGTCCGATGGGTCTCTCATTATTTGCCTGCCTCTTGCCATCCGCCGCGCGGAGTTTGTTGAAAATATCGTGTCACCATTCCGGCGTCACTGGCGGCTTTGAACTGCGCCCGCGCTTTACTGCGGGTTTCGGTGTCGCCGCCGTCGAACATCACCATGCAACGTTCAAACGGCGTGTCCACGGGCGCTTCACTACCATCCATAAGAAACAATGCCTTAGCGTCGTTCAAATTGTCCACCGTTTCGCTCAGTAGGATGGGTTGGCGTGATGTATCCAGCCCCGGCGCTTCGGCCTGGCCATGTGGCAGAAAGGAATTGTCGTCATACGTCCACAGCGCGGCGTCCAGTGCGGCGCGGCGCTCTGGGCTGGGTGACACGGCTAGAACGCGCCACCCCGCCTCAAGACACTTCTGAAGCAAAGGCGCAGCCGCTTGCTCCAGCGTCGTGCGCTCAAGATGATAGAACCACCACTCCGGAGAGGCCGCCTCCGCCAAGGTCTAACCCTCGTAATTCTCAGCAATCCATCGATCCAATAGCCGCGGTCCAAACCCAGACGCCCAGCTCGGGTCGGTCGGCTCTTTTTGCCCTTCCACCCAAGCGACCCCGGCAATATCTAGATGCGCCCACTTCACGCCCTCATTCACAAATCGCTTCAGAAACTGCGCCGCCGTGATAGAGCCCGCGGCCCGTCCACCAATATTGCGCATGTCTGCAAACTTAGATTTCAGCAAACGGTCATACTCAGGCCCAAGCGGCAAACGCCAAACCCGCTCCCCCTCAGCCAGGCCCGCCGCCGTCAGTTCACCTGCAATGTCATCGCTTTCCGTAAACAGGCCAGCATGATGGTGTCCCAGTCCGACGACAATCGCTCCGGTCAGCGTTGCCAAGTCAACCATGGCTTTCGGCTTGAAATGCTTCTGCGCATACCAAAGCACATCACACAGAACGAGACGGCCTTCAGCATCGGTATTCTGAACCTCAATCGTCTGGCCAGAGGCTGACGTCAAAATATCACCAGGTCGAATCGCATCTCCGTCTGGCATATTCTCAACAAGTCCAACCAGCCCAACGACGTTCACCTTTGCCTTGCGCTTCGCGAGCGCCATCATCGTGCCGGTGACAGCGGCCGCGCCGCCCATATCGCCGCGCATATCTTCCATGCCCGCACCCGGCTTCAGTGAAATACCACCTGTATCAAAGCAGACACCTTTGCCGACCAGAATGACCGGGTCGCTATCGTCGCCCGCGCCCATCCACTTCATCACGCCGAGCTTGCTTTCTTTGCGAGAGCCTTGGCCGACCCCAAGCATGGAGTTCATCTTCAGCTTCGAGAGTTGCTTTTCGCCCAAGATTTCAACCTCAAGCCCAATGCTTGAGAGGTTTTCAATCCGGTTGGCAAACGTCTCTGGATTCAAGTCATTTGGCGGAGAGTTAACTAAGTCACGCGCCAAATATGTCCCATCCGCCGCAGCATCCAGCGGCGCAAAAGCCTTTTTGGACTTCGCTGAGTCACCGCCGACCAACGCAAAACTCGTCAGACTCGGTTTCTGCTCTGGCTTCAATTTCGTGAAATAATCATCGAACCGGTATGCGCCAAGTTTTGCGCCGAGCGCCACCCGCGCCGCATCATCGGCGTCTCCAAGATGCAGAGCAAGGCTCTTGAACCCGCTTGATCCATGCGCCTTCACCAATGCGCCTCCGACTTTCTCCCAAGACCGCGCAGTCCGTTTCTTAGGCTTTCCGCCACCAACCAGCACCGCCCGCTTGGCATCCTGGCCCTTAGGGAGCACGATAAAGGCCTGCTCCCCGGCTTTGCCGGAAAAGCGCCCGCCCGTCATCGCTTCGCTCAGCAATCCGCCGCTTGATTTGTCCAGCGCAGAGGCTGCAGAGGGCAAGTCACCGCCCTCATCTACAATGAATGCGACGATGTCAGCTTTGGGGGATTCAGAAAATGTGATCTTCATATGTGGAAACTCCGTTTGTGACGGAAACTAAACATCGACGCGGGCGGCGCAACTCGCTAGCTAAGGAAAACACACAATTAGTTGTCAAAAATCACCGGAAATCGCTCTAAAGCCGCCTCGATGAACAAAGTCCAACGCTATCTCTTCATAGAAGTTCTACGCGCGGCGATCATAATCGTTGGCGGCCTGGCACTGTTGGCGTTGTTGGCTCAGGGCCTGTCCCGCACAGATTTGATCCTTGAGAATCGTTCAGGCGCGCTGACTTATTTTTATATTGTCGGCCTTGGCGCGCCCCAGATTATTGCACTGCTTATGCCGCTTGCCCTGTTTGTTGCCGGCGTTTGGGCGTTGAATCGAATCCATAAGGATAGCGAAATTGTGGTGGCACAAGCAGCGGGCATGACCCGTTGGCAAGTTGCGTCCCCGATTTTAAGACTCGCCATGCTGTTTGCCGTGTTCCATCTGGGCGTCAATTTGTGGGTTCAGCCTACAGCGCAGCGCGCGATGAGAGAAACCGTTGCCACCGCGCGCGCAGATTTGGCCGCTCAGCTCATTCGCCCCGGCCAATTCACGACAAATAATAGTCTGACGTTCTACGCACGAGAGAAAGTAGGCCCTGAACTTCGCGGTGTTTTGATTTCCGATATGACGGACCCAAATTTCCCCACCGATATTCTGGCGCGCAGCGCTGAGCTTGTCACAGTCGACGGCGCGCCAACCTTGTTGCTGAAAAAGGCAGTCAGTCAGCAAGTCGACGCCGATGACCAGCTCAACGTGCTCGAATTCGATCAGTATTCCTTCGATCTATCCGCTTACATGGATGATCAGGGCGATCCAAACCTGAAGGCGTCTGACCGCTATTTGTATGAGTTGTTTTTCATCGACCGGAAAGACTATTTTCAAGCCAAAATTTCGGACGCCCTGATTGCAGAGGGTCATTCACGCTTGGCCAGTCCGATTATGAATATCGTGCTTGGGCTGCTCGCCGTGTTTGCCGTACTCGGCGGGGACTTTAGTCGCCAAGGCTACAGCAAAAGAATTATGATCGCCACCGCCGTTGCTCTGTCTTTCGTGATCGGGCAACTCGCGCTCCAGTCGTCATCAGCCAACACGCCGGTTTTGAATCTAATCCAATGGCTACTCCCAATCGGCACGATTGGCGTGATGAGTTACATCTATTTTGGAAAAGGTCGTGACATTGGCCCTAGCCCGTCCCGGCAACGCCAATTGACGATGAACGCAAAACCTAAGGGCGGGCGCGCCTGATGCCATTTCTGTCTCGGATCCAGACATATATTCTAAAAGAGTGCCTCTCTGGGCTGGTGCTGGTGCTCGGGATATTCGTGCTGGCCATTGTATTGGTGGACGTTGTTGAGCAGATGCGAACCGTCGGCGGTGATGTCGACCTCAGTCCGATCACCGCAGTACGTCTCTCACTGATGAAGCTACCGATGTTGATTGAACAAACGCTGCCCTTTGCTTTGCTTGTTGCTTCTATGATTGCATTCACCCGTCTAAATCGTCGGTCTGAACTCTCTATCATTCGCGCCAGTGGCATATCTGCTTGGAGGTTCTTAGCGCCTGTCTGCCTACTCGCTGTCGTTTTGGGTCTTTTTACCACCATGGTCCTCAATCCCTTCGGCGCGTCTCTGACCAATGCATTTGAAACCGAGCGGGCTAGATTGCTCAACAAGGGCGCACCGACCTTTTCGGTTTCCAAGAATGGTATTTGGCTGCGGCAGGGCGACGATTCGAATCAGACAGTCATTCGTGCGGGACGCGTAGAAGAAGGCGGCATCATACTGCTTGAAGTAAAGATGATTCAGGAGGAACGCCTGTTCCGAGATGGACAACCCACGAAAGACTTCGCCTTCGTGCGTCGCATCGATGCGCAACGCGCAACCTTGCACAATGGGTTTTGGCAACTCGAAGGCGTGATCGAGAACCTTCCTAATCAACCGCCGCAACGAAAAGACCGGCTTGCTATCCCATCCTCGCTAGACGCAGCCACCCTGCTCGATAAGTTTGCGTCCCCCAGCACCGTCGGCTTTTGGAAGCTTCCGGGCTTTGTCAGGCAAACACAAATGGCTGGCCTGGATGCCTCACGCTACCGGATGCGTTGGAACTCACTCGTCGCAACGCCAATTTTCTTTCTCGCAATGTCACTCATCGGCGCGATTGTGTGTCTACGTCTGCAACGACTGGGCGGAACCCCCAGGCTGCTCGCAACAGGCACCGTTGTCGCCGTTATTCTATTTTTCGTAACTCAATTTTCGACCAGTTTAGGTTCAACGGGCGCCGTGCCACCCCTCATCGCAGCTTGGGCACCGCCCCTTTTTGTTTTGTTCAGTATGCTGGCGCTCCTGGCCTATAAAGAAGACGGTTAAAGCGGCTAGAGCCTTGACATCGCCCTGTTGATCGACCCATCAGTCTCGCGCTTAACCGAGGTTCCCCCATGAAAGTTGTCGTCGTCGAGTCGCCTGCAAAAGCCAAAACGATCAACAAATACTTAGGCACTGATTTTACCGTCCTTGCCTCATACGGACACATCCGAGACCTGCCGTCTAAAAATGGCTCGGTCGACCCGGATAATGACTTCGCAATGATTTGGGAAGCAGACTCTAAATCATCTAAGCGCGTCACCGACATCGCCAACGCGCTTAAAGAAGCCGACACCCTTATTCTGGCGACCGACCCGGATCGCGAAGGCGAAGCGATTAGCTGGCACATTGTAGAGGCTCTAAAAAAGCGCCGCGCCCTCAAGAAGGACGTTAAAGTCGAGCGTGTCGTCTTCAACGCGATCACCAAACGCGCCGTCACCGAAGCGATGGATCAACCCCGCGAGATCGATGGCGAACTGGTCGACGCGTATCTTGCCCGGCGGGCTTTGGACTATCTGGTTGGCTTTAATCTCTCGCCCGTCTTGTGGCGCAAACTGCCCGGTTCCCGCTCAGCGGGCCGCGTTCAATCTGTTGCTCTGCGCATTGTGTGTGAGCGAGAAAACGAGATTGAGAGCTTCAAGCCACAAGAATACTGGACGGTCGCTGCCACGCTGCGCGGCCCTGACGGAACAGATTTCGAAACGCGCCTTTACGCTCTGGACGGCGACGTCCTCAAAAAGTTTACCCTCGGCGAACAAGGCTCAGCCGATAAAGCGCTCGAAGCTGTTAAAACAGGCGGATATTCAGTCGCGTCCGTTGAGGCCAAGCCGGTCAAACGCAACCCGCCCGCGCCGTTCATTACATCAACGTTGCAGCAAGAAGCCTCCCGCAAACTCGGCTTTGGCGCAAAGCGCACAATGCAAGCGGCGCAAAAACTCTACGAAGAAGGACGCATCACCTATATGCGGACCGATGGCGTCAACATGGCCGAAGAAGCCTACACCGCTGCGCGCGCCATGATCCAATCCAACTACGGCGCGCAGTATTTACCTGAGAAAACACGCCGCTACACATCCAAAGCCAAGAACGCGCAGGAGGCTCACGAAGCCATTCGCCCCACCCAATTCGACATCCACCCTGATCAATACACGGGCGGCGAAGACCTGAAGAAACTCTACACGCTGATCTGGCGCCGCGCAGTCGCCTCACAAATGGAAACCGCCCGGTTTGAGCGCACCACGATTGACCTAAAATCAAAAGACGGCCGCTCCACCCTCCGCGCCACGGGTCAAGTCCTAATCTTTGACGGCTTCATCAAACTCTACACCGAAGGGCGCGATGATAGCGACGAAGCCGAAGTCGAAGGCCGCCTGCCCAAAATGTCAGAAGGCCAGCACGCTGACCTGCTAGACGCCACCAACACCCAACACTTCACCACCCCGCCGCCGCGCTACACCGAAGCCTCACTCGTCAAACGCCTTGAAGAGCTTGGCATTGGCAGACCGTCCACCTACGCCTCCACGATGAGTACGCTGGTGGATCGTGATTATGTCCGCATCGAAGGCAAAACGCTGATGCCAGAGGATAAAGGCCGCCTGGTCACCGCATTCCTCGAAAACTTCTTCCAGCGCTATGTGGAGTATGATTTCACCGCGCAATTGGAACAACAGCTTGATGTCATTTCTGACGGCAAGCTCGACTATAAAATCTTCCTGCGCGATTTCTGGAAAGACTTTCACGCCAACGTCAACGAGATGACCGATTTGCGCGTTACGCATGTGCTGGATGCCCTAAACGAAGCCATGGGCGCGCATGTGTTCCCAAGCGTTGATGCAGACGGCAATACGATTGAAAAGCCACGCGAATGCCCGCTCTGCAAAGAGGGTGAACTATCAATGAAGCTCGGCCGATTTGGCGCCTTCGTCGGCTGCTCGCGTCACCCAGATTGCAAGTTCACACGCCAATTTTCTGCCACAGGCGACGAAGCCGCGATCAATCCAGACGGCAACGAGCTCGGTCTGCACCCAGACACGGGCCAAATGGTCTACCTCAAAGCGGGTCGATTTGGCCCCTATGTTGAGATGTCCCAAGGCGAAGACGAAAAACCCAAACGCTCATCATTGCGCAAAACGGATGTCCCAGCAGAAGTCACCCTAGAACGCGCCGTCGAACTGCTCTCCCTGCCCCGCGAGATCGGAAAACACCCCGAAGACGGCGAGCCAATCCTTGCCAATTTCGGGCGCTATGGCCCCTACGTTCAGCACGGTAAAACCTATGCGAACCTGAAAGACCCCGCAGACGTTTTCGAAATCGGCCTGAACCGCGCCGTCGCTTTGATCGCAGACAAAATCGCCAACCCTGGACGCGGACGCGGCGCAGCGGCCAAGCCGCTCAAAGAGCTCGGCAAGCATACAGACGGTGAACCCATCAACGTCTTCGAGGGCCGCTATGGTCCATATGTCAAACACGGCAAAACCAACGCGACGTTGCCAAAGGAGCTGACGCCTGAAACCGTCACGCTTGAAAGAGCGATAGAACTGATCGACGCGAAGGTCGCCAAAGGTCCGGCCAAGAAAAAGAAGAAGGCCGCACCGAAAAAGAAAAAGGCCGCGGCCAAGAAAAAACCAGCCGCAAAGAAGAAACCTGCTGCAAAGAAGACTGACAGCTAACGTGATGGGCCAGTTGGCGTTCAGGACACATCAAGTCGATGCCTGAAATTGCTGCGCTCATTCCTTACGTCACACCCATTGTCGAGCGACTTGACCCGCCACAGCGGGAACGGCTCGAGCGTTTGGTGCGCCAATTCATACAAGACACACCCATGGAACACGCCGATGGCATCGACGTGTCTTTGCAAATGCAGGTCACCATCGCGGTTCAAGCCTGCATGTTGCTGGTCAATCGACGCGTGGATGATTTTGGCAAAGGGGTTCGTATCATTATCCATGAGCGCCCCATCGATGTGGGCCGACTGGCAAGCGGCGTTTATCATTCCTCTGGCACAATCGAGCTGATGTGGGACAAGGTGTTGAGCGGCGGGTTCAATCCCTCTGACGGGTGTAATGTCGTCATGCACGAATTCGCTCACCGGCTGGACGCGCGGCATATGCTCATTGATGGCGCGCCGCCGATGCCATCAATAGTGTGTCAGGCACGCTGGGCGCTGACGATGGGCGATGAATTTCAGGCGTTCAAGGCTGCGGTTGAGAGGGGCGAACAGATGGTCGTGGATCATTATGCGGCGACCGATCCCGCAGAATTCTTTGCCGTTATGACCGAAGCATTGTTCGAGCGCCCGCGCCTGTTGCAGCAGCACTTTCCAGTTGTGTATAAGTGGATGACGCATTTTTACGGAGACGGAACCGAATAGGTAGATGAGGGCGTATTGACAAAATGTTCCCAACATGTTCTACGAACCGTCAAGTGAGTGGATCTGTTGTAGAGCATTGATTGTTTGAACCAGATCGAACGCGCCCGCGATTTTCCCACAAAAGCTGAGACGTCGCCCAACCCTATTCCTGCGCTTGTGCATCCGCTGATCCAGATTGATCGCGATTGTTTGCACGCGCAAACCACAAAAGTGCGCCATTGCGCGCCAAATCATATTAGAAAACACACATGACATTTCCAGATAAACAAACTGTTCTCGATTTCATTCGGAACAATCCAGACGCCACGACAAAGCGTGACATCGCCAAAGGCTTGAAAGTCAAAGGCAAAGAGCGACAGGTTCTCAGAGAGATCCTGAAAGACCTCGAAACCTCCGGCAAGCTAGAGCGTACCGGCAAACGCACATGGAGCCAGGCAGACCGCCCTGCTCCAACAGGCGTCGTTCAATTCACCGCTATCAACAAAGACGGCGAACTCATCGGCCAATCGGTCGGGGATAAAGGCCTGTTTGGCCCTGAGATCATCTATATGGGCGCCGCCACAAAGCGCGCGGGTAAAGCCCCAGGCGTGGGCGATCGCGCGCTGTGTAAGATTACGCAACGCGACAGTGAATGGCAGGCCCGCTCCATCACGGTGCTCGACAAACAGATCAAAGACACCGTGATTGGATTGTATTCCCAAAGCCAGCGCGGCGGCAAAGTTACGCCCTCATCACGCAAAGACCGCCGGGAACTTCGTATTCAGGAAGCAGACCGCGGCGGCGCAGAAGATGGTGATCTCGTCAAAGCCGCGCCGAAAGATCAAGGCCGACGCCAAATGGGCCAGCCCATGGGGGTGATCAAAGAGATCATCGGCAAATTGTCTGACCCACGCTCGGCCAGCCTGCTCGCTATCCACGCCCATGACATTCCGGTCGATTTTCCAGACGAAGCCGTAGCGCAAGCCAAATCCCACACGCCCGCCGAAGGCCCGCGCGAAGACCTCACAGAAACGCCCCTCATCACCATCGACCCGCATGATGCCAGAGACCATGATGATGCCGTATGGGCTGAGGAATTGAAGGATGGTTGGCGGGTCATCGTCGCAATTGCAGATGTGGCGGCCTACGTCACCGAAGGTTCGGCCCTCGATATTGAAGCCCTGAAGCGGGGCAACTCGACCTATTTCCCTGATCGTGTCGTACCCATGCTCCCGTTTGAACTCTCAGCAGATGCCTGCTCACTCAAAGAAGGTGAGCTCAGGCGCTGCCTCGCGGTTGAAATGATCTTCGACAGCAATGGCCGCAAGCGCGAGCATCGCTTTATGCGCGCCATGATGCGCTCTGCCGCTGGAATCTCGTACGAGCAGGCTCAGACAGCGATAGACGGCAATGGTCAAGGCAAGGCGCAGGACATCCTCGAAACCGTCTTGAAGCCACTCTGGGGCGCGTATGGCGCGCTTGTGAAGGCGCGAGAGAAGCGCAGCCCGCTCGATCTTGACCTACCCGAACGACGCATCCGGTTCTCCGAAGACGGAGAGATTGAAGGCATCTTCACCAAAGAGCGTCTCGATGCCCACCGCCTGATCGAAGAAATGATGATTCAAGCCAATGTCTGCGCGGCAGAGTCTTTGGAAAAATCCAATGCTCCAGTCATTTACCGCGTCCACGATGTTCCAACCGATGCCAAAATCGCGGCGTTTGCTGAGTTTCTAAAGTCTCTGGATATCAAATGGCCTGTCGGTGAAAGGCCGCAACCGCAACGATTCAACAAACTCCTTGGAGATGTATCCGGCACAGATACACAGCAAATGATCACACAAATGGTGCTGCGAACACAGGCGCAAGCCGTCTATAGCCCAGAGAACCTCGGGCATTTCGGGCTGCACCTCTCCCGATACTCCCACTTCACATCTCCCATCCGGCGATATGCCGACCTGATCGTCCACCGCGCGCTCATTGCCGGGCTCGATTTGGGCCCTGACGGAATTGGCAAGGATGCGGCGCGTAAATTGGGAGAAATCGCCAGCCACATATCAGATACCGAACGACGTTCTATGGCTGCTGAACGCGAAGCGACCGATCGCTACCTCGCTCTATTCCTGGCAGATCGGGAAGGCGCTGAGTTTGAAGGGCGTATCACGGGCGTCACGGGTGCAGGCCTGTTCGTACAACTGGCCGAAACAGGCGCAGACGGCTTCATTCCTATTTCGTCCATATCCAAAGACTATTGGGTTCAGGATGAAGCCGCGATGGCGATCTATTCGCGCAGTTCAGGCGCAACTTACACACTTGGCCAAATCGTGCGCGTACGTTTGAAAGAAGTGACCCCGCTTCAGGGAGGCTTGCTGCTGGAAATGCTCTCAGAACCCACACCGGGCGAAAAACGCGAACACAAAGGCGGCAGACACCGCTCAAAGTCAAATAAGCACAGAGGCCGACAATCCACTTCGAAAAAGAAATCGACGCTCCCCAAACACAAACGCAAGAGCCGAAATTAGTCGTTTAGCTCAGTTAACCTAACCATAGGTCAGTCTGGATTGGCGGACCGTTGTTTGGCAAAATCCTTTTATGACAGACTTCACGAATTCAGCCTTCGACAAAGAAGACGAAGACGACATCGTAGATACGAAGACACCAAGTCCTCGCCCAAAAGACGCAGCGACGCTTATCCTCGTTCGCGGCAATGATGCCAATGCGCGCGTGCTCATGGGTAAGCGGTCGCGTGGCCACACTTTCATGCCTGACAAATACGTGTTTCCGGGTGGACGTGTAGATCCTCACGACGCCCGCGCACAGATCCTTACTGATTTAACGCCAATGGAACGCCAAAAACTACTCATTAAGTCCCGCCGCGCGCCACGCGCCTTCGGTCTCACCGCCATTCGGGAAACGTTCGAAGAGACCGGGCTCATTGTTGGACGCGCTGGCAAACACACCGGAAGACCGCCCGCTGGTTGGCATCGCTATTACGAAGAAGGCGTGTTGCCATGCCTTGAATCACTTCAGTTTATTGGGCGCGCCGTAACACCGCCTTATCGTCCTAAACGCTTCGATGCCCGCTTTTTCATGGCAGACGCAGATGACGCGCTTATCGACGCTCGCCCACCTGTGGACGGCGCCGAACTATCTGATCTGCAATGGGTAACGCTCAAAGACGCAATGGCACTCGACTTGCCATCCGTGACGCGGTTTATGATTGGCGAAATTGAAGCTCGTCTCACGCAACCCAAACAAGCCAAAGGCCCGGCTTACTTGCGCTGGACCCGTTCCGGTCACACGCTGGATCGCCTGTAACCGCGCCGTTTCCGCTTTCTCGGCTTGACTTGCCGACCGCACCCCGTCAATACACCTCTTTCAAGTTTCACCCGCGAAAATAGAGCGAGTAAGAGTCATGGCCAAACCTGCCACCATTAAAGTCCGTCTGAATTCCTCTGCAGGCACCGGTTTCTTCTACGTCACAAAGAAAAACCCACGTAACATCACTGAAAAACTGGTGATGAAAAAGTACGATCCCGTCGTCCGCAAGCATGTTGAGTTCAAAGAAGGTAAGATCAAGTAAGATCTTCAACGAAAACAAAGCTAAAGAAAAAGCCCGCTCATTGCTGAGACGGGCTTTTTGATTGTTGATGGAGTTCAACAGGCCCCTTAAGCGGCGATGCTTTCGACACGGTTTCGGCCGCCCTGCTTCGCCTGATAAAGCGCAGTATCAGCGCGCTTCACGATTTCAGCAATCGTATCGTTGGGCCCGGAAATAGTGGAGACACCCGCGCTCAGCGTAATATCCAGCGCCATCTTGCCGCCATCGACCATGAAGGGCTGGGTGGCAACCGCGCGGCGAATACGTTCAGCGGCCGCGCAAGCCAAATCACCAGACGTGTCTGGCATAATAATCAAAAACTCTTCGCCACCCGGCCGGCATACCACATCCATTGGGCGCACATTCTCTCTGAAACGATCAGATAATTGACGCAGCACATCATCGCCCGCTTCATGACCGTGCGTATCATTCACAATCTTAAAGTGATCAATGTCTGCCATCATAACTGACACAGGTTTTCCGCCCATTATTGAGCGCTGCATCAATTGTTGCAATTGGCTGTTCATGTAACGACGATTATACAACCCGGTCAGTTGATCTATGACCGAGAGTTCAAGCCCGCGATCAACACGATTGCGCAGGATCTCAATGTAGCGGAACCGCCGCGCCTGCGTGCGAATACGGGCGTGTAATTCCTGGCGTTCAATTGGCGCTATGATGATATCACTGGCACCAAGCTCCAGTCCACGTGCGGCGCGCTCTCGATCATCAGGATCACACACCATTACGATAGAAATCGCGCGGGTAGCCTCTTTCATTTTGAAGTGCGCGATCATTTTCAAGGCGTCATAGGATTTACTCGCGAGCGATAAGACCAAAATATCGACGCCTGTTTCTGACAAGTTGCCCACGTCACCTGCCTCAAGCAAGGTCGTGACCGTATGTCCTTTGTCCCGCAACATAGTCGCGACGCGGTTGCTTGACCGAGGATTATCGTCAATCACAAACACGCGCGCGGGCCTGTTGAGATCTTCTTCTTCGAGATCATCAACCGCACCAGAGCGCAAACCACTGGCCTGTCTTTGACGCAGCTCAGACGCAACGGCGTTGTAACGCAACAAAGCATTGATGCGAGACATCAATGCGAAATCATCCACAGGCTTCGTTAGAAAATCTTCAGCCCCAACATTGAGCCCCTTGATACGATCATCACTGTCGCTGAGCGCCGTGACCATCACAATCGGTATGTGAGCCGTGACGGGGTTCGCCTTCATGCGCGTGCAGACTTCGTATCCGTCCATGCCAGGCATCATTACGTCCAGCAGGACAATATCCGGAAGTTCGGCCTCGGCAATTTCTAAAGCCTCTACCCCGCCGGAAGCCTGCAACACTTCAAAGTATTGCGCCTCCAGCTTGGCCTGAAGCAATCGACGGTTCGCCTCGATATCATCGACGACCAGAATGCGAGCACTCATGCAGCTTGCTCCGAGGGAATAAGGTTCTCGACCGCATTGATGAACGACATCATCTGAATGGGTTTTGACAGGTAACCCTCGCAGCCAGCTTCTCGCACCCGCTGTTCATCAGATCGCATTGCAAAGGCTGTCACTGCCAGTACAGGAATGTGGGCCACGTCGTCGTCATCCTTGAGCCACCGCGTGATATCCAAACCAGATACTTCGGGCAGTTGAATATCCATAACAATCAAATCGGGCATATGTTCACGCGCAAGCTCGATCGCCTTCTCGCCATCGCGGCATTGGAAGGTATCATAGCCATATGCATCCAGAAGGTCGCAAAACAGGCGCATGTTGAGGTCATTATCCTCCACAATCAGCACTTTTTTGCGCAGTGATTCTGCCATGATGTCCCGTCGTTACTTATGATTCGATCAATTCGTGTATTTCTTCGCTTATTTTGCCCTCTATTCGTTAACACGGCTTTACAGGCCCGCTTGATTTCATTGCGACCGCAGGCGGAACATGGCAAGAACATTGGTCATGGCCTCGATCTGTAGAGATTGCGTCGCGCGACACCCTCCTGCTGCAGTCGTCTGTACGGACTGCGGCAGCTCCCGGCTGTTTGGACATAACAGACTTACAGAGCTGACGATCGCGCACATGGATTGCGACGCGTTCTTCGCTGCAATTGAAAAGCGAGATGATCCAAGCCTGAAGGGAAAACCGGTTCTAGTTGGCGGTGGCAAACGCGGCGTCGTCTCGACCTGTTGTTACATAGCGCGTTTGTATGGCGTTCACTCGGCGATGCCCATGTTCAAAGCGTTGAAAGCCTGTCCTGACGCCATCGTTATTCGACCAAATGGAGAAAAATATACCAAGGCTGCGCGGGCCATTCGAGAGAAAATGCACGCTCTAACGCCCTTGGTTCAGCCCGTATCCATCGATGAAGCCTACATGGACTTGTCTGGAACAAGCGCGGTTCATGGATGTTCGCCAGCTGAAAGCCTGATGACATTGGCAAATGACATTGAACGAGACATTGGCATTACCGTCTCAATTGGGCTGTCGACGAATAAGTTTCTCGCGAAAACTGCAAGTGAACTGGACAAACCTAGGGGGTTTGCCGCGATTTCAAGCGATGAGGCCATTGAGCTGCTAGCCCCCCTTTCTGTCCGTTCCATTCATGGCGTAGGACCGCAGTTGGCAGCTAAACTGGCTGCAAGTGGATATGATACGGTTGAAAAACTTCAATCGGTAAACGCTAAAGATCTGGTCCGAAAGTTTGGGGAGACGGGATTCTGGCTCAGCCAACGGGTTCGGGGCATAGACAATCGTCCGGTACGCACAGAAACCGAAAGAAAATCTGTCTCTAGCGAAACGACGTTTAATACCGACTTGAGCGATCCAGCTGCGTTGGAGGATCATCTCTGGAAAGTGTGCGCCCGTACGGCAGAGCGCGCCAAAAAAGCTGAGATGGTGGGGAGCGTTGTGACGTTGAAGTTGAAGACATCACGTTTCAAAACACTCACGCGGCGCGTTACAATTTCAGAACCCACACAATTAGCGCAGTCCATCTTTCGTTACGCTCGCCCTATGCTACGAAAAGAGACCGCCAGCGGAGTGTCATTCCGGCTAATAGGTGTTGGGCTTTCGAACCTGTCAGAACACGTCGCCGATGAGCGAGATTTGCTGGACCCTCTGATCGCAAAACGCGCCGCTGCCGAACGTGCGTCTGATGCGGCGCGCGCCAAGTTTGGGCATGGCGCCGTTATGACAGGGCGTGACGCACGCATGAACCAAGCGACATCTAAGGCCAAGCCACAGGCAAAAGACGTGTGAAACAGGTTGCCTAACCCCCCAGCCTCCTGCATTTCGGATTGAAAGCATTTTATAGGAGCCTGCCATGTCAACGCCCGAAGATCGCCTCGCAGAATTAGGCATTACCTTGCCGCCGCCTATGAAAGCGGTCGCGAATTATGTGCCCTTTGTCATCACAGGAAATCTGCTCTTTGTCTCTGGTCAGGTCAGCGCCAACGCCGACGGACGCGTAATGGGCCGCTTGGGCGACACGATGGACCTAGAAGCGGGACAAGCAGCAGCGCGTCTCTGCGCGATCAATCTGATGGCCCAATGCAAGGCCGCGCTGGGAGATTTAGCGCATGTGGCGCGCGTGGTAAAACTCGGAGGGTTTGTGAATTGTACGCCCGGTTTTGTAGATATTCCGCAAGTCATCAATGGGTGTTCTGATCTGATGGTTGAGGTTTTCGGAGAGTCTGGCCGCCACGCAAGATTTGCGGTGGCTTCGCCAGTCTTGCCAATGGGTGTGGCAGTCGAAGTAGACGGCATCTTCGAGATTGTCGCATAGCCCGCATGAAACCGCCGTTCGATTTTGCTGACTATTTCTATGCCCATCGCGGATTGTGGACGCCCGATGGGCCGCCGGAGAACTCTATACCCGCTTTTGAGGCTGCGATCGCCGAAGGGTTTGGAATAGAGTTTGACGTGCGCCCATCCGCCGACGGTGTTCCAGTTCTGTTTCACGACCCAGAACTAGACCGGATGACCGCGAGCAAAGGCCCGGTTTGGCCACACACAGCGCGCAACCTGTCTGATATTGAGCTTGGCGGATCGGGCACAATGGTTCCCCGACTTATTGATTTGCTTCGCATATGGCCGGTACACCTGCCCTTGCTGACCGAATTGAAGATAGATGGTAAAACCAACGGCCCTGCTTTGGCCAAAAGCGTTGCCCCTCTATTGAAGGCGCATGGTGGATTGCACACAATGATGAGCTTTGATGAGGCCACTGTAGCGGCAATCCCAGACGAGATATTTGCCGGGCAATTACATTATCCCATCAAGAAAACAGGGCGCGCTGCATTTGATGATCGACTAAAAGGCGCCATCGCTGGACGGGCAAACTATATCTGCGTTTGGCATGAGGATGCGCCAGTTGCGGCGCCGATCGCTAAGAGTTCGGATTTGCCGATCTGCGTTTACACCGTCAAATCTTCTGACCAACACACTACCCTTCTTGAGAATGCCGGTTCCGCCATTGGAATAATCTTTGAGAGCTACGATCCACGTCTCGCCTAATGATCTGCGGCAGTCTAAACTAGTCGCTATGGATGAAACATCGCTTCGGATATCAGCAGTCACCTCACTGTCAGAGGTTGAGCCGATTGAATGGGACGCTGTCGCCAACCCGCCCGGACTTCGTTATGATCCTTTTATAAGCTGGGCGTTTCTCGACGCAATGGAACGCAGCGGCGCTGCAACGCCGTCAACAGGGTGGGCAGCTCACCATTTGCTGATCCATGATGCAGACGACCAACTCTGCGCGGCGATGCCTTTATATGCGAAAACCCATTCGCGCGGTGAGTTTGTATTCGATCATAGTTGGGCCGATGCGTTTGAGCGGGCGGGCGGAAAATACTATCCGAAACTGTTGAGCGCGGTGCCGTTTACGCCTGTAACAGGACGGCGCAGACTTGTGCCCCCGGGACCGGATGAAGCGAAACTCAAGGCGGCTCTACTGTCTGCCGCCATACAAATCACCGATGACAATCGCCTGTCGTCGCTGCACATCAACTTTCTGGATTCAGACGACGCTGGCGCACTAAATGAGGCCGGATTGCTGATGCGAGCCGATCAACAATTTCATTGGGCGAATGACGGGTATAGCAGCTTTGATGATTTTCTGGCGGCGCTGTCTTCAGCCAAGCGGAAGAATTTGCGTAAGGAACGCAAGCGCGCCCAGGAGGGACTGATTTTTCGTCACCTGACGGGCAATGAAATTACTGAAGATCACTGGGATGCCTTCTTTGAATTCTACATGGACACCGGGGCGCGAAAATGGGGAACGCCATATTTAACGCGGCAAACTTTCTCTATGCTCGGCGAGCGAATGGGCGAAAATCTGCTGCTAATTTTGGCCGAAGATGATGGGTTTCCGATTGCTGGCGCGTTGAACTTGATTGGGTCTGATACGCTTTATGGACGCTATTGGGGCTGTAACGACATGCGGCCAATGTTGCACTTTGAAACTTGCTATTATCAAGCGATCGATTTTGCGATTGAGCGGGGCCTAGAATATGTTGAGGCAGGCGCGCAGGGCGGGCACAAACTGGCGCGAGGCTACTCACCGGTTTTGACGAACTCTGCGCATTACATTGCCCACGCTGGCCTGCGCGGGGCCATTTCGGAATATTTGAACCATGAACGGCAAGCGGTTGAAAAGGATCAAGAATACTTGAAAGATCGAACACCGTTCAAGAAAAGC
>CAZXVJ010000053.1:0-19434 GCA_964644385.1 uncultured Hyphomonas sp. | reverse complement strand
ATCCAAAGTTCTGCGTCATCCCCGACGCGCAGCGCCGATACGGCCCCCAATATCAAGCCCGCAGCAACTCGTTCACCGCGGTCTTAGAGCGCGTTTGCGCGTCCACTGTCTTTACAATCACTGCACATGCCAGGCTTGGACCACCATTCTTATCCGGCAGGGTGCCTGGCACCACAACGGAGTAGGGCGGTACGTGGCCGTAGGTGATCTCGCCGCTCTTGCGGTCCACGATCTTGGTCGATTGGGTAATGAACACACCCATCGCAATCACAGACCCTTCGCCAACGATCACGCCCTCAACCACTTCAGACCGCGCGCCAATAAAGCAGTTGTCCTCAATGATCGTGGGGTTAGCCTGCAGCGGCTCCAGCACGCCGCCAATGCCAGTGCCCGCAGAGATATGACAGTTCGCCCCCACCTGCGCGCAAGAGCCCACAGAGGCCCAGGTGTCGATCATGGTGCCCGCGCCCACATGCGCGCCAATGTTCACATAGGATGGCATCAGAACGGCGTCTTTGGCGATATAGGCCCCGCGACGCACAGCGCATGGCGGCACTGCGCGAAAGCCCGCTGCTTTGAAGTCTGCTTCGCCCCAGCCTTCAAACTTAGACGGTACCTTATCCCACCAGTTTCCGCCGCCCGGTACACCGTCAATGCGGCCATTGGCGTTCAGCCGAAATGATAGCAGAACCGCTTTCTTTAGCCATTGATGCACCGTCCATCCGCCGTCCTCATTCGGGGAGGCGACCCGGGCCTCTCCGCTATCCAATAGGCTAAGCGCGGCGTCGACCGCCTCGCGCACTTGGCCTGTTGTATCGGTGGATAGATTGGCACGGTCATCCCATGCGGCATTGATGGCGTCGGCGAGGGCGTGGGGCATGTTGGGTCTCCGTCAGGGCGAGCTTAAGATTTCAATGACTGCAGCGCGGCGTCAAGAAACGCTGCTAAGTCGCCCGTGACATAGTCTATGTGCTCAGCCCCGTCATCCCCTGTCACGTCGGCAAGGCTGGCTGGGCGGGCCTCAATCGGCTCATGACTCCAATCCTTATCGGAATGAACCAGCACCGTCGTGAATCCCATTTCTTTGGCCGGGGTCAGGTTGCGGGCCAAATCCTCGAAAAAAATCGCTTCTGTTGGGTCAACGTCATGCAGGCGGCAAAAATCGTCATAAGAGCTTTGATTGGGCTTTGGCACATAGCTGGCATCCTCAATGCCAAACTTTCCATCGAACAAATGATCCAGCTTCATATGCGCTGTCACCCGTTCAGCGTGGCGGCGCGACCCATTCGTGTAAACAAATTTGCGACCGGGCAACCCGCCCACCGCCTCCACCAACTCCGGCAGATGGGGCAGGGGACTCAGGTCAATCTCGTGCACGTGAAACAGAAATTCTTCCGGGTCCATATCATGATGCGCCATCATGCCGGACAGCGTGGTGCCGTGCTTAGAATAATAGGATTTCTGCAGCACGCGCGCTTCGGTGGGCGGCAAGTCCAGATAGTCTGCGACAAAGGCGGTCATCCGTGTGTCGATCTCTGCAAACAGATCGCTGGTCGCCGGATACAGCGTATTGTCCAGATCGAACACCCAGTTTTTGACATGTCCAAAACCTGAGATCGGCGCTAAACGAACGCCCGCACTGTGATCAGTCATTCGCGCCTGCTTTGGCAAAATCACGTTCAAAGAACTCGAACACCAGCTTACGATTCACCGGTGGCGGCGTGGCAGCAAACAGAGCGGTGCGGTAAGCGGCTTCTTCGCAGGTGTCGCGACCATTGATCGCAAATTTCGCGCGCGCCACACAAAACGCGTCTGAGGCAGCAGACAACGTACGCACTTTGCCGTCCACCTCCATTTCGCCATACACATAGTGCTCAGAGCCGCGCAGCGGATCGTCGATCGCACGTGCGCATCCACCTGCCTCCAGCATCCACCAGCCGCGGCTTTCCCAGCCTTCCGTGCCGCGCCGCGCAATCGCGCTCCATATCCGATTGTTGGTCCGGTTGCATAGCGTCAGGCCCACCTCGCGGGCGCGATCTCTTGCCACTTGTTCAAGGTAGTCAATGAGGTCAGCGTCGCTGGTATTGGCGGGCAGATCGCGGTCTTTCAAGAAGGTGCCAATCGCCGCCCGTGTCTTGGAGCCGAGCCGCCCATCAATCGCTCCAGAAAACACCCCAGCGTCTTCGAGCAGTCTTTGCACTCCGGCGGCTTGAGCGCGCTCCAGCGAATAGTTTTCAATCTCAGTAAAACGGTTTGTCCAGCGGCGCGGATTGGCAATTCGAATGGCGCGAAAATCTCGTGTATCAAGGCCCATGGCGGCGCAGTCGGGCGGGCTTTCCATGGAAAAGCTGGACGTGGGCTCAACGCATAGATCGGTCTTGCCGCCCCATTCGCGCACTCCGCCGCGATGCGCAGACGATGTGCGGGCATATAGATAGTGCAGTTTGCGCTCCAGCGGCGCGCGTACAGCGATCTCGCAGCGGCCCGGTTGCAGCTTGGTCCACCCATCCACCACGATCGTATCGCCTTCGGGCCGCCCGGTCGCTGCCTCGACGATATAGCTCGTGTAATTACACAGGCGCCAGCCATCAGCCATTTGCGCAGAGGCCTTGCCCGCGTCAGCGATCACCGCAATGCCTGTCAGCATCACGGCACTAAGAAATAAGCGTACCAGCACCATGTTCAGTAAACAGCTCCATGAGAAGGGCATGCGGCGCACGTCCATCGAGAATAACAGCCGCCCCGACGCCATGATTGACAGAATGTGCGGCGGTTTCAAGCTTCGGTATCATACCACCTGCAGCGGTCCCGTCTGAGATCAGGCCTGGCACATCGGCCACGGCAATCTCGCGCAGCAGTTCGCCTTGCTTGTTCTTGACGCCCGCGACATCTGTCAGCAGCAGCAATCGGCTCGCGCCCAGCGCCTCGGCCAGCGCGCCCGCAGCGGTGTCTGCATTGATATTAAACCGTGCGCCGTCTTCTGATGCGCCCACCGGGGCCACAACCGGGATAAGATCATCGCCCGCCGCCGAAAGCGCGCTCAGCACAGCCACATCAATGGCTTCAGGTTCGCCAACAAACCCCAAATCCAGCACTTGCTCGATATGGCTATCAGGGTCGCGCGCTGTCTTGGTGGCTTGCTTCGCGCGGATCAGCCCGCCGTCAGAGCCAGAAAGCCCCACGGCTTTACCGCCCGCCTGATTGATTGCCCGCACGATGGATTTATTGATCGGGCCAGACAACACCATCTCGACCACTTCCATGGTCTGATCATCGGTGACACGCAGGCCTCCCTTAAACTCAGATTGAATGCCCAGCTTTTCCAGCATCACGCCAATCTGCGGCCCACCACCATGCACAACTACTGGATTGATGCCCAAATGTTTCAGCAGCACGACATCACGTGCAAAGGCTTGCGACAGCTCTGCATCGACCATTGCATGGCCGCCATATTTTACCACCAGCGTCTGCCCGGCATAGCGCTGAATATAGGGCAGGGCCTCCGACAGGGTACGGGCGGTAAACTGGGCTTTCTGGACGTCGTCAGTCATAGCGCGCTGTGGTAGCGCGGTTTGTCGCCAGTTCAAACGGTTCAGCCGATAAACTTGACCATGAAGACGCTGTTCGGGTCTGCCGTGTAGTCGCCAAACGGCTCACAAAATGCGAACCCTGCACGCTCATACAGGCGCTGGGCCGGATGAAAAGCGGCCATTGATCCGGTCTCCAGGTAAAGCGCGGTCAAGCCTCGCGCGCGCGCCTCCGCGAGTATGTGTTCCAGCATCACCTTGCCTAAGCCAGCGCCGCGCCGGTCTGCCCGCGTGTGCATGGATTTAATCTCTCCGCTGCGCTCGCCCATCTCTTTCAACGCGCCGCAACCCAATAAAGCCGCGCCCGTCCACATCGTCCATACGGTGATCTCGGGCGCGCGTAAGCCATCAAGCAACAGGGCATGGCTGCTTTCTGGCGGTGAATGCTTCAGCATCAGGGCTTTGTGGTCTGCGATCAGGCCAGCGATCTCTGGCCCGCTTAGATCATCCACGCGGATCGTGAAGTCCATTGGCTAGATCAGGCCCGCGATTTCGGCGCGCAGCTCTGGAATGCCCCACCCCTTTTCAGACGAGGTGACCCGCACCAGTGGATGCGCTGCGCCATGCGTCTTCAGCGTCGTTTCAACGCTCGCCGCCAGCGCGTCGACCTCGCCTTTTTTCAGCTTGTCCACTTTTGTCAGAACAATCTGATAGGTCACCGCAGACCCGTCCAGCATATCCATCACTTCGGTATCAGCTGGCATCAGGCCTCGACGTGAATCAACCAATAGGAAGACCCGGCGCAGGGTGGGGCGTCCCCGCAAATAGCTTTTCGTCAGCTTCACCCAAGCCGCCGCTTGCGTTTTGGACACCTTCGCATAGCCAAACCCCGGCAGATCAACGAGGTAGAGCCCACCATCGGTCATGTCGAAATAGTTGATTTCGCGCGTTCGGCCAGGTTCCGCCGAAGACCGCGCCAACTTATTGCGATTGGTCAGCGCATTGATCAGGCTCGACTTACCAACATTGGAACGCCCAGCGAACGCCACCTCAGCCCGGTCCGCCAATGGCAATCCAGATAGGGCCACCACGCCTTTGACGAACGTGACCGGCCCTGCAAACAAGACACGGCCCGTTTCAATCTGATCCTGGCTGAACGCCGGGGCGTCTGACATTGGGCCCTAAGCCTCGTCTTTCACAGGCCGGCCCAGCAGTTTGGAGATCGTCTTACCAATCTCCGTGTCCACCCCATTTCGGCGCATGATGATGTATTGCTGCACAAAGGACAGAATGTTGTTCCACACCCAGTACAGCACTAGGCCCGACGCAAAGCCGCCAAAGACAAACATGAAAATCAGCGGCAAAAACTTGATGACTTTTGCTTGTGTCGGGTCTGCCGGGGGCGGGTTGAGGCTCTGCATAGCGGCCATGGTCACACCGTACAGGATGGGGAGGATCCCGATCCCAATAATAATCCCGATGATCGGAATGGCTTTGATATCCATACCGCTCATCCACGGGATCAGTCCGAACAGATTACCAATCGCAGACGGGTCTGGCGCAGATAGATCGGTCAAATACAGGAAGGATTCATGGCGCATCTCCAGCGTCACGAACAAAGTCTTATACAGCGCGTAGAAGATCGGAATGGTCAGCAAGATGGGCAGACACCCGCCAACAGGGTTTGCGCCTTCCTGCTTATACAGTTTCATAATTTCCTGCTGCTTGCGCTGCGGGTCGCCTTTGAAGCGCTCATTGATCTCCTTCATTGGCTCTTGCAGCTTCTTCATCTTCGCCATCGACTTATAGCTGGCATTGTAGAGCGGCAGCAGCGGGATTTTGATCAGCACGGTAAAGGCCAGAATCGCGAGGCCAAACCCGCCCACAATGTTCTTTAGCCATAGCAAAGCATAGAAGAACGGCTTGGTCAGGAAGAATGCCCAGCCCCAGTCAATCGCGTCGACAAACTGCGGCACCCCCAGGTCTTTTTCATAATCGCGCAGCACGTTCAGACGCTTGGCGCCTGCAAAGATATGGTTGCGAACGGTGATGTTTGCGCCGGGCGCGATGACGGTCGCGTCATCTGAAATTGTACGAATTTCCAATCCGCTCTCTCGCGCAAGCGCGGCTTTGTTCACCGATGATATGAAAGGGGTGTCCTGCTGCGGCACCAGCGCGCCCATCCAGTACTTATCGGTCATGCCCCACCAGCCGCCTTTGGCCGACAGAAACTCGCCCTTGTCATTTTCGCCCTTGATCTTCTTGCCATTAAACAGCGGCTTATACTTGCGCAGGCGAAGTTCATTACCAGCGGCGCCAATCACGCCCATGAACACCATGGCGCTCGCTTTGGCAGAGCCGGGGTCTGTCGCTTCCAAAAATTCTTCATAGGGCCCTTTACGAACGATTGTGCCGTAAGGGCGCACCGAAATAGGGGCCCCAGACGTGTTGGCGACCGTGTCTGTAAACGCGAACATATAATTGCTATCGACGGACACTTGGCGGTCAATCGTGACACCGCCAGACACCGCACGCAGTATGATCGGGCTTGTCTCGGTCAATGTGCCAGAGCCGACCTGTGTCCACTCCGTATTCGGTCCGACGATTGGCTTATTGTCAGCGTCGAACCAATAGTATGACGCGTAATATCCGTATTCAGTTTCTTCCGGGCGAAACACCCGCACTTCCTTTTCGCGCTCAACGGTCAGAAAATGCCGCTTCAGGCTCAGATCATCGATGCGCGCGCCTTTCAGGCGTATGGATCCGTCAACAGACTCAGCATCAAATTTGACGCGCGGCGACAGCGTCAAAGCCTCTTTCACATCCTTGATCTCGGCCACAGCCGGAACTTTGGAAATGTCGATATTGCCGTTCTCTCCGGCGGCGTCATTGGCCGTTTCGGCTGCGATGACGGCCTGTTGCGCTTCATATTTTTCTTGAGCGGGCTTCATGATGAAGGTCTGGTAGGCCCAGACAAATCCGATCATCAAAACCATAGCGATCAAAAAATTACGCTGGTCTTCTTTTTCCATGATGGGGTCCCAAAACGAGTAAGCAGTGAACAGGTCAGGCGGTCGCCATTCTGGCCCGCATATCAGCGCCGAGGCTTATCAGCGCGCTTTCCATATCGTCAAGCAAGCGAGGCCACGCAGTGTCGGCGGTATTATGGCGCGCAATAAACACATAATCGCACCCAGCAACACCCAATTGGGGTAGCAAAGCCTGCGCGGCGTGTCTCAGTCGGCGCTTGGCGCGGTTGCGAATAACGGCATTGCCGATCTTCTTCGTGGCCGTAAAACCCTCACCAATATGAGTGTTTCTATCCCCAAGAACCTGTATGCGGGGGCGCGCTTGCACCACAATCGTTTTCCGGCGCTCAGAGGTTCCACCGCGCGCAAAAAGAAATTGAGGCCGTTTCGACAGGCGAACGACCTCAATCAATGTTTCTGAATCGGTGTTTGGCGTGGGGCTGGCCATGATCAGGCCTTTCGCAAACCCTGCAGTGATCTATGCAGATAGTTCCTTGCGGCCTTTTGCGCGGCGACGCGCCAAAACCCGGCGACCATTTTTGGTCGACATACGCTCACGAAACCCATGGGTGCGTTTGCGGCGAAGATTACTAGGCTGGAATGTACGTTTCATGGCGACGGCTCTTTGATAGAAGGCATATAAACTGGAAAGAAGCGGCAATACAGGCGACAGGCGTGCGGGTCAAGCGCTGCAAGGGCCATCCGCGCGGCCTCTTATCCGCCAAATTAACGGTCACGACCACATCACGCCCGTTTGATCAGTTACCGGCCATACGTGAGATGCCTTTAGGGCCGAGATGACGTATATAATTTGCTGATCGCTTATTCTGGAGACCCCATATGCAAAATCGACTACACATCGCCGCCTTTGCGGCCTGCATCGCCCTGTCGTTTCCAGCTACACTCACGGCTCAACAGGCTGACAGCCCGGCCACAACTGGAGACGCTGAGACCATGGCCAAAACACCCCATGCAGACCTGACGCGCCTTTTGGGCACTTATGTTATTGCTGAAAAAGGCGCGGTGAACCGCGTCGACTATGCGGCCCTGAAGGCCAATAAGAAGGACATGGCCGCGCTGAAGGCGTATATCGCCAGTTTTGAAGACATGGATATGGACGCGCTTAGCTCTGACGAAGCGCTCGCGGCTTGGTCCAATCTCTACAACGCAGTCACCGTGCAACACATTCTAAATCGCTACCCGCTGGATTCGATTAAAGATGGTTACGTTTTCTCCGGGCCATGGAAAAAGGTAAAAACCAATGCGGGCGGGCGCGTGATCTCGCTGCACGACATCGAACATGAGGTGCTCCGCAAGATGGATGACCCGCGTATCCATTACGCCATTAACTGCGCCTCTTTCAGTTGCCCGGATTTGCAGCCCAAAGCCTGGGTCGCTGAAACACTGGACAAAGATCTCGACGCCGCCGCGCGCGATTACATCAATGACCCCCGCGGCGTAACGGTCACAGACCGCGGCCTCGTGGTGTCCAGCATTTATGATTGGTTTGAGGATGATTTTGGTGGCTCGAAAGCAACCGTCCTCGATCATATCGAAACCTATGCTGGAAAATCGCTAAAAGCGGCGCTGGAAGATAACCGAAAAATCCGTAAGTACGATTACGATTGGGACCTGAATGATGTCGAGTAATGTTCCGGAAGTCTCGCAAGACACCAGCAAAAGCTTGCTCAGCCGGCTCGCCGCGCCCGCCATTGTCGTCGCCGCTCTGATCGCGTTCTTCGCATTGGGCCTGCACAAATACTTTTCGCTGAGCGCCTTGGAAGAACACCGCGGCGCCTTGCGAGAATATGTTGACGCCAATCTTGTTCTCGCCATCGTCGGCTTTATCGCCATTTATGCGGGCGCTGTATCGATCAGCTTCCCCGGCGCGTCAATCCTGACCATATTTGGCGGCTTTCTGTTCGGCCTCTGGCTCGGCACACTCGCTGTGGTGACAGGCGCAACCATTGGCGCGACCGTGATCTTTCTCATTGCAAAAACGGCCATGGGCGATGTCCTGCGCTCGAAAGCCAGCGGCTTTGTCAAAAAGATGGAAGAGGGGTTTCGCGCCGATGCATTGTCTTATCTGTTCACCTTGCGCCTTATCCCCGCAGTCCCGTTCTGGGTGCTCAACATTGTTCCGGGTATATTGGGAGTGAAGCTGCGCGATTATGTCATCGCAACCTTCTTCGGAATCATTCCCGCAACCTTCGTATATGTCTCGATTGGCAATGGTATTGATGCGGTCTTTGAGTCGGGTGAAACACCAACTTTGACGGGCGTTCTGTTCAAGCCCGAAATCATCTTACCGATTGTTGGCCTTGCTGTTCTGGCTTTGCTGCCGGTTATCTACAAAAAGGTCTTCAAATCGACCGACCCAATTGAAAGTGCCTCCTAGTATGCCGGACTCAGCCCCATCCTCTGCGCCTGTGCGCACGCTTACACCGGATCTCGCAATTATTGGTGCAGGCTCAGCCGGCCTCTCGGCAGCGGCAGGCGCGGCGCAACTCGGCCTGGACGTTGTCCTGTACGAAAAAGCAGAGATGGGCGGTGATTGCCTCAATCATGGTTGTGTGCCGTCTAAAGCTCTGCTCAGCGCGGCGAAGGCAGCCCATGACGCCTCCGCTTCAGAAAAGTACGGCGTTAGCGTTTCAGGCGTCTCAGTCGATTGGCAAAAGGTCAAAGCCCATGTCCGCGGCGCGATTGAGACCATCGCCCCCGTCGATAGCCAAGAACGCTTTGAAGGCTTTGGCTGCACAGTCATTCGTGAAACAGCGCGGTTTGAAGATCGCAACACCTTGGTGTCGGCCACCAGCCGCGTGAAACCAAAACGCATCATTGTTGCCACAGGCTCGACGGCGTTCATTCCACCGATTGAGGGCCTCGATAAGGCGCCCTATCTCACCAATGAAACCGTCTTCTCGATTCCTGACTTGCCCAAGCATCTGATCATTTTGGGCGGTGGCCCGATCGGTATGGAACTGGGGCAGGCGTTTAATCGACTGGGCGCGAAGGTCACGGTCATCGAAATGGGCGCTGCTCTTGGCCGCTCAGATCCCGCTCATGCGGCGATCACCATCGACGCAGTGAAATCCGAAGGGGTCAGCGTTCTGGAAGGTCATAAAGCTGTGCGTGTGTCAGGCGCAGGCACGCGTATATCCGTCCATACCGAAACGGGCGACGACAGCCATGTCGTAGAGGGCAGTCATGTGCTGGTCGCGGTTGGCCGCCGCCCCGTCTTGGATGGATTGGAGCTGGACGCTGGGGGCGTCGCATTTGATCGCCGCGGCATCTCCGTTGGTGACAATCTGCGATCCACCTCAAATCCACGCGTCTGGGCGCTGGGCGATGCGGCTGGCCAGGGCCAGTTCACACATATTGCCGGCTGGCACGCCTCAGTGTTTGTGCGCCGCGCTCTTTTCAAGCAGCGCACAAAGGCCAATTCCCTCCCGTTTCCAGCCGTTACCTATACCAGCCCGGAGATCGCTCAAATCGGCCTAACGGAGGCTGAGGCTCATGAGAAATTCGGCGACAAGATCAAAACTTCTTCTTTCCCGTTTCACGAAAATGACCGCGCGATCGCTGAGGGAAAAACCCTTGGCGAATGCAAGCTGGTGATCAAAGGCAATAAGCTTGTCGGCGCTTCGATTGTTGGCGATGGGGCAGGGGATATCCTGCAATTGGTCTCGGTCGCCATGTCGAACAATATGAAGCTAACGGCGCTGACAAACTTCATTTCACCCTATCCGACACGGGCTGAAGTGGTGAAACGCGCAGCTTCTGCGCATTACACACCGGCCTTGTTCGCAAAACGCACGCAAACACTCGTCGGCTTGCTCCAACGCATCCCCTAGTTTAATCCGTCTGGGTGACTGAATCCGCAGCGTCCCCAGCTGGAACAGCCCCTGCGTCTAGCCCCGCGCGCTGGTTTAATGGCCTATCGTTTCGTCTGTTCGCAATTACCGTCGCCTCAATCCTGTTCGTGGAGGGGCTGATCTTCGTCCCCAGCGCGTCAAAGTTCCGTACCAACTGGATTGACGCCCGCGTAAATGCCGCCCGCATCGCCGCCTTGGCATTGGAGGCTGCGCCCTCTAGAATGGTATCGCAGGAATTGTCCGTGCAATTGCTCGAAAACGCGCAAGTTCTATCGGTCAATGAAATTGAAGATGATATGCGCTTTCAACTGCTCGAACCGGCTGAGCCGATTGCGGGCGACATGTACGTCGTCGATCAACGCGGCACGACCGCTTTGCAACGCTCACTGGACGCACTCGGGGCGTTTTACGCGCCCGAAGATCGCATCCTGATGATCTCTGATATTGGCTCGGCTGAAAACCGAGTGATCGAAGTCGTCGTGCCGCAAGCGCCGCTCCGGGCTGAGATCCGCGGTTTTGGCCGACGGATTTTTGGTCTGTCCCTGTTGATTGCTTTGATTGCTGCCAGCCTCATCTATCTCCTGCTGCACTATCTCGTTGTCCGGCCTATGCAGCGCGTGACGGTGAGTTTGGAACGCTTTAGCGACGATCCTGGGGGATGGACGCAAAGCCTGCCGAAAACGCGCCGCCGCGATGAAATTGGCCGCGCGCAAAATGCGCTCCTCGATATGGAAACCGCAGTTGCCAGCAGCTTCCGGCAACGCTCGCGGCTCGCACAACTCGGTGAAGCGGTGGCGAAGATCAACCATGATTTGCGCAACTCGCTGGCCTCCGCGCAACTGGTCTCTGATAGTCTCAGCCGGTCCGAAGACCCGCGGGTGCAGCGCGCCGCGCCGCGCCTTGAGCGGGCCTTAGAGCGCGCCATTAAACTTGCCACCGAAACCCTAGACTACAGTAAGTCAGAACCACCATCGGCGCAGATAGAATCGATTAATCTTCACATTGCGTTGAACGAAGCGGCGGAAGAAGCGCTCGCTAAACATGACAGCGTGGCGTGGGAGAACCGTGTTCCAGATGGTCATCTCGTGCGGGCAGATTCTGATCACCTGCACCGCATCGCCAGTAACCTTATCCGCAACGCTGCCGAAGCTATGACCGCGTCAGAGTCTGATCCGCGCCGTGTCACAGCCACGCTTGATGGGGTCACGTTGCTTTTGGCGGATACTGGCCCTGGATTGCCTGACACCGCCATCGAAAACCTGTTTAAGCCATTTGCCGGTTCTAGCCGCGCCAAAGGCAGCGGTCTCGGTCTCGCCATTGCCAAACAGCTTGCCGGGACGATGGGCGGGGATGTGCAACTTGAAGACACAAGCGCCAGGGGGACGGTGTTTCGGATCACGCTTCAGGGCGCGCATCTGTGACGCCATACCATCCCCCATCTGGCGACACCGTCTATGTCCATGTCGACAAGGATATTATCGCCATCGACAAGCTTGCCGGTCTGTTATCCGTGCCGGGTAGGGGACCAGAGAAAAGCGATTGCGCCACTGCTCGTGTGCAGGTCGATTATCCAGAGGCGCTTGTGATCCACCGCCTCGACATGGCCACCAGTGGACTGTTGCTGATGGCCCGCACGAAAGAGGCGCAACGCACATTGTCGGGGCATTTTGCCAAGGGTCAGGTACAGAAGACGTATTCCGCGCATGTTTGGGGTCAACCCGCGCCGCCGTCCGGCTTGATAGATTTGCCGCTCATCACCGATTGGCCCAACAGGCCGCGCCAGAAGATTGACTTTGAAACCGGCAAAGCCAGCCAAACGCGCTATGAAACTATGTCGAAAACGAACACAGGCGCACGCATTAAGCTATCCCCCCTGACCGGACGTTCGCACCAGCTTCGCGTCCATATGGCCACCATTGGCCACGCCATTCTGGGGGATCAACTCTATGCTGATCAGGCGGCCCGCGCGGCCGCGCCGCGTCTATTGCTCCACGCCGAAGCCCTGTCGATCCCCCACCCCCGCACGGGCAAGTCCCTTGAGCTCAATACGCCCGTTCCATTCTGAAGCTATATCCTTATCGTTTGACAATATGCCGCGCGCAGCATATATCGAATAACAATAAGGATTATGACTATGCGCGCAGAACTCGTTCGGATCACGACCCTTCAGGTCGACATCAAAATCGTCAAAGGCGACGAGATGCATGTGTTGCAATGGCGTCGGCGGTTGCTGGGTGATGAAGTGCTGCTCGATGGCAAACGCCAGGCCCTTAGCAATCGGTTCTGGAATCGCGAAAAAGTCTACGGCCTCGTGTTTGGCCGTGACAATACCGGAGAGGGCGGCACCCGGGTCATGCTGCTGATTGATCCATCCAACGAAGACCATTGGTTCGGCACCAGCCGTAAATTGGCTGGGGTGCGTCTCGAAACCGTCGAAGGCCCGCTCGTCGCCTATGGCACGCTTGATCCGCAGACGCTTGAAAAGCCGTCGACCTTTGGCGACTGGATGAAGAAAAATATCGGCATGGACTGGGGAGATGTGACGGGCCGGAGCCCAACTAACCGCCCCCACTAAGCCGCTTTTTGGTCCGCCCTTCATGCGGCTTTGCATTGGCCGGGTCATCTGGCCAATCATGCTTGGGATAACGCCCGCGCATATCTTTCGCCATGTCCTTGTATCCTGCCGTCCAAAACGCCGCCAAGTCTTGCGTGGTCGCTGCGGGTTTATGCCCCGGCGATAACAGTTGCACCGTCAAAGGCACACGCCCATTCGCGATTGAGGGATGCGTCTTCGCACCATAAAAGGCCTGCGCGCGGGCCGATATGAGGGGTGCGCGCTCATCCAAATAATCGATTTGCGCGATTTGGCCGCTTGGCAGTTTTGCACTGAGCGGCGCGTGTGTCCGCAACGCCTCTTGCGTCGGCCATGGCAGGGACTGGACCAAGCCATCCCGCACACTCGAGGCCGAGGGCGCGGTGCCCTTCGATTTTTCAAGCACTGGCAGCAACCAATCGCTCGCCGTTTCGATAAGGGCTCCTTGGGTTAATTTTGCGTCTTCCAGAACGCCGGAGGTCGACAACAACATTATCCGCTTGATCATCGCTTTGATCTCATCGCCCACACCAATCGCATCAAATCCCTCCACTGAAACAGCATCCAGCATCGCTCGTGCAGCAATTTTCGCGGATGGCTTCGGCAGCGGAGCCTCTGACAAAATGATTGCGCCCATGCGCTTCACGCGCCGCCCGGAGACCTTGCCCGTTGCGGAATCAAACGCGGCGAGTTCTGCGGTGTCGACGCTGCCATGTTTCAGCGCTGTTTCCTCATCAATGCGATGGGCCAGCGTAATGCGCCCCTGCTTGCTTGACCCCGTTAGCTCTAATACCACCAGCCATTCAGCGCGCGCCAACGCATCACCTGTTTGCATCTGTCCCGCCCGTCCAGATGCGAGCAAAAATATGGGGGCATCACCGGCGCGGCGCCGCGCAATTTGTCCCGGCCATGCCCGCGCCAGCAATGCACCCGCCTTGCCAGACGGCTTGGCCCCGCCGCCCCATCGCTCAGCCTGTCGCCGAACCGTCTTTGCCCGCCCGGAGCGATCCGTGCGAAACCGGGCCAGCCGCTCTCCCAAATCATTTGACGCGCCGCCTAGCCCGCGTTCCCCGGCCAGCGCTGCAATCTCAGCAGCTAGAGCTTGCTCCGCCCCGTCGCGCGCCCCAGCCACCAACGCGGCGAGCCGAGGGGGTAGCGGCAGTCCCGCCATGGCTTTGCCCAGCGGCGTCAGAGCGCCCGTCTCATCCAGCGCGCCTAAACCCTGCAACTGCTTTTGCGCGGCGGTCACACGCCCGGCGGGCGGCGTGTCGAGCCAGGTCAAATTGCTAGGGTCTCTCTCGCCCCATTCCGCAAGTGCCAGAACCAGTCCGGCCAGATCGCTCTTGAGTATCTCTGGCTGCGGCGCGGCGTTCAGTCCTCGCGTCGCCGCTTCATCCCACAGCCGATAACAAATACCCGGCGCTGTGCGTCCGGCGCGGCCTCGCCGCTGATCGACAGAGGCCAGCGAGGCCTTCACCGTCGTCAACCGAGACCCAAGCCCGCCGGCAGACTCCTCCGCCACGCGGGCCAGCCCTGCGTCGATGACAATGGTCACGCCATCAATCGTCAGCGCACTTTCAGCAATGTCGGTGGCGAGCACCACCTTTCGCTGTCCGGGCTTGGTGGGCGCAACCGCTGCGTCTTGCTCTGCGGGCGTTAGCGCCCCAAACAAAGGCGCGACCAATATGTCCGGGCTCAGCCCTTCCAACCGTTCCTGAACCCGGCGGATCTCCCGCGCGCCCGGCAAAAACGCCAGAATGGAGCCGTCCTCCTTTGCTAAAGCGGTGCGAATTGCCTTCGCCATGCGGTCTTCTATTGGGTCTGTCCCGCGCCCAAGATAACGCGTCTCAATCGGATATTGCCGTCCGGCGCTTTCAATCACACCCGCCCCCATCGCGCCGGCGACGCGTTCAGTGTCCAGCGTTGCCGACATCAGCAAGAGACGCAGATCGTCCCGAAGCGCGCCTTGCGCGTCAAGTGCCAGAGAGAGGCCAAGATCCATATTCAAGCGCCGCTCATGGATTTCATCGAAGATCACCGCGCCAATTCCCTTCAGTTCCGGGTCGGCCAAAATCCGGCGCGTGAACAGTCCGTCAGTGATCACTTCAATCAATGTGTCTTTGCTGACCTGTCGGTCGACCCGCGTCGACAGGCCGATGCGCCGACCCAAAGGCTCACCCAGCGATTGCGCCATTCGCCGCGCCGCCATACGGGCAGCCACCCGGCGCGGTTCCAGCAATAGGATTTTCCCCTTAACAATGCTGGGTCCGTCCAGCAGTCCAGCCAAAGCTAGCGGCACTCGGCTAGTCTTCCCAGCGCCCGGAGGCGCGGCCAAGACCAAGCGATTGCCCGCGGTGACGGCCGCGCAAATCTCTGCCAGCACGTTATCGATCGGTAGGGGGGTGCGCGCGCGCGTCATACGGGTCAGTCTTACGGTCAGCCGCGACTCGCGCGCAACCGTTTCGCGGCGCTGCAATGCCTGCAATTGCGTTTGCAGGTCATCGGGCCTACCGTCGCGCAAATTGCGTTCTGGGAGGACCTTATGAGCTGGTGGTTCAAAATTGATCTATGGAAACGCGTCATTGCCGCGCTCATACTTGGCATCGTGCTCGGCCTTGGGTTGCGCAACGGCATGGGCGAAATGGCCGGCGGAGCCTTCGCTGAAACCTGGTTCAAGTGGGCCGGTGATTTGTTCTTGCGGCTGATCCGTTTCCTGATTGTGCCCCTGGTCTTTTTCACACTCGTATCCGGTGTGATTGCGATGGGGGATCCCAAACGCCTCGGCAGTTTGGGCATCAAGACATTGGGGCTCTACATCGGGACCACCGCCATTGCCGTCACAATCGGCTTGTTGATGGGAACGCTTTTCCAACCGGGCGCAAGCCTCACGCCAGATGTTTTCGCTGGGGCAACGCCCATTGAGCCGAAAGAAGCATTGCCGCTGGTCGAGCGTCTTCTGGCGATTGTGCCCACCAATCCGTTCGCGGCCCTTATGTCTGGGGATATCCTACAAGTCATCTTCTTTGCGATCATGCTGGGCGTTGGCATCTTGATGGCGGGGGAGCTCGGCAAACCGCTCGGGAAGTTCTTCGATAGTGCTTCTGAGACCATGTTGAAGGTGACTGTGATCATTATGGAGACGGCCCCCATCGGCGTGTTCGCTCTCATGGTGGTTGTCATGGCAACCAAAGGCCTGGGCGTGCTTCAAAGCCTCGGCTTGCTCGCGATTGCGCTCTACCTCGCATGTATCCTGCACATATTGATTACCTATACGGGCATTGTGAAAGGTCTGTTGCGCTTGCCGCTCATGCCATTTTTCAGAGGTATCACCGACGCGCAGGCCGTCGCTTACTCGACCTCCAGTTCAAGCGCGACATTGCCCGTGACCATCACATGCGCTGAGGAAAATTTGGGCATCGACAAATCCGTAGCGGCGTCGGTTTTGCCGCTGGGCGCGACGATCAATATGGATGGCACCGCGATCTACATCGGAATGGTTGCTCTGTTTGGCGCGCAAGCGATGGGGGTCGATGTGACACTCGGCCAGTATGTTTTGGTGGCCGTCATGGCGACACTGGTTTCGATCGGGGCGGCGGGCATACCTAGCGCAGGCCTGCTGCTATCGGCAGCGGCGCTTCAACAAGTCGGCATCGAAGAAACGCAAGCCTTGTTGATTGTCGGCTTCATTCTGCCATTTGATCGTCTGCTCGACATGATGCGCACATTGACCAATGTGACTGGAGATTCTGCTGTCGCCACGGCTGTCGCGAAGTGGGAAGGCGCGCTTGATGTTGATGTGTACCTTGCGAGGGACAGAGTGTGACCTGATAAGTCTTCCGTCAGGTCACGATGCAGATTGCCTGTACTGGCGCCCTTTGCGCCCATGCCTCCATCGGCTACACAACTTCCAAGCGTAGAGATGAGAGGGAACTTACTATGCCAGGAATTAATTTATTCGACATGCTGAAAGGCGCTGCAGGCGGCCAAGCGATCAAGCAGGTTGCAAAGCAAACAGGTCTGTCAGACAGCATGGCCGAAATGGCGGTGAAGGCGCTTCTGCCCGCTATCTCCGGCGGCTTGCAACGCAACGCACAGCAGCCCGGCGGCCTACAGGCCCTGCTTGGCGCACTCAATAATGGCAACCATGATCGCTATCTCGACCAGCCCGAAACACTGGGCCGACCTGAAGCGATTCAGGATGGCAATGGCATTTTGGGCCATTTGCTTGGGTCGAAAGACACCTCACGCGCGGTTGCGTCTCATGCCTCACAAAAGACAGGTATTGATGCAGGCTTGCTAAAAGTTGTGCTGCCGATGGTGGCGTCTATGGCGATGGGCTCGTTGTCGAAGCAGACCAAAGAGCCAAGCATGGTTGAAGCCTTGGCGGGCGTGCTCGGCGGTGGTCAGCCGCAACCGGCTCAGAAACAACCGGCCGGATTAGGTGATCTTCTCGGTGGTCTGCTCGGCGGTGGCCAAAAGCAACCAGCTGCGCCGCAGAAGGGCGCGCTCGGCATGCTCGGCGGATTGCTGGATGCGGACGGTGACGGAAACGCGATGGACGACATCTTCTCAATGGTGATGAAGCGCCGCTAAGGTCGCCTAAGAACAAACGATAAAGCCCGCCGCGCGCATCTTGCTGCGGCGGGCTTTTTCATTTTACATCTGGCAGAACTTGCCCGCGCTTCACCACGCCATAGGCAAAGCTGGTATCAATCGACTGCACGCCCGGCAGGTGATGTAGCTGATCGCGCACAAACGCCTCATATCCTGCAAGGCTTGGCATCACGACGCGCAAAATGTAATCCGCGCCGCCCGTGGTCAGATAACAATCCAAAATCTCCTCAATTCCGGCAACGCGCTTTTCAAACGCTTTCACCATGTCTTTGGAATGGCGCTCAAGCCTAATCCGAATGAACACCGTCAGCGGCAAGCCATAGGCCGTCTGATCGATCCGCGCCGTGTAACCTTTGATGACGCCGCTCGCCTCCAGTGCCCGCATCCGCCGCAAGCATGGGCTGGGGGATAGGTTCACCCGCCGCGCCAGTTCCTGATTGGTGAGGCGGCCATCTTTCTGAAGCTCCCGAACGATTTGACGGTCTTTATGATCCATAATGCGCTCCAGTTTGGCAGAATATGCCAATATGTTCCATTTTGAAGCATTATTTTGCAAGTAAATAGCGCGTGTTTTGGCATATAATGAAAGAAACAGACCGTTCGATTGGAGAATCCAATGTCAGACTCTACGCCAAAAAACCGCCCCGGCTTTGCCACCCGCGCCATTCATTCCGGTTATGATGCGCGCGATGAGCAGGGGGCGTTGAATCCGCCACTCCACCTGACCTCCACTTTCACGTTTGAGCGCGCCGAACATGGCGGCGATATGTTTGCTGGCGAGCGCGAAGGTCACATCTACAGCCGTATATCTAACCCGACCAATGATTTGCTTGAACGCCGTATGGCAGACCTTGAAGGCGCCGAGGCGGGCCTCGCCACCGCGTCCGGCATGGGCGCCATCACCTCGGCGCTGTGGACGTTCTTGAAAGCGGGCGACGAGGTCATTGTCGACACCACGCTCTATGGCTGCACCTTCGCCTTCATGCGTGAAGGCCTCACCCGGTTCGGCGTGACGGTCCGCCATGTCGATCTCACAGACCCAGCCAATCTCACCGATGCCATGTCAGACGCTACCCGGATCGTATATTTCGAAACCCCCGCCAACCCTAATATGCGCCTCGTCGACATCGCTGCAATCTCTGCGATCGCGAAGCGGGCAGGGGCGCTCACCATTGTCGACAACACTTACGCGACCCCATTGCTCACCCGCCCGCTGGAGCATGGCGCAGATATCGTCGTCCACTCAGCCACCAAATACCTTGGCGGCCATGGAGACCTCGTCGCTGGCATCGTCGTCGGCAGCGCAGACCACATCTCCGAAATCCGCATGATCGGCATGAAAGATATGACGGGCGCCGTCATGGCCCCGTTTAACGCTATGCTCGTTCTGCGCGGCCTGAAAACGCTAGACCTTCGCATGCAGCGCCATTGTGAAAGCGCGATGACGATTGCTGCATTTCTGGAGGCGTCTCCCGCGGTGTCCGGAGTTTTGTATCCCGGTTTGGAATCTTTCCCACAGCACGCCTTGGCCAAACGCCAGATGGGCAATTTTGGCGGCATGATCGCGTTTGAACTCAGCGGCGGCTATGATGCGGGGCTGCACCTTATGAACGGCCTCAACTTGATCCAGCGGGCCGTCTCTCTTGGCGACGCAGAATCCCTTATCCAACACCCCGCCAGCATGACTCACTCCACCTATTCGCGCGAAGACCGCCTAAAATACGGCATTGGCGACGGCCTCGTCCGCCTCTCCGTCGGTCTCGAAACCGTAGACGATTTGCTGCGCGATCTTGAAG
>CAZXVJ010000052.1:11894-19478 GCA_964644385.1 uncultured Hyphomonas sp. | reverse complement strand
GAACTCCCGACCTCATCATTACCAATGATGCGCTCTACCACTGAGCTACCGCGGCATTTGCCGTTTCATTAGGCGGGCTTTATCTTAAGCGGTAACATATGAAAAGACTGTTTAGAGAGATATTACTGCGATGGTCGATAAACAACGCTCTGAAGAAATGCGCGCACGCAAGGCGCAGGCGCTGCGGGCGAACTTGCGCAAACGCAAAGCGGCGAGTCGAAAACAGAAGGCTGAGGCGCCCGCGGCGCTTGAAAAACCAAAAGGTGACTGAGGTCTATGTACGCTGCTGAGATATTATCTGACGCGTTCAAACGTTCGCCGCATGCAGAGTTGGTGCGCGCGTTGGAGCATGGCCCGCTGGTGAAAGCGCGGCTTCCCATTGTGGGCAATATGAAGTTTGCGGTGTCGCACGCGGCTGTGCAGGGCGTGTTGAAGGGAACCGGTGATTTCGTCGTGAATGCCCGCAACGCGGGGCATAAGACAGCTTTTGGCCTGCCGTTTATGCCGAAATCACTGAAATTGCTGGCGGATAATTTACTTGCCATGGATGACCCAGAGCATCAACGCTTGCGCCGCTTGGCCGATACACCGTTTCGCCGAGTTGAAATCGACAAGCTGCGTGGGCGTATTGAAGCGTTGGCAGACGCGCAATTGGATGCGTTTGCCGAGCGTGGCGCGTCAGACATCATGACGGTGTTTCGGGATCTCCCAATCCGAGTGATCAGTGACATGCTGGGGCTAATTGATGAAGCGAGAGATCGTCTGACAAAGGATATCGGCGCGATGACGGGCTCGGCGAAGACTTTCTCTATCTTGTTAGCCTTTGCCAAGATGGGCGGCATTATAAAGCATTTGCGCGCCGAGATTGAGCGTGCGCGAGTAAATCCGCGCCCCGGCCTGCTGAATGATTTGATTCAGGCGGAGGCCGATGGGGACAAAATGGATGAGGATGATCTTGTTGCGATGGTTCTTGTGTTGTTTGTGGCGGGGCACGACACGACGACGAATTTGATGTCGAGTGGGTTGCACGCATTAATGACGGAGCCTGGGGCATGGGAAACTGCCCAGGGGTTGGATGATGATGGATGGCGCATCGCGGTGGATGAGTTGATGCGCTATTGCGGGCCGGTGCAGTTTACCAAGCCGCGGTTTGTGAGGCAGGATATGGACTTTCACGGCGTACCGCTCAAACGGGGCGAGAAGGTCATGGCGCTGCTCGCGGCAGCCAATTTTGACCCAGCCGTGTTTGACGATCCGATGACGCTTAATTTGGCGCGCAGGCCCAATCGTCATACCGGGTGGGGCGGGGGACCTCATATCTGTTTGGGGCTGCATCTGGCCAAGATGGAAACTGAGATCACGCTGTCCAAGATTGTGCGGCGCTGGCCTAATTTGGCGTTGAATGGTGGGACAACCTGGAACAAGCGCATGGGTGTGCGCGGTTTGATGACTTTTCCGGTGGCGCGAAATGACGCTGAACAGCGTGCGGCCTGAAGCCAAGCCTGTTGATATTATGGAAATATCTTAGGCGCCGCGGTCACATTCCCGCCTTTCCCCTGCCGCGAACATCCGTATAACTCGGCGCTATGGACAGATTACACATTACTGGCGGTGCCCGGCTGGAAGGCCGCATTCCCGTCTCGGGGGCCAAGAACTCGGCCTTGAAGCTTATGGTCGCGTGCTTGTTGACCGACGAGCCGCTGACGCTGCGCAATATGCCGAATTTGGCGGATACGCGCTTCTTATCGCAACTGCTTGAGACGCTGGGTGTGGAAGTGTTTTGGCCGAAGGGTGAGAGCACATGCCACTTAAACGCAGCAGACTTAAAATCTACGATCGCGCCGTATGAGCAAGTCCGGAAAATGCGGGCGAGCTTTAACGTACTTGGCCCTTTGATTGCGCGTTCTGGCCATGCGACCGTTTCGTTACCGGGCGGGTGTGCGATTGGTGCGCGGCCTGTCGATCTGCATTTGCAAGCGCTCGAAGCGATGGGCGCAGACCTTGTGGTTGAGGGCGGGTATGTCAAAGCCGCCGCTATTCACGGCTTAAAAGGCGCTCACATCAATTTTGCATTTCCGAGCGTTGGGGCGACTGAACACGCTATGCTGACGGCAACGCTGGCAAAAGGCGAGACGCGGCTGGAAAACGCGGCGCAGGAACCTGAGATTGCCGACCTTGCCGATTGCCTAAATGCCATGGGCGCCAAGATTTCAGGCGCCGGAACGGCCTTGATCCGGATTGAAGGCGTCGAGACATTATCTGGAACGCAGCACGCCGTCATGGCGGACCGCATCGAAGCGGGAACTTACGCGATGGCGGCCGCCGCAGCAGGCGGCGATGTGACGCTGGACGGCGCGCCTGTTGCAGCGCTTGGTGCAATGATCGCCAAAATGCGAGAGGCCGGTATCACGGTTGACCCCGATGAAGCCGCGTCGACGCTTCGTATCCGGCGCAACGGCTCGGCGCTCAACCCTGTCAGCGTGGACACGCAGCCGCATCCCGGTTTTCCGACAGATTTACAGGCGCAGTTCATGGCATTGATGAGTTTGGCGGAGGGGACCAGCATTATTCGTGAGACGATTTTTGAGAACCGTTTCATGCACGCGCCGGAACTGTCACGCCTTGGCGCTGATATCACGGTGAAGGGGCAGGAAGCGGTGGTGAAGGGCGTTGACCAACTGAAAGGCGCGCCGGTAATGGCAACCGATTTGCGTGCGTCGGTGTCGCTCGTGATCGCGGGCTTGGCGGCTGAGGGTGAGACGGTGGTCAACCGGATTTACCATTTGGATCGTGGTTTTGAGCGTCTTGAGGAAAAACTCAGCGCGTGCGGCGCGAATATTGAGCGCCGTTCAGGTGAAGAAGAGTAGCGCCCGTACGGTTGAATTGCTGGGCCGGTCAGCTTAACTAGCAGTCATCTAAGCCGTGACTGGAAAATCTGAATGACTGAGCCGACCGCCTTGCGCCTTCTCGCCGAAACGACCGAAGATTTGCAAGTCATCGCTGCAGCCGTTCAGGACGCTGTTGTTAAAGCTGGGAATCTAAAGTTCGAATCCCGTAAACGACGCTTCTCCCTGGAGCTCAATCGCTTCGCTTGGGAGGCCGAGGCCGCCTCAAATGAGAAGGCGCGCGTGCGGTCTTTGTTGGCATTTGACGGTGTACTTTCGGCGCGCACGCGAGCGATTAGCAAAGCGGATCCGGAGCTAATACTTTCGCTGTTGCAGGTGACGTTTACGCCGGCAGACGAACCGCCGGGCGGCACGCTGACTCTGCTCTTTGCTGGAGACGGGGAAATCGTTTTGGATGTTGAAGTGTTGGACGCGACTTTGCTGGACAGTGATTATGTTTGGCCTACGCGGCACACACCAAGCCATGAACCGCGGAAGCGGTAGCTGTGGCACGCCGATTCTCCACGTCCTCTGCTGATTTTGAACGGCAGCTGACTGCGTTTTTAGCTGAGGAGCGCGGCACAGGGCACGATGTGGCCGATATTGTCCGAAAGATTATTGACGATGTGGTTGAGCGCGGCGGCAGCGCGGTGGCGGACCACACGGCGAAATTCGACGCCCTGCAAATCGACCCGACGACCTTGCAATCGGACAATGTCGATTTGCACGCTTTGTCGGCCGAGTGCCCGCAAGACTTGCGCGAGGCGATTGATTTTGCCGCCGCACGTATAGCAGCCTATCACGAGGCGCAACGGCCGAGTGACCATCAATTCACCGATGCGGCTGGGGTTGAGCTTGGCTGGCGCTGGACGGCGCTGGAGAGTGTAGGGGTCTATGTGCCGGGCGGACAGGCGAGTTATCCCTCGACGGTGTTGATGAATACGATTCCTGCAAAGATTGCAGGGGTCGAGCGGATCGTGATGGTCGCGCCAGCGCCCAAGGGTGAACTCGCCCCAGCGGTCGCCTATGCGGCGCTATCCGCCGGGATTGATGAATATTATCCAATTGGCGGTGCGCAGGCCGTTGCGGCGCTAGCTTTCGGGGCTGGGCGGCTTGCTCCAGTTGATAAAATTGTTGGGCCAGGCAATGCCTTTGTTGCCGAAGCCAAGCGGCAAGTATTTGGCAAGGTGGGCATTGATACGATTGCAGGCCCATCTGAAATACTGATCATCGCAGACGACACGGCCAATCCTGATTGGATCGCCGCTGATCTCCTCAGTCAGGCAGAGCATGATGCATCCAGCCAATCCATCTTGATCTCTGTGGACAAAGCTGTGAGTGAGGCTGTGGAAAGGTCTGTGGATAAACAATTGAAGGATCTATCCACAGGCAAGCGCGCCAGTGAGTCCTGGCAGGCCCATGGCGCAATCATTGAAGCCGATACCCTGCCACGGGCGGCGAGCGTTGCGAACCAGATTGCCGCTGAGCACCTTGAGCTTGCGGTGGGAGCGCCGGATGATCTTGTTCGGCTCATCCGACATGCGGGGGCCATATTTTTGGGTCACCACACGCCAGAAGCACTGGGCGATTATGTGACAGGCTCCAATCATGTTTTGCCAACCTCAAGAGCAGCCCGGTTTAGTTCTGGGCTTGGGCTGAGTGATTTTATGAAACGCATGAGCGTTCAGCGGGCGACCCCTGAGGGGCTAGCGGCATTGGCCCCGGCGGCGATCCGATTGGCAAAAGCTGAAGGCTTGCCCGCGCATGCGCGATCAATATCTATCCGCACCAATCGGGGCGGAACGGATGAGTAGCAACCGCCTCATCTCGGTCGAGATCGACGATGAGACGCTGGGCGCAGCGGGGCCGGATGCTGAGCACGAAAGACGGGTCGCTATCTTTGACTTGATCGAAGAGAACACGTTCGCCATCGCGGAGAAAGATCTAGGCCCTTATCGGCTTGATCTGTCTTTGCAGGAGCGCAAACTTGTTTTTGCAATCACCACCGAGTCAGGGGAGGCGGCGCATACGTTCATTATGTCTCTCAGCCCCTTTCGCGGAGTTATCCGAGACTATTTTATGATCTGCGAGACCTATTACAGTGCCATTCGCGATCAAGCCCCGCATCAGATCGAAGCCATCGATATGGCCCGGCGCGGCATACATAATGAAGGATCTGAATTATTGGCCGAACGGATGGAAGGCAAAGTCGACATTGACTTCAAAACCGCCCGTCGGTTGTTCACGCTGATCTGCGCGCTCCACGCCGGAACGACGCGCGGCCCGACTTAAGCCCCAGAATAGCAAAGCGAGCGTACTAGCCCATCGCGTCATTGTTCTCTAAGATAAGGCGCTCTGGGGTCAATTCAACGCGAATGTTCAGGCCATCTGGCTTGAAATCCCACATGACGCCCATGTTCGGAAATGACGAGCTGATCAAGCTGCCGAAGCCTTCCGTCTCAGGCGCTTTGATGCCGGTCATGCCGTATTCTATCCAATTCAGCACAAACAGTTCGGTTTCGGCCTCAACGCCCCATCTCACTTTAAGTTTGCCGTCTGGGTGAGCGAGAAATCCGTGTTTTGTAGCATTTGAGATGAACTCATGAGTCAGCATCGCAGCGTCCCGCGCGGGCTTCATGGCGAGAGGCACGGGTGGGCCTTCCAAGCTAATCTTATCAGAGTTCAAGTCGCAAAAAGGGTCGATTGTGAGTTCGATTATTTCCCGCAGCTCGATCCCTTGCCAATTGCTCTTGGCGAGGCGCTCATGCGCCGTTGCAATCGAGTGAACACGTTCAGATAGGCCGGAGCGAAACTCATCAATGGTTTCTGCTGATTGTCCAGACAGTGTGACCATCGCGCTCACCTTAGTGAGCATGTTCTTGACTCGGTGGTCCAGCTCTCTGGATATGATGGTTCGCTGCTGCTCCGCACGAACAGCGTCTGTTATGTTAAACGATGATTGAATGATGTGGGAGACGCTTCCATCGTCTGCAAAGAATGGGCTATGTTCCACCCGCCAATAATATTCGTTCATCGAACCATCCGGTTGCTCGACGACGTATTTTTGAGCGGGAATGGATCGGGTTTTACCGCTCAGAACCTGCTGAAGGTTATCCATTAGAGCCGTTTGAGTTTCAGTGTCCTGAGGATATAGGTCGAAGACGTATTTCCCAATCACATCCTCGGATCGCTGTTGGATGACGTCTAGCGTCACATCATTCACAAAGCGGACCATAAAGTTTCGATCCAGTACGGTCACGGGTGTGGCCATGGAGTTCAATATGGATTTGAATGTGAGCGCAGAGTTGTGTTGTGCGTCTATCATCGTCAGTTTTCCGTGTATCGGTTCTTTCATACCACAGAAGAAGGGATCAATTTACTTTCCAAATCGTCACGATTCCGACGAATGACCGCTATTTGCTTGCTCTTGAGGGTGGTGAAAGCTAGGGAACGTCCCATATGTTAATGGCGGCGCAACAGGTCCGCGACAGATCAGGAGGCCCTATGGCCAAGGAAGAACTACTCGAATTTGAAGGTACAGTTGTTGAACTGCTGCCGAACGCGACGTTCCGCGTCGTTTTAGAAAATGAACATGAAATCATCGCCCACACTGCGGGTAAAATGCGTAAAAACCGTATTCGCGTGCTGACGGGCGACAAGGTCTTGGTGGAAATGACGCCTTATGACCTGACCAAAGGCCGTATCACCTACCGCTACAAATAGAGCGCCCCCGCGTGGCCAATTCCGGCTTACCCCCGCTGATACTGGCAAGCGCGAGCCCGCGCAGGAAAGACCTGCTGGCACAGATCGGTATCCTGCCCGCGCGCATTGTTCCCACCGACATTGACGAAACCCCGCTAAAGGCAGAATTGCCGCGCGCCTTGGCGCTGCGTTTGGCACAGCAAAAGGCTGAGGCCTGTGCAGAGCCGGGCTTCATTCTGGCCGCCGATACGGTCGTTGGTGTTGGGCGGCGTATCCTCCCCAAAACAGAAGCGCGCGAGGAAGCAGAGATGTGCCTCCGCCTCATGTCAGGCCGAGCGCATCAGTGCATCACCGGCATCGCCGTGAAAGCGCCGGATGGACGCCTAAGCGCCCGCGCGGTGATGACCCGCGTCAAGTTCAAACGTCTAACTGAGGCGGAATTGACTGGGTATCTCGATAGCGGCGAATGGCAGGGTAAGGCGGGCGGCTATGGCATTCAGGGCATAGCGGGAGCGTTCATCGCTAGCTTGAATGGCAGCTATACTGGTGTTGTCGGCTTGCCGCTTTTTGAAACTAGAAACTTGCTCATTGGCATGGGTTGGCGCGCGGCGACTTAACCTACTCAGTGTCCATTTCAAATGGGAAGCGCTCCGTCGTTACTGTGGCTTGAAACGGCGGCGGGTAGCGCAAGCCCGCAATGGCCTCTGGCTTGAAAACTTCGTCCAGCCTGGCCAAGGCGTCAGCCGGAACAGTTAGAGCGCCCGCCGCCATATTGTCTTTCAGATGTTGTAAGTTGGTTGTGCCGGGAATCGAAACGATGTGTTCAGCCTGCGCGAGGGTCCACGCGATTGAGAGCTGCGCCAACGTGCAGCCGAGCGCTTCGGCCTCTGCCTTGGCGTGAGCGAGCAGGGCGTAGTTTGCTGAAAGGTTCGGCTCCTGAAAACGCGGGAAAATGTTTCGCATGTCGCGCTTGTGATACTTGGCAGGGTCTAATTTT
>CAZXVJ010000052.1:0-11794 GCA_964644385.1 uncultured Hyphomonas sp. | reverse complement strand
ACGCGGGAAAATGTTTCGCATGTCGCGCTTGTGATACTTGGCAGGGTCTAATTTTGCATCGCTAATTATGCCGCGCCCGACCGGAGAGAAAGCAACGAACGTCACGTCGAGATCCTGGCAAGCGTCCAGCACGGCAATCTCCGGATTGCGCGTCATCAGCGAATATTCAGACTGCATCGCTGTGATTGGGTGCACGGCGTGCGCCTTGCGCAGCGTCTCAGCGTCCATTTCAGACAGGCCAATCGCGCGGATTTTACCTTCGCTTACGAGATCTGACAGCGCGCCTATGCTGTCTTCAATTGGCACTTTTGGGTCAGGCCGGTGCATGTAGTAGAGGTCGATCACGTCCGTTTTCAATCGCCGCAGACTGTTCTCACAGGCGGTCTTAATCCGCGCTGGGCTGGCGTCCAGCAGGCGCTCATCGCCTTCAAAGTCCAGTACGCACTTGCTTGCGAGCACATATTCGCCGCGTCTCGCTGCTAGGTTTTCCCCGATACAGCTCTCGTTGCGGCCAAACCCGTAAAGCGTCGCGGTGTCGAGAAAATTGCAGCCAAGATCCAAGGCCTCATTCAATATGCGCCCTGCCATTTCTGGTTCAGCGGGCGCGCCATATCCGTGGTGCAAATTCATACAGCCGAGGCCAACCGGATGGATCATTTGAGCGCCAAGCTTGCGGAAGGATGAGGTCATTGATCGTCTCCAGTGACGGCGTATTAGAGCCAATCCTACGCTTCCCGACGGTCCGGTGGCAAGCGTGCCCCAAATGGGCGACAGGCCCGCGCCAGTCCGCTATGATAGTGAGATGCCTGATTCCGCCCTCCGCCGCCCGCTGATCCGCAAATTGCCCGCCGATGCCGTCAACCGCATCGCCGCCGGCGAAGTTGTTGAACGTCCGGCAGCAGCGGTGAAAGAATTGGTTGAGAACGCGCTAGATGCGGGCGCGCGACGCATCACGGTCACCATCGAAGAGGGCGGGCTGAAACGCCTGATCATCGAGGATGATGGGTGCGGGATGAACGCCGAGGATTTGCTGATCGCGCTGGAGCGTCATGCGACCTCCAAACTTAGCGCTGATGATGCTGGCCATGTTGATTTGTTGAACATCCACACAATGGGGTTTCGTGGTGAGGCGTTGCCTTCTATCGCCAGTGTGTCGCGCATGACGATCACGTCAAAAGCGCCCGGTGATGACGCCGCCGAAGTGTTCATTGAAGCTGGCCGCATAGAAGGCCCGCGCCCCGCAGCCTTCACCGGAAAGGGCGACAGCGGCACCCGCATCGAAGTGAGGGACATTTTCTACGCGACGCCCGCGCGGCTGAAATTCATGAAGACAGAACGGTCAGAGACCATGGCCGTGACGGACGCTGTCAAACGCCTGGCCATGGCCAATCCGGAAACCGCGTTCAGCCTGGAGAGCAATGGCCGCAGCTTGTTCCGGTATGCCGCTGAACCTGCCGGAGATGACGGGCAGCTCGCCCGGCTTGGCGCTATTATGGGCCGTGAGTTTAGAGACAATGCGGTGCCCATTGAGGCCGAGCGCGAAGGGGTTCGCCTGTCTGGCTTTGCCGGCCTGCCGACGCTAAACCGAGGCAACAATCAAAAGCAATTTCTGTTCGTGAATGGCCGGCCTGTGAAAGACCGGATGCTGAACGGGGTTATCCGCGCCGCTTATATGGATTTTCTGGCGCGCGACCGACACCCGCTGGCGGCTTTGTTCGTTGAGCTTGATCCAGAATATGTTGATGTAAACGTCCACCCCGCGAAGACCGAAGTGCGCTTTCGCGATGCTGGAAATGTGCGCGGACTGCTGATCGGCGCGCTGCGTCATGCGTTGGCTGCCGCAGGGCACCGCGCGAGCACAACGGTGGCGGGCGCCGCGCTCGGCAAGATGCGGGCAGAGGAGCCACAAACGCGCTCCATCTGGCAAGCGCCGCCGATGGGTGAACCCGCTGCTGCGCCGAACATTCCCAATGCGTTTTTACAGGGCGACTATAGCCGCAAGCCAGCAATGGGCGCGGGTGTGACGGAGCCCCCTGCCTACGCCTATGCCGCCGAAGCGGCTCCAACGGCGCGGGTTGAGCCGCACGGGCAGGAGCAAAGCGCGGCCTTCCCACTGGGCGTCGCGCGCGCGCAATTGCATGAGACATATGTGGTGTCTCAGACGCCCGATGGCATTGTGATTGTTGATCAACACGCCGCACATGAGCGACTGGTCTATGAGGATATGAAGCGGCAAATGGCGGCGGGCGGTGTGCGCCGTCAGGCTTTGCTTATTCCAGATATTGTTGAGTTGACCGAGGATGAAGCCGCGCGTGTTTTGGAACGCGCGGACGAGCTGTCAGACCTTGGTCTTGAGATTGAGCCGTTCGGCAGTGGTGCAATCTGTGTACGTGCCACCCCGGCGCTGTTCGGGCAGATGGACGCGGCGGGGCTGATCCGCGACTTGGCAGATGACTTTGCTGAATACGAATCCGGACTGGCACTGAAAGAACGCTTTGAAGAGGTGATGGGCAACATGGCGTGCCGGGGCAGCGTGCGGGCCGGGCGGCGACTGAACGGCGACGAGATGAATGCGCTGCTGCGCCAAATGGAGGCGACCCCCCATTCCGGCCAATGCAATCATGGTCGCCCCACTTATGTTGAGCTCAAGCTGGCAGATATTGAGCGCCTGTTCGGACGTCGTTGATTGGGTGTGACGCACTTTGACACGATCATCATTGGCGCTGGGGCGGCGGGCCTGTTCTGCGGGGCGCAAGCCGGGCAGCGTGGGCAGTCTGTACTGGTCGTCGACCATGCGAAAAAGCCCGCTGAGAAAGTGCGTATCTCTGGCGGCGGGCGGTGTAACTTTACAAACATCCACACCGCGCCTGAGAATTTCCTGAGTCAAAACCCGCATTTTGCAAAGTCAGCGCTGGCCCGTTACACGCCGTTTGATTTCATGGATTTGCTGACGCGGCACGAGATCACCTGGCATGAGAAGACGCTCGGGCAATTATTCTGTGATGGGAAGTCCGGGCAGATCATTGAGATGTTGCTGGACGAGTTGCAGGCGGGCGGCGGGCAGCATTGGCTCGAAACATCGGTTGAGCGTGTGGCGGCGACCGAGGCGGGATTTGCGCTGGACACGATGCGCGGCGCGCTGACGTGTGACGCGCTGGTCATTGCCACAGGCGGCCTGTCGATCCCGAAGATGGGCGCAACGGGTTTTGCCTATGATGTTGCGCGCCAGTTCGGGCATGAGATCATAGAGACCCGCGCCGGGCTTGTGCCGTTTACGTTTAGCGGCGAAGCGCTTGACGATTTCCTGTCGATTGCAGGCACCGCCTGCGATGTGCGGGCCGCGTCGGGGAAGGGGCGCTTTGATGAGGCGATGCTATTTACCCACCGGGGCCTCAGCGGGCCGGCCATGCTGCAGATTTCATCCTATTGGGCGCCAGGCGCAGAGATTGAGATTGATCTGTTCAATGGCGAAGATGCTGACGCGCTTTTCAAACAGATGAAGGCAGAGCGCTCTCGGCAAACCCTTCCGTCTGCTTTGGAGGGGGTGTTGCCGAAGCGCCTTGCCGCGCTGCTTGGCCGGCGGGGCGATGTGCCGGATACGCGCCTGGCCGATCTTTCGCATGTCGCGCTATCAGATGCTGCTGAGCATCTTTCAAAGTGGCGACTGAAACCCACAGGCACCGAGGGCTATCGCACAGCAGAGGTGACGCTGGGCGGGGTTGATACCGATGGGTTGTCGTCTCGGACGATGGAAAGCCGTCATCAGCCGGGCCTTTATTTCATCGGGGAATGTGTGGATGTGACCGGGTGGCTTGGAGGGTACAATTTCCAATGGGCCTGGGCCAGCGCCCATGCCGCCGCTGAGGCTATCGCGGCGCGTTAGGGGGCTTTGGGTCATTCGGGATCGGAAAGACCAGATCGTAAACCCAATTATAGACAAAGGCGTAGACGATATAAAATCCGGCAAACGAAATATCGATCAGGAACGCCGCGCCCCATGAGACGCCCAAAATCCAGACGATGAACGGCCACAGGATCAACACCAACCCCGTCTCAAACAGGACCGCGTGAAGAACGCGGATGGGCACCGTTTTGTGCACGTCACCGCGCAGCCGTGCCATGGCATGATCAAAGCCGACATTGTAAGCATAGTTCCACGCCGTTGCGATGATGGAACTCACCACCGTGACCAGACCAATCTCGTGGATGGGGTTGCCAAGGATCAAACCAGCGATTGGAATCAAAATGATCAGACCGATGATCTCAAACGACACCGCGTGACGAATGCGGTCTTTCGGGCTTCGCATGGAGGGTTTTCGGTCAGACATGCGCGCCGCGTTCAATCCTTAGGCATTGTATGGATATGGACAGGATATGGCCGGGATACAGACAAGATACAGACAAGATATGGACACTCATTCGCGCCCTAGAACGGCACGCCATCATCGGCCTCGCCGTCGCCGCCAATGGCCAGCCCTTCAAAGTCAAACACGCGCGGATCATGTAAATGGCTTGGCCGAACCGTCGCCAGAGCATGCGCCATAACTTGCCGCACGCCGGGTTTTTTGGTTTCCCACTCTGTCAGCATCGCCTTCATCGCCCCGCGCTGCATACCTTCTTGAGACCCGCACAGCGTACACGGGATGATGGGGAAGTTCATCGCTTTAGAAAAAGCCTCGAGATCGGCCTCGGAAGCCTGAATTAAAGGACGAAACACAAAGCAATCGCCCGCATCATTGAGCAGCTTTGGCGGCATCGCGGCCAGTCGTCCGCCATGTATGAAGTTCATCATAAAGGTTTCCAGCGCGTCATCTCTATGATGGCCAAGCACGATCGCATCACACCCTTCTTCGCGAGCAATTCTGTAAAGAATACCGCGCCTTAGCCTTGAACATAGGCCGCAATATGTTTTGCCCTCAGGCACTTTGTCGGTGACGATTGAGTAGGTGTCCTCGGTCTCAATCCGGTAATCCACGCCCGTCTTGTCCAGCCATTCGGGCAGAACATGCTTCGGAAACCCGGGCTGGCCCTGATCCAGATTGCAGGCCAGCAAATCGACCGGCAATGCGCCTTGCCATTGCAAATCCATCAGGACGGCCAGCAGGCCATAGCTGTCTTTGCCACCTGACAGGCAGACCAGCCATTTGGGCCGAGGCACGTCGCCCGCGTCAACGGCGCGGCGATCGACCATTTGATACGTGTCGATGGCTGATAGTGCATTGCGCACAATGCGTTTGCGCAACTTCTTGAACGCGACCGATGACGGCGCATCTACGAACAAAGGCGGGGCAGTTGGGGAAAGTGTATCGGCCATGCCTTCAGATGCCTCGCTTGGCAGCTTACATCAAGCTAAAGCCCGTGGTTTAGGTCCACGGTAGCATACTGTTGAACCAGCGCCGAACGTGCCACCATTTGCGCAGCTCAGTGTCGATAGGGGCGTCATCCTTGTTTTTCGGGACGAGGATTCTGTTCATTGGAGGGTTGTGGCGCCGGATCAGATCTTCTTCAATTTGGGAGCGTTTCTTGGCGGAGCGGACCTTCAAAATATGACGTTCGGTTGCGCCGCGCTTCCACCAGGCTTCCCACCACCGCTCATGGCCAATGACACGGCTACGGAAGTTAGAGGCTTTGCCTATGTAAAGCGGGATAAGAAAGAAGACGAAACGGCGTTTCACGAACATATAGATGCCCGCCTCATCGGGCAGTGCTTTTGTGGTGAGGGTGATGTTGAAGCGATAGCGACGCCCCGACTCACCTTTCCAATTATGCCAACCAAACAAAAACAACATGAGCGACGCGAACCTTCAATGCCTCAATAGCTAGGGTGGATTCCGCCAGTTAAGGCCGGGTTAAGGATTCCCGCCCAGCCTGTAAGCAATAACACCCGTAACGGATGAATCTGCTTCCTGACGGGTAATAAATGCGCAACGCTACAGCGAGCCGACGTTTTTCGGCGCAAAAAGGCGGTTAAGCCAATGACAGCGATTGATTTTGAGATGAAGCCCCCGCGGTTCCCACTGATGTATTTGGAAGGCCCGCGCGCTGTGTCAGAGCTATTCTCGCTCGCCTTGTTTAATCGCAGGCTGGCCAATGCGCCGATGGGAGATGGTCATCCTGTGATCGTGTCGCCCGGATTTTTGACCGGGGATCGCTCTACAACGGCGCTTCGTAAGTTTCTGTCAGATAAAGGCTATCATGTTCGTGGTTGGCGGCTTGGCCGCAATTTTGGCCTGAAAACGACAGGTATGGATGGCGAGTTGCTGGCCGAACAGGTGATCAATTTGTATCGCGACACGCGCCGAAAGGTGACGCTGATCGGCTGGAGCCTTGGCGGTGTTTTATCGCGCGAGATTGCCAAACAATTGCCCGATCAAGTGCGCCAAGTTATTACACTGGGCAGCCCGATTGGCGGCCATTCTGAAGCCACAACCATTCACGATCTCTACGTCCGCGTTACGGGGCACAAGCCGGGCATGGAAGAGACGCGGGAGCTGGAAGAGAAACTCCACATTCCGCCGGAATTTGTTCCATCAACAGCGATTTTTTCGAAGACGGATGGGATCGTCGCCTGGCGCAACTCGATTGAGCCTGCGGCGCCGATGACAGACAATATTGAGGTTATGGGCAGCCATTGCGGCCTGGGCGTAAACCCGCTCGTTTTTCTAGCGTTGGCGGATCGGTTGGCGCAGCCTGAGAATGGATGGGTGCCGTTTGATCGGACGACGTCTTTGTTTAACCGACTGGCCTATCCCTTTGCAGGCCATTTTGCTGACATGGCCGAACCGGTCTAAACGGCTGGCGCCGCGTTGACTTTCGGTGCTGGCTGCGTGTGTGCCAGGATCTGATCGCAGATTTCAGGTACGAATTTTGGCGGCAAATCATGCCCCATACCGTTCAAGACATGCATCCGTGACCCCTTGATGTTTCGGGCAACGGCTTGTCCGCATTGTATCGGTACGAGCGGATCTGCGCTGCCATGCAAGACCAGCGTCGGCGCCTTGATCTTGCGGGTGTATTCAGTGAGGTCTCCCGTCTCAATAATCGCTGAAATTTGGCGACGTACACCAGCGGGATCAGAACTCCGATCAAAGGCCGCTTCAACGCGGGCGCGAACGTCTTCCGGGGCTGCGCCGGAGTCTTTCGTGCCGATCATGTCCCAGACAGATAGCGAGCGCAGGATGGCTTCTTCTCGATTCTGTGGGCGCTTGCCGGATATGATGGCTTTGCCAATTTCAGAACGTGCGCGTGGCAGCTTAGGATCATTGGTTGTGGTCATGATAGCTGTGAAAGTTTCGACCCGGTCCGGATAGGTGCTCGCAACGACTTGCCCAATCATGCCGCCCATCGACACGCCAACAATATGAGCTTTGGCGATACCGAGACCGTCGAGAACGCAAACCGTGTCGCGTGCCATATCGTGCAAGGTGTAGGAGGAGAATTTGCGCTTGAATCGCAGACGTTTGGCGAGCATTTGCAGCGGCAGCGATGCTGGCTTTTGGGGGTTTTTGTCGGTTAGGCCAATGTCGCGATTGTCAAACCGAACAACGCGGTAGCCGCCTGCGACGAGGCGATCAACCATGTCTTGCGGCCACTGCGTGAGTTGCCCGGCCAGCCCCATGATAAGCAAGATTGTCGGGCCGTTTTCGGGACCGGCAGAGTCATATTCGATGTCGATACCGTTGGCGCGTAATCTGGGCATGCTTTCCCCTTATGAGTCGGTGTTGTGCAGAGTTTGGCAATCTTGCTGCACCTGCACAATAGGGAGCGCATAGATTACGCAGAGGCAAGTGCCTTGGCTTGTTTGATCCAACCATCGCGTTTGATCCGGCCTTTCAGGTCTAGCGACGAATCCAGAGCGGTTGCGTCAGCGGCCTTTAGCGCTGCGATATCAGCGAAACTGTAGACGCCTGCCGCGTTCAGCCGTTTTTCTAAGGCAGGGCCGACGCCTTTGATTTGTTTGAGATCGCTTTTGGCCATCGCGGCTGTCTTGCTGGCCTTGGCTTTCTTTTTGGATTTTTTCTTCTTTGGTTTTGATTTTACTGTCTTTGCAGACGGCGTGACTTCCCCGGTTTTTGTGTGGCTGCGATGACGTTTGCGCGGGGCAGGTTTTTCCTGTGTTGCGGCGTAGAGCTCCTCATAGGCCGCATAGATGCAGGCCGCATAGAAATCAGGATCGGGCAGCATTTTTCGGCAGCCTGTAAAGGTGAGGTAGACCTCGCCGCAGTAACTGCCAACGACGTGGAAGATGCCGAGGCCGTCCATTGTGGGGCCGAGCCCGTATGCGGCGACCATGCGCGCGCCATTCATGTAGAGCGGTACCTGAGGGCCGGGCACGTTGGTGACAACTGTGTTGAACATAGGCCGGACGCGATTTGCGAGGCCGAGGCGGGTGTAGAGGCGCGCGGCGATGCCGCTGACGAGGGCTGGGGCGAGCTTTGACGCATCAGCGAGTTGACGCGCGCCTATGGCGTTTGAGATGGCTTTGGATTTGGTTGTGGTTTCGTGCACAAAATGCAGGCGGGCAAGCGGGTCTTCGATATGCGTGCCAATGGCGACACTGAGCGCTGAGACCTCGTTGCCCATCGAGCCTTTCTCTTGCTCGCTGCGCACAGAGACAGGGGCCATGGCGACCAGTGAATCGGTTTGCAGTTCGTCTTTTGCATTCAGATACCTACGCATGGCGCCGCCAACGATCGTCAGCATGATGTCGTTCACGGTGGCATCCGGCAGTTTCTTGCGCATCGACTTAATGGCGTTCAGATCAAAGCTGTGGCCGCCGACGACGCGGTGGCCTGACACGGTACTGTTGAAGCGGGTGCGGGGGACTTTGTTGCTGAAGACATCGAACTCGCCGCGCCGGACGCCGTCGAGATATTTCAAAGCGCCGGGGGCCATGTTGCGCGCGACATTTAGCGCGGCGACGGGATTCGATACGTTCTTCAGCTGGGCGCGGGCGAGCAGTTCCATGTTGCCGGGTTGGCGGCTGGGCTTCGTGTTGAGTGGGGCCTCTTCGCGCACCACATCTGGCGACAAATCGTGCAGGGCGGTTGTGATTTCGACGCCCGACATGCCGTCGATGGCGGCGTGATGGACTTTCGAGACAATGGCGTAGGAGCCTTTGGGAATGTTGGGGATATTGTCGAGCCCTTCGACAACCCAAAATTCCCAGAGCGGCTTCGTCATATCCAAGGGCCGAGAATGTAGTCGTGCGGCCAGGATACATAATTGCCGCCAATCACCTGGCGCGGGCAGGGCGATGTGGCGAACGTGGAACTCCAGATCGAAATCTGGATCATCAACCCAATACGGATGATCCAAATTCATCGGGACGGTTTTCAGCTTTTGACGAAAGGATTTTGCGAGATGTACGCGGCTCTCAATGAAGCTCAAAATCTCTTTGAAGCGGACCTTTCCGCCCGGCGCTGTTGCGGGGTCATAGATGGCGAATTGGCCGATATGCATCGGGGCTTTTGGCGTTTCTGCGTAGAAGAAGCCGGCGTCTTGTCCGGTGAGCTGTTCGAGCTCAAACAGCCGCGTCAGTTTCTTCATTTCGCGGTCGGCCATAATTACCTCTTTGTCAGTATGCGTTGGGTTCACTCGACTTTCACGACGGGTACCATAGCGCATTGTATTTATCTATGAAAATGCACTTGCATAGGGGAACTCGTCCATCAAAAAATGGTGTTCTAGCGCGTGGCGTGCCTTTCAGCGGCGCGTTTGACGGGCGTGAAACTCATGCGGTGGAGGGGGCAAGGCCCATGTGCGTTGAGGGCGGCGGCGTGGGCGGCGGTGCCGTAGCCTTTATGTTTGGCAAATCCATAGGCGGGGTGATGGGCATCGTAGTCACGCAGCAGGGCGTCGCGCGCGGTTTTAGCGAGGATAGAGGCGGCAGATATGGCGGGCTCTGTGAGGTCTCCCTTGATGATGGTGGTCGCATCGCAGAGCAGGCCAGCGGGGCAATCATTGCCATCGATGAGGGCATGGCTGGGCGGCGTGCTGAGCTGTTCGATGGCGCGGCGCATGGCGAGGTGGGTGGCTTGTCGGATGTTGAGGGTGTCGATGTCTTGCGCACTAACGTGAACCACAGACCAAGCGATTGCGCGTTGCTGAATGAGGGGGGCGAGGCGGTCTCGTTTGCGCTCTGTCAGCTTCTTGGAGTCGGTTAGGCCTTCGATGGGCGCGTTTGGATCTAGGATCACCGCGGCGGCGGTCACGGGGCCTGCCCACGGCCCGCGGCCAGCTTCATCGACGCCGCAAATCAGATTGGTGTTTGTCATGGGATGGCTTTAACCTTGATTCTAAGGAGACCCGATATGACCGAGGCACATGCGATACGTATTCACGAAACCGGCGGGCCGGACGTTTTGAAATGGGAGCCGGTGGAGATACGTCAGCCCGGCGCGGGCGAAGCGCTGGTGCGGCAGGAGGCTGTGGGGCTGAACTATATTGATACCTATCACCGTTCCGGCCTTTATCCTTATCCAATGCCCGGCACGCTGGGCACTGAGGGGGCTGGCATTGTTGAGGCGGTGGGCGAGGGTGTAACGCGCGTGAAGCCGGGAGACCGGGTCGCCTATGTGGGCGGCGGCACCTACACGACGCACTATACGGGCCGGGCCGCGACGATGATGAAATTGCCGGATGGGGTGAGTTGTGAGCAGGGCGCGGCGCTGGCCTTGAAGGGGCTGACGGCGTGGATGCTGTTGTTCAAAGTGCGCCCGGTGGAGGCCGGAGAGACGGCATTGGCGTGGGCGCCTGTGGGCGGCGTGGGTAGCCTGCTGGTGCCGTGGGCGGCGAGTTTGGGGCTGCGGGTGATTGGCGTGACCTCGACACAAGACAAAGCTGATAAGGCGCTGGCGAGCGGGGCGAGTGATGTGATCGTTGGCTATGACAAAGTGGCAGATGAGGTGATGGCGCTGACCGATGGGCGCGGCGTGGACATATCTTATGACAGTGTTGGCAAATCCAGTCAGGCGGCGAGTTTGGCGAGCCTTGCGGTGCGCGGCTGGTATATCAGTTTTGGCAATGCTTCTGGCAATGCTGCGGCGGTTGCGCCGGGGCAGCTTGCGAAGATCGGCTCTGGCGTGATGGTGCGGCCGAGCCTGTTCCACTTCTTGCGTGATCCGGGCGATATTGACCGGGGCGCGGCAGCTGTGTTTGGCGCGCTGCGAGTGGGCACGATCAAAGCGGAGATTGGCCAGCGGTTCGCGCTGAAAGATGCCGCCGATGCGCACCGCGCGATTGAGAGTGGGAAGACGGTCGGCGCGACGGTGATGACGGTTTAGCCAGCACGTGCGGCCGCGGTTAAGCGGCTTGGGGTCGGGTTGAGTTTTCAGTTTTGGTGGATCGCAGTCAGGGAACGGGGCGGAGGGCTTCGGCGTATTCACGGGTGCAGAGCACTGGCGCAGATGGCGCCGCATGGTGGGAAATTGATGGGATTTGTGTGTCCCATGGGTTTTCCAGCGGTTCGCAGAGTGAGGCAAAGGTGATTTTGCCTTCGTAGCTGAACGGTTTTGGCGCTTGGTACTCGCTCAAATTATCTGACTCATAGATGATGTGCAGCGCGTACCATTTGGTCACGCCGATGAGCACCATTGAGTCTTCGCCTCTGAGCGAGGCGGCTTCTAATTTGGCTAAGATCACGACGAGCTGCACCCATAGCCAAGGCCATAGGAGGATCGGTGTCATTGCATAAAGACGGTTGATCTGCTCGCGGTTCATAGGGGCAAGAATAACCCTGCCGGAGGGGGTGTTGGATAAGTTCGCTGCACAAACTTGCAGCGCTTTGTTTTTG
>CAZXVJ010000051.1:19604-19807 GCA_964644385.1 uncultured Hyphomonas sp. | reverse complement strand
TGCTGATGAAGGCGATCCAACCACAGTCGGTGATGACCTCACTGAATCCGTCACAGTCGACACTATTCCTCCAATCGTCGCCAATGATGACGACTTCACGTCGACGCCCGTAACATCGTCGACTGGCGGGTCTACGCCAACCGTGTTTTCAGATGATACTCTGAACTCTGCAGCGTTTGCGAACGGTGATGTAACTCCATCTA
>CAZXVJ010000051.1:0-19504 GCA_964644385.1 uncultured Hyphomonas sp. | reverse complement strand
ATCAGGTGACTTACCAAATCTGCGAAGTCGGCAATCCGACCAATTGTGACACAGCGATTGCAACGATTGTTGTTGCTGACAATCCGATTGTCGCCAATGACGATGACTTTACATCGACGCCGATAACCTCTGCGACAGGTGGTGCAACGCCGTCCGTGTTCTCAGATGATACTCTGAACTCTGCAGCGTTTGCGAACGGTGATGTAACTCCATCTATCACCGCTGATGGCGGCCTGACAGGCGTGACGATCAATGCTGACGGAACGCTTTCAGTTCCAGCAGGCGCGGCACCGGGCACATATCAGGTGACTTACCAAATCTGCGAAGTCGGCAATCCGACCAATTGTGACACAGCAGTTGCGACTGTAGTTGTTGATCCCAATACAATTGTGGCCCAGCCCGAATCCTTTATTCCGATCAACGGAACGTCAGGTGGCTCGACGCCAAGTGTTCTGACGTCAGACACGCTTAATGGAACACCAATTGATCCTGCAGATGTCAACATCACGGTTGATGCCTCTGATCCTGAGCTAAACCTCGATCCAACCACGGGTGTGATTACGATTGCTCCGGGAACACCGGCTGGAACTTATAGTGTGACTTATACAGTTTGCGAAACGGCAAACCCGTCCAACTGTGCGACGGTCACTGAAACCGTTACAGTAGAGGTAACCCCGATTGTCGCTGATAATGACGTGGTTTCTTCGCCGGTTGATGGCGTCAGCGGTGGCGCGACACCGTCTGTATTCGACAATGACACGCTCGGCGGCTCACCTTTTGCGCCTACAGATGTTACGGTGGCGATCGTTGATGATGGTGGCTTGACTGGCGTAAGCGTCAATCCAGACGGAACACTGGGTGTTCCGCCGGGTACACCGGCTGGTATCTATGTCGTTGAATACGAAATTTGTGAAACGGCCAATCCAACCAATTGCGACACGGCAACGATAACAATCGAAGTCGCAACGACGTCGTCGATCTCGGGCGTAGTGTTCGAAGACACCAATGGTGATGGCACATTCCAGCCCAACGAGCCTCCACTTGGCGGTTATATCGTTGAGATTTTTGACGAAAATGGCAATGTGGTTGCAACGGTCGTGACAGATGGAAACGGTGCTTATACGTCACCAGATTTGCCGCCTGGCACCTATTCAATCGTCTTCCGCGACCCAGAAACTGGCACGGCAGTTGGCGGTATCGAGGGTGTCGATACGACCGCTGGCGATGTCATCGTTGACCAGAATTTGCCGATTGATCCTTCTGGCGTCATTTACGACGCTGCAACAGGGGATCCGGTGATCGGCGTGATCGCGACACTAACGACTGCTGATGGCACGCCGCTACCGGCTGTGTGCTTCATTGATGCAAGTCAGCAGAATCAAGTGACCGGCTCTGATGGACGTTATCGCTTTGATTTGGTCCCGGGTGCAGATCCGCTCTGCCCACTGACTGAAACTGAATATCAAATCAGTTTGATCATGCCGGATGGTTCACCTGCAATCTATGGCTTCAGCCCGCAACCAAACCCGCTGGACGCCACATCCTGCCCGATTGACGCGATCCCTGGCGGTGATTGCCAAGTCTTCGGCTCGTCCACTCAGCCAGCCATTGGTACGCCATCGATCTTCTTCGATAGCTTCTTGCTGGAAACCGGTGATCCGAACGTCATCAACAATCACATCCCGGTAAACCTATCTTCGGGCACGCTGCCATTGTTTGTCACAAAAACATCGACCAGCCGCACGGCGTCTACGGGCTCTCTTATTGTCTACACGATCACTGTGCAGAATGAGCAGAGCGTCGATATCAATGATGCTGATGTGATTGATAATCTTCCGACAGGGTTCAAATACGTCGAAGGGTCAGCCCGCGTGGATGATGTGGCGGATGAGCCAGTGATGAGCTCTGCAGGTTCACTGATTTGGGAGGATGTAGACATTCCTGCTGGTGGTTCGACCACGATCCAATTGGGTACAATTGTGGGCTCAGGCGTTCGCGTCGGCGAGTACATCAACGAGGCCTATGTCCAAACAGGAGTTGGGTCTGTGGTCTTGTCCAATGTGGCTGAGGCGACCGTTCGTGTCACTCCGGATGAAGTGTTTGATTGTTCTGAAGTGATCGGCAAAGTCTTCGCTGATGGCAATCAGAACGGTGTTCAGGACGAAGGCGAGAAGGGGCTGCCGGGCGTGCGTCTGGCAACCGTGAAGGGCCTATTGATCACAACTGATGAATATGGTCGCTACCACATTGCTTGTGCAGCAACCCCGCGTTCAGGCATCGGCTCAAACTTCATCCTCAAAGTTGACGAGCGTACCCTGCCGACCGGCTACTCTATCACCACAGAGAACCCACGTGTTCATCGCCTGACACAAGGTAAATTGGGAACGATGAACTTTGGCGCGTCGATGCAGCGTGTCGTTCGTATGGACCTGATGGCACATGCCTTTGCCGGAAACACCTCTCAATTGACGCCGGAATATCAAGTTAAGTTGCAGGAGTTGTTCAAGGTACTGAGGCAGCAACCGTCCACCCTGAAACTTACCTATTCTGGTGGCGACGGAGGAAAGCGACTTGAGGCGGTCGCAGCTCAAATTCGAAGACAGTGGGAGGATGGACCGTACGATCTGAAGATCGACATCCAGACCGTTGCAAGCTCCGATGCGGGAGGACGCTGAGATGACACACGCAAACCCAGCGTCCACTTCGCACCTGAATGAATCGATCAGCCCACGGGGCAAAGCTATGACCAAGATCAAACGTTTCAAACCCGCCGTTTCTGGCATCATTCTGTTCGGAACCACTGCGCTCGTTTGCGCGCCGGCTTTCGCCCAGGGAACTGTGTCATCAAGCGGTGGCTCTAAGCTGATCCAAACGAGCGTTGATGCCAATATCTCTGACGCCAAGCCGATGCTGAACGCCGGTCTGGCGCATGGCGGTTTTAACGTGGTTCCGGGTCAACCCGTCACCTTTCGCTCCTACTGGAATTACGATCGTTCAATCGATCAGGCCGTTATTCGCATTTTCAATGCGTCTGACGAGTACCTGGACGAACCCATTGCATCGATCCCGGTGTCAAAAGAGCGTTCGACCGTTTGGACCCCGCCGCGCAGGGCAGGGGCGGAATATGTCTATGTGCTGCGCGTATTCGATACGTCCGGTAAATATGATGAAACAAAGCCACGTGCGCTTGTTCTGTCGAACGCTTCTGGTGAAGCCTCAGAAATCGCGCCTTCAAGCACGAATATCTATCGCCAAGATAACACCGCCGTCCGAAATATAGACATCAAAGGCTATTTGCCGAAACCTGCGGTGTCGTACACTGCGCCTGTAACGGCGCGCAAAGTGGTGCGACCGTCACGCCCTGCGCCTCAACCGAAAATTCAGGTGAGAACGCCAACACCGCCGTCTCCCAAACCCGTGCCTAAGGCAGATGCCATGCGTATCTATGTCGAGGGCGCAGAAAATGTGACACAGACCAACCGTTCTCCGAGCGCGGTCGATGCTGCACTGAGTGCTGTCGATATTCAGATGACCTATGACGGTCTATCCGTTCAGCCATTGTTGAATGTCGGGATTGATAATGATGGCGGCGCCGCTGCGCCGGGTCAAACCATCGATTTTGTGACCTATTGGAATTATGCACACTGGATCAAGCGCGCAGATATTCGTGTGTTCGATGCTGAAGACCAATTGGTCAATGCGCCTATTGTTGTTTTGCCCGTTTCGGAAAAGGGAAAAGCAAGTTGGACCGTTCCGGCTGGACGGACGACCAGCAGCTACACTTATGTTCTAAGAATCTACAACACGCATGAACAATGGGACGAGACCAATCCGAAGACACTCAACGTCTCGGACCGCCCCACTGACGCCGCACGACCTGAGTCTCAGATCACCGCTATCTATGGCAATGACAATACGGCCATTCGAAATATCGCAGTTCGCGGCGCAACAGTCACCGTGTCCGGCAAAAGCGTTGTTGAAGGCGGGGCGTCTAATGTTCGCGTTTTCGATCGTCCGGTTAAAACCGACGAAGAGGGCGATTTCGCAGTCCGTCAAATTTTGCCGCCGGGAGAGCACGCCGTCGACATTAGCTACGTTGATGGCGCAGGATCGCGCGTCGATATTATTCGCGATATTGATATTCCCAAGGATGATTGGTTCCTCGTTGCGATTGGTGATCTGACGATCGGCACACAATCTGACGATTCCCGCGCAATCATCGAAGCAGGCGGCGAAGACTTTGACGAGACATTCGTCACCGGTCGTGCGGCCTTTTATCTGAAGGGTAAGATCAAGGGCGAGTATCTGCTGACGGCGTCGCTCGACACGACTGAAGAAAATATCGACAACTTGTTCTCGAATCTCGACAAGAAAAATCCGCAGAGCCTTTTGCGCCGCATTGATCCTGATCGCTACTATCCGGTCTACGGAGACGATTCGACCTATTATGACGATGCACCAACTCAGGGTCGCTTCTTTGTTCGCCTTGAACGTGGAGACGATGAAGTCGTTTGGGGTAACTTCCTAACCAATATCACCGACACCGAGTTCTCCCAAATTGACCGAGGGCTTTATGGCGCAAAGGTAGAGTACAATTCTGACGTAACTACCTCGTTCGGCGAACGCCGCGCAAAAATAACCGCTTTCGCAGCCGACCCCGGCACAATACCGGCGCGAGAAGAATATCGCGGCACAGGCGGATCGGTTTACTTTCTTGAAAATCAAGACATTACGATTGGCTCTGAGAGGTTGCGTGTTGAAGTGCGTGACCGGGAATCTGGTTTGGTGTCTGAAACGCGCGATCTGAAACCCTTTGTTGACTATGAAATCGACTATATTCAAGGCCGCGTTTTACTTGCCCGGCCGCTATCGTCAACACAGCTCGACAACCGTATCGTCCGATCCGGAACCCTGTCAGGAGAAGACGTCTATCTGGTCTCACGCTACGAGTTTACGCCGACGCTTGGCGACCTTGATGGTTGGACCACAGGTGGCCGTGTTGAAGGTTGGGCCGGAGATCACATTCGTCTCGGCGTCACCGCGCAGGAAGAAGAAACCGCTGGTGCGGATCAAACCCTCATCGCCGCAGACGTCGTTGTTCGGGCATCCGAAGACACCTATATCAAGGCCGAAATTGCACAATCAGATGGCGCGGGCTTTACAGAGCGAGCGTCTTTGGATGGCGGCTTCACCTATGACACGCTCACCGCGGGCGTTGGCGACGATGCCACCGCCTATCGTGTCGAAGGGGCGACCGTGATCGGCGACACAGACGGCGCGAAGGCCCGTGTCAACGCTTACTATGAGAATATCGAAGAGGGATTCTCCGGCGTCGGGCGCCTTACGCAAGATGACACACAGCGCTACGGCGCGGAAGTTCTGACAGAATTTGGCACTGACCAGCGGATCGAACTTGGCCTCAAACTTGATGAGGTTGATATCGAGAACCGTCTGGAAGAAACAACTGTTTCAACAGATTTGCGCGTCGGTGTTACCGACACGATTACCGCTGGGATCGGCCTTCGCTACAATGACGTAGATGGTTCGCTGGTTGGGCGCGATGGGGACCGCACAGATCTGGGCGTTGAGCTGAAATATGAACCAGGCGAAGACTTCTCTATCTACACGTTTGCGCAAGATACGATCGATTCTGCCGATACTCGAAAGTCCGGCACACGCTACGGTATTGGCGGCTCAGTTCAAGTTACCGATCAGCTTGACCTGACCGGCGAAGTGTCTGGCGGCGCTGGCGGCAGCGGCGCGCTAGCCGGGTTAAACTGGCAACGCAAAGACGGCGAAGAATACTATCTTAACTACACTCTTGATGCTGAACGCACAGAGCCCGGCATTGACGGCAATAGCAGTTTCCTGGGCACGTCAAATACTCAAAACACGCTGACCGTTGGTGGCCGCAAACGGTTCAACGACTATTTGAGCGTTTACGGCGAAGAGCGGGCCAGCTTTGGCGACACATCCGGATTGACGAATGCTTTCGGCGTCGATATTTCGCCCGACGATAATTGGGTTGTTGGGGCGTCGGTTGAAGTTGGCGATGTCGAGTCTGATGGACGCGTCGTTGAACGCGAAGCTTACACTGCGACTGTGGGCTATGTTACAGAGCCCATCTCGGGCGGCGCGGCCATTGAGTGGCGCGACGATGATGAGAACGGTATTTCACGTGAGACATGGCTGTTCAGGTCAAACCTAGGCGTACAGGTCTCTCCAGATTGGCGCGCCTTGCTGAAATATAACAAGGCGGAGAGCAATTCTGGTCAAGGCGCGTTCTTCGCGGGCGAGTTTACTGAGGCGCAAGTCGCCGGTGCCTACCGTCCGACAGAGAATGATCGATTGAACGCTCTGGTGCGCTACACCTATTTTGAAGACCTTCCCGGCGCGCAGCAAATCTCAAACTCGGGTCAAACCGGATTGCCGGCTCAGAAGTCGAATATCTTCAGTGTAGACGGACAGTATCGCTTGAACGATTGGCTAACCATTGGCGGCAAATATGGCTTGCGCAAAGGCGAAGTCAGTCTGTCTCGTTTGGACGAGGATTTCCTTGATAGCACGGCAACATTGGGCGTGATCCGCGCGGATGTACACTTCATCAAGAAGTGGGACGCAGTGCTTGAAGGGCGCATCCTAGAAGTTGAAGAAGCTCAGGACACGCGCTCAGGCGTGCTCGCGGCGCTTTATCGCCATGTCGGTGACAATGCAAAAGTTGGCATCGGGTACAATTTTACAGACTTCTCAGACGACCTGACAGACCTATCTTATGATGATGACGGCGTATTCTTGAACATTATTGCGAAATTCTAACGCCGATGACTGAATTGCAAGTTGAATGCGAATTGATGTGCCCTGACATGTGAAGACGCCCCATAGATTGCTGCATATCAACTGAGCTGCCGTCAAAATCGGTCTGTACTCGAGCGGCTTAAACTCGCTCCAATCCGGCCTCTGACGGGCGCGGCTGGATGCGCCCAAAAGGGTCGCTCAGCTTTACCTTCTTTATCCCCAAAGCGCGCCCGAAATGTTCCCAGCAGTGTTATGGGGTTATCCACAATCCCAGTTCGCCGTGAATCGCAATGCGTACGGAAGTTGTTGCGCTCCTACACGGCTCACCATTTCTCTGCCAGTCTGATCCCCTGCGGCTGCTCCGATAAACCCACTGGATAGCCTCATTTTCTCCTCTGACGCGACGCGACCGATTGATTAAGCGCCCGTTCAATGTGAGATTGGATACGTCCAAGCGGGGCATACACAGACGGCCACGCTCAAACGCTTATCTGGAGACACAGTATGGCCATTGATTTTGTAATTCCCGACGACGCGAAAGAGGTACGCGAGCGCGTCCGTAAATGGGTCCACGAGGAATGCATACCCGCGCAGGAAAAACTTGCAGGCGGCGGTGATTATCAGACCATCCTGCAAGCCCTGCGCAAGAAAGCCCGCGCGCAAGGCCTGTGGCTTCCCTTCATGCCGAAAGAGCATGGCGGCATGGGCCTCGGCCCGCTGGCCAATGCGCTGGTTCAGATGGAGCTTGGCCAAAGCCATCTAGGCGCGCTCTCCATGAACAGCCAAGGCCCTGATGACGCCACCATGCTCACGCTATCGGCGCACGGCACGGACTTCCAGAAAGAGAAATACCTCAAGCCGTTGATGAATGGCGAGAAGCGCATTTGCTATTCGATGACAGAAAAAGCCGCCGGCGCAGATGCCACGGGCATGCAAACAAGCGCCGTGAAAGACGGTAAAGGCAACTATATCCTCAACGGCGAAAAATGGTTCTCCAGCTCCGCCAATGTCGCCGACATTGCGCTCATCATGGCCAAGACCAATCCTGAAGCGCCGCGCCACCAACAATTCTCCACCTTCCTCGTAGAGCTGCCAAACCCCGGCTACAAAATCATCCGCAATATCCCGACCATGGCCCTGCACACAGATTATCAGGAACAGATGGGCGCCGCCCATTGCGAGATAGAAATCAAAGACCTTGTCGTGCCGGAAGAAAACCTACTCGGCGGCGAGGGCGGCGGCTTCTCTATGGGGCAGCACCGTCTCGCTTATGGGCGCTTGCGCCACGGCATGCACAATGTCGCCATGGCCCAGCGCGCGCTAGATCTTGCCACAGAGCATGTCACCAAGCGCACAACATTCGGCACCGGCTTGGAAGATCGCCAAGGTGTCCAGTTCATGCTCGCGGAGTGCGCCAGCGAGCTTTACATTGCCCGTCTCATGCTCATGCACATCGCCTACAAGGCAGAGAACGGCCTTGATCTTCGCCAGGAGAACGGCATCGCCAAAGTCTTCCTCGCCAACATGGTACACAAAGTCGTCGACACCGCGATCCAGCTTCACGGCGCGCTCGGTTACTCCACCGATACGCCGCTCGCCGCGTGGTACACACACATCCGCTCGCAGCGTTTGGTCGATGGCCCAGACGAAGTCCACAAATGGATCACCGGCAAAAACGTCATCCGCGCCTATAAGAAAGACGGTACGTCAGCGGCGGCGGCGGGCGGCGATCTGCTTTAGGGCGGGGCGCGCGCCAGCCAACGGACATGATCAAAAAAATCTTCTTCGCGCTTGTCATGCTGGCTATTGGCTGCGCCTTTCTGGGCGTCGGCTCAATGACCGCTTACAAATATCTTGCAAGCGCAAACTGGGTCGACGCTGACGCGACCATTGTCGATGTCGGCTGGAAAACAGGTAAGGTCGGCAGCGCCACGACCTCGACGCGGCGGGTTTCCAAGGGCTATCAGGCCACGGTCCAGTACACGTATCGCTATAACGGCAGGAGTTATCAATCCAATCGAGTCAATCTGAGGGATAAACTCTCCCGACAGGAAGACGCCCAAAGAGCAATCTACGAAAATTTCAAAACCCTGAAAGCGAACGGCAAATCGATGCCCGTCTCGGTCAATCCAAAATCGCCGACCCAATCCGTCATATATCGCGATATCCGTTGGGGCATTGTGGCAACGCAGTCCCTGATCGGAACATTCGCACTATTGTTTGGATTGGCGGTTCTGAAAGAGAGCTTTGACTAGCCGCAGCCAGACGCGGCAAAAATTGCCCCGGCGCCCCACAAAATCTAAAAGAGCGCCTAACTCACGTTCTAAAATCCAAAGCCCCGGTCACACGAAATTCTAAGGCCGGGGCGCTACACTGCGTGCATCAACGATATGCATGTGGTGGGGCCAGACATGAACAATACAATTTTTGCAACGCTCATAGCGGCGATGATGGGCGGTGTCGGCGCGGGGTCTTATGTCGTGCTTGGCGAAGGCGGCGGCGCATTTGATTTTCAATCTGCGAGCGCGTCAGAACGAACGGCCTATCTTGAGAAGAAGGCTGGCGGTTTGCACAATAAGTTTAAGCCAAACTATCTATCCAAAAAGAGCGAATACGGTGTCCGCGGCGACACTGTTCAGTTGACCTACAATACCGGCATGGGATCGGTTGCGTGCGGTAAGGGTGTCGATTGTGAAGTGATGCAATGTCAGCGTTATCTGAAAAATAGCGTCAGAAAATACAACGTCTCGGTCAAGCTCCTATACACCGACAACCGCAGCCGACGCATTGGCTCACAATCGCTCAGCACGAACAGCTGTGAGGCAAAAATAGAGCGCTGGGACGCAGGCGCTGACCGGCGCAAAGCCGAAAAAGCCCGCAACCAAAAAGAAGTCTGCAACGACGACTATATCGGTATGAAACCCGTCTTCGGCTGTTAGAGTTGGTCTTAAAGAGACTGCATACGTGCATTCTAGGCGCTAAAGGCAGCGTTAGCTGAGTGGCCGAAAACACCCAAAGTAGGCCATTCGCCATATCTGCTTTTTCATCATTGGCGGACGATACGAAATCAGAGGTTCTTATTCCAATTGCTCCGCAGGAGGCAATAGGCGCAACAACATAATCGCTCTAGTTCGAGAAAAACTTGTTAATGACATGATCATAGATCCCAGTGAATTGCTGCTCGTCGTCAATAATCTCTACGATCGTGTACAGCGGTACCGTCGACGACGGACACTGAATTCGTTTCGCCATGGTGGCAATAACAGTGATCCATTTTTCAATTTGGTTTTAGCTTATCAGAGGGGTTAACAATTCTTTGACACCGCTTTTTCGATTTCGTCGCCTCTTTAAGTAACGCCCCGATTATTCGCGGCTTGTTCTTAAGAGGTACATGAGATGAAGAATTCAATTTTGCGCGCCCGCGCATGTTCGATCGCACTGTTTTCAATTGGAGTGTCTGGATTGGTTTCCTGCTCCAGCGACCAGAGTGACTTGCTTTCAGCAAATGCAGAGCAACCAGCTGTCTATGCAGCTGGCGGAGACGCTGACGAAGTGCTGGCGCGTAAAGATGGATATGTCCTGACGGAGGCGCACTTCCAGGAGGCCCTTCAGATTGAAATGGCCATGGAAGATGAAAGCTATTATCCAATCGCTGATCAACTCGCCTTAAAAGCCGGTATTTTGGAGATGTTCTATGACGATCCCGCAGGGTTGCTTGAGGAACTCGAAAAATACAGTCAACTTTTAGGCGTGTCCCAGGAAGGTGGGCCTAGGCCTGCCAGCCCGTCCACACAAGCAGCGCCGCGGGTTTCTGGGCAAGGAGTGGCGCAAGGACACCTTCAGCTTCGTCAAAGCGTTGAGGCGCTCAATCAGAGAAATGGTGGAACCGCTTCGTTTACAGATCAATCCTTTGATACACCTTCGGTCAACCAGTTGCGCACTTTCATGGCGAATTCCCAAATGGTGCACAAGGTGAGTTCGGAATACTACTCTGGGACAACAGTTTATACCTTCTGCTCCGATGGCACATTTCGCTATTCTCAGAACTCAGGAATGTCGGTTAGTTCAACATCGCCGGGCTCAGGCGGTTATGAGACGGGAAACGTATTCGCGCAGGATCAGGGTGTCGCTCAAGGTTATTGGGACGCCTACAGTGAGGGGGGCGTCGATGCTATTTTGATCTATAGCGCTGACGCGGCTTTTGCATCTGAGTCTATGAACAATACCGGATTGCTTCCGTTTCTCGTCGCTCAATATCAGTCGGATGTTATTCAAGTTGGTCCACGGGGAGTTCCTGCGACGCCGGACAATCTTATCCGTCGGCAAGCTATTTCAGGCTGCTAGAACCAAACCTATTTCAAAATTTTGCGGTTCACACAGGAGCCCGCTCATGTCCAATTTTCTAACGCGCACACTCATCGCCGCCGCGCTTGCCTCAAGCGCTGTCTACGCTGCGCAGGCGCAATCAAAACCACTCAAGGACTCAAAAGCGTCTGAAAAGTCCGAGAAGGCCTCACCCATCAATGGCCTCAAAGGTCTCAAAACAAAACCGGTTGAAAAATTCCAATCACGTAAAGGCTACAAATCCGAGCCGATGCCGATGCCAAGCGTAAAGGAAGCTCCTAAGTTTCCGCGTCAACTCAAACCCGAGGATTTGAAAGCGCCCACGGTCTCGGAGCTTAACATCCCCACCGTTGTATCGACTGAGGTTGATCTTCAACCACTGGTAAAGGGCGAACGCGAATTGAGAATAAACCTCCCCGATTATACAGGCACGCGATTGAGAGAGGAAAACCTTCAGGCCCGCTTGATCGTATCCAAGCGCCCCATTCAGTTGTCAGGCGGCTCCGTGCCGTCGGACACGATGATCCTATCGACGAAGAATACTCGGCAGCGCTCACAAACGGCTAGGCTACAAGCCACCTTACCTCAGTTCAATGAAGAGGAGATGGAGGCTTTCAATAACTATAGAAGCGGAGGCGTGCGCGGCGGGAGACGCACGCGTGTATACGCAAAAGCAGGACTAATCGGTGATACGGCGTTAAGCTTTGTGGGCGGGGAAACGGTTCACTACCGCGTCGCGCTTGAACCCAAGGATGGTGGCCAGACAGCGTATAGCGCTCCGCAAAGTTTTGTTATGCCGCACCCAATCGTCCTGGCTGTCATCGGCGACTCATTCGGTGCAGGAGAGGGCGCGCCGGAAAAGAAATCTACCAATCATGTTACGGCTAAGTGGAGCGTGCAGTTGGCGCACAATTCGTACCTCAGCGGTGGGTCACGCGCCATTCATGAATTTAAGCAAAACAACAAAAAGCTCTGGGTTGTGTCGCACAATTTCGCGATCACGGGCGCTACGATTCATAGACAGACGGACGACATAGCTGGCGGGATCCTCGGGGACTACAAGAAGAGTAGAAACTTAACGGTGCGAACGCCGCGTATTGAGGCGGATATGCAACGCGTGTCAGTCTTAGACGCCAACTTTGATGTGCCCCGTTTTAGTCGAACTGAAAGTCAACTGGGCTCGCAAAATAAGGATGTGCGGTTCACCGGACAAATTGAGAAGGCGGAAGAATGGCTTGTCGACAACCAGTATGATCGTATTGATTTGCTGTTTCTGTCGGCAGGGGGCAACGATGCAGGCTTCGGCGGAATTATCAAAGATTCAATTTCAGGACTTTTGGGGGTTACCGACTTTTTTGACCTTACTGAACTTGAGGTCGAGCGACGTCTCGACGAGACAGAAGCCCATATTCCTAACCTGCGAACATCATTGCAGCAACGCCTGAATCCAGCACAAGTTTACTGGTTCAACTATCCCAATCTCACGCGAGATCAGGACGGTGTCCACAGTGATCTGATCTTCCAAGCCTCCGAAAATGTATTGCTTGAGATCATTCAAGGTTCGGTATCAGCGAGAGATTTGGCAATTGCTGAGCGCATCCTGAAGAGGCAAATCAACCCTCGCGTCGCTAAATGGTGTGGCACATTTTCGAACTGCACTGTGTTGGATATTCAAGACCGCGCGGATGGTCATGGCATCGGAACACGCCGTGCTGAAGATCGTTGGTTCAACACGTTCGTAGACTCGCACGACATCGTGCAAGGGTCACTCGATGGCGCGATCCATCCAAATGCGGCTGGGCACAATAATATCTACAAGCCAGCAGCTCTTGAGGTGCTCAATGAGATTTTCTCCGCTCAGACTGGATCTCATTTTGAGGATGTACGTCAAGCACGCCAAGCAAGCAAAGATCAACGTAGACTTCGCGAGCTATTTTCCCAAATTGAGCCTGTTATGGTCACGAAGGATTTGAGGCAGGTTGCGCGCTTAAAGCAACAACGAGACCAAAGAACCGCCGAGGTGCAGCGAACCCTAGTGCCTCGCCAGAGACGGGTCGCCGCCGACCCCGTTACCGTGACCAAAGAGCAAAAGGCTCAATTGCTCGTTCTATATGCAGACGACCCGGAAGCTTTGGCTGAAGTCGAGAACTTGGAAATCAAATAGCTAAATGACGTCCCGTCTGACCGTTCACCCCGGTGCCCAGTCAGGCGGGATTGTAACATCGCGCGCAACATGCGTGCGGGTGAGGATGAGAAAAATGTTACGAATTATAAGAACGTCGGTAGGAGTAATCGGCTTAGGTGTTCTGGTTAGCTTGCTTGCAAACACTGCGGGCGCTTATTCGGTGGGCGCGATCAATGGCGGTGATGAAAATCATGAGGACATAACAGAGGCCGGGATCAATTTCGCACCGAACGGAATTAACGCCTTCGCGATGCAGGACATCATCGATGGCAACGTGAATGCAGACACAAAACTGATCCGCCACAAGTTCGACCCTGTGATGCATCTAAATTCAGCGAGCACGGCCAATGGGCAATTCAATCGCAGTGATGCCTTGATGGATTCATATTTGTCTCGCGCAGCTGCTTACGCTCGAGACAATCCACGGTTTTTAAAACCGCGATACGAGGGCGCTGACGGGATCGTAGAGGCGCTCAATAGACGTTTGCGGCGAGTGGATTCTTTTGTTCACGACAATTGTAAGTTTTCGCCAACAAAGACAGCTAAATGTCTCAAATATTCCGAAGCGATCATAGACTTGAGGAGAAGCATCACCGCTGCCAAGGCACTTGAAGCAATCGATGCTCAGCAATTGATGTTCGCATCCGTGCTGGATCCACACACCACGGCTGGAGAGGCGTTCAAACAGATTGACGATGATATCGAAGTTCTTTCAACGCGCGTACGGGTCATCAATGCAAATGATAGTGGCGGTCACCGGACGGCTCTAGAGAACTTACGATTAGAGGTTCGAGGCTATTTAGGAAGACAATATCTCGGTCACGCCTTTCATTCTCTCCAAGATTTCTATGCCCACTCCAACGTAACTGAACTTCTCTACGATAATCCCGGTCCTGATTGTCAGCCAGTGTCCAGCGCAAGACAAACGGCATGCGATCGCACGCCGATTGCCGGGCGGTCGGCAATGCGGCGAGACGTGGTCAGCGGTGATAATCAAAAGGTCGCGAAGTTCCTGCGTGTGATCCATAAAGACCCATCAATTCGCAACACGAATATGCGGCTTGCATTGGACGAAGATGACTTCGCTAGGCTTCAAACTGGATATGTCGAGATTTCTGCTGCGGGAGTTGCTGAAGGTCTTGCGGGTTGGGAGTTCCATCAAGCGATGTGTCCAGCGGGTCATGCTCAGGCGGAAGGTTTGACGTATTGCCATTGGGCAAGTGGAAACACGCCCGGACTGAACAAGGATGCGGATGACGGCCATACGCCCAATCACGCCAAGTCGCGCGCTTTAGCGGAGATTGCGACGGCGATTGCTTGGGAGAAATTTTTATTGCGCGCTGGGCTCGTCACCGATCTTCCCGAAATCGGTATTTCCGATACCCGGTTAGCCGAGGGTGATGAGGGTGAAAACGTCCACTCAGTTTCCGTATCGCTGTCTGCTGCGGCAAAGTTGCCCGTCTCATTCCAGTATGACGTGACGAAGCTAAGTCAAACAGATGCCCCCAAAGCACGCGTGAGCGCTTGCAAAGTTTCGGGGGATGTCGTGCGTCGACGCGGTTTTGCATTGATCGAAACGGGTGAGCGCAGCGTAACCATCGATGTAAAGACCTGTGGTGACAGAGACGTCGAACCGACTGAAGTTTTCGCAATCTATTTGCGTGACATCGTTGGGTCCGCGCCAGACAACGGTACGGGTCTCTTCACAATGTCAGTTTTGAACGATGATATCATTCCTCAAATCGGGGGAGGCGTCGCCCCGGTCAATCCTTGCCAAAAACGCGGCGTAGACTGCAACGCGTTAAATTCGGTCGACAAAGCCAAAACGCTTAAGGCGCCCCGGCTGAAGACCATTCCCAAGAAAAATTGAGCCTGTTCCTCGTTCTGAATTGATCTTTGATCAAGAAAGTAAGTTCCATGTCTAAGACACTTTTAGAAACAGTATTGCGGCTCAGCGCGGCGTCGGTCGCTACAATCGCCTTGGCTGCACCCATTGCCACAGGTTTTGGCGGTGAGGACGTAATCAACGGACGGCCGTGGCACCATTTAGATATGACGGTGCGCGCCCTTGCCGGTGATGCAGACGCTGGTGTTGGCGTTAGCGAGCCTCAGATGGATGGGGTTGGGTTTTCCCAAGAAGCTGCGATGAGCATCGCTTGGCATGCGGACTATATCGATAGCTATCTCTACAATCCGCTTTGGTGGGCGGAAGATTTGCCCGACAAAACCCGGTTCAAATCGGCAATCGCTATGCAAAGCGAACTGGTTAAGATGCACCATGACGATACGTTCACAACAGATGGCGTTATCGACAATTGGGAGCGTTATACAGCCGGTCTGTTGATTGGACTTTACTGGGCGGCTGAACAAGAAGAGGGCGGTGTAGCCGCTGCTCATAATCTATTGGGGATCGCATCTCACGCGGCTCAAGATTTTTATTCCCACTCCAACTGGATGGATGAACCGGGCCGAAGACAACGCACTTGGTTCGAATACTCGCTGAATGAAAAACGCGCCATGACGCTTTACACTGCAGCTTACGAGACGCCGGCATCTCAATCCCCGCACCATCACGGCGCATATTCTCCATCTTGCCCTGTTCTGCTCGAGTCAGCCATCCATCGCCCACTCAGCGTCATTTGCGGCGGCATCTCCCCCATGCAGGACACGCCCATTTGTTCCGGCTACCGTGCATGTGATGGCGCAGAGACCATCGATATGTCCATCTACGATATCGACGTTCCCAGTAGCACACTTTACCTGCAGCCAGCAGGCATTGCCCTTGACACAACGATCCTTTCGAGGATTGGAGCCAATCAACGCGGCCTCGCAAATAGACGTGGCGGAATGGAGGCGGGTAATCGCAGTTCCACTGAGCGCGCTACATGCAATGCGATTGTAAACTTCGGGAATAGCTGTGCCCACGACCCAGACGGTGATGAATGTGAAACGCCAGACATCGTGCGCCAATGCACCGTAGATACAGATTATTTTTTCTCCGACACAAAACGTCTCGCAATGCGGACAACGGAGCAATACATGCAACTGCTTGAATCGGCCGTCAAAGATTTTGATCCGTCGCAAAGCGGAGACAAATATGAAGTGTTTTGGGAGCGTGTGAAAAGTAACCCAAGCAATTTAGCCAGTCGAACACAACAGTTCGAAGATCTTTCGCGCGTGCCGTTTCAATTTATGTCGGCTGGCGACTACCCCGTGAAAAACGCGGGCACTCGCGCCCACCCCGGGGTCGATCAATCAGCCGGTTGGTTCTTGCGCTTAGAGATCGAGACGAGCAACAGTATTGGCTCCGGAACAGACGCTGACATAAAATTAGACGTTGAGGGCGAAGGTTTTCAAGAGACCTTTCTGCTAGACCATTCTCCCCTAAGTACCGCTACAGGAGCGGTCAGTAGCCCTTTTCTTGTTTACAATGATTTTGAGATGGGGGACCGCGATGTCTACACCGTCGGCCCGTTCGCAACCCTTCCTGATCGCGTGTCGTTGGTCAATGATAGTGCGAATGGTGACGATGTCGTTGATGCGTTACTCACCGACTTCTCCCATACAATCGACAGCGCGCTCACATCGGCGAGGCGGTTAGCTCTATCGATATTCGGCGGAAACGCAGACTACGTCAAAGATGCCAAGATGGTGATATCCACGCGTGAAGCTGAACGCCTCATCGGCGCGGCGGCCGGGGGCAGGGCGACTGAAAAGATACGAATTGATGGTGGGCCAGAGGGTAAGTTTGACGTCAGCTATACGATGCAGTTCGTTGATGATGAGCTTACGAGCCGCCAGCGCAATGATGGATGGCGGGCGATTGAAGTCAGGCTGAAGCAACTCAAATGTATAAAAGAGTCCGAGATTGACGGCTTGAGCGCGAGCGATGAACCGTACTTTTTCGCAAGCCTCTCTCCCCTCAGCGGTGTGTCGGGCGCGCGAGTGAAGACGTTCAAAAGCCAGGTATTTACAGATGTCGATGACGGGGAAACGCGTCAGATTCGAAATAACCGGTTCATCCTAAAGGTGCCCAGAAATGGCGGCGTGGTTTTATCGGTTCAGATGTGGGAAGAAGATAGTGAAAGCGCAGGCGACCAAGCCGAGGCGTTCCGAACCTTTTCTACCGGGATTGATGAAGCAACCCGGTCAGGAAATTCCGAATTTTTGACAACCTTGGGGCAAGCGGTGGGTGAGGACTGGCGTGTTGAACGCGTCACGATTACACCCTTCAAAAGAGATAAGCGGCCCGTCATTGCGTCCTCACCTCAGGTCGTATCGGACATCGGTTGGATTGATGGCGGGCAACGCAAGACGATACCGATCGATGGTCGTCGTCTTAAGCCATTGATCGCTCGCCACCGGGATGATCTGTCAGCTTGGAAGGTACAAAAATTGGTGAAAATCCCAGAAAATATTGGGCGCTCGGCGCAGAATGAAGATCGACTATACCAATCAGTTCCTGAAGGCTCGATCCAGGACGGTGCACCAGCCTCGGTGAAAAAGCCGAACTTTGAGGCTCCGGTAGCAGCCAAACCACGTGGGTTTCAAAGTGCCGACAACGCAGCGGTTCACAATTGGTCAATTACGGACGTCAAACCATTGCGAGATGGCGATAAGATTACATTTTTAGTAACGGTTGAATTAGCCACTGCTGTGTCGAAAGGCGATTTCAGCCGAAACGTCATTCTCAATTTGGTATCCACGAAGGGTAAGCGGACACAACAGAATGTATCCATTACGGTTCCTGCTGGTGACGGAAAAAGTACGTCCACCCACAAACTATCGATACTGGCGGCGGGGGCGAAGCCATCGGACTATTCGATCTATTTGTCGGACAGTATCAAAGCGTCAAGTGTTCGAGACCGTGTGGCATCGGACAACAAGGTATCGCGTCGATTTTAGGTCGCGGCATAGCATAAACTGTCGGTCGCACGACAATGTAGAGAATTGCTAATCCAGTTCGATTTGACTCTGAATTGTCATCAATAGCCAAGCGCGCGCTGAACGCCATTTGCGCTTGGCCGTAGACACGGACATTCCGAGCGCTTCGGCGGTGTCTTCAAATGAGAGCCCACCATAATAACGCAACTCGATAATGCTTGCCCGTTCCTCGTCCAACACCTTCAACCGCGTCAATGCCTGTTCGACATTGAGCAGATCAAGAACATCCTTCCCGCTCGGCCCCATCCCGGTTGCGAGGGTGACATTAAAATGCTCGCGCTTGTTGCGCCCTTTTGCGCGCGCATGATCAATCAAAACGCGGCGCATCATCCGGGCTGCCATCGCCATAAAATGCGCTTTATCCTGCCAATCAATTTCCTCCAGCTTCAGTAAACGCATAGACGCCTCACTTACCAAATCTCCGGTTGATAGAGACGCATTGCCCTCACCGCGAAGCAATGAAGCGGAAATAAGACGAAGTTCTTCGTATACGCGGTCAAACAGCGCATCGCGGGCAACGTCATCTCCCTTGCGCCAATCGCGCAATAATTGGGTGCTCTCTGAACTTTGCATTAAGCTTGACCAGGTCTTTCTTTGCTTGCCGCGCTATGGATTGACTATATCGGCATCGATCAACCTTTGATGCAAGGCGGTCAGGCGGATGCTTTTATTGATACGGTCCATGTTCGCCTGACTAAGCGTACGAGGTGCATCCCTATTGTCAGGGCCATTTACGAACAGCCGCGCGAGCAAAATACGAGTGCGCATGGGATGATCGGCATCGAGTGTGTCCTCGATCGGGCTGAAGCCGTCAAGTAATGTCTCCGCACCAGTTGGATCCCCAAATTGAGCGAGAATTTCGGCGCGCGTTGCCAGAGCATCGATGGCAACATCAGACTTCTCGCCGGAGTACTGTCTGATGATCTCTAAGGCCGACTGACTCAACGCGTTCGCGTCATCGAAGTTTCCTTGCGACGCATAGATGACAGCTTGCAGAAGTTGCGCTTTTCCAGTTTCCTGCGACTCACCTCGAACTTCCAAAATCTCGAAGACCTCGTCGAGCAGCGCCTGCGCCTTTGGAGTGTTCTGGTTTCGAAAAAATTCAATATTTGCTACTCGCAACCGTATGGCTTGGCTTCCCGAGAGTGGTGTTACCGGATTGTCTTGTACGATCTTTAGTGCCGAGGATGTCGCTTCAATCGTTTTATCAAAGTGACCCTGCGTTTCGTATAACGT
>CAZXVJ010000050.1:18703-20297 GCA_964644385.1 uncultured Hyphomonas sp. | reverse complement strand
AAGTTCTGCGTCATCCCCGACGCGCAGCGTCTGGGGACCCATCTCGGAAAAGCGCAGCAAAGCACGTCACCCTAAAATGAAGCTCACACCGCCCCGTCCAGAGATGGATACCCAGATGAGCTTTCGCTCATCGGGCATAAAGTTCAGCTGGTAAACAGCCCTGAGCCCGCGAAGCGGCAGATCCATCGCGTAGCGCATCTTCGATGCGCCCAGCGGGCGATCCACAAAAAATGTAAACAAAAAAGCCCGGCGCGGTGGCCGGGCTCTCTCAAAATTCAGTGCAAGTTGAAGGGCTTAGGCCGCTTCTGCTTCGTCGGCGGTTTTGCGCGCCGGTTTCGGATCGCGCAGAACATAGCCGCGGCCCCAGACAGTTTCGATATGATGCTCTCCGCCGGTCGCTGTTTGCAGCTTCTTACGCAGCTTACAGATGAACACGTCGATGATTTTCAGCTCAGGCTCGTCCATACCGCCATAAAGGTGGTTGAGGAACATTTCCTTCGTGAGCGTCGTGCCTTTGCGCAGGCTCAACAGCTCGAACATCTGATATTCTTTGCCGGTCAGGTGAACGCGCTCATCGTCCACTTCAACCGTTTTGGCATCCAGGTTCACAACAATGTCGCCAGTGCGGATCGTGCTCTCAGCGTGGCCTTTAGACCGGCGCACAATCGCAGTGATACGTGCGATCAGCTCGTCCTTGTTGAACGGCTTGGTCAGGTAATCGTCGGCGCCATAGCCCAGTGTTTTGACTTTGGCTTCAATGTCAGGATTGCCCGACAGGATCATAACAGGCGTGTTCACTCGGCCCATACGCAGTTGCTTCAGCACTTCGTACCCAGAGATATCCGGAAGTGACAGGTCAAGCACGATGATGTCGTACTCATAAACCTTCCCCAGATCCACGCCTTCTTCGCCAAGGTCGGTGGTGTAGATGTTGAAGCCAGCGGCTTTCAGCATCAGCTCTATAGAACGCGCAACAGCGCTATCGTCTTCAATTAGTAGGACGCGCATGTTCTCGTCTCCCGAATCAGTTTAGCAACTGGTTTAGCTGCTTTGTTAATACCTGTGAATCCTACGCGCCATTCTTTTAAGAAAGATTAATGGTGAATAGCGATTCTACGAATCTACTCAAATTTCTTCATACAGATTAATTACTGATGGCCGCGCCATCTTCTCCGCTCGTCAACATTTGTGAAATCGCAATCGCATCCTGAATGGGCTGGGCCGATTGGTCGGTCGAAATAAGGGTCTTTTGGCAACGAATGGCATCGCGCACTTTTGCGTCACGCATGACGATGCCGGCCAGCTGAGGCCTGAACCCCAGGAAAGTCTCACACGCTCTTGCAATCGCCTCATAGGTCCGTTTGCCTGCATTGCGCGTGTCCGCCTGATTGATACAAATCACCGGCTCAACATTTGGCGCATAGCCACGCAGCACTTTGATAAACGCGTAGGCATCGGTCATGGATGTCGGCTCATCTGTGATAATCATCAGCGCCTTATCGGCTGACCGCGCAAGCCGCATACAATTGGCTTCAATCCCGGCGCCAAGATCCAGCACGACTTGGTCATATTGCAGCGCCAGCGCGGATAGGCC
>CAZXVJ010000050.1:0-18603 GCA_964644385.1 uncultured Hyphomonas sp. | reverse complement strand
CAAGGTGCGTTTGCCAGCTTGCGCAAACGCGCTCGCCATCGTGATCGCCATGAACGTCTTGCCAACGCCGCCCTTGCCACTAGCAACCGCAATGATTGAGGCCGGGGCAACGCGCGGTGTCGGTTTCGACAGTGGGCGTTCTTGAGATTTTCGCATCATGAAGCTCATTACGCAGCTCCTTTCAGAGCTATGACATCGGCGGATTGATCTTCAATCAACAGCGATGCCAGTCGCGATGGAGCGGCGGGAACAAGTCCGCCGCCAATAAACGGGGTCACCGCAAGGTGAGAGAATGAAATGTTCGCTGCAGACAAGGCTGCAACGATGCCGCCGCGCCGACGCACAACATCAAGCTTGGTAACAATGGCGCGTTTCACACCGGCTCTTGCGAAGGCGCGTGCCGCATCGGCCAGGTCATCCGGGTGGCCTTCCGCTGAAATCACCAGCACAGGCTCGGCGTCAATCGCGGCAATCAAGTCGCCAAGGCTCGACATATCATTGTCATCGAACGGAACAATCGAAGGCAGATCAATTATGCATTTCTGTTTTGCTTGCCGCGCCGCGCGCAATTGAATGAACAATTCGTCCGGTGTATCGGCGGCGCGAATTTGTTTGCGCTCAAGTTCCAGATAGGCCGCCAATTGTTCAGCGCCCGCCGTCCCGTCAAGATCAGCGGCCAACGGAAACACTTCACAGCGCGCCACGGCAGAGCGCCGGGTCAGCTTTGCCGCCGTTGCGGTACGGCCATGCCCAGGCGGGCCGACCAATACGATGTCTCTTTGCAGGCGCGGTTTGATCGGGTCGCATTTTACAAGGCTGGATAGTCCTGCAGCAATCGCCGCTTCGGGGTCAGTGATCGGTTCGCCGTCACGGCCCATTGAGTTCTGGGCAACACGTTCTGCAAACCGGTCAGGTGCGCCGTGCCACATCAGCGCGTCTCTCACACGGCTATAAAGCGGGTTTTCAGCGCCGCGGCCGTTCTTACCGCCGTCTCTCGCATTGCGCAGGAATAACGGTTCGTTGGGGACGGCGTGCCCGCCCATCTTGTCGGTTGCGGCGCGAACTTCCACGCCGCCATCCACTTCGCGTTCCGACAGGATAATTGCATCCTCTCCCATCTCTGCACAGATGGCGGCCTTGGCGGCCTCGAACGATTCAGCGGCGAACATTTTCATGCGCATAGATGCGGCACCCTTCTACTGATGGGCGGTCCGGCGCATCTCTAGCGGTGCGACGGGCGGCTCAAATTCAGGCTCAGTTAACGGTTCAAAAGGTTAACGAAATCCTGCGGCGCGTTAGGAATTTGCAGATTCGGCAGAATCGGAGTCGCAAAAATACACCAGCCGATTCGCGGATCGACCTAAACAACTGATAAAAACTGATTCGTTTTCAACGCCTTGGCATGCTGCGCCAATGCTTTGGGCGTCCAAGTCTAGGCGGCGGCCCGTCCATCCACAATTTCTGTTAATGTGACACCCAATTGGCCGTCTGCGACCACCAGGCGGCCTCGCGCCATTAACCGATCAGAGACATAAATCTCAATTTCATCGGTTGTTGCCTTCTGTAGAGACACAACGTCTCCGGCCGAAAGCGCCATTAACTCGTCCATCGACATGCGCATCTCGCCGAGGACGACGTCGACCTTTACAGGCACGTCCATTAGAACTTTCTGCAAGGCAGGGTTGGCAGGTTCGGTCATCTACGCACCTCTACGGCGTTATCGCCCTCAAGTGAAGGCTGCGCGGCACTAAACAAATCGCCCTGCCCGTCAACAATGCGTTTGGCGGCTGAATTGATGAGTTGCATCGAGGTCTCCGCTAGAGCGGCGTCCGTGCTCGCGGCATCCAAATGACCTGCCAGCTCCACAAGGTTGGCCAGAGCGCCGTTCAACTGCCCCGCCACACCGTCCAGCCGCTGTGCGTCTTCGCGTTGTACTTGAGCCAGCGCTTCGGCAACGCCCTCAGACCGGGCTTGGGCCAGCAATGTGGCCAGTTCAGCTGCGTCCATCTTCACTTGCTCGGCAACAGGTGTGTCTGGTTTCGACTCGAAGTCGGCACGAAACTCATACGCCTCGATAGAGGATTTCGTCTGCTTGCTCATTCCACCAATTCCTCATCATAGCCATCTGCCACGCGTATATCGCCGCGATGGATCAATCGCCGCGCCAATGCCACAAGCTCTTGTCGCGAGGCGTCAACTTCGCTGCGCCGGACAGCGCCAAGGCTATCAATTTCCTCACGCAACAAATCGCCCGCCCGCTTGGTCATGTTGGCGTAGAAGGCAGCGCTGGTTGTATCTTTCGCGCCTTTCAGCGCAATCTGCAGCACCGTTCGATCCGCGCTTGATAGCAGTGTCTGCATGGCGGCGGCGTCCAGCCCTGTTAGATCGTCAAATGTAAACATTAAGGCGCGTACCTTCTCGCCTGCGCCCGGTTCAGCATTCTCAAGTGCTGCCAGGAAGGCCTTTTCAGATCGGCTATCCAAACGGTCGAAGATGCGCGCAACCCGCTCATGCCCGCCCTGCGCGCCGGTGGGCGCCAGTGTTGTCATCATTTCCGTCAGGCGCTCTGACAGGCTTTGGGTCGCGCTTGGGTGAACACGGCCCAAGTGTAGTAGTCTCTGCATGGCCTCGATGGAGGTCGTCGGTGGCAAAGCTCGCAACAGTCGCGCCGCCGCATCGCCATTGATGCGCGACAGAATGAAAGCCAGCGTCTGCGGATGCTCCCGGCCTAGCAACTGTGCCAGTGTATCGGTATTCAGCCCCGACAAGCGCCCCCAAACTTCTCGTGCTCTAGCCGCCGGTGCGGCCTTCGCTTCTGATACAAAAGCCTGTGTTGCGGCCGCTTCAAGGCCAGCATCATTGGCCATCGCGTCCATCGCTGCGGCGAGCGCGCGGCCTTCTTCAGGTGTTAGTTCTGTCCAAATGGCACCCGCATCTGGTCCCAGCGCACGCATCAGCGCGGCGGAACGGTGCAAGCCAGCATCCATCGGCTCGGGAGAGGTTATAGCCAAAGCGGTCATGCCGCGTCCTCCTTGCCAGACATCCATCCGCGCAGAACATCTGCAGCGCGCGACGGGTCTCGGCGGATCATTTCAGCTGCCGTCTCAGGCACGTCCGACTCTGTCGCTACCGGCGTCAAAATCTGTGGCGGCGTTGACACAGGATCAATGTGCACCATCGGCATCACCTCTGACCGCACTTCAATGCGTTCGGCCCGCGTCGCCAGCGCCATCCAACTCAACAATCCCGCCAGACCAATAAAGCCCATCAGTTCGCCATATTGGGCCGGTGTTAATTGGCCCGGCGCCCCCGTCGCAAAGTCTGCATATTCGATCAGCACCTGATCTGCTGACGTCTCGGTCACGTTCATCGCCGCGCTTATAAGCCGCTCAACCGCTGCCATTTGTGCCGGCGATACCTCACCCGACAGGCGATTGAGCAAGACAACCGCAACGCGCCCGTCTTCGGCCTCACCTGTGACGCTGATCCGAGCGTTTCCGGCCCCAACAATTGGATCGATAATCTGTAAAAGAGACGTTTCAGCAGCGTTCGAAGTCTGCGTCGTGCTGCCTGTCAGCATCATTTGGCTCGCCCGCCACCCACCCATCATCAGGGTCAGCATCAACGCAACAATCGCCAACGCCGCAATTGGCGGGCTAGATCTGTTGGTCAGCGTGTCTGGGCGTCGCGCCATAGAGTCTACTCCGAAAAGAACCGGTCCGGCGGGTGTGACGCCAGACCAATCCTATGAATTCAGAGCAATATTACCCACTGGCCTGTAAACGCGCGTTTAACAGGCTCAGGCTTTTTCTCTCCGCAAGGCTGCCGAAAGACAGCTCGCAGACGAGTCGCCTATTTGCGGTAGCTTTGCAGCCGTGTCGTGCGAAGACCTTTGGCACCATGACGGGCATATAGCCGATCCCAGGCATCATATTCTTCATCTGACAGATTGTAGCGGTCACAGGCGGCTTTGCGTGTGAGCAAGCCTCCAGAGACGGCCGCGACAACTTCCGCTTTGCGACGGGTCACCCATCGCGAAATGTTTGGGGGTGGCAGGTCTGCCATTGTCAGATCACGCCCATCAGGGCCTTTAACGCGATTTGTTCTTGCGTTTTGCTGTTCCATTTTCACACCGTCTTTCTAGTCGGATCAAGACGCTGGCTTCTGCCAACGCTGAGAAAATGAAGTTACAGGACAGGTTTTAAGGCTGCGCGTAGGTCAACGTGTGAGTTTTCATGAAAATTGAACACGTTCTGCCAGCGCGCATTAGCCATGTGTTCAGCTTCTTGTATCACCCCGGCACAAATCTAGCCCTTTGCGCAGCATTTGCTTCAGTTTCACCTCGATTGGAGCAAGCCACCCCAAGGCGGTCATTGCGCCTTAAGGAATCTTTTTTGCGCAAAATTTGAGATCAGCCGATCAGATCCAGCCCGCCATTGGCCCGCGCTTGGGCGGCGTGGCGGCGCAACATCGTGAGAAACATTTCATCCCCGCGCTCGGTTTGCTCCACCAACATCGCCGCGCCAAACGCCACGCCCATGCCGTAAAACGAGAACCAGGCATAGTGGCGCTGCATCTCTGCAAGCGGATAATCGACGCCGCGCTCTGCCAACTTGTCATGATAGCGTTGAAGTAAGGCCGCCTCATGCCCAGGCCGATCGGCTTGGGTAAACCCAGCCCCAATAAAGTAAGCCACATCAATCATCGGACCACGCTTACCCGGCGTTTGCCAATCGACGACGGCTAAAGGTCGCGGCGCGCCCTCTGCGCCAAACAACATATTGTCTAGCCGAAAATCTCCATGAGTCAGCGCCATCGGCCCCTCATAGGGGTCATTACCCTTCACCACGAAATTAGCATAAGCCTCGCCCGTCTCCGCCACGTCAGTGGTCAACAGGTCGCCGTATCGGTCCTTAAATCCAGACCACAAACCTCCGATCATTTCCGGCTTAATTGGCTCCTCTGGCGCCGATTCAGTGCCCTGAAGCCACGGATAGGCGTCGAGGCTCGCATCATTCCAATGCGCGGCATGTAAGATGGCGGCCGCGTCAATCGCGCGCTCAGCATGCTCCAGGCTGCATCCTTTCAACTGATCGCCCTGCTCAGCCGGCGCCATATCCTGCATCAGCAGGCAAAACCGATTTGTGCCCGCGTCATAGTCAGAATAATAGGTCGCCGGCGCAATCGCCTTGGCGACTTCAAAAGTCTGATAAAAATTCACCTCGCGGCCATAATGGCCCAGCAGTTTCGCGGTCGCCAGGCTAGACGCGCTCCCCGATGGAAACTTCCCAACCAGCGCGCTCGGTGCGCCTTCACCTTGGCGGTGATAGTCAAACACAAACCGAACATTTTCCCCAATCTGTCCTGTCCCAATTGATTTGCGCGTAAACCCGGCAATGTCTGCATCAATGCCAACCCGCTCAAACACCGCGTTGAACCAGTCGGGGGTCAGGTCCATCGGGTCGATATCTAAACTCGGTTTAGGCATCACTCTTGGCGTCCTCGTCGCTGGGTGCGTCATCGGTCGCAGATTCATCTCGCGCTGCATCGCCTGCTTTAGATCGCCCAGTCATCCGGCTGACCCAGCCCATACGGTCCTCAGCGCCCTTCAACTCTTTATCGAGGGTCGCCATGGTCCGAGCAAAGTCTGCATCTTCATCCTTGCGCCAAGATCGTTCCGTCTGGCCGATCACCCATGCTATCGCCAAAGTCTTCAGGCTCAGCGGCGCGCCGCTTGCTGTATCCAGCCCCGCGCACACGAGTGCCCAGCGCGCCGATTCAGAACGCGCCTTCAGCAGCGCCGCCAATCGCGCAGGGGATCGTTCCCGGTATTTCATCAGCGCCGTCATCCCAGCGCGATAGGGCTCCATCGCTTCAAATCTCAACATGATCACATCAAACAAACGCTCCTGAGGCCCGTCCTCCATATCTGCAGTCTCGGCCGACATGGATTTGTCGAACCAACCTTCTGCGGCGTCTACCAATGTGTCCTTCGTGGCGACCTTGTGAAAATCGGAAAGCGACAGCCCCGCCGCCTCAGCAATCTCGGCCAAGGTCAATTCATCCCACTCAGCCTCCGCCGCCAAACTCAATCCAGCCTTCAGGCCTTTTTCGATCACATCACTCTTGGTTGCCATAGTGCCTAGTCCTCAGCTGCATCGCTCTCGCGTGACAAGTCTCGTTCTCGCGACGCGGCGGCTCCAACGGCGTCGCGCATCAGCGACGCCAGTCCTGCCTCTTTCATTAGCACATCCAACGCGGCCTGTGTTGTCCCACCGGGAGATGTCACCGCTTTTCGTAAATCCTCTGGCAGCGCGCCCGTCTCTGCTTGTAGCGCAGCCGCGCCTTCCACCGTCGCCTTGGCTAACGTCATAGCAAGGTCGGTCGATAGTCCCGCCGCCTCACCAGCCGCCGCCATCGCTTCGGTGAGCAAGAACACATAGGCAGGGCCGCTACCTGACACTCCCGTCACAGCAGACATCAACGCCTCCTCGACGGGGCCTTCGACTTGCCCCAGCGGCGACAATAACTGACGCGCAATACCAGCATCAGCCTCTTTGGCCTTGGGCGGCGTGGAAATGACCGTCACGCCCCGTCCAATCGCGCCGGGCGTGTTCGGCATGGCGCGGATCACACGCGCCGCGCCAAGCGCATCAGATAATTGCGTCATGGTCACGCCAGCCATGATCGACACCACCAACGTATCTGCGCCAATCCAGGGCGTAATCTCGCTCGCTATTTTCGAAAACACCTGCGGCTTCACCGCCACCACCACCACATCAGATGGGTGCGGTTCTGGGTTCAGCGCGATTTTGCCCTCTGTCTCCCATCGCTTCAAATCGGCGCCGGGCGCAGGATCAACAATCGTCAGCCGCATGTCTTTGCTATTGGCCATCCAACCGGCCGCCAGCGCAGCGCCCATCCGGCCCGCACCGATAAGCGTAAGCGAAACGGGCACAGCCATGTCAGCTTAGGCTTCGCCGTGGGTCTCAAACATCGCCGCGTCCATCGCCTCTCGCGGTGACTTGCCCGCCCAAATCAGAAAGTTGAACGCGGGGATAAATCTGTCCACAGCGCTCACAGACGCGGCCACGACCGCTTTCACTTCGCCCTCTGTCGGCGCCTCGCGCTCCATGAGCGGGAAGGTCGCGCGAAAAATCACAACGCCTTCATCCGCCCAATAGTCAAAATGGCCAAGCCACAACCGCTCATTCGCCAAGACGATTAGCTCAGACAGAAGGCCGCGTTTGGCATCAATAGGCTTCACATCAAGCGTCAGAGAATAATGGATCGCGGCAGGCTCCGGTCGCCAAGCAAACATCGCACCCATGTCACCCCAGCGCGTTTCTGCTACAGCCTGCAGCGTCCCATCTTCCTCGCGGTCATATTGCCAGCCAGCCGAATCCAGAACAGCTTCAATCCGCTCCAGCGGATCAAACGTCGTTAACTTCAGGCGGGAAATATCAAGCGGCATATACAGGCATCCTAGGCAAGCAACGATCGTCAACAAACATTAGAAATGACGCTATCACGCCAGCCCAAACGCACAAGCGCACGCCGATCAATTTGCCCCGCGCGGGCGCAATTATTTTGTGGATTTAGCCGCTTTACCCGCCTTTGCGGTCTCCAGCGCTTCGACCCGCGCTTCCAATTCTTCGACGCGCTCTAGTGCCTTAATGGCTAACTGTTTTAGGGCTTCCACCTCATCGCGCCCGGCCAAATCCATATCCGCGATCAGCGCCCTCACTCGTGATTGCGCCGCCGTACGGGCCTCTTCTCCAGCCGCTTTGGCAGCGCCCATTGCCCCGGTCATTAACCCTGCAATATCATCAAGCAGTGGATTTGTGTTGGCCATGGGGCTACTCCTTCGCCGAAATTGGCTATGACGTTTAGATAGGCACTAACAGAAAATTCGCAATCCGCACGAGGGTATGACGCCGCATGACCGAAATCGCAGCACATTTGCTCAATCTACTAAGCATGACCGCCGTCACAGCGGGTGGGCTTCCCTTTCCGGAATTCAGCCCAGCGATTTTCACGATTGATTTTGGGTTTGTAGGTCTGGGTAAGTTCCCGGTCCGATGGTATGCGCTGGCCTACATTCTGGGTATCTATCTTGGCTATCGATATGCCGTCGCGCTGGCGACCCGCCCAGCGCTATACGGCGGCACAGCACCGGCTACAAAAGATGATATCGACGAGATCATTACATGGGTCACGGTCGGCATCATTGTCGGCGGCCGCATGGGCTATGTCCTGTTCTATATGATCCCGTATCAGTGGGACCGGATTGAGCAGAACCCTCTGAATATCTTCAACACGCTGGACGGCGGGATGGCGTTTCATGGCGGCATCCTGGGCGTCGCCGTCGCGCTGATCGTGATGGCGAAGATGCGTAATCTGAACCTGTTGCAGTTGGGGGATATTGCTGGCGTGGTCGCGCCCATCGGCATCATGTTTGGCCGCCTCGCCAATTTTATCAACGCAGAACTTTATGGGCGCCACACAGACGCCCCGCTCGGCGTGGTGTTTCCCGAAGCACAGATACCCGGCATGACCCCGCCAGCCTATAATTGGGACACGAAGGAATGGGTTTATTCCGGCCTCGAAATGGCGCGCCACCCCAGCCAGCTTTACGAAGCGTTCCTTGAAGGCCTTCTGCCGCTGGTCGTGCTATCGATCCTGATCTGGAAGTTCGGCGCGATGAAGCGCAAAGGGCTGATCGCGGGCCTGTTTTTGCTGATGTACGGCCTTGGTCGCTCCATTGTTGAAAACTATCGCTTGCCGGACTCCTTTGCATCAGACCTGCCCTTTGGTCTAACGATGGGGATGATCTTGTCGACACCCATGTGGATTGGCGGCGTGTGGCTCGTTTGGAATGCGCTTAAATCCAAACCCCTCCACCAAGCTGACTAGACCCATGACCGACACCCTCAAAGACCGCCTCATCCGCCTCATTGAGAGCGGCGGCCCCATGCCCATCTCCAGCTTTATGCAATACGCCCTTCACGATGCGACACACGGCTATTATGCCACCCGCCCAGGCATTGGGCGTGACTTCATCACGGCGCCTGAAACCAGCCAAATCTTCGGCGAGCTTATCGGCCTATGGTGCGTCCATGAATGGACCGCGCTCGGCAAACCCGGCGCTCTGTCTCTCGCTGAGCTTGGCCCCGGCCGCGCCGCTTTGATGAGCGACGCGCTACGCTTTGCCTATGTCGCCGGCGGACCAGAATTTGCCGACGCATTGAAGCTCACCCTGATCGAGGCCAGCCCCAAATTACGGGCGGTCCAAGCCGAAAAACTCAAAGCCTATACCCCCAATTTCTCAGACGCCCTGACCGACATTCCTGCCGGGCACACGCTAATTTTGGCTAACGAGTATCTCGACTGCCTACCTGCCAGACAGTTTCGCAAAACAGGCGACGACTGGCATGAATGCGTTGTTGGGCTAGACGCGGATCAAAACCTCACCTTTGGCCTCGCTGGCGATAGGCATGGGTCGCCCATTGACGCGACACCTACAGACACTGTGGTTGAGGTCCAGCCCGCGCTCGATCTACTCGTCGCAGAGCTATCCCTGCGCGCTGCGGACGGAGACAAATTTCATGCTCTGCTCATTGACTATGGCCCATCAGATAAAGCCCCCGGTGACACGCTGCGCGCCTATAAGGATGGCTCACAAATCGGCCCGCTCGATCAACCCGGAGACAGCGATCTAACGGTTGATGTCGATTTTTCCCGCCTCAAACGCCTCGCTGAAGCCGCAGGGCTAACCGTCTCCGGCCCGATCCCTCAAGGCATGTTCCTGCTGGGCATGGGCGCTCAGGCCCGCCTCAGCCAACTGGTCAAAGCCAATCCAGACCATGGCGAGGACATTTTCAACGCCGCTCAGCGTTTGATCGACCCAAAAGACATGGGCGAGCGGTTCAAAGTCATCTGCCTGTCCAGCCCTGGCCTGCCCGTTCCGGCCGGCTTTTAAAGCGCCAATTTTATTGATTGAATTAGACATTCTGCCTCTGATTGCGTCTACAATAGCGCAATGGAATCAAGCCCCTCCAATTATCTCTCCCGGCGCCTACCGCTAGGAAAAGGCGTGCGCGGATGGGTCGTCGAACGCCCCGGCCTGCATTTGGCCCCAGACGCCTTGCAAAAATTGCGAGAAGAACTGGTGCAAATTGCCGAGAAAACACTGTCGGGCGATGACCTCGACTATGGGGTTTTCGACGAAGACTCCGGCGCAATGGATCGCTCGCTGATTACCGTGCTTTACGATTCTCGTTCCGGTGCGCCGCTGGCGTTTAACTCGATGCCTATTCTGGATGTTGAAATCGCGGGCGCGCCCGAAGAAGTCCTGCATCTCGGCCTGGTCATGGTGGATCCAGATGCCCGCAGCGGCGGCTTGTCATCACTGCTCTACGGATTTGCCTGCGCACTCGCGCTCATCCGCCGCCAATTTCGCCCAATCTGGATTTCGTCTGTCACGCAAGTGCCCGCCGTCGTCGGGCTGGTCTCACAGCTCTACACCGGCACTTACCCCTCGCCTGAACCGGAGGCGCGCCGCACCTTCACTCACCTCCAGATCGCCCGGCGCATTATGCGTGATCATCGCAGCGCCTTCGGCGTTGGAGAAGAGGCCGGATTTGATGAGCAAACCTTCGTCATAAGCAATGCTTACACAGGTGGATCAGACGAACTCAAAAAGACATTCGACGAGGCCCCCAAACACCGCGAAGCCAAATACAATGAGATGTGCGCGAACGGGCTAGACTATGACCGCGGGGATGATTTCCTCCAGATTGGCCAGCTCGATCCTGCGGCGCTGCGTCATTATCTACTTCGCACTCTGCCAGAAAACTCAGTCGCCGGCGCGATGACAGGCTTAGGGTTTTTCTGGCTCCAATCCATTTTCCTACCCGTGATTCAATGGTTCGATTCACGCCAGCCTTGGGAGGGCCTTCGCCCATGGAACCGCTAGACACTGGCTTCACCTATGAAGAGTTCACCACCCGCAATTTCGGCTTCGTCAACGCCGATGAGCAAGCCAAGCTGAAAGCAGCTCGCGTCTTTATCTGCGGCGTTGGCGGCATGGGCGGCGCAGCCATTCAGTCTCTTGCCCGCGCAGGCATCGGCCACTTCGTCATTGCCGACATGGACGTGTTTGAAATCTCAAACCTCAACCGACAGGTGTTCGCAGACCTCTCCACCGTCGACACAGATAAAACCGCCGCGACCGCGGCCGCCATTGCGCGCATCAACCCTCACGCCGCCATAGAGATCCATGACGGCACATGGCCTCAGCATTTGGATGACATCCTGAAACGCGTCGACATCGTCGTAAACGGCATGGATGACATTGCTGAAACGGTGAAGCTCTACCGCGCGTGCCGCGCCTCTGGCCATACCGTCATTGATGCCTATGCAGCATCCTTGCCCAGCGTCTATGTCACCCGCGCGGGCGAAGCGACCCCTGAAGAGCGCCTCGGCTACCCCACCAAAGGCAAAGCGCCTGACACGTGGACCGAAGACGATCTATCCGGAGCCTTCCTGCGAGAGCTCGAATACGTGATGGGCTGCTCCTCCTCGCGCAAATATATTGATCTTGAGGCAGGCGCAGAGATGGCCGCTGGCACCCGCTCTCGTATGTCCTTTGCACCTATGGTGATCCTTACAGGCAATCTCATGTCGTATGAGGTGGTGAACGCATTGCTCGGCACCAAATCTGGCGCCACCAACAAAGGATACTTCTTTAATCCACACACCGGACGAACAGAACGCGCGCCCAGTCCTCCAATGGAATGGCTACGGCGCACCATTGCCCGGCGCATGATTGCCAAGCTGATGGCCGACGCCTGACATGATTGTCGCCAACATCCTCATCAATCTGATCGCAGCCGTCGGCCTGCTTGCCGCCATCGGTGTGCTAAGGCGCCAACCATTGACCACCCCGTTGGAGCGCCGCCTGTTCTGGTTGCTTGGGTTCTCCGTAGCCATGTTGGTGCTGCGCGCGGTGTTTTGGGCGACTGACAATGCGGTCATGGAGGCGCTCGCACTGATACCGGCCGCCTTCATGCCATTGCTCCTGCTCATCTGTACGGAGGGTCTACTCCGCCGCCACGCACACTTTGCGATGAAACTGCTAGTCGCTTTGGGCGGCGTCATCGTAATCCTCTTTGCATTGATTGGGCATCAGAGGTTTGAGCCTCATTTCTCTTTTGCCTTTGCCGGCCTGCAATGCAGCGTCATGGTGTTCTGCCTTGGCTGGATTATTCTACGCAACAGAGACCAGCACACAGACGCCGACAATCGCAGCGCGAACCTTTTCGCTATTTTCATTGTCTTCGCCGCCGCCCTGTTTGCCACGGACTATCCAACTGTGATCGCGAGCCCTGCCCGGCTCGGCGCGCTTGGATTGCTGCTCGGCGCGTATGTGATCGTGTTCACCACATCGGCGTCCTTCTCGCTGCGCCGCACCCTGATTGAGTTTGCCGCTATCGCGGCCATCATCGCTGTCTTCGTAATGCTTGCCGTCGTGGTGCTGGGCGCTGATGACTGGCGCAATGTCTTCCGGCTCGCCGCCGTCATGATCTCGATGTTGCTCACCACGGTCATCATCGTGCGCTATTTCAGCTCCTTTGAGAACCAGAAAGGCAGTTTGAAAGAACGCCTTGCGTCGGCCCGGACGACCAGCCTTGATGATTTCCTCGAAGACGCGCTCAGCACGCCTGCTACGCGCGGCGCGATCATTCTGTCCAGTGCAGATCTCAATGATTATGATGCCAGCGCTCTAAAGGAAGCGTTCCATGCCGCCCCGGTGATAAGCCGCGACGCCCTGCCACAAGGCGTAGAAGCGGCCGAGCAAGTGGTTGATATTTTAGACCGCCACGCCTCTAGCCATGCCATAATGGTGAGCGAAACCCCACCCAGCATCATCCTCACCACAGCGTCGACCTTTAGCGACGCTCGCGATTTTAATGCCTATCTGGCGCTTCTCAGCCGCATGGCCCGCCTGATCGGCGCGGCTCAACCAGAGGCCTAACGCCATGACAGAAATCAGAACCGAAGATTTCAACGCGTTCTTTGACGCGCCATTTCAGGCCTATGGCACGGGCAGTCATTACGTCTCGCCCATGAAAGACGACCTCAAACGCTTTCTGTCAAAAGCCGAAAACCCGTTATTCCGCGGTAATAGCGACATCACCTATTTCACCGCCCATCGCGGCGGCAAGATCCTTGGCCGGATCACCGCCCACGTTCACGCCGAAGCGAATGTGTCCTACGCCACCCATCAAGCCTATTTCGGCTATTTTGACTGCGCCGATGACGCAGACGCCGCCAAAGCACTCCTGAACGCCGCCGAAAACTGGGCCAAAGCCCGCGGCTTCACCTCCATTGCGGGCAATTATAACCTCACCGCCATGCAGCAGATTGGCGTGATGACCGACGGCTTCGATAAAGGTGCCTATACAGACCTGATCTACAGCCCGCCCCACATTGCGAAACTCCTAGAAGCCAATGGCTACACCGCTGAGTTTCCAATGACGACATTTGAAACCCCGATCGGCCCCAACTACCAACCCACTCCCATCGGCCCGAAACAACAGGCTATACTGGACGATCCTGACTTCACGTGGGCCCCTATCAACGGCTCAACCATCAATGACCGGCTGGAAGACGCCCGCAAAATCCTGAACGCCAGTTTCGCGCAAAACCCGCAGTTTTTGCCCGTTACCGCTGATGAATACCATTTCCAATCCAAAGATATGAAATGGATCATGGACAAGCGCATTTCCGCCATTCTGCACCATAAAGGCCAGCCTGCCGCCTGCATTATCTGCATTCCAGACCTCAACCCCCTCTTGCAAAAAACCCGTTCCCGCATGGGGCTCAGCTTTCCGTGGCACTTCCTAATGAACCGCCTGAACCGCAAGCGCGCGGTGCTCATCTATTCCGGCGTGATCCCTACGCTTCAAGGCCAAGGCGTCAATCCGCTTGTCCTTCACAAGGTAACCTCCGCGATGCGCGATGCGGGATATGAGATTTGCGGCAATACATGGATTGGCTCCACAAATGCTGCCAGCCTTCGCCAAAAGGAAAAGATGGGCGCTCGCCGCATCCATGAGCTTCACATTTTCCGGAAAATGCTGCAGCCTTAGGCTCTAATGCTCACTGAATCTGATCAGCTTGCCCTTATCGCCGAAGCCAATCGCGCGCCATCGGTGCACAATACGCAACCGGCGCGCTGGGCGTTTGATGGCGACTATATCTACCTCTTCGCAGACCTAGGCCGCTGTCTGGCGGTTGGCGACCCTGAATTACGCGATGCTGGCCTATCCTGCGGTGCGGCGCTTGAGGGAACATTGCTCGCGCTGGCGGAACGCGGCATAGGCGTCAAAGCCGTTCACGATTCCTGGCTCAATCCGCCCAGCGATGCACCCAAAGGGCTGCGCCCCGCCGCGCGCATAAAACTCGGCGGCAGTACCCCGCCAGATCCTCAAGCCCACTACACCACCAAGCGCTACACTTGGCGCGGCGCTTTCTCTCCGCTTTCAGGCAATGATCTGAGGCGCATTGGAAGTTGGGGAGAAGACGCGCCAAATGTCACCCTCGTCAATCACCGCAAAGACAAAGCCTGGCTTGCAAAACTCAACGACAAAACCAGCTTAAAGTTCTTCGCCAACACGGCTTACCGCGAAGAATTGGTCAGTTGGATGCGGCTTAACAAATCCCACCCAAACTGGTCGATTGACGGTCTCAACGCGGACTCGATGCAAATGAGCGGCTTTGAAGCGCGCGCGGCCTCAAAAGTCCTCTCTGATCCGTGGTTTAGCATCCTCAAAAACATCGGGCTTGGTAGTGCACTCGTCAGCGAAGCATCGAAAACCAAATCGGCGGCAGGCATTGCGTTCTTCCACACCCATGCAGACACATCCCCGATCGACTCGGGCCGCCAATTTTACCGCGTCTGGTTAGACCTCACTCGCCTTGGGTGTGTCGCTTGGCCAATGGCCGTGATCGCCGATCATCCAGACACAAATGCCGCCTGCTGCGCGCGATTTGGTATCCCGGACGATCAACGCTTGATCAATGTACTCCGGTTCGGCGGGCCGCCCGCCGCTTCTCCTCCAAACCCCGCCAGAATCAACCCCGAAGACCTACGCCTCAACGCCAATTAGAGCGTCTTTAAATACTCAATCAGCGCCCGTTTCTGGGCATCGCTATACCCCTCAAACGCGGCCTCATGCCCCTGATTGCTCTGGCCTTTCAGCTGCGTATCGAACACCACAGGCAGGGCCCACGGCGTATATCCACTCGGATAGGTCGCGGTGCCATTCGCCCGCATCTCCAGGTCTATCCCAACATCTTCAAAATCCAGCCGTTGCCCACCCACCGGAAAAGACGATGGCCGCGCCGCTGGGGTCATCAACGCCCACAGCGTCGGCACAGAGCCATTATGGAAATACGGCGCACTCATCCACGCCCCGCTGAGCGACGGCGCGCTATAGCCTTTCACCTCTGGCACAAAGATATGTTTGCCCATCGGACCCTTGTTGACCGCGCGGGCAAAATCTTCCGTCAATACGCCTATGCGCTCCATATCTGTCCCGATATCGCTGACATGATTGGGAAACTCGGTCATCTTCGGCCCGGCATCCGTCTCTTCATACGTGCCATGGCAAGACGCGCAGTCGGCTGCGTATATCTCCCGCCCCAGCGCTGCCTGGCTGGCCTCCACGACGCCGGGAAAGGGCTGTGTCTCATATGTCGCCACAAACCGCATCACCGTTTGAGCATGCGGCACGCCCTCTGCGGCGGTGGCAATATCTACGCCCATGCTAGGAACGGTGAAATAAGCGACCACAGCGCCCAATGCATCAAGATGGGCATCCGTTACATCGCCGCGCGTCATCGGGCGATCTTCACCAAAGCCTGCAATCTGGTAGCTCGCTGCGTTTAGAAAACTGGAACGCATCTCGTGGTCTTCCAGATTAGGCACCGAGTTGAACGCGCTGAACGTCGGAACATCTCCGGGGTCTGCAAGGCCGAGGCGCAGTTTCAACGCATCCAACCCATTCGTCGCGCCCGGATAACCGCTCTTAAACGGGATTGCTCTCCCAGTTGTCGCCTCTAGCTCAGCAATCCGTTTCGTCGCAGCGGGTAGCACAAAGGACGTCAGCGTCTTTCGCTCCAAAGCCGTCATTTCCGGAAAAAGGATCTGCGCCGCGTCCAACAGATCAGGCGCATCTCCATACGCCAGAAACCCGTCATAGATTGCCTGCGGATAGGCTTCTAAATTGATTGACCCGTTTGGCGCGCCTATCCAGGCAAGGTTTGGGTCCGGCGCGCCGGTGGCATCATATACAACGCTAGAATGGCATGACGTGCAGCCAAGATTGGCCGCCGTAATTTCGATTGACGGGAAGCGACGCGACACCGTTCCAACCGTAATGCCAAGCGGCGCATCCAGCGAAGGTTGCTCCAATCCGCCCGGCCAATTCGCGATGCTTGACGGGCTGGTAAACCCCCATTGCTGAAACGCGGCCCGTAGGTTTTCATGGGTTAGTTTGTTTCGATCACCATCCACATAATCCAGCGTAATCACCGTCGCAGTTAAGCGCCAAGGCGTCGCGGAACCGCTCAACGTGTCCGTCGAAAGCGCGCCCCAATCGCCGCCAACAAAGCGCATCGCGGCCTGCTCACTTTCACTCAGCGCAGTCATATCGGTGCGCGCGATCAAGTCAGACTGTCCATCGGCGTACAGCGTGAAAAACCGCCGAACATCTTTCGAAACGATCGCCGCGATCCCTACAATGCCGATCAGGGCGATCAGCACCCACAACACTTTTTTCATCATGCCAGCGTCTTTCACATCACCGCTCGAATCCGCCGAGCTCAAAAACCTGTTCACCAGAACGGGTAGCTCAAACCTCTTCGACACGCCATGGCGGAAACCGCCGAGCCTCACCAGCATGATACAAACACACCGCATTGCCCGCCGGGTCTTCCAAACGCGCCTCGGTCCAAAGCCAGCTTTCGGCGCGCACCGGCCCGCACGAAATGCCCAGCTGTTTCAATCGGTCGACTTCGGCCTGAACATCATCCACCTCGAAATAAACCCTTGGATACGCCGGACGTTCGCTAGGCTCTGCCTGATGCAATGACAACGTCGCGGGCGGCGCGCCACCTTCACCTTCGGCGCATTCAAGCCGTGCGTAACGCGGCGGCGCATCCACGATCAGCTTCAGCCCCAAGGCCTGATAAAACGCCACGCTTGCTGCATAATCTACGCAGGGGATGGTCACCTGATTGAGTTGCACGCGAAAGCTTCCCTAAAGGCTAAGATGAGCGATCACAGTACGCGTCTGCGGCGCGTCCCTGTGCTCGAACAAATAGATGCCCTGCCAAACGCCAAAGGCCGGGCGACCGTCTCTCACCGGGATCGAAATCGACGTTTGCGTCAACGCTGCCCGAATGTGGGCGGGCATGTCATCTGGACCCTCTGTGCGATGTTTTAGATAGGCCATAGACGGGTCATCGGCCGGCGGCGCGAGGCGTTGAAAATAAGCTTGTAAATCACCGATCACATCTGGATCCGCATTTTCCTGGATCAGTATTGAACACGAGGTATGCTGGCAAAACAGCGTCAATAATCCAGTCGATGCGCGCGCAGACAGCACAAAATTTGCCGCACTGGCGGTAAATTCGTAAAGCCCCGGCCCTTCGGTTTTGATAGACAAAACATCCTGCATGCTTGTTTCTAACGCTTTAGACCTCATCTTAACAAGATGGACGTGTGACCGCGTTTGCCCTTGGCCACACCCGCCGCCATTAGGATTTCTTATGCTTCCAGCGATCATCGTTGCTGTTTCAGCGCTCTCGGCGGGCGCAGTTGCGGGACGAAAATATCTCAAAGGAGAAGTAAAAAAGGCGAAGCGCAACGCCATTGCCGACGCATCTGAAATCGTCAGACAGCGCATAAACGACGAAGCTGACAAATACGTCCGCAACAGTTTGCGCCTGTACTTGCGCAATGTGGCGATCAAGATCGGTCTTTTGGGCCTTGTTCTGGGGGCCTTTTGGTTGGGCTGGCTCTCTGGCTTGCAAGCAGGTTTGATCATGACGGCGCTTTTTGCCGTGTTTCTGGTTTACGACACGGTTCAAAGCTGGCCCAGCGCCCGCCTCATCTTCTCAGAACTTCGCCGAAATGGCTGGCAACCCCGGCTGGCGCTCGCAGAGATTGTTGCCGCGCAGGTGTTCGATCAGGTGCTAACAGAGGCCAAAGCCCGCGAAACCAGCCTCTGGAGCGATATCTCAATGCGCCTCGCCGGAGAGCGACCGGATCTGGTCAGCCAGGAAATTGCCGTGGAAGTCGCCGAAATCGCCCGCCGCACCAGCTGGCACGACTTAAAGCCCTTCCTGATCTCAGGAGGCGTAAAATTTGGTGGGCTGGTCGCGCTCTATTCGATGACCGTATTCGCGATGGTTCGCGCACTGGGGTAAAAGCTCGGATACAAGATGGGCGACCCGAAGGCCGCCCAATAACTCTTAAGTATCCAAGAAAGACCGCAGCTTCCGGCTTCGGCTTGGATGCTTGAGTTTCCG
>CAZXVJ010000049.1:0-20632 GCA_964644385.1 uncultured Hyphomonas sp. | reverse complement strand
ATCCACGGCCATAGCAGCATGGGGGTTTGGGCATAGAGGCGGTTGATTTGCGCTCTGTTCATGGGATGGAGGATACGCCCGCCGGGCGGGGTGTCGGATAAGTTTGCTGATCTTTCTTGTAAGTGCTTGTTTTTGTTAGAGACGCGCCCGAAGACTTTGCGGGGTTCCGCGAGGAGATGAGCCGACCCGCCCGTATTCTCGTCGCGTTTTCCAGTGCCCGCGATATAAAGGCGGGCAAACAGACCGCATCGTTTCAAAGGGGACGCAGAGATAATGATAAAGCAAATGATGAAACCACTCTTGATGGCAGGCGCCGCGCTCACGCTGGCCGCTTGCACGAGCCTGCCCGGCGCAGCGCCCGCAAAAGACGCCTTCCCCAACTATGCGAGCGAGGCGGTGACGCCGGACTTCGACGCAGGCAAAGTGGCGGCGCTTGAGGCGCGCATGGCGCAATTTGTGACAGATGGCGACGTGCCGGGCATTGCGACGCTGCTGGTGAAAGATGGGCAAGTGATCAGCCACACGCGCGCCGGAATTCGCCGCGCCTCTGACAAGGCGCCCGTTGAAGACGACACGATTTATCGGATCTATTCCATGTCAAAACCGATTACGGGCGTTGCGCTGATGACGCTGTATGAGGACGGCAAATTTTCGCTGGACGATCCGGTGTCTAAGTTCATTCCGGAGTTTGAGAACCTGCAAGTTGTCAAAAGCTATGACGCATCGGGCGTTGTGCTGGAGCCGCTGACCCGTCAACCGACAATGCGTGAATTGATGAGCCATACGGCGGGGTTTGCCTACGGCCTGTTTGGCGATGACCCGTCCAACACCGCCTTTCGTGAGCGGCAAATTATGCGCTCGCCTGATCTCGGCGCGTTGGTGGATAATGTGGCCGGAGTGCCGCTGATCGCTCAGCCGGGGGAGCAATGGTTTTACTCTGTTTCTGTTGATCTTCAGGGCGCGGTGATTGAGCGCCTGAGCGGCATGACGCTGGGCGAGTATTTCAACGCAGAAATATTCACGCCGCTGGGCATGGTCGATACCGGGTTCTATGTGCCGGAAGCAAAGTATGAGCGGTTTGGGGATGCGTTCGGATATGACCCAAAAACGAAAAAACTGGTGCCTGTGCCGCTGCCCAGCGTGGCGTACCGAAAAGACACCATCGCGATGGAAAGCGGCGGCGGCGGGCTGACCAGCACGATGCGCGATTATGCGCGGTTCTCTCAAATGATGGCGAATGGCGGAGAACTGAACGGCGCGCGGATTTTAAAACCGGAGACGGTGAAACTGATGCGGACCGATGTGCTGACCGATCAGACCGTGAATATTGGCGGGACGTTGAGCCAGGCGCAGATTGATTCTCTGGGCTTTGGGCTCGATCTTGGGATTATCAAGAACCCGGCCAATGTGGCGGGCGTGCATGGCGACGGCTCTTACTTTTGGGGCGGCGCGGCGGGCACTTGGTTCTGGGTTGATCCGGTCAATGACCTATTCTTTATCGGGATGATCCAACGCTTTACGCGCGGCGGGCCGCCCGTTGATTTTCGCGGGATCTCTGCGGATATGGTGTATGACGCGCTGCAGACGGATGGGGAGTAAGCTCGCGACCCGCGCCCTAAACGCCCATCACCACTTGCAGTTTTACGACGGCGGGTAATGTCAGCACACCGAGCAGGACGGGGAAGACGAACACGACCAGCGGCACGGTGAGTTTTGCGGGGAGCGCCATGGCGGTTTCTTCGGCTTTCAGGATGCGGCGTTTGCGCATGTCGGCGGAGAACACGCGCAGGGTCTGCCCGAGGCTGGTGCCCATTTCTTCGGCTTGGCGCAGCATGGTGGCGAGCGAGCCTGCCTCTTCAATGCCCATGCGATCTGCAAAGCCTTTCCAGGCGAGCTTGCGGGCTTTACCAGCGCGCAGTTCCAGAACCAGAATGTTCATGTGGTGGGCAATAATTGGGTGACGCAATTCTAATTCTTCGCCAACGCGCTGGACCGAAGCATCAAGGCTAAGCCCGGCTTCAACGCAGGCGACGAGCAAATCCATTGCATCTGGAAACCCGCCAGAACATTCTTGCTGGCGCGCGGAAATGCGGCGGTCGACATAGATGGAGGGCAGCGCGAGGCCGACGAGCACGAGCAAGAGGCTGGCCACGAGCGGCGCGATTTCCGGCAGGTCAAACATCGCGATATAGGGCAGCGCGAAGAGCAGTGCGAGTTGCGGCACCACGACGAAAAAGAAGCGGGCAAAATAATATCGGCCGACCGCGCTGGGGCGGTGAAAACCGGCCTTGATCAATTTAGACCGAACGGCGCTGACTTGTTCATCATCGTCCGGCATGGCGCTGTGGCCAAAGCCAGCAACGGCTTTACCGATGCGGGTTTCATTGCGCGGGCCGCCATCTTCGGCGCGTTGACCGGGGCGCTTGCGGGCGAGACGTTCTGCGAGTTTTTCTTCGGCGCGCTGACCGCGCACGAAGGATAAGATGCCGGGAATGGCAACGATCATCGCGATGGCAAACATCGCTGCGGCAATCCATGGGGAATCCATTGGGAGGGTGTTCATGTCAGGTCTCCCATTACATCTTGAAATTGATCATTTTGCGCATGACCATGTTGCCGATAAACATCCACGTGCCGAGGCCGAGGAAACCATATTTGATGATCGGCTCATGCCAGACCGAGCCGTAAAATTCAGGCTTCAGGACATGGATCGCAAGCATCACAAGGAAGGGCGCTGAGGTGAGGATCATGGCTGAGGCGCGCCCCTCAGAGGAGGCGGCCTTTACTTTCAGGCGCATAATTTGACGTTCACGCACGGTGGTGACGTTTGCATTGAGCAAGTCACACAGATTGCCGCCCGTCTTTTCCTGAAGGCGTACCGTGGCGGCGAACAGTTCAACATCCGGGTCACCCGCGCGCATCGCCATGCGCTGGATCGCGGTTGTGAGCGAGGCGCCATAGGAGACCTCATCTGCAGCCATGCCGAACTCTGTGCCGATAGGATCTGGCATTTCGCGGGCGACGAGGGAAACGGCGGTGGCGACGGGGTGTCCGGCTTCAAGGCTGCGACACACAATTTGAAGCGCGTCGGGGAGTTGCTCCGCCATTTTCTTCATTCGCTTGGTTGCGTTGGAGCGCAATACAAATAGCGGCGCGCCGATAGACAAGACGACGAAGATGAGCAGCGCGATCCATAGATCCTGACGCAAAACGCCATAGGCGATGGCGACAACCCCTGCCCCGCCAAAACTCATCGCGGCCCATTTTACGGGTTGAAACTGTAGGCCAGAGCGCGTCACCAAGCGATTAAACCAGGCGATGGGCATGGCGAAATTGCCATCATCATCAAGGCCGCGCGATTTGCGAAGTTCGATCATGGCTTCGCTGGTGGTGTCGTATTTCTCTTTGAACTTCAGGCGGCGGTTCATCAGCACTTGCGTGCGCGCCTCCGTGAACACGCCTAGCCCGGCCTGAATGGCCAGAAAGAACGCACCCGCCGCCATGATGACGGGGATGATCAGCGCCATGTCGAGGCCAGAGGAAGAACCGAAACCAAACATGTTTGGCTTACAGCTCGTTCATCGGATCGAAGATGCCTTCGGGCATGTGAACGCCGCGGGTTTCCATCTCATCAAGGAACTTCGGACGCAGGCCTGTGGCGACAAACTTGCCGACCACTTTGCCGTTTTCGTCTGTGCCGGTGCGTTCGTATTTGAAGATTTCCTGCAACTGAACGACGGAGCCTTCCATGCCGGTAATCTCGGCGATCGACATGACTTTACGTGAGCCATCCGACAGACGCGATGCTTGCACAATAAAGTTGATGGCTGAGGCAATCTGGCCGCGAATGGCCTCTTCAGAGATTTTCATGCCGCCCATCATCACCATCTGTTCCAGACGGGTGAGCGCATCACGTGGATTATTGGCGTGAATGGTGGCCATTGAGCCTTCATGGCCGGTGTTCATGGCCTGAAGCATATCGAATGCTTCTTCGCCGCGAACCTCGCCCAGGATCACCCGGTCAGGACGCATCCGCAGGGCGTTCTTTACAAGCTCGCGCTGGCGGATTTCACCCTTGCCTTCAATGTTTGGCGGGCGCGTTTCCATACGCGCGACGTGCGGTTGTTGCAGTTGCAATTCAGCCGCGTCTTCGATGGTGATCATGCGCTCTTTGTGGCTAATCGAAGCTGAGAGCGCGTTGAGCAGTGTTGTTTTACCGGACCCTGTCCCGCCAGAAATAACCGTTGAGGCGCGGCAGCCAACAGCGCCCATGATGAAGTCTGCGACGGGCTTCGGGATAGCGCCAAAGCCAACGAGCTTTTCCATCGTCAGGGGCGACTTGGAGAACTTACGGATGGAGACCAAAGGACCATCAATGGCGATGGGGGAGATGGCGGCGTTGACGCGCGACCCATCCAGCAAGCGGGCATCGACCAAGGGCTGGCTTTCATCCACGCGGCGGCCAACGGCCGACACGATGCGCTGAACGATGCGCAGCAAATGGTCATTATTAGCAAAACGGACGGGAGCCAGTTGCAGTTCACCGTGGCGTTCAATGTAAACCTGATTCCAACCATTGATCAGAATATCTGCAATGGAGTCATCTTTCAGCAGCGGTTCAATCGGGCCAAGACCCGTCATTTCATCGAGCACCGCGTCCGCAAAGCTGGTTTCTTCGCTGGCGGTTAGCGCCATATTTTCTTTGCGAATGATTTCTGAAACGATGGTACGCACGCGGCGCTTCATCGTGTCATCATCTAGCTTATCCAGCGCGGACAAATCGAGCTCGTCAATCAGCAGGCTGTGAACACGCAGCTTGGCTTCAAGCTGATCAAAGCCCTTTGTATCGACCTCTACAGGCGCGGGCGCCGGGGCGGGTTCAACGATGGGGGTGTTTTCATTGGCGGGTTGTGCAATCGCCTTTGTAGATCCGAAACGTCCCATTATGCACGTCTCCGCTGGCCAGATTGCGCCGCAATGGACTCGGCCAGGGCTTCGGGCAGCAAGACGTCAACGAGCGTCGCGATATCTGCGACCAGTTGGCTTTTTTCTTTGACCGACGCGATAGGCTGACCAAGGTTTACAGCCGTGCGGGCGGCGTCCCAATCAGAAGTAATCGTCGCATCGATAGAGCGCTCAATGGCGCGCTCAGCCTGATCCACCGCAAATTCAGCGCGGAAGCGTTTTTTCGGGAACATGCGGTTGAGCACAAGTTTCGTCTTGTCACGGCCAGAGCGAACGGCGTCCGTTTCGCGCGCGGCGTCTGCGGCGGCGTGCAATGACGGAACCGTCAATTCACTTACAATGACCGCCTGGTCGACCGCCGCCAGAATGGACTGCGTCCAAGGCATACGGTGGCGCGGCATATCAACGATAACGTGATCAAACACGGTGCATGCCACATCCAAGAGACGCAAAATTGCAGCCTCCGTGGCCAACACGTCCGCATCTGGATTGCGCGGCGATGTGATCAACGAAACGCCGTCTTCATGTTTCCAGCACCACGCGTCCAGCAGCCGGGAGTCGAGACGTTCTGGCGCTTTGGATAGCGCTTCCAAATCAAGTTTGGCACCGCCTTCAAGGAAAGATGCGGTCATGCCGTCTGCGACGTTCAGGTCGACCAGACAGACTTTGTCGGGACCAACGCGCGCCGCCAGATCGAATGCGCTTTCAATCGCAAGCGTCGTGACGCCTGCGCCGCCAACAGCGCCGCGAAATGCCCAGCATGTTGAAACGCTGTCGGTATCGCCGCCGCCGAGTTCTTCACCCAGACGGTTTGCTGCGTTGAGAATATCTTTTGTTTCGGCCGAAAACGGCAAAACGTCAGAGGCCTCAAGTTTCATCAATGCGCGAACGATATGACCCGGCATTTGGTCGCCAATCAGAATGACGGCTGTATTTGGCCGCTCAACCGCAAGGCTGAGGATGATTTGCTCATACCCTTCAATGCCGGCTTCGACGAGCACAAGGCCCGCACCATGCGCGCCAATAATTTCAGACGGTGACAGGTGAGTTAGATCGGTAAGCTGCCCACATGCCGGGGCCAGATCTGCGAGCCGCTCCGGACTTGCCAACGCGGCGAGTACGAGGTGACCAGAGCCTTTGACAGAGCTGGGCTCACCTTGCGGTTCGATAGGGTCGTTAAGGATCAGAGGCTGGCTCATTCTAGCTGTCTCCCGTTGAGGTGCGGCCCTGCTCTGGCAGGACTTTCGTCTTGCCTTCATTGAGAGCTTTCACAGAATTGACCGCGCGCACGCCGGAGGTTTCGGCAGATGTCTTCGAGTTCGGCACGTTCACATCACGCACCGATTGCAGCGCTGCATTGGATTTGTTGGCATTGCCCAGCAGGTAAACATCCTGATGGTCATGGCTGGCGCACGCGCCGAGCAGGCCGAGGGAAAGACATGCGAGGATAGGTTTAATCATCTTGGTCATGGGTCGGCCTCCTTAGTTGGTAAGCGGCGCGGGTTCGCGCACGGCTACGGTTTTATCGAGTAGGAACAGCTCAGCTTCGGTCGGCGCATCGAAGGCATCGAACGGGGTGGCGAGCATGTCTGGGTGAGCCACCGGTTGAACGAGGCGCGGGGTCACGATAATAACGAGTTCGCTTTCATTCTTCTGGTAGCGTTTAGACGCGAATAGGGTGCCAAGCACTGGCACGTTGCCGAGCCACGGCGTTTCACGCACATCGTTGGAGTAGTCATTTTGGAGCAGACCCGCGATGGCCATGGCTTGTCCATCCCGAAGCTCAACAGTTGTGTCGGCGCGGCGGACAGAAATACCTGGGATTTCGATGCTGGACGTGCGGATGCCATTCGCCTGATCAAGCGCGGACACTTCGGGGCGAACCCGCAGATTTACGAGATCGTCACCAAGCACGGTGGGGGTGAAGTCGAGGCTAACCCCGAATTTTTTGAACTCAATGGTGATTTCATTGTCGCGATTGCCCACCGGGATTGGGAACTCACCGCCCGCAAGGAAGCTGGCCGTGTCACCGGATAGGGCCACAATGTTTGGCTCTGCCAATGTGCGTATAATGCCTTTTTGCTCAAGCGCACGGAGTTGAACGTCGATGTTTTTACCGCCAACATTCGTTAGCGTGGAAACAGTTTTCGCAGCCAGTCCAGAGATCGTTGTTGGATCTGTAGCCGAGCGGAAGTTTCCGTCTGTGATGGAATTGCCGAAGCCGATTTCTTTGACCGCTGAGCGGCTGGCTTCGATGAAGCGAACTTCCAACATGACTTGCTGGTTTTGGCCAACGGTCAAGCCGTTTGCGACACCGCCGGGCACATGGCGCTCAGCCAGTTGCATCGCCATATCAGCAGCGCCCGCCGTGGTGACTTTACCATCGAGAAAAATACCGTCGTGGACCGGGTAAACGCTAATATCTTCGCCCGGCAAAAGATTAGCAAGATCAAGACGCAGTTCATCGAGCCCGATTTCAACTTCAACTTCGATCATCTCAGCAATCGCACCGCCCGCATTATACACCAGAACACTGGTTGCGCCGGGCGCTTTACCGCGCAGAAAGAACGATCTGTTCGACGTGGCCATTGCTTCAGCAACGTCAGGGTCAGCAACCACAATCGTCTCGAAGGGCATATCTGCCTCGATAACGGTTGAGCGGCCTTGCTCCAGGATCAAGACAGGCGCTTCGGCGTCAGCTGTACGCTGTGTCCAGGCATGCGCTGGGGCCATGGGCGCGCACGCCGCGAAGGTCACAAGTGCAGCGCCCAACGCTGCGAGTTTTTGAAACTTCGTCATTATTCAGCTCCTCCTTTGGTCATCGCCGAAGTGGCAACCGGCGCAGTGACGCGCGTTTCTTCATTTCCGTTGATCACGCGAACGGTGGTTGTTTTCGCAGCGCGGGGCGTCACGCGGCGAACTTTTGCGCGGGTTGGTTTGGGCGTTTGGACCTCAGCAATCTCAAGCCCGTCTTCTTCGCGGCCAATCAATGAGAGACCAAGCGTGCCGGCTTGCGCCGCAGCGCCGAGCGCCAGAGCGTCTTTGGGCTGGACTTCCAATGTGACGGTGCTTGAGACGTAAGCGCCTTCAAGGCCAGATTCGAACGATTGATCGACGGCCAATACTTTGATGTTTTTGAGAACCGGCTGCGCGATGACTTCATCTGAAATCCGCACGGCGTCTGGGCTAAGGCCTTGTTTCAACTTGTCTCCTGACAGTTCGATAAAGGCATTCACGTCGACCTTGTCACCGGGAAGCACGAAGCCCGCGACGCCCGTATCATCCTCAACCACGATGGAAACTGCGCGATATCCGGGCGCGATGGATGCCGACAATGTGGCGCGCATGCCCTGCTCTTCGAGTTTGGCCAACAAAATGGGCTCGCCGGCAACAATTAGTCCGCGTGCGTACTTAAGGGTTTCTAATTCAGCCGTATCTGTTAACGCGCCGACGGGGACCGCCGCAGATGGCCACTCAGCGGCCTCTAGCATATCGGCACCAAGGACAGCGCCCGGCGCGATATCTTCGCGCGCGATCAACACAGTGCTCATCGCGATGGCCGGGGCGGCCTGCACGGCGACGGGTTGCGCCGTCGCTTCTGAGTTTGATCCACTCATATAGCCTCGACCGACGAATACTGCGCCCGCACCGAGCACAACAGACAGTCCGAGACTGATCAGGGGTGCTGTTTTCATGACTTAGCCCTTTTGAATTCCAATTCGACCGATCAACGAACGGCCTCAACCATCATGCTTAACAGACAGGCGATAAGGTCTGTTGAAGTGGGGAAAGCAAATCTAAACTGTTACAGGAACGGGCCATTAACCATGTCGCGAGGTATACTTATTAAGCCGTTAACGGATGGTCTGGAATTACCTTTTCGACTTAGCAGTTCCTCAGTCTTTCTCTGTCATAAAGGGGGCAGACGACAGTTCAATAGGACGCGTCTTTAAACTCAAAATGGTAGATGGAGACCACAATGAATATACGCAAGCTCCTGCTCGCAGGTAGTGCACTCGCCGTTATGGCTGGCGCCCCTGCTCAGGCATCAATCGTCGACAACCCACACTTCAAAGTTCTCGGACTGGTCATCGTTTGGGGCGCGGACGCGTCTGGAAACGCACCAATCGCGCATGACTTTGTCATCGACAATGATGCGACCGGAACAGCAAACGACGCTGACCTGATCGCTGGCGACGTGCACACAGTTGTCACTGGCTCGCTGAACGCTACGCCAGACGCTTCTGTCTCACTGGGTGCAAACCCATTCGACATTACTGGCGCAACTTCAGGCGGCACATTCAATGACACTGGCACCGACGCTGGTTTCCTTGACGCCAATGACAGCTTTGACGCGTTTGGCCTGGACCAAAACACAGACGTTTCCGCCACTGGCGCAACGTTTGAGTCTAGCTTCTACGTTGCATCAAACACAGCTTTCGCAATCGACGCTGTTGCTTCAACAGTTGCTGCGAACACAGCAAACTTTGATCTGACAGATGTTGGCTACGCCTTGTCTGTAACAAGCACTGGCACAGATGGTGGCCTGAACTTCGGCGGCGACGCTCAGTTCCCACACTCTGGTGGTACAGCAGGCGGCGTTTCAGCCACTGTTGCGACACTGGACGACATGAGCTCAGCGGCCAACGTGTTCACAGGCGACCAGCGCACCGCGCTGACACCTGGTTCAATCGTTGATCAGTCTGTTCGTTTCGACGCTGAGTATTCACTCGGCGGCGCGACTGGCTATGACCTGTCAATGGGCGTCGGCTCAATCGAAGCCAACGTCGTGTACACAGTCTACGTACCGTAAGCCCTTCCCATTCTCTCCATCTGGAGGGTATCGAAGCCGCCCAAAGCCTTGCGCTTTGGGCGGTTTTTTATTTGGCAGAAGCGAGCAGTTTCGACGCGTTTTCCCCGCGCAATTGCGCCGACATACAGCGCACGCCGCCGCCCATCGCGCAGACCCCATCAGACCGAACCGGAACGATCTGGCGAGATGTCCATGTCCGGATTGACGACAAGGCTTCAGCGTCTTCGGGGATACCAAATTGGGGGAAATAAATGTGCCGCGGCGTCACCAACATATTGGTGTAGAGACCGCAGGCTGATCCAAACCGTTCGTCATAGATGTCACTGCCATCATAGGGGGTCACAATTTCGTGGATCGTCACGCCGGGCAATCCGGCCTCCAGGTCGGCGCGAAGTTCCGCTGCATAGGCAGGGTCTTCTGGATAAGCATTGATGACGAGGGTATTGCTATCAATGAAGGCAACAACACCATCAGCATGTTCGAGGCCGCCAAGCTCATCGGCGTCTATGAATGCAACATTTTCAATGCCCGTCGCCGACTGGAGGGCCGCGCGTCCAGCGTTTTCGGTCAGGTCATTATCGCGCAGGAACTTTCGGCTGACGACCGCATTGCCAGCATCGTCATCTACAAAGTTTCCGCCATCATTTTTCAGATCCGTTTCACCGAACTCCAATTCGGCATCTTCCAAAAGAGCTGCGAAGCGCTCTTGCACCGCGTCGGCATCGTTCTGTCCTTTGCGGCCTGTCCCTTGCCCTTCCGCAGTGTACCGAAACATGACCGGCGCGGCGGCATTGGACAATGAAAAATCTCGCATCCAGATGTCTTCCATCGGGGCATCCAATGCCAATACGCTGCCCTCTCCGAGCGCATCAACATAGCGTTGGCGCATCCGCGTATCGGTCAGGATCAGCGCGCGGTCATCGCCCTGCATAGATTTCGCATAGGCGACTTGAAAATCGAATATGTCATCCGCGACATCGGCATAATAAGGGTCACCGTCGCGGGGTGCAGCCAAGACGATAAGCTCTCCCGTCATCTTTTCCATAGCCGGCATACGCTCCTGTTTCAGATGATCGCCGCCACAGGCCGCCAACAGCAGGATGAACCAAAGCGCAGCAATTCTCATTGTTTTTCCTCGCTTTTTGTGCGCTCCCCGGAAAGTATGGTGGCGAGCAGGTCGGCGTCAACATTCCCACCCGTCAAGATCACGCCGATACGTGAGCCTTGCAAAGGTGCAGGTACACCGCGCAGTACAGAGGCCAAAGCGGCAGCGCCGCCAGGCTCCGCCACCAGTTTCAGATGGCTCGCGGCTGCACGCATGGCATCGCAGACCTCTAGATCTGAAACGGCGAAACCGCCCGCTAGGCGCGGCGCAGCGACCGCAAACGTCAACGCCCCCGGCTGCGGCGTTAAAATCGCATCGCAGATCGAGCGGGTTCCGGGCGCATTAGACACAGGGTGCCCGGCTGCCAAAGATTTGCGCCAATCATCATGAGTTTCCGGTTCTGCCGTCCAGATTTGGGTGCTGGGGGAGAGGGTTTCATATGCCAGCGCGATGCCGCTGATGAGTCCGCCGCCGCCCGCGCAACATATCAAATGGTCAAGCGGCGCGCCAAGGCGCTCCATTTGCTGCGCGAACGCCAGCCCACAGGTGCCCTGCCCCGCAATAATGTCCGCGTCTTCAAAGCTCGGCACCAGCGCTGCGCCGCGCGTTTCGGCAATCTCAGCGGCGATCGCCTCGCGGCTTTCTGTGTCCCGGTCATAGGCGTGGATCTCTGCGCCATCTGCAAGGACGCCATCGACTTTCACACTCGGCGCGTCGCTTGGCATCACGATCAGCGCTGGCATGCCGAGCAATTTGGCGGCCCGCGCAATCCCCTGCGCATGGTTGCCGGACGAAAAAGCGACCACGCCTGCGGCATGGCGATCTGGCGGGATCTGCGACAGACGGTTCATCGCGCCGCGTATTTTGAAGCTACCGGTTATTTGCAGGCATTCAGCCTTGACGAAAATGCGCGCGCCAGCCGCGCGATCCAAGGCCGGGTGGGTCAAAACAGGCGTGTCTCTCACAACGCCTGAGATGCGACGCTCAGCGGCGCAAACATCATCAAATGTCGGGATGTTTCCGAAATCGGCCATGCCCGGTGTCTTAGATGACATCCCCCAAACAAAAAAGAGCCCCGCTATTCTGGCGGGGCTCTTTCTTCGTAAACTGCGCGGACGTCTATTTCGTAAGACGCAGCTCGCGCGCAGCAATCGTGTCGAAGGTTTTATCGAGTTCAGCCGCGGTGATGTTGAACGTCCGGTTTGGATCATTCGCACATGTGCCCAGCAGTGAAATCGCGTCACCATCGGTGATGTCCACAGCGATCGTGTAGAGTTCGATGCCGTAATCTTCTCGAATGGCTTCGCAGGAATCGAGGGTCAGACCATCGAGGCTACTGCGGCCAAGATCTTTGACGCCTTTGGCTTTCCAGCATTCACCGGCTTCACCACGGTTGCTGTCTTCGTTGCAGCCATAATAGCCTTCATAATGGTAGGGCGCTTCGTTCTTGCCGTCCGTTAGAAGGATCATGATCTTGCGAACACCGGGATCATTGAACGCCTTCGGCGCTTTTGCACCTGTGTGATCAAAAAAGGATGTCCACTGGCTGCGAGGAGACAGCGCACGCAGCCCCCACATCAAACCGATGTCTGCCTGCGTACCGCCCTGTACAGGGTACATGTGGTTCAGCTTATCCATGATCTGACCTTTGTCGCCAGACAGACCAAGCATCGCCGTTGGGCAATTCATATTCGGGCCAGATACAGCCTTGTAGCTATCCCATGGGAAGATATCTTTCTGCCACTCGCACGCTTTCTTACCCGCGTTGAAATACGCAAACTCTGTTGGGTCAGACACGCACGCTTTCGCAATGCCGTTGAACTCATCCTGGAATTTTTCGGCACATTGCTGCGTCTCATTGAGATAGATATTGCGTGAGCCTTCATATCCGCCCTGCCAGCTGGTTGGTGTGCAACGCAGGCGTCGGTCAGCCGGAACGGTCAGGCCAACAGTCTGAATATCGCTGAGGTAGCCAGGGTTTAGGAAGCCTTGCGGGCCGGGTGTGGGCGGCTTTGGCTTTGGCGGCGTCGTGGGGCCAGGATTTGTGCTTGGCGTCCAGTCTGCTGGTGGCACCCACCAAGACTGCAATTCAGGCTCCAGCAGCGAGGCGTGCCAGCGCATGCCTGCAACGCTATCGTCGGTCAAACGAGATGTTACAATCCCGCCAGCCGAAACGCGTCGCTCATTCGGCGCTGAGCGGATGCACCCGCGCCAGTCAACCGGCGCAAAGTCAGCCGCCATCGCAGACGATGTGTAGGCGGTTTCAGCTTCTGGTTCGTAGAGATACTTGCGGCGGTTCTCAAATGGGCTGTTCGGTGTCTTGGCTGTGCCGTAGACGGGCGGCGTACCGCCTGATCCAGCGCCCGGCGCCCAACCATTAGGGGTCTCAGAATTGATGTTTACGACCGATGCCCATGGCACCACGCCAATCGACATCAATCCCTCAGCAGGTGTCTGCTCAAACATCGTATCGACAAAGCCTTTTGAGGCTTCACGCATTTTCGTGAATCGGCCCTGCTCAAACATGGAGCTGGTATTGTCTAGTGCCAGGATAACCTCGACACGTCGGCTGTCACCGGACTGGGCCGCGCCATTTACATTTAGATCGACGCTTTCACGTCCGAACAGACCGCCAAATAGTAGCGGAAGATTGGACTCGGCCGTCGCAACCACTTCACCCATCTCGCTGACCGTAACGGTAATGTTTGGTGAACCGAGTTGATTGTTCGCGGTCGAAACGTCTTCGTTGAAGAAACTGATGACAGCGTTGCGGGCCGCGGCCTTGCGATCTGCCTCGGAGGCTGACGCGTTAGACAAATACTCTCGCGCGCCCGCCAGAACAGCGGCATCCATGGACGATTGCATGTGAGTTTTCGCGGTCGTCATGCGTGCGCCGTCGAGAGAGAAGCCGATCAGCAACAATAATGGCAACACGCAAAGCGCGTAAATAATGGCTGTTGTGCCGCGTTTATCGGAGTTAAACCGCCGAAAAATGGATTCAAAAGGTCGTTTCATAACATTACACCTGTCAGAGATTTCCCCTAACAGGTGCAATTTGAGTGCCGGAATGCGTATCATTTGGTGAGGCGGAGATTACGCTCTGCGATGCCTTGAAACACTTCGGACAATCCGTCAGACGACACGATAAAGTTATTATCAGCCGAACCCGCGCAGGATTCCAATGTTGCTTGTGCATCAGCGTCGGCAACATCAACGGCGATTGTGTAAACTTCGACGCCGTAATCGTCTCGCATGGCCTCGCAGCTGTCGATCAGCAAAGAGTCGAGTGAATCGCGGCTCAGATCATCAATATCGTCAGACTGCCAGCAAGCGCCGGCCTGTGTTCTGGAGTTGCCTTCTAGACAGCCATAATACCCTTCATAGTGCCAGGGTGCGGCGTTCGCTCCATCGGTCAACAAGATTACCATTTTGCGGGTCGTATCACCTTCAAACGCTTGAGGTTTGTTGCCTGCTGAATAACCGAAGAAATCAGTCCAAGCGGACTTTGGCGACAATGCGCGCAAGGCCCACATCATGCCCACATCCATCTGCGTCCCACCAGGAACCGGATACATGTGATCAAGTTTCTCAAAAACCTGCGACGGGCTAGAGGAAAGGCCAAGCATCGCTGTGGGACAATTCAAGTTGGGACCACTGATTGGCTTCAGACTATCCCACGGCAGAATATCAGATTCCCAAGCGCACAGTTTTCCGCCGCTCGAGATGAAGTCAAACTCGTTCGGATCGCTCACACAAGCTTCAATTGTTCCTGTCTGTTTTGACTTATTCGTCGTTGTACAATCTTGATTCTTAGAAATATAGACGTTGCGCGCGCCGTTGTGGCCATACTGAGTGTGGTACTGCTCACATGCGAGCACTTTACCTTTGAAGTAGGTCGCTCTTGCGTTTTCAATTTGCGATTCCAGAAACTGCCTGCCGTAGTTCGGCACTAAATAGTCCAAACTACCCTGCACACCAGGAGGCGCCGGAGGCGGCGGTGACGGAGGCGGAGGAGGTGGTGGTGGTGGCGGCGGCGAAACAGGCGGCGTCGAATCATCACCCGGATCTTCCGGGCCGACCGGTTTTTCTGTCTCAGGAGGGGTCGCAGGAGTTTCGTCCACCCAGTAATAGATGCGCTCATTGTCTACTCTGCTAACGGGCCAGCGCATGCTCGGCACGGCATCGTCTGTCAATTTTCCGGTGACGTTGCCGGCGCTGTTTACGATACGTTCCCCGGCAGCCGCGCGAACACAGCCGCGCCAATCTACAGGTTCAAATAAGTCGCGCGTGGACGATACATTCAAAGCCGCATTGCTTTCGGGATGGCGTAAATATTTTTCCCGAGACTCAAAAGAAGGATTCGGAGATGTTCGGCTACCAGCGGCAGGCTGAGCGGGCGTTGCCGCCAGACTGGCATCCGTCAAAAGATTGAACGCTCTTGGCGCTTCAACATTGATATTGATGAGTGAGGCGGTTGGAATCACACCGACTCTCACCGCTGACGGATCGGCGGATTCTGAAAACACGCGCTCGACAAAGGTTTTCGCAGACCCGCGCATGTCTTCCATGCGGGTGCCCTCAAACATGGATGTCGTATTGTCCAACACCAAGATAATCTCAAAGCCCATCGTGTCGCCGCTCTGCGCTTCAGACGAAACGGTGGCTTCCATGGTTTCCTGGCCGATGATCGCGGCAAATGTGGTGGGCGACGCAACAGTGGCCGTGCCGGTAAGTTTTTTGCCGTCAACAACAATGAAGTTGGCGGAGTTAAGCTTCATCCCACCGTCGGCTTCGGCAATGGCTAGATTGAAAGCGTCTTTCGCAGCGCTGACAGCAAGCAATTCTTTAACGGCTTTCGGTTTCGTTGAGTTTTCCAACAGGGCCCGGCTGCCAGCCAGAACCGCCACATCCATAGCGTCCTTGGCGAACGCTTTTGAATTGGCGGCCCGTCGCATATCAATTGCCATGCCGCCCAGCATCAACAATGGAAGAAGTGCAACGGCAAATATGATTGCAGTGTTACCCGCCCGATCCCGTGCAAGCTCAATCGCTTTGCGCGATGTGCCTTGAAACAGTTTTGATCGTAGATTCATAGCCTGAGTCCCTCTGGTCTAGCTGTTTTTTCGCACAGCCGACTTAGGATGACGTTTACTCAGACAGGTAGTTTAGAGGCGCGCGTTAACACTTGCGCAAGAATTGACCGCCCTAAAGACTCTTTGCAGCAGACTTGACGAGCGCTTTTGCTGCATCTGCCGTATCGGGATGATCTAAGGCGTAAGCCAGGACGGCTTCAAAATATCCGACTTTAGATCCGCAATCATATGGCGCGCCGTCAAATTCAAACGCGTAAAACTTCTGCATATCCATCAGGCGCGCCATGGCGTCCGTCAGCTGGATTTCACCGCCTGCCCCGGTTTCTTGATCTTCAAGTAGGCCGAAAATTTCCGGCTGAAGAATGTATCTGCCGGTGATCGCCAAATTCGATGGCGCATCTTCTCGGGCCGGCTTCTCCACCATGCCGCTCATTTCGATGAGCTTGCCGTCCCGGGACTTCGGCGCAATGACGCCATAGCTGGACACACGTTCTTCAGGCACTGGGTCGACGGCGATCATATTTCCGCCAGCGGCATCGAAGGCTTGCGTCATTTGCGCAAGGCAAGACGGGGTTGATTTTACTAGAACATCGGGCAGCAACACGGCGAACGGCTCATTGCCGATGATATCACGCGCGCACCAGATGGCATGCCCGAGGCCGAGCGGTGATTGCTGACGCACAAAGCTCGCACTTCCGGCGGGCAAACGGGTCGCGTTCACCGCGTCCAAAATTTCAGTTTTGTTTCGTTTATGAAGGCTATCTTCGAGTTCGTAAGACCGATCAAAATAGTCCTCAATCGCGCCTTTCCCGCGGCCCGTTACAAACACAATGTGTTCAATGCCAGCCTCTAGCGCTTCATCAACCACATATTGTAATGCGGGGCGGTCCACAATCGGGAGCATTTCCTTGGGGATCGCCTTCGTCGCCGGTAAAACCCGTGTTCCAAATCCCGCAACGGGTAAAACTGCCTTACGAATGCGCATATGTATCTCCAAATTTCAGCATGTTCTGCTTGAACGCTACAAGATACGCAAGAATACGGCCAAATGCAGCAGCCCCGCTCAGATCAAATCAGAGCGGGGCTCAACCGTTCATTTAATAGAGTGCTTGTTCAGCCGGTCGCCTTAAAGCGTCGCGTACAAGGCCACACCGACAATCCAAGTGGCCACACACACGATAAGCAACATGGCTGTGACTTCGCGTGCAGATGTCTTGTCAGATTTTTCAAGCTCAGTTTTCAGGTGAGCTTGCATATCCCGAGCTGGCGAGGCCCCTACTGGAGTTGACTCATCAGCAATTTGCAAATCTGCCACATCGGGCGACTGCGGCTCAACCAAAGGAAGGGTTTCGACCAATTTCTCTGCGAGCGCTCCGGACATATAGATCTCCATGTAGAATAAGTGTTGGGATTAGTGTGACAGCTAGCTCCTAACCACTAACTAATTTTTCCGCGCCAAATTAAGCGACCTCAATTAACCTTACGGTAGCGGAACAATTCGCGTCATTGGGGATATTTCTTCTCAACAGCCTCAAAATTCGCCTAATTGGGGATTGTTAACTGTTTTTTTTCACTTTTTCGCAGCGATTGGACTTTTTTTTCCAATCGAACAGGGTAGAGAGACTTCACAGTTGGTTAATTTGCAATTCAGAAAGAATGCGCCATGGGTTTCATGTCGATTGCGCCTGCGATCAAAAAACACGCAGAAAGCGTCGAGCCTGCCAAAGGTGGCGGCCATAATGACCGAAACTTCTTTGGAATGAACGGCTTAGCCAAGCGTTTTCTGGATATTGCAATTGCCGCGTCAGCACTGGTGTTTCTCGCACCCTTGCTTTTGTTAGTCGCCATTGCCGTGCGTATGGGCGGTGGACCCGTTTTTTACACCCAAAAACGGATTGGTCGCGGTGGGCGCGCGTTTTCGATGATAAAGTTTCGCACAATGCGAACAGATGCGGACGCGGTGCTTCAAAGTGTGCTCGATTCTGATCCGGCAGCGCGCGCTGAATGGGCCGCTTTCCAGAAGTTGAAAAATGATCCCCGCATTACCCGCATCGGACGCTATTTGCGGATCTCTTCGATCGATGAGCTTCCGCAACTTGTAAATGTATTGATTGGGGATATGTCAATTGTCGGCCAACGCCCCATTTTGCTAAATCAGCGCGATGCCTTTGGTGTACACATTGCAGGCTATGAGCGAGCCCGCCCTGGCATCACAGGCCTGTGGCAAGTTCGTGGACGCAATTCTTTGAGCTTTGAACAACGCGCCATTATGGGCAGCGAATATGTATCTCGTTGGTCTTTGTTACTGGATATCAAGCTGATCTTGCTGACGATCCCGGCCATTCTGTTTTCTAAGCACGCGTTTTAGCGCGCGGGCTGAAACGCTCCAGACGGCGTTCGTTCAACACCAAAAACATCTCGTAAGCACTTATCCGACAAAGCCGACGCCGGCTCATCGTCTGCATAGATCCCGCCATCGTCCAAAACGATGATGCGCGTTGCAAACCGAGCGGCGAGAGATAAGTCATGCATTGCGGCCATCACAAGGCGCCCCTTCATAGCTTGTTCCGCAAGCATCATCGCGACCGCCAGCTGATGAGAAATATCAAGCGCCGCGCATGGTTCATCCAGCAATAAGCAGTCAGCCGGGCTTGCAATGGCACGCGCCAGGTGAACCCGTGCTTGCTCGCCGCCCGACAAGTGGCGGATGTGGCGATGTTTAAAGTCTGACGCGCCCGACACAGCTAGTGCGTTGTCAATTGCAACACGTTCAGCAGGCGCCAAGCGATCATAAGGCACGCTTGACTGTATAAACCGCCCCAGCGCGACAATATCTTCAACGCTCAAATTCCAAGCCACTGGGCGCATTTGGGGGAGCCAAGACACCCGCGCAGCACGCTCGGCTGGCGGCATACGCTGAAGATCGTCTTGCCGGGAATATATCGTTCCGGCGGATGACGATTGCGCGCCAGCAATCGCGCGCAAAAGAGTGCTTTTGCCGGCGCCGTTGGGGCCTACCAAACAGATAAACTCACCCGGTAGGGCGGTGAAGCTGACATCATCCAATACGCGTCGGTCATCAAGATCAACCGACAGAGATTTAACTTCGATCATCTGTGCCCCCGATCAAGCCTGGACGCGATCCAGATAAACACAGGTGCGCCAAATAGCGCCGCCGCAACGCCGAGTTTCAGCTCCTGATCAAATGGCGCGACCCGAACCAGCAGATCTGCGGCCAGTAGCAATGCCCCAGCCAATAGCAAACTGGGCAACAGCACACGCTGGGGGTCATGCCGAACCATTGGCCGCACAATATGCGGCGCAACCATTCCAACAAAGCCAATCGTCCCAGCAACAGCTACACTCGCGCCAGCCAGCAACGATGTGCCCAAGATAATGAGCAATCTTATCCGGGCGGGGTCCGCCCCTAAACTCGCGGCGGTGTCTTCGCCGAGGGCTAATGCGCGTAGCCCTGATCCTGCCACAATTACCAGGAGGCCCCCGATCATCCAGGCGGGGATGGCAAACATGAGATCGCTCCAAGACCTGTTGGCGACGGACCCGAGCAACCAGTTTATGAGATCAGACAACGCGAACGGATTCGGCGCAAGATTTAAGGCCAGTGATGTCAACGCGCCTGCCAGGCTCGACAAGCCGACACCGACCAAGAGCAGAGTAACGGTGCTCGCCCCGCGCCCGGACGCAAATAGGAGCAGCCCGACCGCAATCCCTGCAAACCCAATCGCCGCCACTGGCACGCCCCAGCTTCCGGCCGCTGCGAACCCAAAGTAGATCGCGATGACCGCGCCCAATGCCGAGAAGGCAGAAACCCCCAGAACGCCGGGGCCTGCCAGCGGGTTTTGAAGCAAACCCTGTAAACCCGCGCCCGCCAGACCAAGCGCCGCACCGACACCGAACGCGGCAAACGCGCGCGGCAGGCGAATTTCCCACACGATGATACGAGCAGCCTCGCTGCCCTGCCCCATAAGCGCGGCGACGGTATCCGCAGCGGACAATGGAGCTGTACCGACGAGGGCGCTAAGACACAGCAATCCAAGACATACAAAGAGGAGGCTGGTGGACAGCAAAACAGACCGCCTCATCGCACAACCTTGCTAAGCGCGGCGGCTTCATCGGCCACAAACCATGCCGGACAGGTGAGCCGACTTTCATTCAAAGCGTGGGCTTCTACCCCGCGCAGAATACGCGCCAGAACGGGATGGCGCGACGGGCTCCAATGGTCTGCTACATCGGTATCGAAACCAAAAAACGCCGTCACGGCAAGGCTTGGTGGATCGAGCACGAGCGTTTCCATTGGTAATGATGACCAACCCTGCGCCGACACAGCGTTGTTTAATCCGGCAGACGTCAGCAAAGAGTCGACCATCGTGCCCTGCCCAGCAGTGACTCCGCCGGGGGTTAGGTAGAGCGCAGACCGGCCGGTCGGCGCGCTTGGGCCGGGCATTGCATCCACAAAGCGCAGTCCGCGCTCAGCCTGACCAAACGCGGTTGCTACCTCGCGGGTGACCTTTGCTGCATCCTCGATTTTTGCCGCGTAACCGACCTGCACCGTCTCAATCCCCAAACGCTCAAACAGCGCCAGCGACCGCACGTCTCCGCCCCAACTGCGCACCACCATATCTGGTTTGAGCGCGA
>CAZXVJ010000048.1:0-21923 GCA_964644385.1 uncultured Hyphomonas sp. | reverse complement strand
AAGATTTCGTTCTGCTCCATCACGCCATTGACCAGTTCTGATCCCGGTCCGCTCGCAAAGATCGCCACATCTTCCCCCGCATGCGTTTCAGAATAGAGTGGCACCAGTGCTGGCTGCAGGAAGTCTTTATCGGTGGTGTCCACCTCGCTCAAATCCTGGCGCGAGCAATCTGGCTTATTATCCACCATCCGGCAGGCGCTCTGCCCATTGGCATATTGCAGCGTGGTGTAGGGCATCTCGTCGAGGCCTTTCAGGCTTTCGCCGTTCGGCAAATCCGCCGTGCCCAAAATTGGATTGCCCCGGCTCGGATAGCCCGCAATCGTCAGCGTGTGGGAATGGTCAGCCGTAACAATGATCAGCGTGTCGTCTGCGCTCGTCATCTCCAGCGCGGCGGCAATCGCCTGGTCAAACGCATCGGTATCTTCCAGCGCCCGCGCCGCATTCACGCCGTGGTGGCCATGGTCAATCCGTCCGGCTTCTACCATCAAAACATAGCCGTCATCGTCTTGGCTAAGGCGCGTGATCGCCGCGCGCGTCATCTCAGCAATCGAGGGCTCCAGCGTAATGTCTTCTGGCCGGTCCAGCTCATAATCCATGTGGGAGGATTCAAACAGGCCGAGCACGCGTGTTTCGCTCGCCCAGTTCACGCCGGAAAATCCCTGACGATCATTGATATAGGTGTGGTTGTTAGACTTCCGCGTCCATTCTGCCGTCAGGTCTCGGCCATCATCGCGTTTGCCGGTGCGTTTGTCTTCCTCCGGATCAACTTGCTCCGTCGTTGTGAAGTTTCGCCGTCCCCCGCCCAGCGCCACTTCAAAGCCGTCGCCCTCCGGCCAGTCGATCAATTGCGCGGCGATATCTGTGCAATCGCCCGCGCCTTCAGCGGTCATGTCAGAGGGGGCCTCCCAGTCACGGCTCGCCGCCTTGGCAAAGGTCGCCGCTGGTGTGGCGTGCGTGATGCGGGCCGTAGAGACGATGCCGGTTGCCAGCCCAGCGCGCTCTGCCAGCTGAAACAAAGTTTCGACCGTGTTTTCCTTCGCCGCGGCGCAGTCCTCAAACTCAACATCTTTCGTGATGCCCAGCGTCCGTCCATTCACTTTCACGCCCGCCACCATCGCCACGGCTGTGGCGGCAGAATCGGAGACTTGGAAATTATGGCTATAGGTTTTCGACAGCGCCATATGCGGCAACGTATCCATCGCCATCTGATACTCTTCGCCCGTTTGGCCACGCTTTTGCCCGGCATATATGCGGCCCGCTGTGATCGTCGATATGCCCATGCCATCGCCAATGAACAAGATCACGTTCTTGGCTGGCTTTACATCGCCCGTCGCCCGCGCGCTCACCGCAGCCGCGGCGGCGGTGTAATAGCTGTCATTGGCCTGGGTGGGCGTTACGGCGATGCGCCCCTCAATGCCTGTAGGGGCAGGGGCCTCGGCGGCGTCTGGCGTGCCTGTATTGGTCGAAACCGGGCGCTCACATGCGCTCAGGCTAAGGGCAGTGCTGGCGAATAGAATAGCCGTGAAAATGCGCATATTGGCGGGTCCCCATAAATCAGTGTTGCCCGCCTCATAGGCGATTTTTCGCTGCGGGGCGATACCCGCTTTGCTACGTCAGTCTGCCGCCGACGTCGCCTTTGGCGGCTTTCCGGTTGTGGCCAGCCACAGCGCAATCAAAATGATTGCACCACCAAACGCCTGTATCCCCGTCAAATGCTCTTCAAACAGCCCCCAGGAGAGCGCTGCCGCCACAACGGGTTGCACGGCCAGCAACACACCTGCGATCGATGCTGGCGTTCGGCCCAGGCCCGTTATGATAAAACCTTGCCCCGCAACCTGAACAACCAAGGCCAGAAACAGCGGCGCGCGAAGATGCAATAATTGCTCCGGCGCAAATGTCTCGCCTGAAGCCACCACAAGTCCAGCGGCGACAAAGATCTCAACGCATGTCAGCCAAAAAATCGCCTCCAGCCCGCCCAGTGTGCGTCGCGCGATTTTCGCGAACACCATGTAGCAAGACACAAAGATTGCAGCTCCAATGGCCAAAAGATCGCCGCGAATACTGCTTTTCCCCTCCGCGCCGCCGCCAAGCGATAACGCGGCCGCGCCAATGATAGCCAGCGCAATCGCTGCGAACCAGATATTCGCAGGGCGATCCTTCAATATCAGCCACGCCGTGAACCCAACCCCAATGTTTCCAAGGCTTACAATAAAGGTTGAATTGGCGACGGTCGTGTGGGTCAACGACCAATGCCAAAGCCCGATATTCATCGCAAAGCAGATGCCTGCTAAAACAACGAACCGATTTGGCCGCGCAGGAGCGGCTCGTTTTGTCAGCAGCACTAAGGCAAGCAAGATCGGCGTTGCGAACACAAAGCGCCAAAACGCAACAGCTTGCGGCCCGATTCCATCGGCGACACCAACCCTCAGGCCAATCGGCGCAAATCCAATACAAATGCCCCCGCACAACACCATCAAAGGCCCGCTCCAATGCAGGCTGTTTTCAATCGATTTGGGCGCAGAAGGGGGCCTGATTGTCATGCTAAGCCCGTCATGCGCCAAATATCTGCCGGGGTCATCCCGGCGGCTCGATAATCTTTCAGCGGCATATCTTGATTCCGCTTAGACAGCTTCTGACCGTCCGTGCCCAGTATCAGCGGATGAAACGAATAGACCGGTGTTGGCCATCCCATCAGCGTCTGCAAAAGGACATGGATGGCCGTCACGTCCCGCAAGTCTTCCCCCCGCATGATGTGGGTCGTTCCTTGCAGAGCGTCGTCATGGCAGCATGCTATATGATAGCTGGTCGGAATGTCTTTGCGTTTCAGAACAGCGTCGCCGAAAGGAGCGGGGTCTGCCCTGTTCAAGATTGTTTTATTTGAAGTTTCTTCTTGGTAAGACAGGTGGTCATACTGTTCACCAAGTGCGGCTTTTGCGGCTTGTAACGATAATCGCCATGCAAATGGCTGCCCTTTATTTAGCCGTTCAGCTTCGTCAGACGTGGGAAGTGGCTGACCGACATATCCCTTCGATATTCCCTCCGGGCCGACCGGAAGACCGGCGGCGATTTCCGCTCGCGTTTTAAAGCATTTGTAGACAAGTCCGCGATCGTTCATCTGTTCAATAACTTTGGCATACTCGTCGCTGTGCTCTGATTGTCTCCGCACCCGACCGCTCCAATTAAGGCCAAGCCACTCCAAATCGTCTCGTATGGACGACTCAAATTCTGGTCGGCATCTCGTCTGATCAATGTCTTCTATTCTTAGACGTATCTTCGCCCCAACCCGCTCTGCGAATGCCCATGCATGGTGCGCCGCCGCTGCGTGGCCAAGATGCAGGTGCCAAGTGGGAGACGGCGCAAATCGAGTGATAGGAAAAGTGGGGGTGGGCAAGACGTCGGTCATCCAGAATGCGAGTGATTTTCAAGTCACTATGAATATGCCGGCACAGGAGGCAACCGCCATTATGAGTTGCGCTGACGCATTTAGGCTCGTATCGCCATAGTCCCATTGAGGAGAATGATGATGCCATTCGAGCTGACCCCTCAGCTTCTATCTGATTGGGTGCAAACAAACGTGTTTGCATCGCGCGAAATGGCGGCATTTGGATTTGCGATAGGGTTCGGCCTCGCTATTTGGCTCCTACTATCGCTGCTGAAATTGATCGGCGCCGTTGTCGTTCGGATCCAGAATCGCATTGTAGCCAGCGCATTAAAAAAGGACGACCAGCCCGGATATAGAGTCCTCATTGCGAATCCATCCGGCAGAAAACGTCGCGCCTTTGGGCGTCGACTTCTTACTGCAATTGAAAATCACTTGCCGACGTTCAGCTTTGGCGCGCCATTTCGGTTGGCCCGCACGGCCGCCTTGCCGCGTGGGCTTAGTCCAAAGACCCTAAGGAAAGCTCGTAGCCAAATGCATCGAGCAGATGCCGATATGATCATATGGGGAGAACGAACAGGGAAGGGGCTCGCTGATTTTGTAATCTATGGATTGTCGCGCGGCGGCGGATTGAGGCCGGATGAAGCACGACTATTCAATGTCGAGTGTAGTGGTAATCTTGAAGACTGGACGCGCGCTAAGGAAACAGCAGTTGTATATCAATTGGCCAAAAAGCTTCAGCCAGACCTCTCAAACCCTGCGGGGTTTCGTCCAGAGAAAATGAAGACGCTATCGTCTGCGCTGGCCGATATCCTGGAAACTGACGCCTCGCTAACGCCGGGCGCAAGAATGCTGATTGAGAGTGATTTTTGCGCTAGTGCTGTGCACATCGCTGAAGAATCTGCCGATACGGAATTGCTCGAACGCGTTATTTCTCTACGTCGGAACCACATTTCCGACCCTCTCGTTCAAGATGATCCGCGCCGGCTGCTACAAGCCAGAATCGATCTTGGTCGCGCTCTTTTGGCCCAAGCCGAGAAAAACTACGACGCCGCAATTTTAGAGGAGGCGATCGGGCATCTATCCCATGCTGTTGAAGCGCTTCGTCATGATCCGGCGATTATTCGCGCCCAGGCCGCATCAGATGCAATGTTCAAGGCGCAAACGATGATCGAAAACCAGCAAAGATTTTCACTCAACTTTGGGTCGTAACGGGTATTAGAGGCATTATGTCCGTACAGAGAGGAGAAGTAGGTTCTTGTTAAAGTGCGAAATCGTTTACTATTATGACTGAAAATTCCATGTTTTGGGTATGACTGGTAACTTTTGGGTATGACTACTGGACTCGAATTAGGCGCTGTTCGAATCTGAGTCAGTCTTTGGTATGACCTAAATCTGTGTGATTGCGTGTTTGGGCATACCGGTGACTTCGAGGATACAATTTCGGTGCCTCCAGCCGGATGACATTCAACCCAAAACTTTATGGGTTAGACTTTGTGAGCGCCAGTTGATCAATTGGTGTGACCGCTTTTTGACCGACAGAAAAGGTATTTCTGAGGATGGGTCCGACTGTGGCAGCACCAAATTTATAGAACCTAGGCGGAAGGATTGGTCGGTCACACCAGGTGATGGAAATCAGAATAGACGTCTTCCGGGAGTCGTTTGGGTTAGCGTCGAACGACGATCCAAGTCACAGGATCATGCTTTCCTGGTACGATTGTCAGACTAGAATCCTAATCTACAAGAAACTTAACGGTTTTACCCCGTTCCCACCTTGAGAAATTAACCTATTTGGAGACGGAGTCAGCCATCATAATGACGTGCTTTTGTGAAAACTTACGAACTATCAGTTTCAACGACTGAGCACCGAAGCCATAATACAACCTGTGCGAGTGCCGCTGCTTTTTGCTGGCGTTTCAGAATTTTTGATTTGTGGGGTAGCTCTCCCAAAATTCACCGCTTGCGATATGATGGGCGAAGCGCTATTTCGCTCTAGCGCCTGTAACAGGGCAGGGTGAGGTGGCCGAGTGGTCGAAGGCGCACGCTTGGAAAGCGTGTAGGCTGGCAACAGTCTCCAGGGTTCGAATCCCTGTCTCACCGCCACTTTTCACTGCGAACCAGCACGCGCTCTTAAATCTGATAACTTAAGCCAAAAGGCAGTTCTTTATTGGCTGTTAACAGATGGGCTTCACACTGTCTGAGACCTTAACAAAGCCTCGATTAGGAACTTCGCTCATGATTAAATATGCTCTTCTTGCTATTGCAGCGTCCACTGCGTTTTCATCTCTAGCTTTAGCTGACACATTATCTGCGAATCAAAGCGTTGAGCGGATGATCGTAAGCGAGGCCGCTGATGGCACGGTTAAAGTGGATTTTGCCCCTGCAGTTACTGTGGTCCCGGGTGAAACGCTGGTTTACTGGCTCAACTATGCAAATGAGTCAGATCAGAGCGCAGCGAACGTCGTGCTGACCGTCCCAGTGCCGGATGAAGTGACCTATGTTGAAAGCACAGCTGCGGCAGATCAGGCCAATGTTGATTTCTCTGCTGATGGCGGAAAAACATTTGCGCCACGAGGGGATTTGGCAATATCAGCAAACGGACAGAGCAGAGAGGCTCTCGCGGCCGAGATCACCCATGTGCGTTGGACTTTCAAGTCAGTTATCCCGGCGAATAGTGAGGGGCGCCTCGGCTTTCAGGCCGTTCTCGACTAGGCAGACTGTCATTTTGGAAATGCGACAATGGCGGCTCTTAACGGGCCGCCATTGTTTTTTCTTTCCATCTTAGTCCCGACTTAATGTTTTTGGGGTCAAATGGTCCGGACACAAACAAACCGGGACTAACCTTGATGGCTTATCTTCAATCTCTATTTCGCGCAGCAGGCGCAGCGGTGCTCGCCGCTGGCCTTGCTGGCGCTGCTCACGCGGCGGGCACTGACGCTGGTACGACGGTCAGCAACACATTTACATTGGACTATGATGTTGGTGGCGTCGCGCAACCGACGATCGATAATACAGCGGCACCTACAGAATTTACCGTTGACCGACTGATCGATCTTACGATTACGACCCTGGACCCAACCCAAGATGTTGCGCCAAACTCTTCCGATAACGTTATCCGCTACCGTTTGACCAACCTTGGTAATGACGTACAGGCCTATGACCTGTCAGTATCAACTGCGGGCAGCACTTATACTCCCAGCAATGTCGATATCACTTACTTTATTGATCTCAACAATGACGGCGTTCTGAACGGCGCTGAAGTGTTGGAAACCTACACACCAGGCAATCCTACCGTAGATATTGCCCCGGATCAGAATGTTGTTGTGCGCGTTGAAAGTGATGTTCCAACATCCACACCAGATGGTGAAACGGCAACGCTAACATTGACCGCCGATACCCTGTATCCAACCAATGGTGCGTCTCTGGACGGAAACTGTACGCCAGCCCTTTGTCCTGAAGGCACACCTGTTGCGGCCGATTCAGATGGTAACGACCTTGTAAATGCTGCAGAAAACGTTCTGGCAGATGCCGCTGGATCAACAGATGCGGCAAATCAGGGCGACTTCTCTGCGGCTGGAACACTTAATGTTGTGGCGCCAACTCTGGCCGCTTCTAAGACGGTCGTAATGTTGGACACAGATCCAGCAAGTGAAGCTGCCTGTAACGCTCTCACAGCGCCTGCCGCTGGTGATCAATACTCAACGCCAGGTTCGTGTGTGCAGTACATCATTTCGATTACGAACTCAGGTTCAGGCACTGCCAGCAATCTGAGTGTTGCCGACCGTTTGCCGGCCGAAGTTCGCTTTTTGAAAGCTGAACTCGCGACCACAACAGGGACCGGTTTTGCTGACGATACCGGCATTGCGGGCGCAGGCCCATCTCTCGCGGCTCCTGGAGCGCCGGAGGATTGTGACGGCTCAACAAACTGCCTTGTTGACCTAAGCGATGCGATCTTGGCGGCTGGTGAAAATGGCCAGATCCGCATCTGGACGCTCGTTCGCTAAGTCCATTGAAAACCTTATCAGAAGCCCCCGTGCCAATAGGTGCGGGGGCTTTTTCAATTAAAGCGCTGAATTGATCGAATTTCATCGATCCGTATGCCGAACAATTAACTACAGCGTGAGATAACTAACAACGTACGCAGAAGATCCGAAAACGGGCGCTGCAAGATTTTGGACGTACCGATCAAAGAATTGGGCGTCATTGATGATGGTGATAAAGATGATGTCTGTCCGAACGACAGCTCTCTCAAATGCGATGTTGTCCTTGCTGATGCTGGGGATCGCGATGCTGTTTGTGGTGTTCCCACAAACGGCAACGGCGCAGCTCGGTCGCACCGTGACCAATGTTGCGACGGTCGCTTATGACGATACGAATGGATCGCCACTAACATTTGACACCAATCCAGCCGTTTTTGTAGTTGAAGCACGTCGCACAGAGTCGACAATTGAATTTTTCCGTTTCGCGCGCACCGCGCCAGACGCTTTTACAACCCGAGTCAATGGCTCAGACTATAGTCCATCTGGCGCGACGGGTGCCATGGGCATGTCGCCAGGTGCGGTTGGGGACCCATTTGAGTCCATCGGTCCCGCCGTAACGTCTGGTGGCCGGTTGCTAGACCTATCCGGTGATGTGCAGCTATCTCCTGCTGAAAGATATTTATCCGGCGAGCTTATGTTCGTGCGCGTTTCGGATGCCGGACAAAATGGCGATCCGAACCGTATTGAAACGGTTGTAATTGTTGTAGTTGCCGACAATGGCGATGAAATCGTTCTGCGCCTTTATGAATCTGGCCCAAATACGGGTGAGTTCTACGCCTACATTCCATCTAGCCGCGAAACGACACCACAAAACGACAATGTACTCACGGCGCCAGGGAACACTAGGCTGACAGCAACTTATGTCGACCTTTTTGATGCGACCGAGGTTTCAGTTGATACGGCACTCGTAGATCCATTCGGTCGCTTGTTCGATAGTTTGACGGGCGAGTTGTTAAACGGTGTTCGCGTGACCATCGTAGACGCTGTGACAGGCGCGACTGCGCCAGTGTTCGGCGTCGATGGCTTTTCGGTTTACCCTTCAACAGTTGTTACAGGTTCCGTTGTTAACGATGAGTCTGGATTGCAGTATCCACTGGAAGACGGTGAGTTTCTTTTCCCACTGATGTTTCCAGGCGATTACCGACTTCTGATCGAAACTCCAGATGGCTATTTGTTCCCATCAGGCTTTTCTGAGGATGATTTTGTTGATCTACCGAATAGTCCGTTCGAGATCATTGAAGGGTCGTATGGCGGCGTGTTCACCGTGCTCGCTACGGGCCCGCTCAACTTTGATGTTCCACTGGACCCGGCAGGCGAGGTTGTGCTGACCAAAACGGCCACGACTAACACTGCCGCTGTAGGGGATAGCGTTGGTTATACAATTGAAATTATCAACCGCGATGTGGTGCCGGCACCGGTTCGTGTAGAGGACACTTTGCCGGTTGGCATGCGCTACCTTTCAGGCTCAGCGCGTGTCGATACCGGAGCTTTGACCGAAGTTGATGTGTCGCCAAACGGTCGGTCGCTGTCGTTCACGGCGGGTATCATTCGACCCGGTGAGACACTGCGCGTGACTTATGCTGCGTCCGTAAACGCAGGTGCACGCACTGGTGAAGCTGTTAATACGGCTGTAGCGGTCAACACAGCTGGCAACGCGATTTCTAATCGCGCCGAAGCCGCGGTCGAAATTATCGAAGATCTTCTACGTTCTCGTCTGACAATTATTGGACGCGTGGCTGAGAACGCATGTTCACCTGACGAAGAGTGGGCGAAAGAGCTGAAAGACGGTCTGGGCGTCCCGGGCGTGCGTTTATACACTGAAACCGGCGAGTATGTCGTGACGGATGAAGACGGCCTGTATCACTTTGAGGGCGTTAAGCCTGGTACGCACGTCGTTCAAATCGACGAAGAGACGCTTCCAGCGGGCTACGAGCCAATGATTTGTGAAGAAAACTCACGCTATGCAGGGTCGGCAACCTCAAAGTTTGTCGATGCGACAGGTGGAACGATTTGGCGTGCGAATTTTTACCTGAAAAAGGTGCGTGACGTTGCGGATGTTGAGCAAAACAATCAGTTTGATGATACCACAGAATACCAAAACTATGATGCGGGTTGGCTGGATGTGGCAGATTCGACGCCGCGTTGGATTTACCCTGAAACCACCCGCACGCCTTCTGCACGTAGCGTCAATATCGGTATCGTTCACCCAAAGAATCATACCGTAGAACTGCGCCTGAATGGACAGAGTGTCTCTGGCCTGAACTATAGCGGGCGCGACACCTCCAAAGTGTCGGGCGCAGAGATGAGCCGCTGGCGCGGAGTTGATATTCAGAAAGGTGAAAACCGCTTTGTTGCACGTATTTTGGACGAAACGGGCAAGCAGATAAGCGTGCTGAACGAGAGTGTTTGGTATGTTGATCGTGCTGAAAAAGCGACGCTGGTCGCAGACCAATCCCAACTCGTAGCTGACGGCCGTTCTAACCCTGTGATCGCCATTCGCCTGGAAGATTCTGCTGGCCGCGCGGTGCATAAAGGGCGTGTCGTTCAGATTGACGTCGCCGCGCCGTATCAACTGCGCAATGATGAGCAGTTCGAGAGCGAAGCCGCTATCTCCGCCAACACTGTAAATACGGGTAGCTCCACAGGTTCCGATGGCATCGCGCGCGTTGAACTAGAGCCAACTTTGCAAACCGGACGTGTTCGCCTTCGCGTACAACTCGATACTGGGCGTACGGAAGAAATTGATGCATATTTGACGCCGGAGAAACGCGACTGGATTCTCGTTGGACTGGCCGAAGGGTCAGCGGGCTTAGAGAAACTGGACGACGACATCGGTGATGGATCAAACACCTTATATGATGGTCGCCTGGCGTTCTTTGCCAAAGGCATGATCAAAGGCGACTGGTTGCTCACGCTGGCTGTTGATACCGCCAAGCGACGCGGCGACCGTGACAATTCTTTGTTCGAAGACCAAATTGACCCTAACGCATATTACACACTCTACGGTGACCGTACGTTCCAGTATTCGGATGCTGAAAGCCGCTATCCACTTTACGTGAAGCTGGAAAAAGACACCGTTCAACTGATGTTCGGCGACTACAACACAGATTTGGGTGACACAGAACTTGGCCGCTATCAGCGCCGTCTGTCCGGCTTGAAGGGTGTAGTTCAGGGTAAAAACATCTCTGCTACAGGATTTGTTGCTGAAACCAATCAGGGTTTTGTCAAAGACGAAATCGCGTCCGATGGTACATCGGGACCGTTCGTTTTGTCGTCCTCACCGATCGTTCGTAATTCAGAGCAGGTGACTGTTGAAACAAGGGATCGCTTGCGCCCCGATCAAGTGCTGCAAGTCCGTACGTTCACGCGCTATCTTGATTATGAGATTGACTACTTTACCGGCGAGCTAATCTTCCGTAGTCCAATGGCTGCAACGGATGCTTCGTTCAACCCGAACGTCATTATTGTTGACTATGAAGTCAGCGCCGATGTTGAGCGCAATGTCACATTGGGTGGCCGCGCCGCTCTGCACACAGAAGACCGACGCCTGGAAGCAGGGGTCACCTATGTTCGCGAAGAAGGCTCCGACCAAGTGGCCGATGCTTCTAGCGATTTGGTTGCAATGGATCTGACGGCGCGTCTGTCAGACACAACAGAGATCCGGGCGGAGGTTGCGACCTCTTCTCGCGAGGCTGAAACGGGCACAGAACGTGCAAATGCATACCTCATTGAGGCCGTGCGTCAGAGCGAAGCGCTTACCGTTACTGGCTACGTCCGTGAGGATGAAGCTGGCTTTGGCCTTGGACAACAAACATCGGCGACATCTGGTATTCGTCGAATTGGTGCCGATTTGAGCGCTCAGCTCTCTGAATCTACGAATGAATCCTCTGGACAACGCACTGAGCGGCACATTGATGCGCGCGCCTATCGCGAGGAAAACTTAAGCAATCGCGCCAGCCGCGATGTCGCAGAACTTGCGCTGCGCCAAGACAGCCAGGTTATGGGTGCATCTGTTGGGCTAAAAGGCGTGCGTGAAGACTATGATGACGAAGAAGAGCGCACATCTTTGCTGGTGACCGGATCACTACGGAAAACTTTTGTGGACCAGGGTCTGACGCTGACAGCAAGCCATGAACAGCCAGTATTCCAATCAAATGATGAGGCGACTCTATTCCCTCAGCGCACGTTACTGGGTCTGGATAAAGAGCTCACTGATTGGGCGACGCTGAACCTGCGCCATGAGGTCAATAATGGTGCAAATGCCTCTGGCAACAACACGTTGGCAGGTGTTACTGTGCGTCCGTGGACGGGCGCAGAAGTCCGCGCGACAACCGATGTAGTCACACAGGACTCTGCCCGCCGGATCGGCGCGACACTTGGCGTGGATCAGACGTTCCAAATCAACGAAAAATGGTCAGCAAGCGTTGGCGCTGCGCGCCGAGCCAATGTCGATGGCGGAGATACGCCGCGCGACGTAACACCAGACGATGCAGCGTCTCCATTTGAGGATGGTGTGCGGTCTTCATTGGTTCAAAATGAAGCCTATACCTCGCTCTATTCAGGTGTTGGATACCGTGCTGATAAGGCCGCTGGTTCGGCTCGTATTGAATATCGTGACAGCACGCTGGGTAAGCGTTGGGCCGCAACGGCAGGCGCAGCCCGCGAAGCAAGCGAAACGCTCTCGTATGGCGCGGCAGGGCGTTTTCAGACAGAATCCAGTGTTCTTCAACCAGACCGCAGGACTGCAGAAGTTCGCGTTGGCAGTGCCTGGCGTCCTCGTGGGGAAGGGGCTGTGCTTTATAATCGTCTTGATGCCAAATACGAAGACATTGAGGGAGAGCTCGAAACCCATAAGATCGTCAATAATCTAGGCGTGAACTGGATGATGACGGACCAAACGCAAGCTGCGCTTTATTGGGGTTTGAAGTATCAAGAGAGTGAAGTGTTTCAATCAACGACGGCGGGGGTCACCCAGCTTGTTGGCGGTGAAGTGCGCCATGATATCACGCGCCGTGTGGATGTTGGCTTCTCTGGTTCGGCGTTGATCGACCACACGACAAAGACGGTAGACTATGCATATGGTCCAAGTATTGGTTTCTCTCCGGCAGAAAATGTCTGGGCGAGCGTTGGATATAACGTTTCCGGCTTCTCTGACGAAGACTTTAAAGACTCAGAATTCAGCAATGATGGGGTCTATTTTAAGCTTCGAGTAAAGTTTGACCAGCACACTGCATCAGGACTTCTGAAAAGGATCTCGCCAACACGAGACTGATGCGAAAATTTTGTATTTCTTCACTCAGAAGAGCTGCGGCGGGTGTTGCGGCTCTATCTGTCTGTACGACGTTTGCGGCAACGGCGGCGGCGCAGGTAAGCGTATCCTACGCTGATACGACGGTAGGGGCGATCGGAAACCCCGGACAAGCGTGTAACACCGCGTTTACGCGAACAATCAATGTTCCAGATAATATTACAATCACAGACCTCGATGTCGGGCTGATCATTGATCACAACAATCGATCTGATCTCGCAATGGCTTTGCGATCTCCCGCAGGAACGCAAGTAACACTTTTTTTTGGCGGGGGAGGGGCGCTCGACGACTATAACATCCGTCTGGATCAACAGTCCGGCACGGTGATGAACACCGGCTCTCATAATGTAAACAACAACGTCGCCGCCGCGCCTTACCAACATAACGTCCGACCGTCTCTGAACAGTCTGAATACCTTCAATGGTGAAAACGCGCAGGGGAACTGGTTGTTGTTGGCTTGCGACAACGTTGCCAACAGTATCAATGGGCAATACCTGCGCTCCGAAATCTTCGTCACGGGTACACAGGATTTTGCTGATTTACGGCTCGATATGACCGCCAGCAATAATAGCCCGTCATACGGTTCGAACGTGACGATGACTCTCACGGCGACTCATGAAGGAGGTTCCCTGCCAGCGACGAGCGTCATGGTGGACTATGATCTTCCAAACGGTATGACATTTGTCTCCGCAACACCAAGCGGGACAAGCAGCTTTAATCCTGGAACAGGGATCTGGGATATTGGAACTATCGCGCCGGGGACGGCTCAAACACTCACGGTGACGGCGGAAGTTCTATCGACCGGAACGCACACCAATTTTGCTGAAATCGTCACGTCAGCCGTTATTGATCCCGATTCAACGACGAATAATTCTGCAACAAATCCATCAGAGGATGACACGGCTGCGGTGACGCTGACACCAGGATCGTCCGGTGGAACGGGCCCAAGTGGAGAGCCCATATTATCATGCGCCGCGCCAAGTCGGTTTGATTGGGATACGAATGCATGGCCTTACGATGTGGGAGTTCTGTCTCGTACTTATTCGCCCGGCGGGTCTGATGGAACAGCATTTACTGTTACGTATTCTGGTGACACGGCGTTTCGAGACACCAACTCTCCCTCAACGAGCGCAGACATGACGGGCGGTATCGTACCCGCAGAGCAAAGTCTTTACTACTTTCAGAATTTGAGCGCGCCCGGCACCAGTGTTGACGTTACGATCGATGTTGGCGCGCCGGGAACCGGTGTTCAAGACTTTCAGATGAGCGTTTTTGATATCGATTTCGCGGCCGGACAATTCCGTGATCGGCTACAGGTACAAGGGTTTCTCAACGGCGCTGCGGTCACCCCCATTTTGACGTCTGGGTCTGCCAACTCAAGTGTGGGGTCGGTTGCAGTGGGTACTGTAGCCGCCGACAATACCACCGCCAATGGTACCGTAATTGTGACGTTCCTGTCACCGGTCGATCAGGTGGTTTATAATTACTCCAATCCAGAAGCCTCGTCCGGCACCAGCAATCAGGCTATGGCCTTGTACGACTTTGAATATTGTCCCCGTGCACGAGATTATGGGGACGCTCCGTCATCTTATGGTGGCCCAGAGCACTTGATTTCCGGTGGCGTTTTCATTGGCGCGACGCCGCCCGACGGCGAAGCCTCCGCACAGGTCTCTGTCGGGGCCGATGGCGATGATTTGGCCAATAGCGACGATGAGGACAATCTCGATTTCTCCAGTCTGATAGCGGGCGCGCCGGGCAGTGTGGACGTTAATTTGACGGGGTCTGGCGGCTTTCTGCAAATGTGGATTGATTGGAATGGCGACGGTGATTTTAACGACACCGTGGATGGTCAAAGCGAGCAGGTGGCGAGCGACGTTCAGATTGTTGGCACCACAGGCACAGCAACGGTTTCATTCACCGTTCCAGCGAGCGCGACATTGACCCAAACAATTGCGCGTCTGCGGTGGTCCAACACACCCGGCCTGAGTTCTAATGCTGCGGCGACGAGCGGCGAGGTGGAAGACCACGCCTTCACGCTTACAGGAGCGGCTGTACTGTCAGGCTCTAAGGTGACGAGCATTTTCGACCCGACGTCCATTGGCTTGTACGCGCTTCCCGGAAATGATGTGATCTATACCATTACTGTTCAGAACGCCGGGGACGGCCCGACGGATGTCGATACAGTGTTTCTGGTTGATCGCATTCCAGACGAGGTTGAGTTTTGGAATGGTGATATAGACGGTAGCGGCCCTGACACGTTCGCGGGTACCGACCCCGTTGGGTTTTCGCAGCTCAATGGCGCGGCGTTGACGTTTGCCTATGGATCTGACGTGGCATTTGCGACCGGGTCCACAGCGCCTACTGATTTCTCAGGCTGCTCGCTGACCACGCCCGACAACACGTATCGACCTGATCTGACGTTCATTTGCTTCAATCCAAAAGGGCAATTGGCGGCAGGTGATCCGGACCCTGAATTTTCTGTAAGCTTTCGAGCCCGTATCAAATAGTTCGGCGCCAGTTGGTCCACACCGCTTTCCAATAGGGGCTGCATCGCCTACAGCGCATAGATGACCTATGTGAAAATTTGCGGACTAAATGACCCTGGTATGGTTCGGCATGCGGCGGCGTGTGGCGCAGACTTTATAGGGTTTATGTGTGTGGCCGCGAGCCCGCGAGCCGTTACGCCTGCGGCGATCTCTAACCTTCTTTTGCATGTTGGCACAGCTCGGCCGGTGGCGGTTCTGTCTGATCCAGAGAACGCTCTGATTGACGCTGTCGCTGCGACGGGCATCAGGGTTTTTCAGCTTCACGGCCAAGAGACCCCGGAGCGGGTAGAGGACATCAAGTCGCGCACCCGAGGCGAGGTTTGGAAGGCCATTGGTGTTGAATCTGATGCAGATTTGGAGGGATTGGAGGCGTTTGTGAAGGTAGATCGCCTTGTTTTAGATGCTAAGCCGCCGCCTGACGCAGGTTACGCTGGGGGACATGGCGCTTCCTTTGATTGGAGTGTGTTGCAACGCTGGACATCGCCAAAGCCTTGGATGTTGGCGGGAGGGTTAACACCCGATACGGTCGCGGATGCAATTGCGGCGACGGGCGCGTCTGCGGTCGATGTGTCCTCTGGTGTTGAAAAGTCGCCGGGGCTAAAAGATCGGGAAAAAATCGAGGCCTTTATTCGGGCCGCAAAACAGGCTGAGCAATCATGAGCGTGCGAAATACTTGGGATCAATGGCCGGATGAGCATGGCCGGTTTGGTGAGTTTGGTGGCCGGTATGTCGCCGAAACCTTGATGCCCTTGATTATGGAACTTGAGGCAGAGTATCGCGCCGCCAAGATCGACCCGGCCTTTGCTGCCGAGATGGATGATATGTGGACCCACTATGTGGGCCGGCCAAGCCCATTGTATTTCGCAGAGCGTTTGACCGAACATTTTGGCCAAGCAAAAATCTATTTCAAACGCGATGAACTCAACCACACTGGCGCGCACAAGATCAATAATTGTCTTGGGCAAGTGATGCTGGCGCGGCGCATGGGCAAGACGCGGATCATCGCTGAGACCGGTGCTGGTCAGCATGGCGTCGCGACGGCGACGGTGTGCGCGCGATATGGCCTGAAGTGCGTCGTATTTATGGGTGAAACCGACGTCGAGCGGCAAAGCCCTAATGTTTTCCGGATGAGATTGCTGGGCGCAGAAATTGTGCCGGTGTCGTCCGGAACGGGCACATTGAAGGATGCGATGAATGAGGCGTTGCGTGACTGGGTCACCAATGTTGAAGACACCTTCTATTGCATCGGAACAGCGGCCGGGCCGCATCCTTATCCGGAATTGGTGCGTGACTTTCAAAGCGTCATCGGAAAGGAAGCGCGTGCGCAAATTCTTGAAAGGGAAGGGCGTCTGCCCGATGCAGTCATGGCGTGTATTGGCGGTGGATCGAACGCGATTGGGCTGTTTCATCCGTTCATTGAGGATGAAAATGTACGTCTGATTGGCGTCGAAGCGGCTGGGCATGGCATTGAAACCGGCGAGCACGCGGCCGCGCTAAACGGCGGTAAACCTGGCATATTGCACGGCAATCGAACCTATCTGCTGCAAACCGATGATGGACAGATTTTGGACGCGCATTCGATCAGTGCCGGGCTGGATTATCCGGGGATTGGTCCCGAGCACGCCTTTTTGAGAGATACAGGGCGTGCCGAGTATTTATCCTGCACCGATCAGGAGGCCCTTGAGGCGTTTCAGCTGTGTACGCGCCTGGAGGGCATTATCCCCGCATTAGAGCCTGCGCACGCGATTGCGCGGGTCGGAGATGTGGTGCAGGGACTGGGGAAAGACGGTCTTTTGATCATGAATCTATGTGGGCGCGGCGATAAGGACGTTTTCTCCGTTGCGGACGCCATTGGGGAGAAAATATAGTTTTTTCAACTATTTTGGAACGGTTTTAGCCGTCCACACATAGGCCCAGTGAGATCGCCATTAAAGAGCGATCCGATTTGGGCTTTTTTGTGAGGAATGGCGTGATGGCTGATCGTAGAGTAAATTGGTTGAAACTGGCGAAAAATAGCGGCCGCGCCGCGTGGTGTATCGCCTTTGGTATGGTCGGCTTTAATGCGGCCTATGCAGAGGGAACGCTGGCCGGTTCTGAGATCGAAAACACATTTGTTTTGGATTATAAGATCGGCGCCACGCAGCAAGATACAATCACCAATGACCCGACTCTGACAGGTGCCGGATATGACGTTCAGGGCACGCCGACCACGTTTACGGTAGACCGGGTCGTCGATTTGACCATTCAATCGCTTAACTCGCCTTTGTCTGTTGACCCTGGCGAAGTTAGCACTCTAGAATTTGAGCTGACCAATACAGGTAATGACCGTCAATCTTACTCTTTCTCGTTGGCCGATATTTCCAGCGATGATTTTGATACGAATGGCCTGGTCATCAACTACTGTACCGATGGCAATGATGATGGTGACTATACAGACCCAGAAGATGACTGTGATTTGATCGTTCAAACGCCCGTCGGCACGACTGGCGCGCTGGCCATCGTGACAGAAGACATCAACCCAGACGAAACAATTTTGATCCAAATCACTGGACACGTCAGCAGCCACGAAAGCGATGGCGAAACAGACTCAGTGATCATTGTCGCCGAAACACGTAATCCTATTCACTGGATGACCGAAGGCGCAACGCTGACCCATCGCCACATCACAACAGCTGACAGCAATGGTACCAATGAGCTGGGCAACTATGCTGAAAACGTCCTCGCAGACGGCACAGGCTTCGCGCCAGAAGAAGGCAACTCAGATGGTCTCAACGCTGCTGAAGGTACGTTTGCCGACTCTTCTCCTGACCTTTCCGCCAGCAAAACAGTCACCGTTATTCGCACCACTCCCGTAAACTGCGCAACCGATACAGCAGGCGGCACAGGCGAGTACACAATCCCCGGAGCCTGCGTTGAATATGTCATCGAAGTGACCAACAATGGTGCGACCGAGACCGCCCGCGACCTGGTTCTGGCTGACCAACTGCCAAGCGATGTCAGCTTTGTCGCCGCGTCTTTCACCGCCGTTACGACCACAGGCTTTGACGACGACCCAGAAGTGGCCGGTACAGGCCCTCTGCTGACCGAGCCAACCAGCGGCACAATCTGCGACGGCACCAACTGCCTGGTCCAACTCAGCGACGCGCAGCTTGCTGCGGGAGAAACTGGCCGGATCATCATGCGAGCGCTGATCAACTAAAGCGCGGCCTAAAATAAAAAGCCACCGGATAGACAATTCCCTTGGCATACAGCATCGGCTATGACGACTAGCCAAACTGTATGCCAAGGGAATTTCTTTTGTCTCAAATCCTACTCATTCGTATTACCTGCCCGACGCGCCGCGTTGCAGACCGCATCGCTGACGAAACGGTCGAGCGCCGTTTGGCGGCGTGCGCAAATCTTGATGGCCCGGTCACCTCTACCTATCGCTGGAAAGATGTGGTTGAGCACGCTTTTGAGTTTGTTCTTTGGCTCAAAGCGCCTGAGACAAATTGGGGTGAGATAAACGCGGTTGTGAAAACGCATCACCCTTATGATGTGCCAGCAATTACAGCGACGCCCTGTACCCATGTTAGCGATGCATATTCAGCGTGGGTCGATGAAAGCACAAAAACCTGATGCCGACCCAACGCATTTCTGAGTGTTTCGACAGGGCCAAATCCGAAAGCCGCGCGGTATTCGTGTCGTATCTGATGGCGGGCGATCCCGATATGGAGACGAGCTTTGAAGCGCTGTGCGCGCTGCGCGACAATGGCGCAGACATTATTGAACTGGGCGCGCCGTTTACAGATCCAATGGCGGATGGCGCATCTGTTCAGGCGGCCGCGCTGCGATCCTTAGCGAACAAGACGACATTGCTAGATACGTTGGCGCTGGCGGCGCGGTTTCGTGAAACCGACACCGAGACCCCCCTCATTGTTATGGGCTATGCGAACCCCGTTCATGCGCTGGGGTATGGCGCGTTTGCCGAGGCGGCCCATGCGGCGGGCATTGATGGGTCGATTTTGGTCGATTTGCCGCCTGAGGAAGACGCTGAATTGCGCGCGGAATATGCCAAGCATGATCTATCGGTGATCCGTCTGGCGACGCCAACGACCCATGAAACACGCATGAAAACGGTGGCGGAGGGTGCGTCTGGCTTTCTGTATTTCGTCGCTGTTACGGGCGTGACGGGGGCAGGGGCGGCTGATCCTGAGGCGATTGCGGGCAATATTGAGATGGCGCGGCGGGTCTCTGGTTTGCCGGTCTGTGTGGGCTTTGGCGTCCGCACGGGCGAGCAAGCGGCCGCGATGGCGAAAATCGCCGATGGGGTTGTGGTTGGCTCCGCGTTCGTAGAACATGCTGCCAAAGGCCATGAAATGGGCGATACATCGTCAGTTGCGGCTGGAATGGGGGCCTTGGCCGCCGACCTCAAGACCGCTATATCTAGCGTTGTAAAAGATTAGGAGCGGGTCATGAATTGGCTGACCAAAGTCACACCGCCTGGACTGAAGACGATCCTGACCAAAAAGGATACGCCGGATGATTTGTGGGTGAAATGCCCGAAATCAGGCGAATTGGTCTATAAAGCCGATCTGGAAGAGAACTGGCATGTGACGCCAGCGGGCGCGCATATGCGCATTAGCCCGCGCACGCGTCTGCGCCTGTTGTTTGATGATGAGCGGTGGGAGCCGATTGAGCTGCCCAAAGTGCCGGTCGACCCGCTGAAATTCAAAGATGACAAGGCCTATACGGCGCGCCTGAAAGCCGCGAAGTCAAAGATTGCCGCGCGCGAGAAAAAAGAGACCGCTGAGGGCGGCGCGCCCATTTTGCAGGATGACTGCATGGTTGCGGCCTATGGCAAGGTTGAGGGAACGCCTGCGGTTATTCTGGTTCAGGACTTTGCCTTTATGGGCGGATCATTGGGCATGGCCGCCGGAGAAGCGTTTGTGACGGCCGCGCAGATGGCGGTGGCACGTAAGGCTGCGCTAGTGGTGTGTTCGGCCTCTGGCGGTGCACGTATGCAGGAGGGCACGCTGAGCCTGATGCAGATGCCGCGCACCACGCTGGCCATCAATGATCTGGCCGATGCCGGATTGCCCTATTTGGTGATCCTTACGGACCCGACCTCGGGCGGGGTGTCAGCATCCTACGCGATGCTGGGCGATGTTCACATTGCAGAACCCGGCGCGATGATTGCCTTTTCAGGCCCGCGCGTGATTGAACAGACGATCCGTGAAAGCCTGCCGGATGGATTTCAGCGCTCTGAGTTTTTGCGTGAAAAAGGCCAGGTGGATATTGTGGTCGATCGGCGCGAGCTGAAGGCGACTTTGGCGCGCTTGCTGAGCCATCTATTGCCAAAGTCGCGGCGCAAAAGCGACCGTGACTTTGACCGCGTGACCGCGCCGAAAGCGCATCCGCCGCCAAAGGACAAAGACGCTTGATCGGCAATAGCGCTGCCCTTGATGCTTCGCTGAAGCGGTTTGAAGGGCTCTATCCAGAAACGATTGAACTGTCGCTCGGCCGTATAAGCCGCGCATTGGAAAGCCTTGGCCGTCCGCAAGATAAATTGCCGCCTGTGATTCATGTGGCGGGCACGAATGGCAAAGGCTCGACCTGCGCCTTCATGCGGGCCATGGGAGAGGCGGCGGGGCTGAAGGTTCATGTCTTCTCGTCGCCGCATCTGGTGCGGTTTAATGAGCGTATTCGGCTGGCAGGTGAGCTGGTGGAAGACGCGGCAATGATCGACTGGTTGGACCGCACGCACGCGGCGATTGGCGATGATGAGATTACGCATTTTGAGGCGACGACCGCGGCGGCCATTTTGGCGTTCAGCGAAGTGCCGGCCGATGTGTTGATTCTGGAAGTGGGCCTTGGCGGGCGATTTGACGCGACCAATGTGATTGAGGCCCCGGCGCTGAGCGTGATCACCCCGGTCGACTTTGACCACAAAGCGTTTCTTGGCTCTGACATTGAAAAGATTGCGTGGGAGAAGGCCGGTATTATCAAGCCGGGGCGCCCCGTACTGACGGCGATACAACGCAAGGTTTGCGATCAGGTGATTGCCGATGTGGCGGCAGAGAATGACGCGCTGCTTTACCGCTTAAAAGCACATTTCATTGAGGCGATGCCGCAAGATTTGGGCCTGATTGGAGAGCATCAACGCGCCAATGCAGCGCTGGCGGGCATGGCGATGCAGCTGTTCGGCAACTCAACCATGATTGATCAGGACGCGATCTTTGAGGGCGCGCGCAATGCGGTGTGGCCAGCGCGGATGCAGAAGCTATCCAAAGGGCCGCTGCAAGCGCTGGGGCAAGGCGCTGATGTGTGGCTCGACGGCGGGCATAACCCCCATGCGGCGCGGGCGATCGCGCGGTATCTGGAGACGTTGCCGGGCAAGACGGCGTTTGTGTCAGCGATGCTGGCGAGCAAGGATGCGACGGGGTTCTTCCTGCCGTTTCGCCATTTGGGGCCAGAGGTGTTTACCTGCCCGATCTCTTCCGGGCATCGGGGCGCGGAGCCGCAAGACTTGGCCAATGCTGCGGTGACAGCGGGGCTGCGCGCGCACGGCTGTGAGACGCTTGAGGCGGCCATGGCGGCAGCGGCAGAGACCGGGCCGGACCGGATACTGATTTGCGGGTCTTTGTATCTGGCCGGAGAAGTGCTGAGCG
>CAZXVJ010000047.1:0-22349 GCA_964644385.1 uncultured Hyphomonas sp. | reverse complement strand
TCCCCGACGCGCAGCGTCTGGGGACCCATCTCGGAAAAGCGCGTCAAAGCACGTCCCCCCAAAATGAAGCGCTCACCTCTCCGTCCAAAGATGGATACCCAGATGAGCAAAGCTCATCGGGCATGACGCAACAACTGAGATCAGTCCTGAACACAGCCATGAGCCCGCGAAGCGGCGTTCCATGTTGAGCGCAGCGAAACGGGAACAAACGAAAGAGCCTTCAGCACGATCCATCGCGTAGCGGCGTAAGCCGCCCAGCGGGCGATCCAATAAAAACGCAGCGAAACGGGAACAAACAAAAAGAGTCGCCCCCTACAAAATGAGATTGTATAACATTTCATAATGTCCGCATCGGCCCATGAAGGCCGTCATTCAGGTGCCCCGCTTATCCATGTTGCAAACCATACAGGCCCCCTTATTCTTTGGCTTGATCGCTGCCTTTGTGACCAGCATCGGCTTGATTGCTGTGTCCGTGCGCGCCGATTGGTCAGAGCGTCATTCTGGCCTGTTCGCGCTGGCCGCTGGCGGAATGCTGATTACACTCAGCTTGCTCCATATTGCGCCAGAGGCGTTCGAGCTGACGTCTAAAGCGCCCGTCTTTTTGTTGGTCGGGTTTCTTGGCGGCCTCTTGCTCAATTTTTCAGTGCGCGCGTTCTTTCCCGAAGCCAAAATGGGAGATCAGGTTAAGAACAGAGCCGCAGCATTTACACCACTTATCGCGGTTGCCATTCATTCCTTCATTGATGGCATCATATATTCCGTCACATTTGCCGCGAGCTTTAGTTCAGGCGTCTTTGCGGCGTTGTCGCTCATCCTGCATGAGTTTCCAGAGGGCGTGATTGCGTATGCCATTCTGCGCCGCCATGGCTTTGCCAATCGGCGGGCCTTTTTTTACGCCTTTCTCGCTGCAGCGCTTACCACGCCTTTGGGTGTGATCGCGTCAGCGCCTTTTGTGTATGGGTTAGGCATGGAAACCATTGGCGCTCTTTTTGCGGTGTCGGCGGGGCTACTTCTCTATGTGGCAACTGGCCCGTTGATGGCGCCGATTCATGAAGAGACACCGCGCCGGAGTTTTGTTGCGCTGGCTGTCGGTGTTTGCGTCGCGCTGATGATTACCCTTATCCCCGTGCATGGTCACAGCCACGGGTTGCATGACGGGGAAGACCATCATCCGGTTCCAATGGAAGCGCCGCAACCGATTGAGCCGCCGCCAGACCTTACAGATGGTACAAACCCGTTATGATCGCCCGCCTGCTGATACTGGTTTTGGCGATGATGGTTGTCGTCATGCCTGTGTCCAGTCCGGCGGCCGCCCATCCAGAAGACGAGTTTTGTACCCCCGGCGAAGACGGATTGGACCCTGCTTTGTGCCGCGCCCTGGCTGAACTCGATAGCGCCTCTAAGACGGCCGATCTCAGCGCTGACGCTGAAGAAATACGGCTGGAGGATTTGGACCGGTCCGCCTTAGGCACGGTGGCGGTCTACATCCAGATTGGCTTCCAGCACATTGTGCCGGGCGGGCTAGACCACATCTTATTTGTGCTGGCGCTGTTCCTTTCGACGCGGCGTCTGGGGCCGCTTCTATGGCAAGTCTCAGCGTTTACCTTAGCGCATACGGTGACCCTTGGATTGACCGCTGCGGGCGTCCTGTCACCGCCGTCCAGTTGGGTTGAACCTCTCATCGCGCTGACCATTGCGTGGGCGGCAATTGAGAACTTGCTGTTTGATGACGCCGCGCGATGGCGGCCGCTCTTGGTATTTGTCTTCGGGTTGATCCATGGCATGGGGTTTGCGGGTGCTTTTGCTGAGCTTGGTCTGCCGGATGGCATGTTTTGGCCCGCCTTGTTCGGCTTCAATATTGGGGTCGAACTTGGCCAGATCGCCGTGATCGGCATGGCATTTGCAGCAGCCTTCGCCATCAGGGGCGCCTTAAAACGCGTGAGCGACGGCGACATCTATCGACGCGTGATCGTTTGGCCAGGGTCCGCTTTTATTGCAGTCACGGGGCTGTGGTGGGCGGTACAACGGACCTTTTTCTAGGTGATCCCTTATTTCGGCCTTTCGGGGCAGTAGGGAAGGCGCGCGTCTATATGGAGAATCGCAAGACAGTTCTGCGATGGGTCGGGGCCGCTATTGCCGCGATCTGCGCAACAATTATCGGCGCGACCAGCGGGGCCTATGCCGATGAGACGTGCGGCCTGATGGAAGCGCAAACATTCCAGTCAGCCATCACCCACCCACAAGAAGAAGCTGACCCAGCCTATTATCTAAGAACTGCGGAAGCTTTCATCGCGGAATGCCCCCACCGGCTTGAAGTCCGCGATGCTCACTTGATCGCCGCGCGCGGCGCGTTGGATAGTGGCAAAGCACGCCGGGCCATCAAACACTATGATGGGGCCCAAGAGATAGGCGTCCGGCTGACACCTGAGCAATCCATGGACTATGCAGTTGCGCTCATGGCGGTTGGGTCCGAAGGCCGTGCGACCGCCATTCGGCGCTCTGCCATCGCTGCGTGGGCTGCGCATTTAACACAAACAGGGCTGGGCGATCTGGATATTCAAACGGTTGAGGGTGGAACGATTTATAGCGCCGCGTTCGATGCCATTGATCCAAATAAAAAGATCAAGGCGGTCTGGATTGCTGATCCTTCCGGCGCTGGATTGCCAGCCGCAATCGTCTTGAAGCATGCGCCAAAGCGGGCCGCCTGGAAGGCTTTGCGCCACGGCAGGGCAGCGCCTCAACCACTTATGGCGGCAGACATTCATCGCTGCCGGACTTCAGAAAAACTTATGGAAAGCGTTCTCCCGCTCACCGTGCAAGAGGTTTCACTGGCGGCGCAAGATGCATTGGTTTCGTATCTTTCCAATGCTGACGGTTTGGAAGACACAGCACCTGGTAAGCCATTGTCCAGCTGCCTGACATTGCCAATCATGCTGCACGTTCCAGACCCCCTCACGGCGGTCTATCCGGGCCAATAGATCACAAGCGCAAGCTCCACAGCGTCCTTGCGTCGCTAGTTGACGCGACGACAGATCGCGTCTTTTTGATTGTTGCCAGAGCCCTTGCTGTCATAAGTAAAAGCGTATCTGATTTCCGATGGAGCGCTCGAACATGACCGACAACACTGAATACGTCCCACCAAAGATCTGGACATGGGATAAGGAAAGCGGCGGGCGCTTTGCCAATATCAATCGCCCGATCGCTGGGCCGACCCATGAGAAGGTTCTGCCGATCGGCAAGCACCCCTTGCAGCTTTATTCGCTGGGGACGCCAAACGGGGTGAAGGTGACAGTCCTTTTAGAAGAGCTTCTCGCGGCGGGTCATAGCGGCGCTGAATATGATGCGTGGTTGATCAATATTGGCGAGGGTCATCAATTCTCAAGCGGCTATGTTGACCTCAATCCAAATTCAAAGATCCCGGTGATGGCCGATCACACCACAGATCCGGTGACGCGGGTGTTTGAGTCTGGCTCTATCCTAATCTACCTGGCTGAGAAATTCGGTGCCTTCATGCCAAAAGACCACAAAGCCAAGACGGAAACGATCAACTGGCTTATGTGGCAAATGGGCAGCGCGCCATATCTGGGCGGCGGTTTTGGGCATTTCTACGCGTACGCACCGTATAAAATGCAGTACCCGATTGATCGTTTTGCAATGGAAGTAAAGCGGCAACTCGATGTACTGGATCGTCATCTGGCCGATCATGAGTATTTTGCGGGCAGCGAGTATTCCATCGCCGATATGGCGATCTGGCCATGGTACGGCGCGCTGGTGAAAGGCTTCGTCTATGAAGCCGCAGAGTTTCTGCAGGTCCATGAGTATACCAACGTCATTCGCTGGACGGATCAAATTGCCGAACGTCCGGCAGTCAAACGAGGGCGCATGGTCAACCGCGTGTTTGGGGAACCTCATACTCAGCTACCTGAGCGCCATGATGCGGGTGATTTCGAAACAAAGACGGCCGATAAACTGAAGCCCGCCGAATAATCGACGCTCAACCAAAGAGCCTCTGTCACTTTGGTGGCAGGCTCGCGGCGAAAGAGACACACAGCGATACCCATGCCTTCAATGCGCTGTCATCGCAGCTTGTCTCCTGAACAAAAAAGAAACCTCGCATTTTTCGCGCGCCCATCTCCATCGGTTGCGCGCCGGGCAGGGCGGTTGCTACATCGACATTGTCTTTGCCAGCGCGAAACATGAAGCGAGGCTCGCCATCCTTGGGCCGATCCGCGCCGCCCACCATATTGCCATTCAGCAGGAAGCAGACGCCGCCCATCATCTTCTTTTCTGAAATGCCTTCTAGCCCCGCCAATGCTTTTCGAAACCGATCTGCCGTGTGTTCATCATAGGCCATGCAACATTCCATTTGGTTCGAGGGGAACTAAGACCTTATGCAAGGTATACAAAAAGCCCGCTGAATGAAAATCCAGCGGGCTTTGCGAATTATCTAATCGGTTTGGCCTTAGCCTTCCTTCGGCTCTTCGGCGAACCCGCGGATTTCGAGCAAAGGCTCAATCGTTGGGTCAGAGCCGCGGAAGTTGCGGTAAAGTTCATCGGCTTCACGAAGTCCGCCGGATTCAAATACCCACTTCTTCAGCTTCGCTGCCAATTCTGGATCATAAATATCTCCAGTTTCCTTGAAGGCTGTGAAACCATCGGCGTCCAGAATCTCTGACCAGAGATAAGCGTAATATCCCGCAGAATATCCGCCCGCAAAAATGTGGCTGAAATACTGGCTGCGATAGCGCGGCTCGATCTCATCAAGAATGCCATACTCTGCAAGGATCTTCTGTTCAAACGCGCGGGCATCGGTGATCTTTGCGGCCTCTTCGCTGCTCAGCATATGCCAACGCAGATCCAACAGAGACGCAGCAATAAACTCTGTCGTCTTGAAACCCTGATTGAAGGTCGATGCTTCGCGCATCTTGTCCAGCAGTTCCGCCGGAATCACTTCGCCTGTCTCATAATGCGTTGCGTATTCTGACAAGACTTCAGACTGGCCCGCCCAATGTTCAAGGATCTGCGCCGGGAACTCAGTATAGTCGCGTGGGCCGTCTACACCTGAGAAGGACTCATATTTGATCTGCGTCAGAAGGCCGTGCAGGCCGTGACCGAATTCATGGAACAAGGTCTCGACTTCATCAAAGCGCATCAGCGTCGGCTCGCCTGCGGCGGGCGTGATCAGGTTCATATTGTTGGTGATCACCGGGCGGATATTGTTGCCATTGATATTGGAGGTAGAGCGGTAGCCGCTCATCCACGCGCCGCCGCGTTTGGAATCCCGGGCATACATGTCCATCATGAACAGGCCGAGATGTTCGCCCGTTTCAGCGTCCTTTACATCATAAGATGTCACGACCGGGTTCCAGCCCTCGATTTCGACGGGCGTTAGCGTGATGTTGAACAGCTTTGACGCCACATCAAATGCACCAGTGCGGACCGCATCCAATTCAAAATATGGTTTCAGGACATTGTCATCGAAAGCATATTTATCTTGGCGAACCTTTTCGGCGTAGTGCCACCAGTCCTGTCCCTCTAGCGTGAAGGCATCGCCGATCATCGTTTGCATGTCTGCGCGCTCTTCCTTGGCGCGCGCCAGGCCAGGTTCCAAAACGCGTTTCAGGAAGTCTTCCGCTGTCTTCGGCGTCTTCGCCATGCGCGTTTCCAGCTGATAGTGCGCATGTGATCTGTACCCCATCAGCTCAGCGCGTTTCGCTCTGAGTTGCGCGATTTCAATGGCGACGGGGCCATTGTCATTTTCGCCCTTAGAGGCCCGCAGGCGGTACCCGTCAAACATCTTCTTGCGCAGGTCACGGTTTTCGCTTTGCGTCATGAAGGTCTCGTATACCGAGCGATCAAGCGTTAGGGTCCACAAGTCTGCGTCGTCGGATTTCAATGCGCCTTTGAAGTCATCGGATAGACCGGCCAATTCGGCTTCATCGGTAATCTCCAGCTTGAAGGCCTTTGTTGACGCCAGCAGGTTCTGACCAAATTTGGTGGTTAGCCCAGATAGCTTGGCATTTATGTCTGCCACTTTGGCCTGCGTATCGGCGTCAAGCGCCGCGCCGCGTCTGACGAAGTTTCTGTGGGTCAATTCTAACAGGCGGGCGTCTTGTTCATCCAGCCCCAAGCGATCGCTCTGCTCATAGACGGCCTTCACACGGTTGAACAAGTCTGCGTTGAAGCCAATCGCGTCATACTCGCGCGTCAGCATCGGGTACACGTCGCCCTCAAGCTTACGCAACGTATCATTGGTGTCTGTGTTCGTAATATTGCCAAACGTGCCGGTGACTTTGTCCAGCAGGTCGCCTGTCATATCCAGCGCCACAATCGTGTTTTCGAAACTCGCAGGCTCAGGATTGCTGACAATCGCATCAATTTCAGCACGCAGTTCCAGCACACCTTTTTTGATGGCGGGCATATAGTGCTCATCATTGATCTTGGAGAATGGCGGCACGCCGTAAGGTGTTGCCCAGTCGGCCATGAACGGGTTGCCTGCCAATTCGGCGTCGGTAACGGTTATGTCAGGCGCTGCGGATTCCGCCGTATCTTTTGCGGTTTCAGTTGCTTCAGCCTTGGTGTCGGGCGCGGGTGCCTCTTTGCCACCACAGGCTGTGAGTGTCAGTGCGAACGCGGCCGCGCCGCCCAAAAGCATGGTTCGAAGTGTCATCATGGTCCCCTTTTAAGGTGTATGGGGTCCACTTACCGTGCAATTGGGGCGAAAACTAGCGGTGACCTGAAAGTTGATTGAAATACTTGCAAAAACAGCAGATCAACTGGTTTTTCAAACGCTCGCCAATCGCCCAACCGTCTCGTGATACTCGGCGATGGTCTGGTCCAGAATATCAGCCACCGCTTTCACTTCGGTGATACGACCTGCAACCTGTCCGGTCAGCGCGATGCCCGCTTCTAGGTCGCCTCCGAAGTAAACGTCTTGCGTGCCGGCAAATTCACCGAATATGTTCTCGACACCCTCTTTGGCAATTTTCTCCGTGCGGTTCGTTCGAAGCGCGCGTAGGGCAGGGCCATTGCCGTGACGATTGAGAAACACCGTGTCCGTCGCCTCAGCATTCACGATGGCGTCTTTCCAGTTTTGGTGCACAGGGCTTTCCGCGCTTGAGAGAATGCGCGTTCCCATAAGCACGCCGTCTGCGCCCAGCGCCATAGCAGCGGCCATAGATTTGCCATCACTAATGCCGCCCGCCGCCACAACGGGCACGCCGACTGCTTCACACACCAACGGGATCAAGACCATGGACGACACATCTTTGGGATTTTTAAATCCTCCACCCTCACCGCCCTCAACGATCAAGCCGTCGACGCCAGCCTCAACCGCGCGGATCGCGCCTTCAAGATTCGGCACAACGTGAAACACCGTCAGGCCAGCTTCTTTGATCACTTCAGTATATTTGCGCGGATCACCAGCTGAGGTGGTCACAAACTTTACGCCCTCATCAATGATGAACTGAATGATGTCGGGGTCACGCACGAAGGCTTGCGCGACGTTGACGCCAAACGGCTTGTCGGTGAGCTCTCGCATCTTTTTGATCTCAACGCGGATGGCATCCAGCTCACCGGACGATGTTTCGATAATACCCATGCCGCCCGCATTCGACACCGCAGACGACAGCTGGCTGCGCGCAATCCATCCCATCGCCGCTTGAATAATCGGCTTCTCAATCCCCAGCATTTCAGTGATGCGGGTTTTTACAGGCTTGGTCATGTCAAAGTCTCCAAAGAATAGTGTGGATTAGGTGCCGCGAGGTCTGGCGGTGCCGTAGCGTTCTGAAAAGTAGACGCCAATCTGACGTGCGCTGTCGATATAGGCATGCCCGTTCGCTGTTTTGATCTCGGCGTCGGATGTGCGCGGCGCGCCATCGGCCAATATCAGCGTGGGCGCATTATGCTTGCCAGGGCCCAGCACGTCGGTGAGTTCGATGCGGGGGTGGTCGATGCCAATGAAGCTGATCTCCAGCGACGGCATCAGTCCGGGATAATAGTTCAGCAATCCCCAAATTTCAGCGCATTCCGGGCAATACTCAAAACGGTCATTGGCTTCAAATCCCGGTGGTAGAACAAACAGATGATCTTTTTGCATGGCGCGATTTCCTCAACTTCCGACAGCTTATCGCGCGCTGCCGCAAAGTCATGGCGTGACTTCGCGGCAAGTCTGTTCCAATCTTCAAAAAAATGGAAGGAGGCCCAGCCCATGGCCGAGATGAAACAGATTGTCCTGCAACGCTATTGCGATGGGCTGCCGCAGCCACAGGATTTTGCGCTGGAAACCATAGCGCGTCCTGAGCCGACAAGCGACAAATTTCGAGTGGCTCATGTCTGGAGCAGCGTTGACCCCGGCAGTCGTAGCCGCATGTCAGGCGGAGACAGCTACGCTGCTGCCGTCCCGCTCGGCAGTCCGATTGATGGCTTCAGTGTCGGTGTGGTCGATGCCAGTCAAAACGAAGACTACCCCGTCGGCACAAAAGTGTTTTGCGCCGGCGGCTGGAAGACCCACTCAATACAATCCCCGCGCGGCTTCGTCGGCAAGGTTTCAGATGTGCCGGGCGTGCCGCTCAGCGCTTGGATTGGCGTCCTAGGCGTGCCGGGGCTGACCTCGTGGTTCGGTCTAAAAGATGTCGCCAGCTTTAAAGAGGGCGACGATGTGTTGGTGACGTCTGCTGCTGGTCCGGTTGGAGCCACCGCAGGTCAACTCGCAAAAGCGTGGGGGGCAGGCCGCGTCGTCGGCGTTGCAGGCGCGGACGCAAAATGCGACTGGCTGGTCAAAGAAGCAGGCTTCGACGCTGCCATTAACTACAAAACATCGCCCGACCTAGACGCCGCGATCAAAGACGCGATGCCAGACGGCGTCGATATCCTGTTCGATAATGTCGGCAATTCCATGATCAATCGCGTGCTGCCCATGATGAAAATGAATGGTCGCATCTGCGTGTCGGGGCAGGTGGCCGACTATGGTGTCGCGCCTGAAAACACGCCTGGCATCCACAACACAATGCCGTTTATCTCACACCGCGTGAACATGCGCGGCCTTGTCGTTTTTGATTTCGCGCGCGGCTTTCCTGAAGCGCTACAAAGCATGGCGACCCTTCTCGCCGCCGGAAAACTTGCGCGCAAAGAAGAACGTTTCGATGGCATTGAGCATATGCCAGAAGCCTTTTGCGGATTGTTTCGAGGCGAGAACTTCGGTCGCCGCGTTGTGAAAGTAGGAGATGAGCCGTGAGTATGACGTATGATATCACCAAGGATGATTGGACCCGTTTCACGTTTGAGCGCGATGGCCGTATCCTCACCGCATCGATCACATCAGACCATCCCGTCAATGGCGTAGACGAGGCGATGCACACAGAACTCGCCCTCGTCTTTAATTGTCTGCAACGCGACAGTGAAAGCGACATTATCATCCTGACGGCTAAGGGCCGGGCCTTTTGCGCGGGCGGAGATTTTGATTGGTTCGAAGAACAGATCAATCACCCCGAACGCTTTCGCGCCATTGGGTGGGACGCCAAGCAAATCGTGGTGACGCTGTTGCAGATGGAAAAGCCGATCATCTGCCGCATGAACGGCGCAGCGGCTGGCCTCGGCGCCACGATTGCGCTTCTGTGCGATATCATCATTGCCGACGAGACCGCTAAAATCGGAGACCCCCATGTCAAAGTGGGCCTCGTGGCGGGCGATGGCGGCGCGCTCATCTGGCCGCAGCTGATAGGATATGCCAAGGCCAAGGAATTGCTGATGACGGGCGATTTGCTGACCGCCGCCGAGGCCAAGGATCTAGGGCTCATAAACTATGCCGTTTCGGCGGACCAACTTGATGCAAAGGTTGCCGAGATGGTTGGCAAGCTCCAGGCCAATCCAAAATGGGCGGTGCGCTGGACCAAGACGACCGTCAACATCCCGCTGCGCGCGCTCGCCGCGCAAATGATGGATGCCAGCATCGGTTGGGAAAGTGTGTCAAACTATTTGGGAGATCGCAAAGAAGCGGTCGATGCGTTCAAAGAAAAGCGAAAACCAAACCTTACGGGAGACTGATTGTGATCGATAATGTGACACCACCACCGAGCCCTCAAAATGGATAGGGCGCTTATCGTATTCGGCCGATTTTTGCTCGGTTTGTATTTCCTTGTGCCCGGTCTCATGAAGTTTGCCGCACCAGACATGCACGTTGCATTGATGGAGACCCATACCGTGCCGTTTGCCGAACCGCTGATGTGGATTGCGGCGGTTGTGAATGTGGTGGGTGGGCTGCTGCTCATCGCAGGGCGCCATGTGAAGCTCGTCGCGCTTGGGTTTGTTGTCTACATTTTGCTTGTCAATGTGATGCTGCATGACTTCTGGAACACGTATGAGGGCGTCTCAAACGAGCGGGAAACGCAGAACTTCATCAAGAATCTTGGCATTTTGGCCGGCCTGCTGGTGCTTGCGGGTCAAAGCGCCGCGCGCAGGTTGTCTCTTAAAGGATGGTGGCGCAGCGATCGGTCGGTAACAAATTGACCGGTTAGGGGCGCCGCGCTAACACAGCGTTCTTGTGGTGATTTGGCCGGTCGGCTTGCAGCCACGTAAAACAAGTCGCTAAAAGGCCGCGCGATTTCGGGCATACGTGCTCATGCGCCCCTCCTGCGATAGATAGAGACGAGGAAGGCGCTGCCATGCCGATCAAGATTCCAGATGCGTTGCCTGCGCGCGATGTGTTGGTGCGCGAAGGCGTCTCTGTGCTCACCGAGGCGGACGCTATTCGCCAGGATGTGCGCCCCCTGCAGATTGGTCTGCTCAACTTGATGCCGGACAAAATTCGCACCGAGACACAGATCGCGCGTCTCATTGGCGCGTCCCCGTTGCAGGTGGAATTGACGCTCGTCAATGTCGGCAGTCACACGCCCAAAAACACGTCGCAAGACCACCTCATTAGTTTCTACCAACCATGGGAACAGATTGCGGGCAAAAAGTTTGATGGCTTCATCGTAACCGGCGCGCCGATAGAAACACTCCCCTTCGAAGAGGTCGGATACTGGCAAGAACTCACCCAAATTTTCGATTGGACGAAGACACACGTCCACTCTGGCTTTTTCATCTGTTGGGGCGCTATGGCCGCCGCCTGGCATTTTCACAAAGTGCCCAAACACATCCTCAATGAAAAGGCGTTCGGCGTGTACCGCCACCGAAACCTCGATCGATCCTCGCCCTATCTATCTGGCTTCTCAGATGATTTCCAAATCCCGGTGTCGCGCTGGACAGAGATGCGCGCGAGCGATCTTGCCAAAGCGCCGGGGTTGAAATTGCTGATGGATAGCGATTTTACAGGCCCGTGTCTGCTGTCAGAACCGTCCCAGAACAACCTCTATATTTTCAATCATATCGAATATGATTCAACGTCGCTGAAAGAAGAATATGAGAGGGACCGCGCCGCGGGAAAATCCGTCCGTCCGCCGCACGGTTATTTTCCGAATGATGATACGAGCGCCGCACCTCAAAACCGTTGGCGCAGTCACGCGCATCTTCTGTTTGGCAACTGGATCAACCAAGTTTACCAAACGACACCCTTTGACGTCCGTCAAATTGGCGGCAAAGTGAGCGGTATATGACCCATTCCTTTGTCCAAGAACCCAGCCACGTCACCGAAATCCGCCGTCAGTTGCAGCGATTTGTGGCAGAAAATATGCCCCGTGAGAAACGTATCCAATGGGACAAGGAGCACACATGGGATCGGGCTTTGTTCAAAAGAATCGCAGATATGGGCCTGATTGGCCTGACCATTCCTGAAGAATATGGCGGGCAGGGCGAAGATATTTACGCCGCCGCTGCCGTGATTGAAGAACTCTGTCAGGGCGGCGTGAGTATGGCCGGCCCGTTTATTCACGCGGCCTTTTATGGCGGACTGAACATATCGGAGAACGGATCAAAAGCGCAGAAGGAGGCGCTGCTACCAAAGATCGTCTCAGGCGATATGTTCCTTTGCTACGGCCTGTCTGAACCAAATGTAGGCGGCGATTTGCCGAGTGTGGAAACCCGGGTTGAACGCGATGGCGACGAGATTGTCATCAATGGCGCAAAGCGCTGGTGCACAGGGGCAGACTGGTCCAGCTATATCTATTGCCTCTGCCGGTCTGGCGAGCCCGGACAGCGGCATGGCAATCTGACCTTTGTACTGGTGCCAACCGACGCGCCCGGCGTCTCGATGCAGCCGATCCAGCACAGCAATTTGCGCTATACAGCCTCAATGGATGTTTATCTTGAAGACGTCCGCTTGCCGGCCAGCGCCGTCGTTGGTGGCGAAGAAAAATGGAATAAGGGCTGGGAGGCTTTGGCGGGACGCGCCTTGGATGTTGAGAAAATTGAGATTACGGCCGTCGCCTATGGCTGCGCGCGCGCCGCGCTTGAAGAGGCTTGGCAATATGCACAGGAGCGTACCCAGTTCGGCAAGCCGATTTCAAAACATCAAGCCATCGCTCATAAGCTCGTCAGTGCGCACACGAAACTCGCCGCATGTCGGCATATGCTTTATCACGGTGCATGGCTCGCCAGTCAGGGGTTACCGTGCAGCGCTGAGACGGCCATGGCGAAACTTTTCTGCGCCGATGTGGGTTTGGAAATCGCGCTCGCCAGTCAACAAGTAATCGGAGCCTACGGCCTCTCAGACGCTTTCGATATTGAGCGCAATGTTCGCGAATTGCTCGGCATGCCGATTGTTGGTGGCTCTAGCGATATGCAGAAGAATAATCTGGCGAAACTTTTGCGGCTTTGAGTGCGGATCAATCGCGCCTACACTGTCCGGCAATGACCGACACCGTGGAATCCCCTGATTTATCCTACGCCTCATATTTCGATCATCCCGTTCAGCGCGGCATGATCCGCACAGTAGAGCGCTTGTCAGGTCAGAAAAAGATAAAGCGGCTTTACGAGCATTACCGCGATCATCTCTCTCAGGATGTTCCATTTTTCGAAGCGGCCATGCGCTTGCTAGATCTGGACGTTGAATTCTCCGCCAGTCGTCACGCTGAAATTCCCAAAGACGGACCGCTCGTTCTGGTGGCCAACCACCCGTTCGGGGTCCTCGACGGCCTCGTCATTTGCTGGCTGGTAAGTTTGCGCCGAACCGATTTCAAAGTGTTGACCAATTCGGCGCTCGATGGTGTGCCAGAGGCGCGGCCATATTTACTCCCGGTCGATTTCTCCGACACCAAAGAAGCGCTTGAAGCCAACATAGCGATGCGGAAAAATGCACTCCAGCACATCAAGGGCGGTGGGTGCATTATTGTGTTCCCAGGCGGGGGTGTGGCAACTACGCCGCGTCCATTTGATAGAACCGCTGTCGATGATGAGTGGAAACCTTTTACGGCAAAGCTTATTACTCATTCTGGCGCACACGTAACGCCGGTCTATTTTGAAGGCCAAAATTCGCGATTGTTTCAACTCGCCAGCCATATGTCGCTGGAGTTGCGCTTGGCCCTGGTCTTCCGAGAAGTGAAGCGCCGCATGGGCAGTGCGCTGCCCGTCAAAATCGGCGAAACGCTTACCCCAGATGATCTTAAGGATGCCGGAAAACGCTCAGAGTTGATGCGGTTTTTGCGTGATCGAACCTATGAAATGGCCGGCCCGGATAAGCATGATCGCTACCGCCGCGCAGCCATTCGTTTTCAGAAAAGAAAGCCATTTGTGTACCGATGACGACGCCAGCTAAGTTTCGATCCATTATACTCAAACTGCCCACGGTCATTGAGAAGCCACATTTTGATCGCGCCAGCTTTCGCGTGAACGTCCCAAAAGGCAAGATATTTTGTACCTTGGCGGGAGACCGAAAAACCGCAAACCTTCTCCTCGGTCCAGATCAGCAATTCATGCTGTGTTCCAATCGGCCAGAGATGTTTTATCGCGTTAAAAACAAGTGGGGCGAGCAAGGCTGGACGGTTATGACACTAAAAAAGACCGATGAGATAACGCTCAAATCTGCCCTGCGCCTCGCATGGACAAATGGCGCCCCCGCTATTTTTCATGACTTACTCGTTTAGCGAGTACGGCTCTGCGTTGCGTGCCCGGCGGGTCTGCGGTAGTTTTCGCCTATGCCGGATACACACACCCAAATAGATGTCCTCGCCGCCGCGCGCGCGCTCGTCCCAGAGTTAACCGCGCGTGCCACTGAAATGGAATCAGCCCGCCGTTTGCCAGCAGACCTCGCCGCGAAAATGGCTCAGGCCGGGGTCTTCCGAATGGTCACGCCGGCGAAATTTGGAGGGCTGGAGTTTTCGCCCCGTCAAATTGTCGAAACCGTCGAAGTCATAAGCGCCGCGAATGCTTCAGCCGGTTGGTGCGCAATGATTGGCGCAACCACCGCTATGAACGCCGCCTACATGGATGAAACATTTGCCGCTGAGATCTACTCAAGTCCCGGCACCATCACGGGCGGTGTGTTCGCGCCAATGGGTAAAGCAGTCGATGAGGGCGAGCACTACCGCGTGTCTGGCCGCTGGCAATGGGGCTCAGGCTCCGCAAATTGCTCATGGCTTTGTGGCGGATGCATGATCTGGGAAGATGGCGAGATGAAGCGTCTGCCAAGCGGCGCTCCTGATGCCCGTATGATGGTGTTTCCGGCCAGCGAAGCTGAATTGATCGACACTTGGCATGTCATGGGCCTGAAAGGAACCGGGTCAGGCGATTTCACCGTGACTGATATTCTTGTTCCCAAGGGCCGCAGTGTCTCTCTGGTCTCCGATACGCCGTTGCAAGCCGGTCCATTGTATAAGTTTCCAGCCTTCGGTCTGCTCGCGCTCGGCGTATCGGGGGTTGCCCTCGGCAATGCCCGCGGCGCCCTCGATAGTTTTAAAGCGCTGGCCACCGCCAAAAAATCTCAAGGCAGCCGCAAAACACTCGCAGAACGCCAAATCGTTCAGGCTAAGTATTCTGAATGTGAGGCCGCATGGCGCGCCGCCAGGACGTATTTGTTTGAAGAGATCGACAAAACTTGGGCGGTCGCCACTGCAGAGGCGGAAATCCCGATGCAGCGGCGGGCAGACCTACGCATGGCCTGCACCCACATGACGCGAACGGGTGCGGACATTTGCCGATCGCTATATGATCTTGGCGGCGGCGCAGCCTTGTTTGAAGCGTCTGATTTACAGCGCCGTTTCCGCGACGCCCATGCGATCACGCAGCACATTGTCACGGCGCCTGCGACGTGGGAACTCACAGGTCGTATCTTGATGGATTTGCCCACCGATGGTGGCATGGTTTAGTGCGCATCAGGGCAGGCGGCGCTTTGGCAGCTTTAACTTGAAAACAATCCCAGCCGCGCCAAAAAGCGTTTCAAACTCCGGTGTTATTTCTTCACACGGCTCGCAGCACGCGGCCTCACTCAGAAGGCGTGCGAGCCCCCGCGCCGACGGGCATTTTCAGCCTATTGTGCGAGACTCGATTTGAACCGCTCATATCTGCTGACCGCTAAGTCATATTTGCCTTTTTCCTCAGCCATCACAGGGGCCGCCTCAGCGAGTTGCGCATCGACCGCTTTCAACTGCTCGCGCAAATAATTTATACGGTCGGCGAGTTGTTGCTTGGTCGGGTTCGTCGTCTCGCTTGCCTGCTGGTACTGCTGTGTGCGCTGCGCGCCTTCTTCATTAATCTTCGCTTTGGCGTCCGTCAGCTGCTTGTACTGCGCTTCATATTGTTGGTATCGCGCAACGGCAGCGCGCGTATCGCGTCCGGTTTCAAATGCCGTCTTTTGTTGGGCCGTAAATGGCTCACAAGAGAACGCGTCGCCTTTGGCCTGAATGGTCGCCTCCACAAGGCTGGCGGGTTCGCAATATGTCTTCAATCCTTCGGCGCGTCCCGCAACATACGCGTCCCGGTCCGGCTTAATGTCATGCTCTGCGCAGGCATTGATCGCCGTATTCAGCGCCAGCATAGATTGGCCAGCCGTGCCATGCGCTTTGCCGACTTCAAACCAGTTGGTGCCGGTGCATTGCTCTGCGGTTGCTTTGACCGGGCCGCCGGCGCAAGCGCTTAGGAGCATGGCGGCGCAAATGCCAGTGATCAGTTTCATATCCATAGCTAAAGACTCCCCAATTGAGTGCCCTCAATGGACAGGTTGAAGCCTGCCCTGTCAATTCCCGCGCTGCGCCCACCCACAGCCTTTGCGTGATGACGCACAACCGCTTAGCGTGTCGTGAGAACAGACGGGGCTAAAGGAATGGCGCAAAAGCGATCCATTGCAATTGCTGGGGCCGGCATAGGCGGATTGGCGGCTGGGGCGTTCCTGGCCCGCGACGGCCACGATGTGACGGTGTATGAACAGTTTGATCAGGCCGCACCGGTCGGCTCCGGTCTTGTTCTACAGGAAACGGGGCTGACGATCCTTGATCAGCTGAACTTGCGCCGGGAGATGGAAAGCCTTGGCGCCCCGTTACAGCGTCTATATGGGCTCAGTCGTCCAAGTGAGCGAACGGTTTTAGACGTTCGCTACGGCGCGCTTAGAAGCGGCTTGCAAGGCCTGTCTGTCCAACGCCCCGCTCTGTTTGGCTTGGTATCGCGTGCGGCGCGGGATGCGGGCATTTCTTTGATTCCCGGCACACGAATTACAGCTGCCAATGCGGCCTCTGGCACACTCATCGATGACAAGGGCGGCAGTCATGGACCCTTCGACATGATCGTCGATGCGCTTGGCGTCTGGTCGCCGCTATCATCAGCGCCAAAGGCAGAGCTGCCCTATGGCGCGCTGTGGGCGACCCTGCCGTGGCCAAAGCACGGCCCGTTCGAAGACACTGCGCTTGAACAACGCTATGCAGGCGCACGCCAAATGACCGGCGTTATGCCGTCAGGAAAAATAGCAGCGGGCGCGCCAGACACCGCCACCTATTTTTGGTCGTTGAGGGTGTCTGACTATGAACAATGGCGCGCGACACCGCTCTTGCATTGGAAAGACGCCGCGCGCGCCCTTTGGCCCGAAACAGAGGTTTTGCTCAATCAGATAGAGCGCCATGATGATCTCACCTTCGCCAAGTATCGTCACCGCACCCAATGGCCGTGCGCGGAAGGGCGGCTCGTTCACCTTGGAGATAGTTGGCACGCCGCCAGCCCACAGCTCGGGCAGGGGGCCAATAATGCACTGCTCGATGCCTATGCATTGGCGCAAGCCGTGCGGGAGAATGACGGCGACGTTGCAGATGCGTTTCAAGCCTATGCGAAAATGCGGGCGCGCCACGTTAGATTGTTTCAGTGGATGAGTTTTCTATTCACCCCAGTCTATCAATCGGACTCGACGGTTCTGCCTTGGCTCAGAGATTATCTGGTCGCGCCCGTCAGCCGCATCTGGCCCGGGCCACAAATTCTTGCTGGCATGGTCAGCGGCGCAGTGGGCCGCCCTTTGGCAAAGTTGGGCCTAAGGCCCGGCGCTTAGCGCTGGCAGGTGCCGCAAAAAAAGCTGGAGCGTCCGGCCTGAACGATGCGCTTGATGTCTGCCCCGCAGGTTTTGCAAGGATCGCCCTCGCGGTCGTACACGTCGAATCTGTGTTGAAAATATCCAAGCTCGCCGCTGGCAGAGGCAAAGTCTGAAATGGACGAGCCGCCCGCCTCAATCGCTTCGGCGATCACCGCATTGATCGCGGGCGCCAGCCGGGCGGCGCGCGCGCCCGGTATGGTTGCGGCCTTGCGCCGGGGGCTCACACCGGATCGAAACAAGGCTTCGCAAACATAGATATTGCCGAGACCCGCCACAATTGCCTGATCCAACAAAGCAGACTTGATCGGCGTCCCTTTGCCCGCCAGGACCGTGTCCAGATACGCCGATGAAAAGCCATTGCTCAGCGGTTCAGGCCCCAGCTTCTTAAGCCGTGGATAATCTTCAAACGTTGCCGCAGGCCACAATTCCATAAAGCCAAATCGGCGCGGATCATTGTAGGTAACCCGCGCGCCGCCCTCCATATCGAAGATCACATGGTCATGTTTGGGGTCCGTCTTTTGGGCATGGTGCAAATTCGCTGTCCCGTGGCCGGAAACGCTGAAACACCCGGTCATGCCCAGATGCATCACCAAAACGTCGGCTGTATCCAGTTCCGCCGTCAGGAACTTGGCCTTGCGCCCCATGCGCACAATCCGGGCCCCGGTCAGGCGTTGTACGAAGTGATCTGGCAGCGGAAACCGTAAATCTGGGCGATTCATCGTCACCGCCAGCAGTTTGCGGCCCTCCATGGCAGGCGTCAGTCCGCGGCGTACTGTCTCGACTTCGGGTAATTCAGGCATCGTTATCGCATATAGCGTATACAGCCTCGTGTAACTATGGTGTCCGACATGTCGAATAACATTACAGAGCCGCGAAAAGTCTCCTTCGGTTTCGAGGAGGTGACAGAGCAAGAGAAAGTCGCCCGCGTAAAAGGCGTCTTCCGCTCCGTTGCGGGCAATTATGATCTGATGAACGACCTCATGTCGGCGGGTGTCCACCGTCTGTGGAAGCATGATGCAATGAACAAGCTGAACCCGCAGCCGGGTGAGCGCCATCTTGATGTGGCCGGCGGCACCGGAGAACTCGCCCGCGCCTTTCTGGAACTGGCCGATAAATCCGGCAAGCGCCGCGGCATCGACACGCCAGCCACCGCCATTGTGTGCGACATCAATGATGCCATGCTCGAGGCTGGCAAGGCGCGCGCCGACAATGCCAAATGGCAGGGGCGGCTGGATTGGGTGTGCGCCGATGGGCAGAACTTGCCTTACCCAGACCGCAGCTTTGACGCCGTTACTGTGTCCTTCGGTATCCGAAACTTCGCTGACCGTGTCGCTGGCCTGAAAGAGTTTCAGCGTGTGCTGAAGCCCGGTGGACGGCTTGGCGTGCTCGAATTTTCACAGATGACCGCGCCGATGCTGCAAAAGGCGTACGATACCTACAGCTTCAATGTCATTCCCCAGATTGGCGGCATGGTGATGGGCGATAAGGCTAGCTATCAATATTTGGTGGAGTCCATCCGCCAGTTCCCGGACCAAGAGACATTCAAAGCCGAAATTGAAGGCGCCGGCTTTTCAAATGTCTCTGTCACCAACTTTTCAGGCGGCATCGCTGCGCTTCACTTTGGCTGGGCTGTCTAATCTATGTTTAAGGCGCTTTCAGATTATCGCCGCCTTATGCGGGCTGGCACGGCGCTGGCCCGCCACGATGTTATTTTGCCGGGAGATTATCATGCCCGTCTGCCGCTCCCGGCTAAGATTGCGGGCAAGGTGCTTCGCCTTTTCGGCGGCGGCGCGCGCGGGCGGCCCGGCCAGCGCCTTGCAACCGCGCTTGAAAAACTAGGGCCCGCCTACATCAAAATGGGTCAATTGCTGGCCACCCGTCCAGACGTGTTCGGCATCGAAGTGACGGACGATTTGGGCCGCCTGAAAGATCAATTGCCGCCCTTTTCAAACAAGTTGGCCCGCGCCGCGCTGGCTGAGGAGTTTGGCGAGGATGAGGCCGCCGCCCTGTTCCCAGACCTGGGCAAACCTGTCGCGGCAGCCTCGCTCGCACAAGTCCACCGCATGCAAACACCTGAGGGCTTCAAAGCCGTCAAAATCCTGCGCCCCGGCATCGAGACCCGCCTCGCCAAAGAACTGAGCGCCATGAGGCGAGCGGCCCGCACGGTTGAGCGGGTGTCTGCTGAAAGCCGCCGAATGCGCCCGATCGCATTCACAGAGACGGTGTCCTCGGCCATGATGCGTGAAACGGATTTGAGATTAGAGGCGGGCGGCGCTGACGAGGTGCGTGCCATTAGCGCCGAGACGGGCTACTTCACCGTCCCCGGCGTCGACTGGCAACGCACAGGTCGCCGCGTGCTAACCACCGATTGGGTTGACGGCATCCCGCTGACAGACCCTGCCGCGCTGCAGCAGCCAGGCGTCGATCCTGCTAAGCTCGCCAATGACATTATGTGCGGCTTCCTCTCTCACGCGATTGAGCACGGCGTCTTCCATGCCGACATGCACGAAGGCAACATGATCGTAACGCCAGAGGGTAAAGTTGCGCTGGTAGATTTCGGCATCATTGGCCGCATCGGCATGATGGAACGCCGCTTCCTCGCAGAGATTTTGTGGGGCTTCCTGCGCCGAGATTATAAACGCGTGGCGGAGGTTCATTTTGAAGCTGGATATGTGCCGGCCTCGCAATCTGTCGGAGACTTCGCTCAAGCCATGCGCTCGATCGGCGAACCTGTGCATGGCAAAACCGCTGAAGATGTCTCCATGGGCCGCATCTTGCTCCAACTGCTCGATTACACTCAAACCTTCGGCATGCAGATGCGCCCGGAACTGGTCTTGCTGCAGAAGACTATGGTTCAGGTTGAAGGCGTCGCGCGCACCATAGACCCCAGCCTGAACATCTGGACAGCGGCGGAACCGGTCGTGAAAAACTGGATTCAAAATAGCTTCGGCCCACAAGGCGCAGCCCGTCTGGTTGCGGGTAACATTAAAGAGGTTGCAGACCGTCTCAAACGCCTGCCCGACATGATGGACCGATTTGAAGCCAATCTTGACGCAAACGACTCCAATTTACCCCCACCGCGCGATAGATTTGCGCCATGGTGGGGCTGGTTTGGCCTCGCTATCGTGCTGGCAGGGTTCGCCTATGCGGCGATAATTGCAGTTCAGCCCAATTAGGGCACAAGAATTGCTGGAAATAGCCCATAAATTCAGGGAAACTCACAGCTATGAAACGCTCATTTGTCTTATTGGCTGCCGCCACTGCCGTCTCTTTGCCTGCCTTGGCGCAGGAGTCTTGGTACACCAGATCAGGCGCATGTGACTGCTATCCCAGCATATTGATGGGGGGGCCAGAAGCGGGAAGTGAACGCCTATCGCCGCCTGAAGCCAAAGGGCCTGCCACCAAAATCATCAAGGTTGAGCCCAAAACGACAAGCGGCCTGACCATCCATCGAGGCGGAGAAGTGACCTACACTTCGCCTGATAGGGGAATTTACGCGACGACACCGCGATTGCTGAAAGGCGCGTCACGCCGCGCTGAGCGTCGCCCGTCCCGCATCAGAACAGTGGGCCGTACCCGTATTGTGCATGCACCAGAGGCGTTTCGCCCGCTTCTGACCCGCCCGAATGAACAATAATCCCTCATTTGCTTAGAAATTCACGGAAGTTTGTGCCGCTTTGGCAAGCAATTCATCCTATACTATTGCCATGAAACAGCCTCGCATCCTTCTGATCATTGGCGGCGGCATCGCCGCCTATAAGAGCCTGGAGTTGATCCGGGAACTTGCCCGGCGCGGTGTGGCCAGTCGGTGCATCGTCACGCGCGGCGGCCAGGAATTTGTCACACCGCTTAGTGTCGCGGCGCTGTCCGGCGACAAAGCCTACACCGAACTATTCGATTTGGACGAGGAAGCAGAGATGGGCCACATCCAACTTTCTCGCTCTGCTGATCTTATCGTTGTTTGCCCGGCCACGGCAGACCTCATCGGAAAAGCCGCGGGCGGTTTGGCGAATGATCTCGCCACCACCACATTGCTCGCCACCGACGCGCCCGTGCTTATGGTGCCAACCATGAATGTGCGGATGTGGCAGCACCTCGCCGTGCAGCGCAACATAGAAACGCTGCGTTCCGACGGGGTTGCCGTTATGGAGCCAGATGTTGGCGCCATGGCGTGCGGCGAGTTTGGCCCAGGTCGCCTGCCTGATGTCATGGCGATCGCCAGCGAGATAGAGCTGCAGCTCAGCGGTGCAAACTCTGGCGCGCTTGAAGGCGTCCATGCCTTGATCACCGCTGGCCCGACACGTGAGCCGCTCGATCCTGTGCGCTATCTTTCAAACCATTCGTCTGGCCGTCAGGGCTATGCGATTGCCGGCGCGCTGGCGCGGGCAGGGGCAGACGTTACGCTCGTCTCTGGCCCGGTTGAATTGTCACCGCCGCGCGGCGTTAATCTGGTCAAGGTCGAGACGGCCCGCCAAATGCTCAAAGCCTGCGAAGCGGCGCTTCCTGCTGACGTGTTCATCTCCGTCGCCGCAGTCGCCGACTGGCGCCCTGCAAAGGCCGCCACGCGGAAGCTGAAGATCAAAGGCGCTGGCAGCAAATTGCCCTCCATGGCTTTGACGGAAAATCCGGACATTCTCAAAACCCTCGCCAATAAGCGCAAAAACCGACCCGGCCTTGTCATCGGCTTTGCCGCCGAAACCAATGATGTCGAGGCCCACGCGCTCGGCAAACTCGAACGCAAAAACTGCGACTGGATCGTTGCGAACGATGTTTCCGGCGATGTCATGGGCGGTGCAGAAAATGAGATCGCGCTCATCTCCCATGCAGGCATCGAACGCTGGCCGCTGATGAGCAAAGAGGCCGTCGCCGCCCGCCTCGCCGAACGCATTGCCGTCGAGCTTGGCGATGA
>CAZXVJ010000046.1:0-23156 GCA_964644385.1 uncultured Hyphomonas sp. | reverse complement strand
CTTTAGCGTGTTCAATTTCTCATCAGAAATCGCCGTGATCGAGATCGGAACATCTTGCAGGTTTTCTTCGATGCGCTGCGCGGTGACGGTCACGGTGCTGAGGCGCGCCTCGGTGTCGCTTGGCCCGTCCTGAGCCTGCGCAAGACCGCCAGCAAACACGCTGACCACGCAAATGCTGGCAAGAAATTTCGAGTGGGGGGAGTATTTGGTCATTTGGGAGGGGCCGTGAATTGAAGAATTAGGAACACGCCAAGTCTTTCAAATGACGAGGCCCGCCCCCCTATCGGTCGATAATCCACCCATCGCAAGCCCCACAGCGCAGCACCCTCCCCGGCCAAAGCATACACGTATAGCTTAGACCCAGTCATTCTTGATTTCGATAGGCGGGCATGGCTATCTTGTTTTGCACAAATGCGGTGTTGTTTGAGGTCAAGATGGATCAGATATTGTCGAAGTTCAGGACCCACCGCCCGCTCGTTTGGCGCGCGGCGACTGTTTTCCTGACCTGCCTTCTGATTGGCACCATGATCTCCTTCTTCTCGCCCAGCGTAACCTTTCGCATGGATCCGAACTACCGGTTAGAGTTTTGGGTGATCCTCTGTCTCGTGGGCGGCGCGGGCATCTTCCTATGTGATCTGGTCCTGCAATTCACGTTTGCGAAATGCCCAATGCTCTTGAAGTCTATGCTTCAAACCATTTGCGGCACCATCGCCGTGCTGATCCCATTATTCCTAATCTACGACCCCTACGAGTTGCCAGGCTATAGAACGTCAGCCGTATTCGTTTGGACCGTTATGGTTTTGATCGTGGCGGGCGCCTTCATCCTCGGCCAAATGCTGAAAGGCCCAGCGGACATGACATCGCGCGTAAGCCCCCCGCCCGCGCCTAGCTCAAAACCGAAAATACTGTCTCGCCTCCCCGTCCACCTACAAGACGCAGAGCTTTATGCTTTATCTGCCGAAGACCACTATGTCCGCGTTCACACATCGAAAGGCGATGATATTCTGCTCATGCGGCTATCAGATTCCATCGCTGAAACGAGCGGTGTAGACGGCTCACAAACGCATCGGTCATGGTGGGTGGCCAAAAACGCCGTCGACCATCTCAAAAAACTAGGCCGCACGGCTCAGATAGAATTGCCAAACGGCCTTCTCGCCCCTGTCAGCCGCAATGGGCTTAAAACGCTAAAAGATCTAGGCTGGCTCTAGGGTTTCGGGCCGCCCACTCGCGCATCGTCAACGGGTTTTGGGCCCATTCACGTATCCCAGTGTCCGTTGACGAGTCGCCGCTTTCCATCCCTGTATTTCTATTTTTTGATGCCTGTTCATTCACGAAATGGAGAGACACATGAAGACGAAACGATGCCTGATCGCCCCAATAGTGCTGATGGGATGCATGACACCAAACACGGGCATTGCGCCCGAATTTGAAGACCAGCGCGACGTCGCGCAGAGCTTTGCATACTGCGATTGGGCATTCACCGAGTCGGGAACCCTCGCCGAACAGGCAGACTACACCGCCGCGCAGGATCAAACATTCGCAAACGTCTCTGCGACTGAGAGCTCCAAACGGCTTGCAGAAGCGGGCGCAGCCATCGCGCGCAATGCCGGTTCCAAATCCGAATGCGAATCCATTTTCGCCGAAGGCCAAGCCGCGTTTGAGGCGCAGCTACAGGCCTCCCTTCAAAGCCATTGGGCGCAAGCCACCTACAAAAAGAAAACTGACCCGCAAATCGCTGACATCCAAAACCAAATGGCGAAACATTGGGTCGAAGACCAGGCGGCGCGGCGTGTCTATATCGCGTCAAAAACCGATGACACAACCGGCGCCGCATTTTGGACGCGCAGCCTCGCCGCCGCTCACACCAACAATACCGATCAACGCTCCACTACATTTATGAGAGGCCTGCTAGACCAGTATGATTGGATCGACAGCCAGCGGTTTGGTGAGCGCGTCTCCATGGGCGCATGGTTGATGGTCCAGCACGCAGACGACCATGTTGACCTGCAACAATTGGCCCTGTCGCGTATGGAGCCACACTTAAAAACCGGCGGCGTTTCCAAGGGCGACTATGCCTTTCTGTGGGACCGCGTGGCCGTCAACACCGGCAAAAAACAACGCTATGGCACACAGCCCACCTGGGAATGTACGCCCGAGGGCACCCTCACCCTGAAACCGCTGGAAGACCCAGCCAACGTCAACGCCCGCCGCAAAACCATGGGCCTCGGCACCGTCGAAGACGGCCTGGCCAGCATGGCCCGCTCCGTCTGCGGGTGAGTCGGGCTGAGCCTAGAGGACGCAAACGTAGATAAGGCATTTTCGTCTGCTTGGGTATCAAACACGATTGAAGCATGTGCTCTCACCATTTCGAGACGCGATTGGATGTGTTCTGCGCAAGAGTTGGCTCAGTTTTAGGCGAAGCAATATTGACAACCTGCTGTCAATATTGCTTCAATCCCTCCATGCCAACTAATAGTCCACTCTCGCGAACCCCCTCGGGGGAAAGGCTGACAGAATTGATTGGCGAAGTATTTCGTCTGAATGCAGCTCTGATACAAATAGGGAATGAGCTAACTGAGCCCTTCGGCCTGACGAGTGCGAGATGGCAACTTCTCGCCGCGCTGTCTCTCGGCTCAGAGATCGTAACGGTGTCTGAGTTGGCGCGAAAAATGAAACTCACCCGTCAAAGTGTGCAGCGCATTGTTAACGAACTCATCGCCGAAGAGATTTTGGAAATGATAGACAATCCAAACGATCAACGTGCAAAACGCATTTGGTTTACATCAAGTGGGCGGGAGGTTCTGGAGCAAGTGGATCGATCTCACGCAAGTTGGGTCAACGCGCTCTCTGACACCATCGATGAGCAGAGCATCCTTCTGGCGTCTGATTTACTCAGGCACGTTCGTTCGAACCTATCCGATCCGGAGATATCCTGATCTCCATGCCATCGACCTCTTCTAAATAGCCGTATACGGAATTTATATGTATCCCGAAGCTCTTGAAGCACAGGATTTAGCGCAACCATGGGCGAATGCACCGCCAGTGGCCGGTGAGCTAAATCCGTTTTCATTCATAGACCGCATATCCCTGTACAAAACACTGATCGATAAAACCAATACAGACCGAAAGTTCGGGGCAGACAATGCCACCAACCCGCTTTGGGGGCTTGTCTATCAACTCCAATGGCAACATAGCAGTGGCCGACTGAATGTTGCTGATGTGAGTGACTTGATCGACCCGGATTCCCCTTGGGGTTTTGGAAATTTCACGCTTAGCGTTATTCCCTATTTAGGCGCAATCGCAGCTGGCCTCGTTGACGATATAGTAGTGACACCACCGCAATCAGAATGTCGTTTTGAATATGTGTTTGGCCAGACTCAGTCTGATAGAACAGTGCCAGTGCAACTTGAACCTGCGCTTGAGGACTGGAAACGTGTTTTCGAATTCCTGCAAACGTCGCAGAACGCAAGTGATGATGAGCCGTTGCGCCTTCTGATGTGGCGGGCGCACAAAACGAGCCTTGATGTGGCCACCAATGCTATTGGGCAACTAACCACAAAGTTATACAGCGCCGCCGAATTAGAATTTCTCACCGGGTGGTGTCGCATGGTGGATTTCCTCGCCGCCGCTGCATGGCGCACCGATCATGATGCAATCATGGATGGTGGAATTGACGTTTTACCGTCTCGTCCGCTAGAAGTTTCGGACTTAGACAGCGGGCTAGATACGCTGCCCGAATCTGTGCGAGAGACAACACGTTCTGTGATCGAACTCGCCAACCTCTCAGAGGGACGGTTTCAGCGTGGGCTATGGATGTGGCAACGAATGATGCGAAAACGATCCGCTCGCGACCAAGCAGAAGACATCTTACATGTCGCGCTCAGCGACGATGCCTCAACCTGGCAACGGCTCAAACTGATACGTCATCTGCTCTGATACCGAATGCCCTAACTCGGGCGGTTCCCAAAATTGAACGACCCGCATCTAACCTCAGCTATGGGCACTAGGCGTCTGCGAACCTCCATCTTGACACACAGGACTATATTCCTATATTGTGCACATGAACGCCGACGCGCCGCTCCCTAGTCTGGATATTGACCTTGCCGTCCGAGAGGCGGCGGGGGCTTTGGGGGATGCGGAGGTGCGCGATGATTTGCACTTAAAGCCCCGCACCCTCAGCCGCGCGGCGAATGCTCGCGCTTTGCGGGCCGTGCGCGCGCTGGAGGCCTTTGTGCGCCGCCTCTTACTGCTCATCGCGCTACAGTTTGAGCATCACATCACGGTGGATGTCTCTCACCGCCCCTATCCCAAAAAGCACCCAAAATCCGTCACCCGCGCGCCCAGGCCCGGCATTGGCGCTCTGCGAATCTTCCCGTCTGATCTGGCCTTTCCGGTAGATCTCTACAGCGCGGCCAGTCCGTTTGATACCGCTGCGCCCGCCTTTGCCGCCGCCGCGCTGCCCGCTGCGCCGATCATTGCGCGGATACAGCGCCTGCGCGCCATGCTGGATACGGCAGAGGCCCGCGGCCATCGCCTCGCCTTTACATTGGCGCGCCGCCGGCACGGCCTGTTGCTCGCGCCCTTGCCGCTCGCTCTGCCAAACCGCATGGGCACAGGTGTCACCAGCCTTTATGGCAGCCTCGGCCACGCCATTTTTGAGCGTAGCCGCGCCCGCCCGCCGCCGCAAAAGCCCCGCCCCCCGCCGCCGCCCCGCGCGCGCTTCATTTAGTTTGCTGTCAGCGCCTTCGGGCGTCGCCCCTGCTGGCCGCTACATCGCGTCTCAATCCCGCAACGTCACCCCTTCGCAACCGGCACGCATCATGCGACCCATAAGACCATGACTGACACCACATATTCTGAACTCATCAACGCCATTTCCACCGGCGCGGGCCACGCGCAAACCGCGCATATTCCAGCAAATTGGATGCAAGGGCGCACCACCTATGGCGGCCTCACCGCCGCGCTCTGCCTGAACGCCGCCTTGCCGCTGTCTGGCGGCCGGCCCATTCGCTCGGCCCAGATCGCCTTTGTTGGCCCCGTCAGCGGCGATGTTGTCACGACGCCCACCCTGCTGCGCGAAGGCAAAAACACCGCCTTTGTCCAAACCCGCATGATGGGCGAAGCAGGGGTCGCCGCTGAGGCCACATTCACCTTCGGCGCAGCGCGCGACAGTGCTTTAGAATTTGCGCATCTGCCCATGCCGGACGTGCCCAAGCCAAAAGACATTGAGCCCTATTTCGGTGACAATCCCATGCGCCCGGCCTTCACCGATAATTTTGATATGCTCCGCGCGGGCGGCGCGCTGCCGTTTTCTGGCGCTGAAACCGCAGACCTAATGCTCTGGATGCGCCACAAAGATACCGCCACCCCGCTCGATGCCACCGCCCTTCTCGCCATTGGCGATGCGCCCCCTCCAGCCGCGATGACAGTAATGCCAGCGCCGGGCCGGATTTCTTCGATGACATGGATGGCCGAATTTTTGACTGATAACATCACCGCCAAAGATGGCTGGTGCCTCGCCCGCCACACCGCTGAAACCGCCCGCGACGGCTACACAAATCAGCGCATGGTGATGTGGAATACAGACGGCACGCCGCTGATGATCGGGCGGCAGGCCATTGCGGTATTTGTTTAGGACGGGTGCCTAATTGACCAACGCGGCCTTGAGGCTTTCAAGATAGTCAAAATGCTCCACCACGATTTCACGTGTCGGGTCGTCTTTGCTCATCGCGCCCAGTTTCAACGATTGGGCATCAATTTCGGCCTGAACATCGGCCACTGAAACATCTTCCAGATTGCGCGCTTCCTCAGCCAAAATCGTCAGGCCTTCCGGGGTCACATCCGCAAAACCGCCGCGCACAAAAATCCGCATCTTGGTGGTCTCCCCTTCCAAAACGCGCACAACGCCATTCTTCAACGTCGTCATAAATGGCGCATGATTGACGAGCACACCAAACTCACCGTCCGTTCCAGGCGCGATGACATGATCGACCTCTCCCGAAAAAACTTCACGGGCGGGCGATACGAGAGAGAAATGTAGTTTGTCAGCCATTATTCATTCACCTGCTTGGTGCCCATCATCACTTGTGTCGTGAGCGCTGGAACAGGCGCCGATAGAACTTCCCGAATTACGATCACGGGCATCTTCACTGGGTCCCAATCGTTGAGACCGATAATCGTGATCCGGCTAAGATTGCCCGATTCACTTTGTTCCAATTTTGTCTCTAAAACCCGGCCACCATAAGAAGCGTCAATCGCGTGAAGTCGAAGGCGCGCCGATAGGGTCGCCGCATCGCCGCCAGCCGCCTGTGTCCAGCAGATTTCAGTGTTTTTCAGATCAACCAGCATATCAACGCCGCTCACATTCTTAGCGCGTAGGTCGACCGCCGATTTATCCTCATTCATCGAGGCTTCAGAGCCCTCATAATCAACAATATTCGTCCAAGTCTCATCGATCTGAACCGGGGTATCGACAATCGCTTTGCCAGCAACCGACACAAAACAATGCCCATAGACTAGGTCAAGATAAGCAGCCTCCCCTTCATCAATGTCTGCAGCCGCCACGAAGGGGCTAACAATGATGAAAATTGAAAGGAGGAACAGGCGGATCATCATATTGATTAGGCCGCGTCCGCCAGCATTTTCTCTGCTTTGGCTTTGGCTTCGTCGATGCCGCCGACCATGTAGAAGGCTTGCTCTGGCAGGTGATCGAACTCGCCTTCAATCAGGCCTTTGAAGCCAGAGACAGTGTCTTCCAGTTTCACCTGAACGCCGGGCGAGCCGGTGAAGATTTCGGCCACATCAAAGGGCTGGCTCAAGAAGCGTTCCACTTTCCGGGCGCGCGCCACGGCCAGTTTATCTTCTTCTGACAGCTCGTCCATGCCGAGAATGGCGATGATGTCTTGCAGCTCTTTATACTTCTGCAGAATTTCCTGAACGCCGCGCGCCACCTTGTAGTGTTCGTCGCCAACCGTATCAGCGTTGAGAATGCGAGACGTTGAATCGAGCGGGTCCACCGCCGGATAGATGCCCTTCTCTGAGATCGCCCGGTTCAAAACGGTCGTCGCATCCAAGTGAGCAAACGATGTGGCGGGCGCAGGGTCGGTCAAGTCATCGGCTGGCACATACACCGCCTGAATCGATGTAATCGACCCCTTATTGGTTGACGTAATCCGCTCTTGCAGCGCGCCCATATCCGTCGCCAGCGTTGGCTGATAGCCCACCGCTGATGGAATACGGCCCAGCAGAGCGGACACTTCGGCGCCAGCTTGGGTAAAGCGGAAGATGTTATCAACAAAGAACAGAACGTCCTTGCCTTCTTCGTCGCGGAAATATTCCGCTTGCGCGAGGCCGGTCAAAGCCACACGCGCACGGGCGCCTGGAGGTTCATTCATCTGGCCATAAACCAGCGTCGCGCGGCTTTCGCCTTCCAGCTCGATCACTTTCGATTCGATCATCTCGTGATACAAATCATTGCCTTCACGTGTGCGCTCGCCCACGCCAGCAAACACAGAATACCCACCGAACAGTTTCGCAATATTGTTGATCAGCTCCATGATCAAAACGGTTTTACCAACCCCGGCGCCGCCGAACAGGCCAATCTTGCCGCCCTTCACATATGGGCACAGTAGGTCGATCACTTTGATACCTGTCACAAGCACTTCTGACTCAGTTGCCTGATCGACAAAGTCTGGAGCGGCCGCATGAATCGGGCGATCAAAGTCAGAGCCAATCGGCCCGCGCTCATCAATCGGCTCGCCAATCACATTCATAATCCGGCCAAGCGTTGCAGGGCCAACTGGCACAGTAATCGGAATGCCCAAATCTTTTACCGGGTTGCCGCGCACAAGGCCTTCAGTAGAGTCCATCGCGATCGTGCGAACGGTGTTCTCACCCAAATGCTGCGCCACTTCGAGCACCAGCCGGCTGCCATTGTTTTCAGTTTCCAGCGCGTTCAGAATTTGTGGCAGGTCGCCATCAAACTCAACATCAACAACAGCGCCGATGACTTGCGACACGCGGCCTTTGGAATTTGCTTGGGTACTCATGGCAATCGTCTCCTTCGGAGCGGTTTTGGTCGTTTAATCTTAAAGGGCTTCAGCACCAGAGATGATCTCGATCAACTCTTTGGTGATTTGCGCCTGTCTGGCGCGGTTATATTGCATTGAAAGGCTGTCGATCATGTCGCCAGCATTGCGCGTCGCATTGTCCATCGCCGTCATCCGGCTGGCTTGCTCACCTGCGGCGCTTTCCAGCATGCCCGACAGGATTTGCGTTGTGATATAGCGCGGCAACAGCGTTTCAAGAATTTCAGGCTCTGACGGCTCATAGCGATAAATCGCACCCGCCAGATCCACTGTATCTGCGTCTTCTGGCGCTGCGGCCGGGATCAGCTGCTGCGCGGTTGGCACTTGCGTCAGCACGTTTTTGAATTGCGAATAGACCAATGTGCAAACATCAAACTCGCCGTCTTCAAATCGCTGCGTCAGCGCTTTGCCAAGGCCAAGCGCGGCGTCGGTATAGTCATTGCCTTTAACGTCTGAAAGGTCGACATGGTCAATGAACATGTCGCCATACTCACGGCTGAGTTGTTCACGGCCTTTCTTGCCGACCGTCAAAATCTTGACCGTCTTGCCAGCCGCGCGCAGTTCATCAATGCGTTGCTTGGCCAGCTTCACAACGTAGGTATTAAACCCGCCAGCCAGTCCGCGTTCGGACGACATAACGACAAACAGATGCACGTTATCTTCGCCGGTGCCCGACAAGAGTTTCGGTCCGCCGCTCCCCTGCCCAACCGTGGCGGACAGGTTCGCCAGCACGCTCGCCATACGGCTGGCATACGGACGAGACGCCGTCGCAGCATCTTGCGCACGCTTCAGCTTCGCCGCCGCCACCATCTGCATGGCTTTGGTGATCTTCTGCGTCGACTTCACCGACGCAATCCGCGTTTTCAGATCCTTCAAACTTGGCATTTAAGGCTCTCTAAGCTTGGCGTTGCAAACGGGTTAAGCGAACTTCTCGGTGAAACTATCCAGCGTCGATTTGATCTCAGCTTCGATATCATCGGTCAGTTTCTGCTCATCACGAATTTTCGCGAGCAAGTCAGCATTCTGAGATCGAATATGCGCGAGCAGGTCGGCCTCATAGCGTGTCACGTCATTCGTCGCGATGTCATCAAGGTATCCGCGTGTACCGGCATAAATCACAACGACTTGCTCTTCCATCAGCAAGGGCGAGTATTGCGGTTGCTTCAAAAGCTCGGTGAGGCGCGCGCCTCGGTTAAGCATCTTTTGCGTCGCCGCGTCCAAATCTGAACCAAACTTCGCAAACGCCGCCATTTCGCGGTATTGCGCCAGCTCACCCTTCATCGAACCAGCAACCTGCTTCATCGCTTTGGTTTGTGCCGCAGAACCCACGCGGGACACCGACAGACCCACGTTCACAGCGGGGCGAATACCCTGATAGAACAGATCGGTTTCGAGGAAGATCTGGCCATCAGTGATCGAGATCACATTGGTTGGAATGTAGGCCGACACGTCATTGGCCTGTGTTTCAATAATCGGCAGCGCCGTCAGCGAACCATTGCCTGACGCATCGCCCATTTTCGCCGCGCGTTCCAAGAGGCGCGAGTGAAGATAGAACACGTCACCTGGATAGGCTTCGCGTCCTGGCGGACGACGCAGCAACAGAGACATTTGGCGGTACGCCACAGCTTGCTTAGACAAATCATCATAAATGATCAGCGCGTGCATGCCATTGTCACGGAACCATTCGCCCATCGCGCAGCCTGTAAATGGTGCAAGATACTGCAGCGGGGCTGGCTCTGATGCGGTCGCAGAAACGATGATCGTATATTCAAGCGCGCCGCGCTCTTCGAGCGTTTTGACAACCTGCGCAACCGTTGAGCGCTTCTGGCCGATCGCAACATAGACACAGAACAATTTCTCGCTGTCGCTTTTCGCGGCGGCGTTGGTTTGCTTCTGGTTGAGGATCGTATCGATACACACAGCCGTCTTGCCAGTCTGGCGGTCACCAATCACAAGCTCGCGCTGGCCTCGGCCAACCGGGATCATCGCATCAATCGCTTTGATGCCTGTCATCATTGGCTCATGCACACCTTTACGCGGGATAATGCCCGGCGCTTTAACGTCTACGCGAGAGCGTTCGTCAGCGTCGACCAATGGGCCTTTGCCATCAATCGGTTCGCCAAGCGGGTTCACAACCCGGCCAAGCAGGCCTTTGCCAACTGGCGCGGACACAATCTCGTCGAGGCGCTTAACTGTGTCGCCTTCTTTAATGGCGCGGTCATCACCGAAGATCACGACCCCGACATTATCTTTCTCAAGGTTGAGGGCCATGCCTTTGACGCCGCCGTCAAATTCAACCATCTCACCGGCCTGAACACTGTCCAAGCCATAGATGCGGGCAATCCCGTCCCCTACCGAAAGCACCTGGCCCACATCTGAGACTTCGGCTTCAACGCCAAAATTCTCAATCTGTGACTTCAGTATGCCCGAAATTTCTGCTGCGCTGATATCCATTTGAGCGATCTAAGCTCCCTTCATCGCGGTGTTCATTCTATCGAGTTTGGCAGCAAGACTGGCATCGACCAATTGTGAGCCGATGCGCAGCTGGATGCCGCCGATCAGTGAAGCATCAACTTCACTGGTCAATTCCACGTCGCCGCCAACGGCTTTGGCGAGGATGCCTTCAATACGAAGCCGTTCTGCTTCGCTCATTTCTTTTGCGGTGCGAACAACGGCGCGTTTCACGCCGCGTTGCTTGGCATAAAGTTCGTCAAATGCGCCTTGCGCTGAAACAATTTCGTTCGCGCGGCCATTTGCGGCCATCGCGCCCAGAAACTTACCCAACACATCGCTCAGCCCTGACGTCTTCGCCAGTTGCGTCAGCGCGCTGGTTTTATCTTCTCGTGTGATCGCTGGCGACGCCATCAAATGCATAAGATCTTTTGACTGAGTCGCGGAGGCAGCGAAGTCAGCAAATTCCTTGTGAATATCGGCCAAAATGCCTTTATCCTGTGCCAACTCAAACAGGGCAGACGCATAGCGTCGCGCAGCTTCACTTGCTCGTGTTACGGTCGAAGACGCCAAAATATCAGCCCGTTTTACCCATCAGGTTTAGCGCGTTTGAGCGGCCCCTGATTCCACGTTAAAATTCAGCTGCACAATTTCCTGTCCAGCCCTCTTAGTTTGGCGCTGCCTAGCACTTGAGAAAGCCCCTGACAACATAGGCTCCACTTCAATAGATGCGGCGGAATGGCACTGGCTGGATTCAAAGTGAGAACCACATGCGATTCGCGCCGGGATCGCGCCTGCTTTTACAAGAATGAATACGGGTCAATATCGATCGAAACACGTACCGCTGAAGGCACTTTTACCTTCGCCTCCCACGCCGCCATATAGGCCGATAAGTCCACGCTGCGGGGCGCTTTGATCAGGAACCTGCGCCTGTGCCGCCCCCTCAGCACGCCAATCGGCGCAGGTGCAGGCCCGAACAACTCGATCCCCTTGCCATTGGGCGCAGCGTTTACAATCGCGCGCGCGGCTTCGTCCACCATTTCGCCAGACGGCGCTGACAACACCATCGCCGCGAGCCGTCCAAATGGCGGTAAGCCGAGTTCAGCCCGCACATCACGTTCAATCTGCAAAAATCCGTCCCGGTTGCCATCTTCCAGCGCCAGCATCGCCGGATTGTCCGGCGCATAGGTCTGCACCAGCGCCCGGCCGGGCCGCTCCGCTCGCCCAGCCCGCCCCGCCACTTGGCTGAGCAATTGGTAGGTTCGCTCCCCCGCCCGCAAGTCACCGCCCTTCATGCCGCTATCGGCGTCCACCACGCCCACCAGTGTCAGCCCCGGGAAGTTATGCCCCTTGGCCACAATTTGCGTCCCGATCAGCACATCAATCTCGCCCGTCGTCATGCGCTCAACAATGCCGCGCACAGCCTCCCCGCCCTGCGCGGTATCCGAAGAAAAAATCTCCACCCGCGCCTCCGGCATCAACAGGCGAACTTCTTCGGCCACCCGCTCAACCCCCGGCCCAACACCCATCAGCGAATCCGCCGCGCCGCATTCCGGGCACACCTTCGGCTTCACAATAGAATACCCCGTCAGGTGACACACCAGTCGCCCGGTATAGCGATGCTCCACCAACCAGTTCTCAGTCCCCGGCGTTTTCAGGCGCTCTCCGCAGGATTTACAAATCACCAGCGGCGCATAGCCTCGACGGTTCAAAAACAGCAGGCTCTGCTCCTTCGCCGCCAACGTCTCTTTCAACGCATGAACCAGATGCGGGCTTAGCCAATTGCCTTTGCTTGGCGGGGCGCTGCGCATATCTACCAACTCAACATCCGGCAAGCGCGCCGCGCCCGGCCGCGCCGCCAGCTGCAAACGCTTATAACGCCCAGATTCCGCGTTCACGACCGTCTCCAGCGCAGGGGTTGCAGATGCCAGAACCACCACCGCGTCTTCCAAACTGGCGCGCAGCACGCCCATATCGCGCGCATGATAGGTCACACCGTCTTCCTGTTTATAGGAGCCGTCATGCTCCTCATCGATGATGATCAGCTGCAAATGCTGGAACGGAAGATACAAAGCAGAGCGCGCGCCAATCACAATGCGGGCGCGCCCATGCGCCACTTCGCGCCACGTCCGGCGACGCTCTTTCTGGCTGAGCCCGGAATGCCAGGGCGCAGGCGCCGCGCCAAACCGCGCCGTAAACCGCGATAAGATGGCTTGGGTCAGCGCAATCTCCGGCAACAAGACCAGCACCTGCGCGCTGGGGTCTTTGCGCAGCGTTTCGGCGATCGCCTCGAAGTAAACCTCCGTCTTGCCAGAGCCTGTCACCCCGTCCAGCAAGAACGCTGCGAAACCGCCTGTCTGTACCGCCGCCACCAGCGCGGCCGCCGCATCTGCCTGCTCAGCTGTCAGCTCAAAGCCATCTGCGTCTGCGTTCGGCACGCCGAACGGCTTATCCACCGGGAACCGATCAGCCCGCAATGCGCCGGCCTTCGCCAACCCGCTCACCACACCCGCCGACACGCCTGCCTCTGCCGCAAGCGCAGAAGCGCTCGCCGCGCCCATCGCGTTCGCCGTATCCAGCACAGCCTTGCGCGCATCCGTTAGTCGCTCCGGCACATCTCCAGTCAAATGATAGACGGTTTCAGTCGGTGACGCCGACAACCCGCCCCGCGCCCGTAACGCCATGGCGAGCACATGCCCTGTATGAGAAACTGTGTAGCGCGCGCCCTTTTCGATAAAGTCCCGCATTGCTGCGCCCATCGGCGGCGCCGGGAACACTGAAATCACATCTTTCAGCGTGCGCCCTTCCCCGGCTTTATCGCCAACAATCTCCCAGACGACACCCGTGCGCTCCTGCTTGCCCAGCGGCGCGCGCACATAGCTGCCCACTTCGACGACCATGCCCTCCGGCACCGCATAATCAAACGGCTCCGGCAAGGGCAGAGGAAACAGGATGCGAGCAATCGGCATCCGCCAAATAGATCATCGCGCCCCACCCGCACAAGCGCGAACCCCCTCTTAACGACCCTCACCTATACTTTAGGCATGGATCTCCTTCCCGCCTTTCTCGCCCACCTGCGCGATGAGCGCCGCATGGCCACCAAAACCGTCGAAGCATACGGCCACGACCTTGCTGGCTTTATCGGCTTTCAGCGCGGGCATTTGGGCGCAGAGCCCACACCGAAAATGCTGGCGAAACTGCGCGCCAGAGATATCCGCGCTTATCTTGCGGCACGCCGCCGCGATGGACTGTCTGATGCCTCGATTGCGCGCCTCTTATCCTCGATCAAAGCGCTGTATCGCTGGCTGGACCGCGCGCATGGCTTACAGAACGCGGAGATCAGTTATCTTCAGGGTCCGCGCCGCGCCGCGCGCCTGCCCCGCCCCGTCTCCGTTGAGGCGGCCAAAGACATGATCGAAGAGGCCAGCAGTGATCCTGATCGCGCGCCGTGGGTTGGGGCCCGCGATGCAGCGGTCTTGTCCTTACTGTATGGCGCTGGCCTGCGAATTTCTGAGGCGCTGTCCCTCACAGGGGCAGATACGCCCGCACCAGAACGCCTTCGCATTAAGGGCAAAGGCGGCAAAGTACGTCTTGTGCCGCTGATCCCTGCCGTGCGCGAAGCGATTGATGCCTATGCGGGTCTCTGCCCCTTCGCGCTCACTGCCACAGGCGCGCTGTTTAGAGGGGTCAAAGGCGGCCCGCTGAACCCGCGTCTCATCCAGGGCCTTGTGCAAAATTTGCGCGGACTGCTCGGTCTGCCAGATACCGCCACGCCGCACGCTCTACGCCACGCCTTTGCGACGCATCTCCTGGCGGGCGGCGCAGATTTGAGATCGATCCAAACGCTGCTCGGTCACGCCTCTCTGTCGACCACACAGGTCTATACAGGGGTTGACGCCACGCGGCTTCGCAAGGTTCACGAAAGCGCTCACCCGCGCGGCTAACCGCCATTAGGGGCTAAGTTCAACCGCCAGCGCATCGGTCAGCAAACGTCCGGCAGGCGTCAGCGAAATGCGGCCGGGATGCATCGTCATCCAGCCATGATCGACAAAGGTTTGGATTTTGTCCCGGTCCATCAAGGCACCAGACAAAGCTTCGACGCGGCCAATCTCCAGTCCCTCAACGGGCCTCAGCCCCATCGACACCAACTCGCGCGCCACATCCAGCGGCCCCAGCGCGTCGGCCCCGCCCCAGCCCGATCCCAGCGCCTGAACATTCGCCAGGTATTCCACAGGGCGCGGCTGAGCGAGCGTGGCATAGCGGCGTCCATCAACTGTGATGCGCCCATGCGCCCCCGGACCCACGCCCATCCAGTCACCGCCGCGCCAATACATCAAATTATGCTGCGATTGAAACGATGGACCGGCGGCGTGATTGGACACTTCATAGGCTGGCAAACCGGCGGCATCTGTCACCTGCTGGGTCAAATCATAAAGGTCGGCTTGCGCGTCCTCCCCCATGGGCACCAAATCTCCGCGCGCAGCCGCTTTGCCAAACGCCGTGCGTTCTTCAATCGTCAGTTCGTAAAGCGACAAATGCGGCGCGCCCAAAGCCAAAGCGCCGATTAACTCTGTCCGCCATGACGAGGCCATTTGGCCGGGCCGCGCATAGATCAGATCAATCGAGACCGATGGAAACACTTTCAGTGCCGCGCGCACCGCGGCCCGCCCGGTCGGCGCATCATGGTCGCGGCCCAGAAATTTGAGCGCGCTATCGCTGAGCGACTGCAATCCGATGGACAATCGGTTCACGCCCGCCGCCTTCAATCCCTCCAGATCTGCGCCAATGACATCCAACGGATTGGCCTCAAGCGTAATCTCTGCGCCCGGCTTTATCCCGAAACTCGTTGAGGCTTGCTGCAATATCTTGCCAATCTGATCGGGTCGCATCAGAGACGGCGTCCCTCCCCCCAAATAGATTGTATCCAACGCTCTGCGATAGGTGACCTTAGACCTGTGCGATTGAATATCGGCGGCAATCGCATCCACGAGCGGGTCTGTGTCGCGCGTCTTGGCGACGTACACATTAAAATCGCAATACGGGCAAACCCGGGTGCAGTACGGCCAGTGGACGTAAAGCCCAAACCCATAGGTTGGCCCAACCGGTGGCCGCGTGTCTGCGCCCGGCGTCGGTGTCACATCACTCATGGTAACAAAGCCTTTTTCAGCTGGCGCACCGCATCGGCGCGGTGACTCATTGCATGTTTGCGCGCCGGGTCCATTTCTCCAAACGTCTCGGTCTCGCCAGTGGCAACAAAAATAGGATCATAGCCAAACCCATGGTCGCCGCGCGGCGGCCACACCAATTCACCGTGCACCTCACCCTCGAACACCGTTTCATAACCGTCCGGCCAAACCACGGCCAACGCGCAGACAAATTTGGCACGTCGATCTGTTGCACCAATGGCCTCCAGTTCACGCTCAACTTTCTCCATGGCGACCCCAAAATCGCGCGGGGTTCCCGCCCACCGCGCTGAATATATGCCCGGCGCGCCGCCAAGGGCGGTCACTGACAGCCCGCTATCGTCAGACAAAGCAGGCGCCCCCGTCGCAAGCGCCGCCGCACGCGCTTTCAACAAGGCATTGCCCGTAAATGTGGCTTCTGTTTCTTCCGGCTCGTCCAAATTGAGATCAATCGCGGACACCACATCAAAGCCAAGCGGGCAAAAGAGATCCTCCAATTCGCGCACCTTGCCTGAATTGTGCGTGGCGGCCACAAGGCGCCCCGGCTGCAAGCGTCTGACTGATTTGTCTGGATTCATCGAAAAACGGCTCCGTTCTTGCTTTCATACCGAATAGCGATATATCGTTTAACGGTAATTACATCGTCTGTGCGCATTTGGTTTTCTAACGGCGCGCCGTCCATGTAGCCCGAATACAGCAAAGGTTGAACCCAGCACCCGCATGACCGATACGTCCCGAAACTCCGTTGCAGCTGTTATGAACGTGCTCGTCGCGATTGTTATGTGGATGTCTGCCATCATCGGACTTGCTGTTTTAGCCTTCACTGGCATTGGAATTGTCTCACTGTTGTCGGGTGCATCACTGGAAAATGTCAGCATTGATGTGCCGCCCAGCGAACTGGTGACAGCCTTTCTCGGCGCCTTGGTTATCTTTCCCGGCATCATCTATATTTGCATACAGTTGCGCCGCATCTTGTCGACGCTGGCCTGCGGGGACCCTTTCGTGCCGGAAAATGCCAGCCGTTTGACAAAGGTCGCGGTCGCCATTCTGGTCATGCAAATACTGCGTTACGTGATTGCGATTGGCGTTGGATTACTGATTGAAGAGGCAGATGTGACCATAAAATTTGAACTAATGACACTTGCATCAGTTGCAGCCTTGTTCGTGCTTGCCCAAGTATTCCGTGAAGGCACCCGCCTTCGCGATGAAGAAAAAATGACCATTTAGGAGGGTATATGTCCATCCGTGTCACCCTCGATCGCGTCCTATTGGATCGCCGCATGTCTCTGACCGAACTGTCAGAGCGCGTGGGCGTTACGCTCGCGAATCTCTCCATTCTCAAAACTGGCAAAGCCAAAGCTGTGCGGTTTTCAACGCTCGAGGCCCTTTGCCGAGAGCTTGAGTGCCAACCCGGCGATATTCTCGTCTTCGACGATGGCAAGGGCGCAGCCAGCAAACACATCGCCGCCGAATAGCGCCGCTCTGGCCTCCCCCGCCGCAAAGGAACCTTTTATGACCCGCCACAGACTCTATGCACCCGGTGATGTTGTTTCGGTTCGGTTTGCGGGCGTGCTGCGCCATTACGGTATTGTCAGCGCCAGTGGCACGGTCATTTCAAATTCAAATCATCATGGCCGGGTGATCGAGCAAAGCATCGACGCCTTTTCAAACGGCAAGCCCATCAAAACACATCGGCGCCCCAGCGACACGCACGGGTTCGAGGTCTCTGCCCGCGCCCGCCGCGCACTCGGCGCCTCCTATGATCTGACAGGGTCCAACTGCATTGATCTGGTCCAGCGCAGTCATGGCCGCCGCGCCACGCCCTGGCAGGTCGGCAAAGCCACGATGATGGCGCTCGGTGACATGATGAGCGCGAAACGAAAGCACTGATATGAGCCGCGGTCTTTTATGGGCCATCGGCTCATTTTTTGTCGTCTATTCCGCATATATGTGGTTTGCGCCCCAGCATTGGTATGACTCAACGCCCGGCGTCGCCATGATGGGGCCGTTCAATCTTCACTTCATTCGCGATGTCGCAATCGCTTTCTTCGTCAGTGGCAGTGCCTTGGGATATGGCGCATGGAAAAGTGATAAGACGGCCGCAATCTTTGGCGCAGCGTGGCCCTGCTTCCATGCCCTGTTCCACATCTGGATATGGACCCAGCGCGGCTTTGCAATCGACCAAATCGCACTGGTCAATCTTCTCGGCATTCAAGCCCCGGCCTGGATCGCCCTTTGGGCCGCACTTCGGCTGGTCGACAAGCGGGCGGCATAGGCCCTAATGCTCGGCAGCGAAACGGCACGCGCCGCCGACATGGAACTTTGCAAGCGCTGGCGCATTTATTTGCTATGCACACCATATTGAAAACTAGCCTCGCCGCCCTCGCCCTCACCGCGCTCGCCGCATGTGGAACGGGCAATAAAGAAGTCGGCGAATTTAAGAATGATTGGTCTGGCAATGAGATCAAGATCAACAATCTAAAAGACCCGAAAATCTCTGGCATTGTCTGTCATCTCGCCTATTTCGATCGCGGCGTATGGGACAGGCTCGGCAAAGGCAACTGGTTTGAAAACCCCTCAAACAGCTCCATCTCATGCATCCAGACGGGGCCGATCATGGTCGGTAAAATCGATATGGATCGCTCGGGCGAAGAAGTTTTCGATCAGGATCAAAGCCTCATCTTCAAACAACTCACCGTGCGCCGCATTTATGACCCTCAGGCCAACGCTCTGATGTATGTCTCGTTCAGCAAAAAGATCGTCGACGGCTCGGCCAAGATGAGCCTTTCCACCGTGCCGCTCTACGGCGAAGACGTGACGTGGACGAACCCGCCGAAAAACTGACCTGCCCTCACCGCCCGGTAAATTTTGGCGCGCGCCGCTCCACAAAGCTCGCCACGCCCTCTTTGAAGTCTGCCGTAGCAAAACTCTCCAGCATCTCGTGATCGGCCCGCGATAGAGCCTCTCCGAACGTTTGGAAGTACGCCGCACGCACCTGCCGCTTCATAATCGCAACAGACCGCGGGGAGACTTGCGTCGCCAAATGCTTTGCCACGCCGTAAACATGGTCCATCAATTCCGCGCCGTCTAGCGCTGCATTGACCAGCCCCATCTCGGCTGCCTCATCGCCCAAAAACTTGCGCGCTGTAAACAGAATATCCAGCGCGTTGGCCTCACCAATCAGCCGCGGCAGCAACCAAGATACGCCGTGCTCAGCAATCAGCCCGCGCTGCGCGAACGCCGTGGTAAACTTCGCATCCTTGGCCGCAAATCTGAGATCTGAATACAATGAAAACACAAAGCCGATTCCGGCGCATGGCCCATTGATCGACGCAATGATCGGCTTGGGACAGGCGAAGAGATAAGCAAAGCGGCCAGCAAAATGCTTCGTCACGTCCGGGCCCAGCCCATCTGCAAACGTCGAGGCATCAATCGCATCATCCGGCGCCGCTGATGAGCGGTCTTCATCGCCCGATTGTATTGTTTGCAAACCATCCATGTCGGCCCCGGCGCAAAAGCCGCGCCCTGCCCCCGTAATTACGATGCACCGCACGCTCGCATCATTGCCCGCCGCGATAATCGCTTCACGCATTTCCGCCTGCATCGTGCCCGTCCAGGCGTTCAGCCGATCCGGCCGGTTCAGCGTCAGCGTTAGTACGCCATCTTCGCGCGCCTCTAATATCTCTGTGTAGTTTGCCATTGTGATCCCCTACCCAATCGCCGCCTTCTGCGCCGCGAACAGCTCGGTACAGCCCTTCTCCGCAAGGCGCAGCATTTCGTCCAACTCTTCGCGCTTCATCGGGCGTTCTTCGCCGGTGCCCTGCACTTCGATAAACCCGCCATCAGAGCTCATCACCACATTCATGTCGGCTTCGCCTTGGCTATCTTCAGGATAGTCCACATCCAGCACAGGGGTATCCTTATACAACCCGACAGAAATCGCCGCCGCCTGTTTCAGCAAAGGGCTTTTGGTCAGCACACCCTCTTTCACCAGATACTGACACGCCAGCGCCAGTGCCACATACCCACCCGTAATAGACGCCGTGCGCGTGCCGCCATCGGCCTGTATGACATCACAATCGATCGTAATCTGGTTTTCGCCCAGCGCTTCCAGATCACACACAGACCGAAGCGAGCGCCCGATTAGACGCTGAATCTCTTGCGTTCGCCCAGACTGTTTTCCGCGCGCCGCCTCACGGCTGCCCCGCGTATGCGTCGCGCGCGGCAGCATGCCATATTCGCCCGTCACCCAGCCCTTGCCCGACCCGCGCATCCAGCCCGGCACTTTATCCGTCCAGCTTGCCGTACACAGCACATGCGTATGGCCAAACTTGGCGAGGCATGAGCCCTCCGCATAGCGCGTCACGCCGGTTTCAAGGCTGATTTCACGCAAATCATCAAAGGCGCGCCCAGAGGGGCGGATAAGGTCTGTCATGGGCATATCTCCTGCTGGCCACCTGACAAGCGCACTTTGATCGGGGCGTCTACCCCGCGCGCGCCAATTGACTCTATTTCGCTTTTTTGCTAATTAGCATTTATGCGAAATAAGAGATCCACATGACCTCCCCTAAGAACGGTGTCTTCAAAGCCCTCGCCCACCCGGCCCGCAGGCAAGTGATCGCCCTGCTCAAAAAAGGCCCGATGATGGCGGGCGATCTTGCCAAAGAATTTGACGCCAGTTGGCCCACAATGAGCCGCCACATGGCGGTGCTGAGAGACGCTGAACTGATCACCGCAGAACGGGAAGGCAACTCCATCCTCTACCGCGTCAACACATCCGTTTTGGAAGACACCGCAAGCGCCCTGCTCGCCCTAATCGGCGCGGACAATGGCGATGATGACATAAAGGAAGCTGCAGAATGATACGCACAGGTTTAATCTGGTCTGCCCTTTGCCTCGCCGCTATGGCAGGCATCGTATTGTGGACCGCCTCGCAATTGCCTTACGGCGTAGAGATCCCAACCCATTGGGGCCCATCGGGCGAAGCGGATGCTTGGTCATCACGTGAAGATGCCATCAAAATGCTTTGGCTATTGCCCGGCATTTCCGCCTTTACGGCCATCGCATTGGCGATCGCACCGCTCCTTGATCCTCGCAAAACCAATCTGATGAAATCTCGCCAAGCCTATCTCGCAGGGTGGATCGGGGCGATGGTGCTGCTCACGCTGGTTACGGGCGGGGTATGCCTTACGATTCTTCGCGGCGCTGAACTTGGTGATGCATTTAATGCCAACCACATTGTGCGTTGGATCGTCGCTGGGTCAGCGCTTCTCTTTGTGGTGATCGGCAACTATTTGCCCAAAACCCGCCCCAGCTGGATCATAGGCATTCGAACGCCGTGGACGTTGTCGAGTGACTACACATGGGAGAAGACGCATCGCTTGGCCGGACGGTTGTTCATGCTGGCAGGCATCTTAGCGATCATCGGCGCTTTCACCTTAGATGGCATATGGCTCGCCTTACAGCTCACAGCGCTCGTCCTCAGCGCAGCAATCTTTTCGGTGATCTATTCTTATTTCGTGTGGCGCACAGCAGATGACCGCCAAGAGGGCAATGAATACACGGTCTAAACTGCGCCGACACGCCCCGCACCTATTGAACCTGCGGCCCCGCACGCTTAATCAATAGGCATGACGGTCCATCCGCCCCCTTCCCTCATGCAGCGCCTTGATCAGCGCTCGCGTGATGTGTTCCGCACGATTGTGGAAACCTATCTCGACACAGGCGAGCCCGTCGGGTCACGCACCCTCTCAAAAGGCGCCATTCAGCTCTCACCCGCCTCCATTCGCAATGTCATGTCAGACCTGACAGACCTCGGCCTGCTCGACGCGATGCACATTTCTGCCGGGCGCGCGCCCACCCATGCAGGCCTGCGCCTGTTCGTGGATGGATTTCTGGAAATTGGCGAGCCGACCAAGGCAGACAAAGCTGAAATTGATGCCCGCCTGAAACAGAAGGGCCGGGATTTTGACGCCGTCATGGGCGAAGCCTCAGACATTCTCTCCGGCCTTACGGGCGGCGCAGGGCTGGTGGCCTCTCCAACCCGCGATACGCCTGTCAGCCATGTTGAGTTCGTAAAACTTGGCGGTCGCGACGCGCTCTGCGTTTTGGTGACCGAAGACGGCGACGTTGAAAACCGCCTCATCACACTTCCCGATGGCTTGCCGGCCACCACATTGATTGAGGCGGGAAATTATCTCTCCACGCGCCTTGCCGGGCGCACCCTCTCAGAGGCCGCCGCCGATATTCAAATCGAACTGACCCAGCGCCGCGCCGATCTTGATATCGCCGCCACCGCACTGGTCGAGCAAGGCCTCGCGCAATGGTCAGGCGATGCGCCGGGCGGGCGGGGCCGCGCCCTCATCGTGCGGGGCCGCGCCAATCTGCTCGAAAACGCCCAAGCCGCCGAAGACCTCGACCGCGTACGGCAACTGTTTGACGAGATGGAGCGCAAAGCCAGCCTGCTCGATGTGCTCGATTCCACTCGCGAGGCCGAAGGCGTGCGATTATTTATCGGCTCAGAAAACCAGCTTTTTCCGTTATCGGGTTCAAGTGTGATCGTTGCGCCCTATATGGGAGGCGCAAAGTCAGTTATTGGCGCGCTTGGCGTGATTGGCCCGACACGGCTAAATTATGCTCGCATCATACCGATGGTAGACTATACAGCGCGCGTGGTGGGGGAGATCATCTCAGACCAGCGCGCAAAGGATGGATAGGCAATGAACGACGAGACTAAGACAGACGAAACGCCAGACCTTCAGCCCGGCGCGTCCAAATCAGACCTGAAAAACGCCGCCGACGACCTGCTCAAGCAGGCCCGCAAGGACGCCGCTGAATATATGGAAGCGGCCGCCGACGGAGAGGCAGACGCCGAAGACGATCCGGCCGCCCTCAGCCCTGACCAACAATTACTGGTCGTGGAAGCCGAAAAAGAAGAAATCCGCGAGCAACTCCTGCGCTCCATGGCAGAGCTGCAAAACGTGCGCAAACGTTCTGAAAAACAAGTCGCAGATGCCCGCGTTTACGCCATCGAAAAGTTCGCCGGAGACCTCCTCTCCGTCTCAGACAATCTCGCCCGCGCCCTGCAAGCCCTCTCCGACGAAGATAAAGCTGGCCTCTCAGAACCCGGTCAAAACCTGCTCGGCGGCATTGAGATGACCGAGAAAGAACTCCACACCGCCCTCGCCCGCCACGGCGTCACCGCCATTGCTGGCGAACCCGGCGACGCATTTGACCCCAATGTGCATCAGGCGGTCAGCAACATCCCGTCAGACCAACCCAATGGCACCATCGCCGCCGTCTTCCAAAACGGCTGGAAAATCGGAGACCGAACCCTCCGCGCCGCCATGGTCGCCGTCAGCGCAGGCACGCCCCAGTAAACCCACAAAAAGCGGAACTTACCATAGCGCATCCCGGTCATCATTTCACCCCCCTG
>CAZXVJ010000045.1:21458-23233 GCA_964644385.1 uncultured Hyphomonas sp. | reverse complement strand
AGCCATGAGCCCGCGAAGCGGCGTTCCATGTGAGCGCAGCGGAACGGGAACAACTTAAAATGTCAGCCATGCGCCCGCGAAGCGGCGAAGCCGCTCAGCGGGCGATCCAACATTAAGCTTCGTTGGCTTCAGATTGCAGCATTGTGTAGCGTTCAATGCCGATGCGCTCGATCAGGTCGAACTGGGTTTCGAGGTAATCGAGGTGTTCTTCTTCATTGGTCAAAATCTTGCCGAACAGATCGCGGCTGACATAGTCGCGAACAGATTCGGCGTGCTCCATCGCTTCGCGCAGGAGGGGAATTGCGTCTTCCTCTAGCTTCAGATCGCAGTCGAGAATCTCATAAACGCTTTCGCCGATGCGAAGTTTTCCGAGATCTTGAAGGTTTGGCAGGCCGCCAAGAAAGAGGACGCGTTCGATCAGCCAATCGGCATGCTCCATTTCTTCAATCGATTCTTTTTGTTCGTAGGCCGCCAGCTTGCTGACGCCCCAATCCTGAAGCATTTTTGCGTGTAGAAAATACTGATTGATCGCGGTCAGCTCGTTCTTCAGCGCCTTGTTCAGGAATTCGATGACTTTCTTGTCGCCCTTCATGGCAGGCCTCCGGTGTGATTCTAGTGTGTGGGTGAGAGTTAGAGCGCGTTATCGGGCAGAACAAGTAAAAAATCCAATAAAATCAGTTGCATATGAGAGTGAAACACAGTCGCAACTAGGCCGGTCCGCGAACGCGTTGGGGCAAGTCATTGAGACGATTGGAGAAATTAGGGGACTATTCGGCGGCGACCAGCTGTGGGGCGGGCGCGGCGTTGGCGGTTTCTTCTGAAATAATCTCGCCGATCATGCAGCGGCACTGTCCGCAATTGAAGCTGCAGCCATATTGGCCCTGAACGTCATCTGGACTGCGCGCACCCGCGGCGACCGCGGCACGTACTTTCTTGCAGTTCAATTCGTTGCAGACACATATGATCATGAGAAGCATTCTCATTTAATTGAGAATGATTGTCAATCACAAAGACGGGCCTTGGCGTCGCACCCTTAGAACACGAATTTAACCATCCCAGCCAAAGACGTCTTCAACGCCAACCCCAAACGCGCGCGCGATGCGGAAGGCGCTTTCGAGGGAAGGAGAGTAGCGGCCTTGTTCGATGGCAATAATGGTTTGGCGGGTGACGCCTATCGTTTTGCCGAGGGCGGCCTGGCTCATCGCGCCATGGGACTCGCGCAGCTCTTTCACGCGGTTGGTGATCGGGGGGCGTTTGGCCATGCCTAGGCGCCCAGCTTGAGGTAGGTAAAGCCCGCGATCAGCTTGATGAATTCGCTGAGTGCAAATGCGCCGATCAGGGCGTTGGCCGTTTGCATCGGGGTCCAGGGCGCAAAGACGAACCACATAATGACGAGAATACCGACCGCGAGACCGTAATATCCGGTCAGCTCGGCGCGGCGCAGAATGTGCTGTTCGCGCTCGTCGGGCTCGAAATCTTCATCGCCGGTTGCGGCGGCCATCGCGATTGCGGCGACGACGGATGCGACGATTGAGAAGACAATGAAGATGCCAATGCGGATGAAGAAGTCTTGGCGGGTGGCGGGGGGCGCGCCCCAATATCCGAACACGGTGCCGAAATGCCAAATGATGGGTAGCTGGGCGAAGAGGGAGGCGAGGGCTGTGAAGCTGAGGGCGGGGGACATGATGGGGCTTTCTTTGGAGGCAAAATGGCGGGGCGTCAGGGGCTTAAACGCCGCGGCGATACAGCCAGATTTGAAAGGCGTATTCGGCGAT
>CAZXVJ010000045.1:0-21358 GCA_964644385.1 uncultured Hyphomonas sp. | reverse complement strand
CAGGGGCTTAAACGCCGCGGCGATACAGCCAGATTTGAAAGGCGTATTCGGCGATTTGGCTGAGCATGAGGCCCGCAATGACCGCGTGGAATAGAATGTTGCCATCCTGGATAACCCAAAAGATGAGCGCACCAGCCAGGGCCGGGAGGGCCAGAACATACCCCGCCCAATTGCCAGCCTTGTCAGAGATGATGCGATCGCGTTCATCAGCGGGGGCGTTTGCTTCTTTGGGGGTCACCACGGCGATGCTGGTCATGCCAACGATCGACCCGATGATGACGAGACCCACATAGACGAAGATAAGCTTGATCGAGGGCGGCGGAGCCCAGCCAATGGACATAGCATGACCAGCGACCTCCCACGCATAGAAGGCGCCTGTCAGGGTGAGAAGGGTCATCATCACCCAAGCGGTTTTTTCTCTAAAGGGCATAGCAGGGTCTCCGGCGCACGCTTGGCGCATGTCAAATATTTCTTACACACCGTATATGTTAAATATTTTATACATGTCAAGAATTTTTTACAATGCGATGCTTGACCCGTCTGGTCTTGGCCCATACAGCCTTCGGCTGACCTCAGGACAAAACCTATGACTGACTTTTCTACACTTGCCGCCTCTGCCAAAGCCTGGCCGTTTGAGCTTGCCCGTAAACTGCAGGCGCGTGTGGAGCAGCAGGTGAAGGCGGGTCAGCGCGGCGCCGATGATGCGGTGGTGTTTGAAACCGGGTATGGCCCGTCGGGCTTGCCGCATATCGGGACGTTCGGAGAAGTGGTGCGCACGACCATGGTGCGCAAGGCGTTCGAGACGCTGACGAACGGGGAGATACCGACGCGGCTGATCTGTATCTCTGACGATATGGACGGGATGCGCAAAGTGCCGCCAACGGTGCCAAACCCTGACGCGCTGACGCCGTATCTGCAAATGCCTTTGACCAAGGTGCCGGACCCGTTCGAGACGCATGAGAGTTATGGCGCGCATATGAATGCGCGGCTGTGTACGTTTCTGGATCAGTTTGGCTTTGACTATGAGTTTGTGTCGGCGACGGAGTGTTATCGCTCTGGACGGTTCGATCCGATGCTGCTGCGGGCGGCTGAGAAGTTTGACGAGATACAGGCCGTGATGCTGCCGACGCTGGGCGAGGAACGCCGCGCGACTTATAGCCCGTTCCTGCCGATCCACCCTGAAACGGGGCATGTCCTCTATGTGCCGATGAAGCATGTCGATGGCGCGAAAGGGGAGGTGACGTTTGACGATGAAGCGGGCAAAGAGTTTACGCTTCCCGTGACGGGCGGGGCGGTGAAGATGCAGTGGAAGCCAGACTTTGGGATGCGCTGGGCCGCGCTGGGCGTTGATTTTGAAATGTTCGGCAAGGACCATCAGGCCAATGCGCCGATCTATTCCAAGATCTGCCGCATCCTTGGCGCGCGTCCGCCGGAACAATATGTCTATGAGATGTTCCTGGATGAGAATGGTGAGAAGATTTCCAAGACCAAAGGCAACGGTATTGCGGTGGAAGACTGGCTGAAATATGCCCCGGATGAGAGCCTCAGCCTGTATCAGTTTCAGAAACCGCGCCGGGCGAAAAAGCTTTACTTTGATGTCATCCCCAAAGCGGTGGACGAGTATCTGACGTTTCTGGAAAAGTATCCGAGTGAGGCGCCAGAGCGCCAGGTCGAAAACCCTGTGTTTCACATTCACGGCGGCGATGTGCCGAATGTGAATGTGCCGGTGAGCTTTGCGTTGCTGTTGAATTTGGTGGCGGTGGCCAACCCGGAGGATCGCTCTCAGCTATGGGCGTTTATTCAGCGTTATGCGCCAGACACATCGCCGGAGACACATCCTCTGCTGGATGAGTTGGCCGGCTATGCGATGAGCTATTACCGCGACTTTGTGCTGCCTGAGAAAACGTATCGCGCGCCGACAGAGCAAGAGCGCGCGGCGATGATGGATTTGGCGCAGCGGTTTCGTGCGTTTGATCCCACCCGTGATGAAGACCCGTTGGAGCAGGCGCTGCAAACCGTGACGTTCAGCGTTGGCAAGGATCACGCGTTTGAAAACCTACGTGATTGGTTCAAGGCGCTCTATGAAGTGTTGCTCGGCCAGAGCCAAGGCCCGCGCTTTGGGAGCTTTGCCGCGCTGTATGGCGCCGAAGAAACCGCGACGCTGATTGATGAGGCTTTGGCGCGCAGCGCTTAAGGCGGCGCTCTATTGTTCAACGGTTTCGATGCGGCCCATGAACAAGATCGCCCCGGTTGGCTTGTGACGCATGGCAATGAAGTAGGGGTGGTCGATCTTAAATTCGATCGGATCGTCTGTCTCCACCGTTGCGGTGACGATGACAGTTATGATCGCTGTGGCGGCCGCCGCTTCGGTGCCCTTTTCGTCGATCTCGAGGAACGTCTTGTGAATAACGGTATCGACCATGAGAGGTTCGCGACTGGCGAGCAGACCATCTAGTTCTGCATCTTCTGAAAACGCTCTGCTGACGCCAAGCCTCTTCAGCGGCTGGTTCAAAGTTTCCGTCGTTTTTAGTTTCACCTTGGGCATTGTGAGATCAAGCCGTGTTGGCTCTGCGGCGGTTAGTTTGTCCATCCATCCCGTGAGCTTACCTTTGGCGATATCTGCTTCGAGCGCTCCAATTCCATCTGCCTTCTTGGGGAGGGCAACGATGAGCGAGAAATTGTTGCCGGAATAATCAAGCTCAACGAATTGGGCTTTGGCGTTTTCGAAGTACTTTGCGCGCGTGTCCTGGCGCATCATCGCCGCCTTTTCTGTAGCGCCATCGCGGCGGGTGAAGACGCCGTTAGGGTCGGTGGCTTCTTTTGGGAAGGGGCTGGCCCAATCGGCTTTGAACCAAATCGCATTGGTGAGTACAGAGCGCGTGTATCGGCTGAGCGCCGATTCAGGGACGAGATTTTTAATGCGATCATTGGTGCGGGCCGCGACCCAATCATTGATTGTTTTGGCGGCTTGCTTACTCTTTGAAAAATCGACTGACCGCATTTCAGCCTGCATCTGATCGCGCACAAGGGATTGGAAATCCGGGGCAGGGGCAGCGTCACTGGCGGTCCATACCGCATTGGCGATGCGTAGCTTTTCGGTGGGATTGTCGATTTCAAGCGCCGACATCAGATTGCCAAGGCCTATCGCGGTGGCCGCGCCGTCTCCGGTGTAGCCCATTGTCTCTGCGATTTCTTCCGCGGTTTCGCCAAACGCGCCGGGATAGAGCAGCCCGAAGGCAAGCGACACGCTAATTGGGGAGACGAACACATTGCCGTCCGTCTGGGCGAGTTCTGAATAGAGGGCAGCTGAAAAGGCGTTGCCGCCGGCCACAAGATCAGCTTGCTGGGTGGGGGTGGCTGACGAGAAATTTCGGTCTTGCTCGATGGGGGCTTTCGGGGGCACTTGCGCGTCAGCGGGTGCTGCGCAGGCCGGGATTGTTGCGAGGCAGAGGCCTGCCGCGAGATGTGTTAAGTTTGTCAGTCTCATGCGTTGTCACCTTTTCAGCATTGAAGCTGGCAACAAAATACGTCCACATTAAGCTTGGCAGATTAAGCCGGGCGAGCGTGTTTGAGGCCTCAGGCTATCTTGGACCGCAAATGTGGCGCGTCCCACGGGCCAAATGCGATAATTCTCTCCAGATATGAGAATCATCTTGATTTCTTTGCGCTGAACCCCTCTTTTCTGGAATTGTTGACCAAAATTATGCGGAATTTGAAAAATTGTCCCAAGAAATAGACGGCGTGGATGCGCGCATCCTAGATATTATTCAGCGTGATGCAGCGCTATCGGTGGCCGAAATTGCGGAGCGTGTGGGCTTGTCGTCATCGCCGTGCTGGCGGCGCATCAAGCGTATGGAGGAGGCGGGATTGATCAATGGGCGCGTGACGCTGATCAACAACCAAGCCCTTGGACTAAACTTTGAAGTGATTGCGAATGTGAAATTGGCGCTGCCGAGCCGTGAGAATTTGGAGGCATTTGAGCGGTTGGTGCAGGGCTGGGATGAAGTGACCCAGTGCATGACGGTGACCGGCGCAGTCGATTACATCATTCACGTCGTGACAACGGATATGCACAATTACGATAACTTCTTGCGTGACAAACTTCTGGGCTCTGCGCTGGTGTCTGATGTGCAGTCGCGGATCATAATGCGGGTGTCGAAGCGCACCACGGCGTTGCCGCTGAATCTGGTGAGCGCGGATATTTAGCTGTCCGCCAGAGACTCAACGCGCGTGACATGTCCATCGGATTTGGCCAGCATCTGAACCTCGCCGCCGGGCCATGTCTGCAAGCGGGTATACATATTCGGCGTGCCGCGATCGCCGCCGAACAACGCCTCTGATTCGTAACACAGCCAGGCCAGTGGGGCTTTGTCAGTGGCCTCTGCGCCAGCGTTTTCAATGAGTGCCATGATGCGCGCGATCTGTTCTTTGGGGGGATAGATCAGGAAGATCGAATGGTAGATCACCGTCAGGCCTGACGGGGCGCGGCGGGCGAGTTTTTCGGTGAGCCAGGTTTCGGCATCGGCCTCGTCAATTTGTGTGTCGTGGTCAATCGCCAGATCAATGGCGGCGTCGAGGCGCGCGAGGCGTTCGGCCTGATCTGGCCATGTGTAGGCTTTCAGGCGGTCGGCTTGTTCAGGGTCCGACACATCTAAGGGGCTTAGATCACAGGCGGCGCGAGAGCGTACCAAGGGCTGGGCGTCTAAATGTGTTGGCGCGGGGCCGTCCCATTCGGTTGAGATGCTGACATGGCTGTCACCTGCGCGAGACCAATCATCTGTCTCATACTCAAATTTGTCCCAATATTGATTGAGCCCCGCGCTGGCCCCAAGCTCGAGCAGATCCATCGGCATGTCGAAGCGGTCTGCAAGGGAAAGGAAGCCGGGCAGCAGGGCGATGGAGCGGCGGGTTTCATTGGTCTGCGGCGGACTTTGCATGAACACGCGCACGCGGCCGAGATTGGCGCTGAGCCAGTCGCGGGCGATGGGCCAAACGTCATCAGCGCTGGCGCCGGGATTGGCAGCAGGGAAGGCGGCGGCAAGTTCTGGAGATGCGCCGGTCAGGGCGGCGTGATGCAGCGCGCCGAGCACGCGCAGACCAACCGCGTCTTTGCGGGGATTGCCGTCCCAATCGCTACAGATCACGGCGATGGGGCCACCGGCGTCAAAGTCTTGAGCAAACTTTAAGAGCAGGTCGGCGGTAAACGGGGAGCCAAGCGTCCGATTCCAGCCAGCCTGTTCGATAAGATGAGCGTGCATTGGGCGCGTCATTCGACAGACCGCCATTTAGAGCGAGCGTTCATGGATTGGTCAGGGAGATTTTACCCTGCTCGGTCAACCACATTTTCTGGTTTGGCGCGGTCATCACAGCGATTGGAATGTCGTGACTTATGGATTTGAAGACGTGCATTTCATTCGGCGTCGTGCCCAAGGGATAGGTGGCCATTACGGCCGCCGCTTCGGCGTCTCTGTCGATGGCGATGCAGGTGTTTGAGAAGGGCTGTACCGTTCCAGTCACGCCGTCTGTGTTGACCGGAACGCGGAAGTGCCCGCCGAGTTGGACCTGTTTTGAGCTTCTGCGCGGCGCAAGCAGATAAATGTCGTGCCCCGTCGCGGTCGGGATGATGACCGTATTGTACTGGCCGTCGCAAAAGTTGAGATCGTCAGAATGTTTGATAGCGGCAACGCGAGCGGCGAGCGCGCTGCGTTCATCTTTGGTGAAAGCGGGGCGGGACGCGATATCTTCGTAAATGGCAGAGTTTGTCAGCACCCCATCAGCAATGGTGGCGAGCCATGCGGCGCGGTCTCTCTGATAGATTTCCAGACCTCTCTGCTCTGCGAAGGTTACGCTTGTGGCGGCCTCCGTTGAGAGAGATGTAGCGGAAGACTTAGCCGCTTCGCTGGATGGACCTGCGGCGCAGGCGGCCAGTCCAATCGCCAGAACGAGCGCCGTAAAAGCGGTGCGCATTAGGCCCGCTCAACCGCCATGGCGATGCCTTCGCCGCCGCCGATGCACAGGGAAGCCATGCCGCGTTTCACGTCGCGGTCTTCCATGGCTGCGAGCAAAGTAATCAATACGCGCGCGCCCGACGCGCCGATGGGGTGGCCCATCGCGCAGGCACCGCCATTGACGTTGACGATGTCGTGGCTGATGCCCATTTCTTTCATCGCAATCATTGGCACCACCGCGAAGGCTTCGTTGATTTCCCAAAGGCCAACTTCATCTTTGCTCCAGCCCGCTTTTTCGAGGGCTTTGTTCATCGCGGGGACGGGTGCAGTGGTGAAGCGCTCAGGCTCATGCGCATGCGATGAGGCAGCGACGATGGTAGCGATGGGGTTCAGGCCGCGCTTTTCGGCTTCGGATTTTTTCATCATCACCAAAGCTGCGGCGCCGTCTGAAATGGCGGACGCGTTGGCCGCCGTGACTGTGCCATCCTTATTGAAGGCGGGGCGGAGTTCGGGGATTTTATCCGGGCGAGCGGTGCGCGGCAGCTCGTCTTCTGCGACCACGGTTTCACCCTTGCGGGTTTTGATGGTGACGGGCGCGATTTCACGTTTGAACTTGCCGTCCTTTGTGGCGGCCTGCGCGCGGGCGAGGGTTTCAAGCGCGTAAGCATCTTGCTGCTCCCGGGTGAATTGATACTCGGTGGCGATGGCGTCTGCAAAATTGCCCATCGGGCCGCCTGTATAGGCATCTGACAGTCCATCAAGCGCCATGTGGTCCTGCGCGCCCATTGAGCCATATTTGTGGCCCTTGCGCACATCGAGCAGGTGCGGGGCATTGGTCATGGATTCCATACCGCCAGCAATCACGATATTGGCTTCGCCCGCGAGAATGGCGTTGCGGCCCATGACGGCGGCTTGCATGCCTGAGCCGCACATCTTGTTGATAGTTGTGGCTTCCAGCGCTTTGTCGAGGCCTGCTTTAAAACCGGATTGACGGGCAGGGGCCTGTCCTTGGCCTGCCGGGAGGCAGTTGCCCATGATGATCTCGTCAGCGTCGTCTGTGCCCAATTTGGCTTCTTCGACGGCTTGTTTAACGGCAATCGCGCCCAGCTCATTTGCGGACATGCCGGCCAAGTCTCCGAGCAAGCCGCCCATGGGTGTGCGGGCCATTCCAACGATGACGACGGGATCAGATGCAGACATGAAAAATCTCCTTGAGAGGTGCAGTATTGCGCCTGCGAAGAAAAGCGCGTTGCAGACGCCTACGTCAAGGGTTGATCGCGGATTTGAAGCGGTTTTGATGGCGCCTGCTTAGGCGCTCGCAATCCACCAATGTTTGCGGATGCCAATGGTGGCAAGACCTTTCTCCAGCAGAGGCCAAAGACGGATCGTCTCAATCACGGGATTTACGTGGTCGGTGAGCAGGCAGTAATGGGTGTCAGATGTGCCTGTATGGTGGTGCACATGATGGCGCTGGGACTGAAACAATCCAATGGCGTGACAGGCGGTGATCAGGGCCCCGTTTTCTTCGGCGCTGACATGTGACCAGCCATGGATAATATTGGTCAGCGCGCCAAAAACGCAGGCCGCAGCAAAATAGACGGTCATCGCGCCAGACGCCCACAGTGCAAGCCCGACGAGCGCCACGACGCTGACGATGCCACCATGCTTGGGCAGCACTGGCAGCGCGAACAGTTCAAGTGGGGCATCATGATGATTGTGACTGTGGGCGATATGGTGAGGGCCAATAACGGGCCATTCTGGATTGCCATAATTATCGACGATCCAATGGACAAATCCTGTCGCGAAATCTGCCAACCACAGGCCAAGCAGAATCTGAAACACGATCAGGGTGATGTCTAACACGTCGCCAAGTCTCCTTGATGCGAGACTATCAGAAAACCGTTCTGAAATGCTTATGGCAATGTCTTGAAGTGTCGCGCGGCGCTGTGACGCTGACCATCGTGGCAGGAGCTTAGCGGATGCGTTGCGGGTCGGTCGCGTCCATTTCAATGCCGGCGACGATCAGGCGGCGCAGTTCATCATTGATCTCACAGACATGGCGGACTTTGACGTGCCGCATTTGTTTGCCCGTGCCTTCGATGATTTCGGGGAAGGCCTCGGCGAGTTTGGAGCCGTAGAAAATCTGCAAATTGCATCTGTCAGAATGAGAGATGATAGAAAAGATGCGCTCATTGCCAGACCAGCAGGGGAAGCCCCACGCCAGCCCGCAAGATAGCGCTGGCCCCAGCGTGTTCAGTTCACTTGCCAGGGCCAGGGCGATGGGTTTGGAATGTCCTGTCAGTTTGCGCAGATATGCGTCTACGCCAGGATCATCTGTCATGATTATTTCTTAGACTTCTTCGCGGTTGCTGCTTCGACCTGGAAGGTCATCTGCATGTTAACGCGGTACTTGTCGATCTTGCCGTTCTTGATGGTGGTGGACATATTGTTGACGTGCGCTGAGGCCAGTCCACGGACCGTTTTGGAAAAACGCGCAATCGCTGTTTGGATCGCGTCTTCAAAGGATTTGGACGATTCTGACATGATCTGTTCGGATTTCATGATAGCCATTTTCTAAGGCTCCCTTCATTGGTTTGACGTAACGGCAAACAAGCCCAAAAAGAGAGCCATGCCAAGGGCGATCGCCTACGACGCGAGTGCGTCGAACCAATTTATATCAATTCGAGAGTTTGAAAGGGCCTAGGTTTGACGCCTAGTCTTTGACCAGCGCCAAGCCGACTTCAGAGCCTTCTTGCCAGACCACGCGGGCGCGACCTTCAATGCCAACGGCTTTTGCGTTCAGCACAACTTCCATCGGAAGGCGCTCATTGGTAGGGAAGCGAACCCGCACGCCTGTATTGGAGTGGTCAAGCACAACGCCTTTGCGGCGGTATCCAGATTCATAGATTACAAAGGCTTCCCGGTACACCATACCGCGAACGGGGCGGGGGGAGTCTGTTTCAGGCGCGACGACTTGTTCGACCCGGTCATTGGCCGGAGCTTCAGCTTTTTTAGATTTGAACAGTCGCTTCAGCATCGCCATATTCACATTCCCGCAGTCGTACTCTTTTGGACATCTTGCCAAACTATCCACCGATACTTGCATGCAACGGTTAATAAAGGCTTTGGGCAGACGCAAAAGGGCGGCGCTTTAAAACGCCGCCCTCTGTAAGGATAGATGGGTGAAGCGCCCGATTTACCAAATGCGAATCCGTTCTTCTGGCGGCAAGTAAAGCGCGTGATCTGGGGTAACGCCGAAGGCTTCATACCATTCGTCGAAATTACGCACCACGCCGTTTACACGGTAGAGCGGCGGGGAATGGGGACCGGTTTGCAATTGCTGGCGCAAGGCCTCTTCGCGATACTTCGACCGCCAGACCTGGGCCCAAGCCATGAAGAAGCGTTGATCGCCAGTCAGGCCATCAATCACTTTGTCTTCCTTGCCATTCAGGCTGAGTTTATAGGCGCGGTACGCCATAGACAGGCCGCCAAGGTCACCAATGTTTTCGCCCAGCGCGAGGCGACCATTGACGCAGGTTTCGCCCTCGTCCAGCGGGCAGAAGGTGTCGTATTGCGCGGCCAGCGCGTCGCCTAGCTTACGGAAAGCGGCCTGATCGTCTGTGGTCCACCAATTATTGAGCACGCCGAGGCTATCGAACTTTGCGCCTTGGTCATCAAAGCCGTGGCCCATTTCATGGCCAATCACGCCGCCAATCGCGCCGTAATTGACCGCCGGGTCTGCTGTGATGTTGAAGAAGGGCGGCTGAAGGATCGCGGCCGGGAAAACAATCTCATTGAAGCTGGGATTGTAATAGGCGTTGACGCGTTGCGGCGTCATAAACCACTCATTCTTGTCCACGGTGCTGCCGAGCTTGGACAGATTGTCCTTAAAGCCCCAATCGCTTGCCGCAATCGCGTTCTCCAGAGCGTTGTTGCCAACTTTCAGCGTGTCATACGTTTCAAATTCGACGGGGTAGCCGATCTTTGGATTGAAGCTGTTGAGCTTCTCTTCGGCTTTCACCTTTGTGGCCGCGCCCATCCATGTCAGATCGTCCAGATTGGACTTCATCGCCGTGCGGAGATTTGCAACAAGATCGTCCATTGCCGCTTTATTCTCTGCGGGGAAGTGGCGAGCGACAAACTCTTTGCCGATCGCTTCGCCCAGCACGCCTTGCGTGGCACTGACCGCGCGTTTCCAGCGTTCGCGTTGCTCTGGCTGTCCGCGCAGGGCGGTGCCGTAGAATGCAAAGGTTGCTTCATCAATGGCCGTTGGCATCACGCTGGCATTGTCGATGAGGAAGTGCGCCGTGAGGTAGGCCTTCCAGGTATCGAGGGGCGCGGTGTTAGCAAGGCGGAACGCGCCGACATATCCGCTGCCGAGCTTTTTAGCGTCTTCGGTTGAAATACCCGCTGCGGCCAATTCTGCTGCTGTTGGCGTGACTTCGGTGACGAGGAAGTTTTGCTGGTTTTGGATACCAATGGTTTGCAGCATGGTGTCCAATGGGAACTCCCCGGCCATTGCGGTCAGTTCTGCTTTGGTCAGCTTATTGTAGGTGATCTCAGGATTACGCGACAGAGTGCGATCCCAGTCCGTGCGAGCGATTTGTGTTTCGAGCGCCAAGACATCGCGTGCAGATTTGGCCGGGTCTTCATCCCCGGCTTGCGCCAACATCGTGGTCAACAGATCAAGATATTTGGCGCGCAGATCGACAGACTTTTCATCCGTTTTAAGGTAGTAGTCCCGGTCTGGCATGCCGAGGCCGCCAAGGCTCATCTGGAAGATGTAGGTTTCTGGGTCTTTATCGTCGACAAACACAAAACCGTTGAACGGAGACGTGTAGCCGACGGTTGCGAAGGTGCGCGCCAGATCTTGCCGGTTGGAGATGGCTTTGATGCGATCAAGGTAGGGCTGGGCGGGGGCGAGCCCGGCGGCGTTGATGGCATCGGTGTTCATATAAGCGTTGTAGAACGCACCAATTTTTCCATTCGGCGTGCTAAGCGAAGGCTTCGACGCCGCCAAATCATTGATAATGTTACGGACGCGCTGCTCAGATTTTTCGGATAAGAGGTCAAACGATCCAAAGCGCGATTTATCGGCGGGAATCTCAAACTCATCGACCCATTTCCCATTGACGTGATGGTAGAAATTGTCGCCCGGAGCCACGTCCATATCCCGCGTCGCCAGATTGATACCCCAATCGCCCCAGGTATCTGCGGCTGATAATTCAAGGCCTTCAGCGGTGCGGAACTTACCGTCTTCGGTCACGGTGATCTCGCCGCTTTCGGCAGCGCGTTCGGGTGTTTGCGCGATCTCGTCGGTTTTCGGTGTCGTTTCGACATCGGCTTGGTTGCAGCCTGCCAATAGCGCAAACGCTGCAACGCCCATCAATAGGTGTTTCATGTGTGGTCTCCTGAAAAATGAGGCGCTCATCGTTCGCGCCGCCGGTTTATGGGAACATCTTATTCCGCTGGAGCGAGGGGTCCCAAATTCTCGCCACCCGGTATTGGTGTATGACTTGTGCCAATAAGCTCTTCATCATCGATTGTCACTTCGCCGGAATAGGTCTCACCGATCTGGCGGAACCGGCGCCCCCCCCACGTCCAGCGGAAGATGCGGCCAATCTCTGTGCCGACCGCGTAAAGGGCCGGCACCATGAACAAAGAGATGAACAAGGCAAAGACCACTGCGCAGCCGAGCGAGACGACCATTGGCTTCAAGAATTGCGCTTGAACCGATCGCTCAGCAATCAGCGGCAGGATGCCAACGAAGGTGGTCACAGAGGTCAGCAGGATGGGCCGGAAACGTGAAACGCCGGCATCAACGAGCGCCTGGATCGCGCCCGCGCCATCGGCTCGTCGTCGATTGACGTAGTCGATCAGGACCAAATTATCATTGATGACAACACCGGCGGCGGCCGCAATGCCAAAGAAGGCAAACATCGCCATAGGGGTGTCAAACAGATAGAGGCCAAACAAAGCGCCGCAATAGGCAAAGGGAAGGGCGGTCATGAGCAATACCGCTTGTGAGTATGAGCGGAAAGCGACGGCGAGCAAAATGAACATCGCCCCAATAGCGATCAGCACGAGGCGCTTAATCTCATCAAAAAAGTCCTGTTGCTGTTCAAAACCACCTGCGCTACCGCGTTCGATTTCTGGGAAGCGTTTGGCAAATTCTGGCCAATAGTCAGCTTCCATCGCGCCCATAATACGGCCCCGGCCGCCATCGCCCTTAATCTCAGCAAACACAGAGACTGAGCGTGTGCGGTTGCGCCGAACGATGCGGTTGATGCCGGGCGCATAGTCAAAGTCAGCCACTTGGGTGATCGGAATTTCCCGGCCATCAGAGGTGCGTACTTTCAATGCATTGAGGCTGTCGAGGCTTTCACGCGCCGATTCTGGAAGGCGGACCATCACGATCACGTCTTCGCCGTCGCGGGGAAGGCGTTGAACTTCTTCACCGAAATAGGCCTGACGGATCTGCCGGGTCACATCTGACAAGGTGATGCCAAGCGATTGCGCGCCGGGCTTCAGCGTGACGCGGATTTCTTCTGCCGCAGACGATAGATTGTCCCCGATATCAAACGTGCTGGAATAGGTGCCCAGATGTTCGCGCAGATCTTTGGCCGCTGCGCGCAGCATATCTATGTCGGGGTGGTTGAGCGCAAAGCGAACGCCGCTGTCTTCCTCATTGAAGGTAAAGTCAAAGCCGACTTCTTCTGCGTCTTGAATTTCCCCGACCAGATCACGCAGACGCTGTGAGACGTCTCGTGTGCGAATGGTCTCAGGGCGGTCTTCTGGCGCGGCCATGCCAATCCAGGACTGGATACCGCCGCCGCTGGCGACAACCGACGCGTCCTTGATCAACCCGCCTTCGATAAAGGGATACTCCTCAGCCGTTTCAGCCATCAAGCGATCAATGCCCGTTTGAAGCTGGTCACGGACTTGCAGCGTGCGCTCAAATGGGGTGCCGTCGGGCATTTCAATGTTGACCTGAATAAGATCTGCTTCGATCTCCGGCATGAACTGGAATGGCACGTGTCCGTTCGATTGCAGGCCGATGCCAAGCGCGAACAGCGAGAGGAAAAGAGCGACGGTGGCATAACGAAACCGCAGCGCAAGCTCTAGAACCGGCTTGTAAACCGCATTGGCAAACCAAAGCAGACTGTCAGCAATGGCCCGCTGTATCTTGAAGAAGCGCCCGGTTTCCGTATCGAAGTTTTGACGTTTCAAATGCGACAAGTGAGCGGGCAGGATCAGCATACACTCGATTAGGGAGAAGATCAGCGCGGCAACCACAACAAAGGTGATCTGCTGGGTGAACATTCGCGTTGGCCCGGTGATGAAAGCCCAGGGCAGGAAGGCGATGATTGTGGTCAAGACGCCAAAGACAACCGGCTTCAAAACGATCTGCGTGCCAATAACAGCGGCGTCGATGCCTTCTCGGCGTCCGGCCTCTACCTCTTTGTGGATGTTCTCGCCAACGATAATGGCGTCATCGACCACCACCCCGATGACGAGCAAGACAGCAAAGGTCGACAAGACGTTCCACGAGACACCGAAGAGGGGCAGCAACATGATGCCGCCGGCAAAGGCCGTGATGATGCCAATGGTGACCCAGAAGGCGACGACCGGGCGCAAGAACAAGATAAGCACCAGCATCACCAAAACAGCGCCCATCATGGCAGACTGAGCAATCAGATTCATTCGCGCCTGAAACTCGACGGAGTTGTCCCACAAAACCGCAATTTGTACGCCTTCTGGAAGGATGCCATTGGCGGGATCGTTGGCGCGCTCAATATATTCGCGAAAGTTGGCCGTGTATTCGACAATGTCCATATCATCGGGGGACACCACGAACACGAAAGCTGTGGGGCGATCATTATAGGTCGCTTTGAGCTTATCGCTGACAAAACCATCCACGACGTTGGCAACGTCGCGGACTCGAATGGTGCCCTCGTCGCTGCTCTGGCGAATGATGATGTCTTCAAATTGGTTTTGGGTATCGGCCAGTTGCCGGGCCGTGATCGAAACGTCTCCCGTTGTGGATTCGATACGCCCACCAGACGCGTTGAGTGAAGATTGGCGGATGGCATTGGCGACATCGCTGAAGCCCAAATTGAAGCGGCGCAGCGACTCTTCTGAGACTTCGATATTCACCTGCTCATCAAGTGTGCCTTGCACAATGGCAAGCTCTCCACCCGGAATGGCGGCGATGTCATCGCGGACCTTATCGGCAATCCGCTTCAGCGTGCGTTTGTCGACCTCGCCGTGCACGGCCATGCCCATATACCAGTCGCGCTGTTCCCAGCGTCTGACTTGCGGTTGGAAGGCGGCTTGGGGAAGGTTGTTGATTTGGTCAACGCGCAGTTTCACCTCGTCGAGGAATTCCAGCATGTCGATATCGTCACGTCCGCGTACATTGACCGTGCCGCCGCCCTCATAGGCGATTGAGGTCAAACGATCGAGGCCATCAATGTCAGCGACGGCCTCTTCGATGCGCGTCACGATCTGTTCTTCAACGTCTTGCGGGGACGCGCCGTTCCAGGCGACCGAAACTGAGGCGCCGTTAACGGCCACGACCGGGAACATCTCCTGTTCCATCTGGGAGTAGCCAAACACGCCGCCAACAAAGGCGACAAACATTAGGAGATTCGCGGCGACCGCATTACGCGCGAACCAAGAGACAATACCGTTCATTGCACAGTTCCCCCATCTGCCGCGTCGAGCTCAGCCTGTTTCTCATCATCGCCTGCATCGGGGCTGTCGTCGTCATCTTCTGACTGTTTGACCTCGTAGGTTTTGATGGTGCCGTCTTCCAAGCGCTCAAGTACGGTGAGTTTCATACCATCAAAGGCGGCTTGAACCGGACTGACAATCGCCATCTCACCAACTTCAACACCGCTGCGGATATAGGCGCCATCCGGATCTGAAAGCGCCACATCGACCTCACGAATAATCAGCGTGCCTTTCTCAGTGTCGCCGATGAACAAGCGATCGTCTCCCCGCAACGCGGCGCGCGGCGCGATGAAGACGTCCGGTATGGTTTCGCCCTCAATAATAGCCGTTACAAACAGGCCAGGGGCCATGGGCGCGTCACCGTCTGCGCCTGCGCCATAGGGGTCTTTCAGTTCCGCGATAACATTGATCTCGCGTGTCTGAGAATTCACTGCGGCGGCCGTTCGCACGATCTCACCGACCCATTGGCGCTGCTTACCGCCAACGGTGGCACCGAATGTAACTTTCGGACCGGGGTTTTTGCTTGAGGCAGAAAACGCCAAAGGCAATCCCAGCCGGCCCATCTGTGCATCGCTGAGCGGTAGGGAGACTTCCACAACATCATTAGCGAAGATATTGCCCAGCGCCTGACCGGGAGAGACGACTTGCCCGATGTCTACACGGCGCTCGCGGACCCGGCCGAGGAAGGGCGCGTAGACGGCGGTGCGTTTCAGCGCCAGCTTGGCGTCTTCGAGTTGAGCTTTCGCGCCATCAAGGCTCGCGCGCGCTTCCGCCAATTGAGGTTCACGGCGCGCCAGCGGGGAGGCGCCGTCCAGTCCCAGATCTTTGATGTCCTGAATGGCAAGCTCCGACTCCGCCATTTCGCGCGCGAGGCGTTGCTCTGCACTGGCGACACTGGACTGCGCGCGGACAATTGCGAGCTCATAATCGGCTGCTTCAACCCGCACCAGAAGCTGGCCGCGCTTAATGAACCCACCATCAATGAAATCCGGTGACACATACGAGACCCGACCTGAAATCTGCGGTGACACTGTGACTTCACGTTTGGGGCGCACTTCGCCTTGGGCCTCAACCGTCAATTTAAGATCGCCCTTGGTGATGGGTTCTGCGAACACGCTGAGGCCGCCCCTGGCAGGTTCTGCCTTTTCAGGTGTTGGTTTCAACGCACCGAGGACAACCGTTCCCCCCACCCCCAGTACAAGCAGGATAAGGATCGGTAGAATGATGGCAATGACACGTCCCATGAGGTGGCTCCTGCCGCAATCTAAGCGGCGTCTTCTTCGTCAGGTGAGGGTAAATCGGGTGAGGGGGGCGGCGCCGTTTCAGCGTCACCGGCAACAATTCTGTCTGCGGGGGCAACGGGCACAGACCCGCCAAGCGCCAGATGATAGGAAATGCGATTGGTTGCACGGTTGGCGCGCGCTGAAACCAATTGGCTTTCAGCATTCAAACGCCGGGTTTGAGAATCGATCAGATTGAAAATCGTTGACGTGCCGCTGGTGTAAGATCGTTCTGCCAACTCCTCGGCGAGCCTCGCTTCTTCCAGCGCTCGCAACTGGGCGTCTTCCTGCACAGCCAGAAGGCTGTCAGCGGATAGGGCGTCTTCGACTTCACGCCAAGCAGTCAAAACGGATGCCGCATAGTTGGCCACCGCGACTTCAGCTTGGGCAATGGCGGCGTCGCGTTGAGCATCCAGCCTGCCGCCATTATACAGCGGTTGGACGAGGTTTCCGATCAGCCGCGCGGCGATCAATGCTGGATCAAACGCTTCCGCAAAATCGGTACTGTTGGTGGATAGCGTGCCAGATAGATTTAGGCTGGGCAGCATGGCGAGCCGGGCCTGTTCGGCGCGAAGCCCAGCCGACATGACACGGGCCTCCTGGGCTGCAATGTCTGGCCGGCGGGATAGGAGTAGGGCGGGATTGCCCTCATTAATAATGTCATCTAGCGCTGAGATATCTGCGTCGCCTGCCAGTTCCGCTGCAGGGTAGCGTCCGAGCAATATCTCCAATCGGCGGCTGGCATCTCCGGAGGTCTGCTGGCGCGCTGCGATCGCCGCCTCTGCGCCAGCCAGCGCGCTGCGCGCGGTTCGCACGTCGAGCGCGTTGGTCAAACCGCTTTGGAATCGCCGTTCTGTGAGCAGCTTGACGCGATTGCGGGCCTCAAAAGTTTGAACGGCGACCCGTTCCTGTGCCAACGCCGCGTTGAGATTGATCCAGGCAATCGCAGTCTGCGCCGCGATAGACAGTTCTGCTGCGGCAAAATCAGCCTCACTGGCGACGAGATCAGACTCAGCTTCGCTGACCGCTGAACCCAAACGGTTCCATAGATCGATCTCCCAACGCGCATCTAGCCCGAGGCCAAACAGTGGATCAGTTTGGCGCTCCGTCTGACCTCCAAGTTCAAACCCGTTCGATGTGCCGCCCAACGTACCGCTGGCGCTGACCGTGGGGCGCCGCGACGACCGAGCGATGCGTGTGGAGGCTTCTGCGGCGCGGACAGTGGCTGCGCGCGCTTCGAGGGTCGGGCTGTTGGCAAGCGCTTCTTCGATGAGCGCGACCATGAGCGGGTCATCGAACTGTTGGGTCCAGTCGCCCGTTGGGGGCTCTCCTGCAACACCGCTTGCGGCCCATGCTTCTGGTGCATCCGGGGCGACAGCAAAAATTTCAACAGACTCACCTGCCAGTTTCAGTCCAGAGCTTGGAACCGAGGCGCAGGCCACCAATAGGGCGGAACTCAAAAGAAGATAGGATTTTTTCATTCCGTTGAGATAGCTCCAAAGTCTTGCGGGTCGGTTACGCTTGGTATTGCTGAGTGTCAATGAATAATTATCGAAAATCAATAATTATGAGTCGAGTTCATCTCCGCGCTTGCCCGCGCCTATTAGTCATGCCTTACCGCGATGCCTACGGCAATATAAACAATTCGACAGTCGTCGTTTTAAGGGTGCTTCCCGACAAACCCGATTTTGGCAGAAAGCGCACAAAAAAGGGGCCCCCGTTTGGGAGCCCCGAGACCTCAAATACGAGGCAGGTGGGTCTTGGAACTAGCCGGCGATTTTTCTGACGTAGTTGTATTGTGTCTTTTTTCCGCCGCGTTTCTTGGCAGGCTGGAAGGCGACCTTTGCGTGTTCCGAACAATACGGCCCGCAATCAGATTTACGCCCGCAGAATGCGAATTTCGGGTCAGCCGGATCACCAATCGGCCATTTGCACATGGAATCGCGGATTGTGAGGATCGATGCAGGCGCTCCATCTGACTGTTCCAGCGGGGGGAGGGCCGCCACCATTGCGCTACGTTCTGCGGGGCGCAGCAAATCGGTACGCTCCGGGACAGCAGGTGTAGGTGTTTTCACGGTGCCATCGGGCATCACGCGCGGTTTCGGCCTCGCCAAGCGCGGCGGGCGCTTAACCGGCCGCGATGGGGTCGCCCGGCCAGACAAGCCCAACCGATGAACTTTGCCGATGACGGCATTGCGGGTCACACCGCCAAGCTGTTTCGCGATTTGCGAGGCCGAGTGGCCTTCAGCCCATAGTTTTTTGAGTACGGTCACCCGTTCTTCCGTCCATGACATGAATTGTGATCTCCCATGGGTGCAAATGCCAGACTGGCCGAGGCAACCCCTATATGTTGTGGCAGAGAAACTTAGCTGCCTTACTTAGCACCTACATATCGTATCAGGAGCGAAATGAAACACAACATACAGTTGGAGGTATCCACAGCCTTTCTATATGTAGTGTTTTTGTATTGATTTCTGTGGATAAATGGGCGGCGGTTGCTTGCGGGCGATAATTCTTTGGCGGTTGGTCTCGCCGCGTAGCGGAAAGTCGACTAGAGAGCCGGAATGACTGACCCCTCCGCAACTGATATTGTGCCTGTTTCCGGGACGGGGGTCGCCCCGTTCAATGGGCGTATTCGCCAGTATGGCCGCATGAATGGGCTGGGCCTTTGGACGCTGTATCGCCGTGAGGTGGGGCGATTTTTGAAGGTTTGGATGCAAACCGTATTCGCGCCGGTTGTGACAACGCTATTGTTTATGACGGTGTTCAAGCTGGCCTTTGGTGACCGGGGCAATTTGCAGGGGGATTTTGAGGGACTTGTCTACAACGACTTCCTGGCCCCCGGATTGATCATTATGGCGATCCTGCAGAACGCCTTTCAGAACACGTCGTCTAGCCTTGTGCAGGCCAAATTTAACTCGACCTATGTTGATTTTTTAATGCCGCCTCTATCCCCGCTGGAACTGACCATTGGCTTTCTTGGGGGGTCCATCACGCGTGGCCTAATGGTGGCGTTATTGTCCGGAATTGCCATACATTTCAGCGGATTGGCGAGCCTGAGTGTTGTGCATGTTTGGGCTATTGTTTGGTTCAGCCTAACTGCTGCCATAATCCTTGGTTCGCTGGGCGCTTTAGGGGGGATTTGGGCTGATAAATTTGACCATTTGAGCGCTGTTACAAACTTTGTGATTGTACCTTTAACATTTCTGTCTGGCACGTTTTACGACATCAAAGTGCTGGTCGAACCGTTCCGCACGCTCGCCCTGTTTGACCCGTTTTTCTACTTCATTGACGGGTTCCGCTACGGATTTTTAGGCGTGGCGAACGGCTCAATCACGATGGGATTGTGGGTGACCGGTGTCCTGAGTGTGATCTCAGTGGTGGGTGTTTGGGGGATGTTTCGGACGGGTTATAAGTTAAAGGCCTGATTTTTGACGTTTTTTCGGCAGAGAGAGACCTGTATTGCGCCCTACACTCGCGCAGTAGGAGCGTGCGTTTCGGGCCAGTCGCTTGGCACAAGAGGTGCATTGCTCCCGCATAAATTGCCCATTAGGGCTACAATTAGAAGCCGGAAAACGGAGACCATCATGGGTTTTGGTAAATATATCGCTGCTGGTGCAGCCCTTACAGCGCTGGCAGGTTGCCAGGCAATTCCATCGACAATGAGCGTCGCAGACTACTGCGCGCAACCAAAGAAGATGGACGAGAATGTCTGTCGTCTCAACGTTGAGATCGACGGCACGAAAACCGCCATCACAGAAACCAATATGCGCGTGGGTGAAGCCCGCCGCCTGGCGGGTAACGCCCAAGCCAGCGCCGACGCCGCGCAAGCCGCTGCCAACCGCGCCCAGCAAGACGCCAACCGCGCACAGGGCACCGCCGATGGCGCCATGTCCGCCGCGCAACAGGCCTTGTCGATGCGTGAGAACATGCAGTGCGTCACGCGCACCCTGAACAAAACAGACACCGGCACATGTGAGCCGGGCTACACCGTGATGAGCTGTCAGCAGACGCGCTACACATACAGCGCCGGCGGCATGTCCATCATGCGTCAGATCAATGACGAAGAGTGTAAGTACAACACCCGCGTTCTGGAAATGCAGGTCCGCTGCTGCCGCGTGTCACCGGGCACCGCCCAGCGCAATGTGAACCAGGTGGTGCCAAACACATCGCCCGCGCCTGTGCGCCGGAGCGAGCCACGCACAACCTCTCCGCTGCGCTACTAAGCAGACGTCCATATCCTGTCCATATCGGCTCTTGATCTGGGCCATAGACAGGGGCGCGGCACAGATAAGTGTCCATATCGTTTGAAAAGCGGGGATAGATTTCGGTCTATCCCCGTTTTTTTGCGCGCGACATTGAGTGGCCACGGGCGTTCCGGCAATATCGGGCAGGGGTGAACTCGCCGGGGGATCCTCCGGGCATAGTCTGCCCCCATCATGACAGACCCAACAACCTATCGCCGCCCAGCCCGGCGGCCCCAACACCCACCCGCAAAACGCAAAGCGCGAAAGCCGCCGCACATCTATGAGGAGAAGCGGGCAGAGGCCGCGCGTCTGGCGTGGACAGGCCTTAGCCTTGCACGCATTGCGGCGCGGCTGAGCCTTGGCCGATCCACCGTTTCGGCATGGGCGGCGGCAGATGGCTTTCGCCGCGCAGACCTGATCGCGGCGGTTGGGGCAGGCGCGCCGGTGGAGGCGCTGGCCATTCCCCGCGACGATGCACAGCAAAGCGAGGCCCCCGCGCCCGCCCCGCAAGGCGCGTCCCCCATTGCGGCGGCCGGGGCGGCGCGCACCCGCGCGCTGACCTATGCCCAGCAAGGCCGCCTGACAGAGGCCGAAGCCGACATGCGCGAAGCCCGCCGGATGGATCGGCTTGCGAAATTCTTAGACGAGGCCAATCAGGCCGAAGCCCTGCGCGCCGCCGCCATTGCCGAGACCTTGCCGCCGCCCATTCCAGACGGTGTGCCCAGCATTGGCGAGGTGGAAAACACATTCGACATGCCGCCGCACTGCCGCTTTGCCTGGCGCACATGGTACACGGAGGAACAGTTAGACGCGGTGGAGGCGGCCGGGGTACAGCTTTCGAAAGAAGACGTGATGGCGGCGCATGGATATGAGCGTTCGCCAAAGCAAAATCTGGACGGCGAGACGGCGAAGTCTCTGTGGAGCTGGTGGTATGTGGGCGGCTGCTCGCGCGGGCCGTGGCCCCGCGGCGGCTATCCGTATCGTGAAAAACACGACGTCTTTTATGGCGACACGCCCAACTGGCGCGGCATGATCCCAACGCCGGAGAACAATTATTTCGGCCGGCTCCGCACGCCAGAAGCAGTGGCCCTGCAGAGCAAACCTCTATGGGTAAGGTTGTCGGGGGCGTCGGGTGCGGGGTGAGGGG
>CAZXVJ010000044.1:12184-24237 GCA_964644385.1 uncultured Hyphomonas sp. | reverse complement strand
GCGCCAACGCGCCGTCCGGCTTCCCCATGCAGCCACGCGCCCATAGACGCCGCCAACAAGCTATCGGTGCCTTGCGCCTTCAGCCCGCCAATAATGCCCGCCAGCACATCGCCAGAGCCCGCCGTCGCAAGCCAATAGGTGGAATGCGTGTTCACAATCGCTTGCCCGTCCGGCGTCGCAATCACCGTGTCTGCCCCTTTCAGCAACACCACACACCCGGCCTTCGCGGCGGCCGCCTGTGTCGCCTCAATCTTATTAGCAGATGTCTCCAGCAAGTCCCCAAACAGCCGCTTAAACTCACCCACATGCGGCGTCAAAATATCCTGCGCGCGCAGCTGTTTAAACAGCACATCGGGCGCATCCTCAAACACGGTCAACGCATCAGCATCAATCACCGCTGGCGCCTCACTGGCCAGAACAGCCGCGACGTTTTCCTTCGTCGCCTCCGTCGCGCCCGCCGCCGGGCCAATGATGACCGCCGTGGCTGTCTCACATGCCGTCGCGACCTGCTCAGCAGACGCCACCGGGTCCAGCATAATCGCCGTTAGATGAGACGCATTCACCATCAAAGCTGATGGCGGAGACAATACCGTCACCAGGCCAGACCCGGCCCGCAATCCCGCCTTCGCCGCCAGCCGCGCCGCACCTGTCTGGTTCAACCCGCCGCTCATAACCTTCAAATGCCCACGCTGATGCTTGTGGGTCTCCCCGCCTGCCCTCGGCATAAACGGCCCCCAAAGACCGGGGCTATTGTCGCGCACCGCCACATTGGCCTGAATGCCAATATCAGCCACGCCGATCAGCCCGCAATACGCCGCCGCAGGTTGCAGCACATGCGCCGGGCGCAGCGCCGCAAACGTAAGCGTCCCGCTGGCTTGGAAGCATGGCCCGAAAGGCCGCGCAAAATGCCCGTGAATACCGCTCGGCACATCAATAGACACCACCACGCCGCCGCGCTGGGCCAAGGCCGCGGCCGCCCCCTCAAGCGGGCGAGACAAGCCGCCCCCAAACAAGGCATCCAGCACAACATCATGCGGCGCGTCCATCGCATCGGCCAAAGGCTTTACCGGGCCCTCCCAAAGGGCCGCCGCCTTTGCGATATCGCCCGTCAGCTTTGATACATCGCCGTCGCCAATCAGGAACACGTCCACATCGCGCCACAGCCGTTTCAGCGCCGCCGCCGCGACAAACCCATCGCCGCCATTGCCCCCCGGGCCGCACAGCACCTGCACACGGCCATCCGGCCAATGCTCGTGCAGAAAGGCTGCGGCGGCCTCCCCAGCAAGGGTCATCAATTGGAAACTATCTGTTCCGGCGTCAAACAGCGCTTGCTCAGCGGCAACCATCTGTGCGGGCGTTAAAATTGGACGAGTCATGGCGCGCTCTATAGCACCTTGGTCGCCGCCTCGCTGCCCCTAGTTTTCACGATTAAGCGATTACCCGTCCGCGCCAGCTCAGTGACCGAGCAATGGCCCGGTCGAAACGCCGTCACTTGCGGGACGTCCTCTAAGGCCGACACAATCGCATTGATCGCCACAAAATGACTAAACACGACCGTCTCATCGGGCAAAGCAGACACCGCCTCCACCATATCGCGCCGCCAATCTTTGATCGCCGCGTCTGCCTCATCCCAAGTACCGCTCATCACACCGCGCAGCCAAGACACGCGGTCTTCAACCCCCTTCGGCGTCACGATCTCAGATACCAGCGGTTCAATCCGCGCCATCAAACGCATATCTCGCTCGAACGGCGCCGCGGTCTCGCGACACCTTTGCATCGGACTACAGATGGCAGATCTGGCGCCGCTTTCGCGCAATATCTTAGCCACGCTGCGCGCCTGTCCTTGGCCCAATTCGCTCAGCCCCGGATCAGGATGGTCGCCCCAACTCGCAGCCGCTTCGCCGTGCCGCACCAAATAGATCACGCAGCGGCCACTAATTCTTGGGCATCGAGGCCCATCTCGCCATACATTTTCAAGGCTCGCTGATACGCCAGTGGTGGCTGAATGTTCAGCCGCGCACGCGCCGCGTCTAAAGGCTCATGCAACAAGCCAATAATGTCTTGGCGAGCAATCTTCTCGGCCATCGCGCCATTGCGCTTGCCTTCTTTGTAACAATTCCAAATCCGCAAGTCCTTAGGCACCGTCCGCGCAATCTCCCGCGTCCCCATGTAGGATATGAAGATGATACCGCGACCAGGGTTTTGACCGTGCGAAAATGCGAGCAAACTCGCCTCCCCCAGCGCGTCGCGGCCATATCCTGACAAGACATGAAACATATCGTGGGTATCGCGAAGACGTTCGCCAAACCACTTCAAATCATCGTCGAAAATCTCAACCGACGATTCGCGCATCTCGCTCTCATCGACCAGGCCTTGCGCCGTCAAACCTTCGCGTTCCATGAACTGCACATAGGCTTGCCCAACACTGCCTTCTGGCAATTTTCGAATCCAATCCCTGTCATCTAACATCGGGGGTAAATGCCGACGTTCAGCCAGTCGCGCGCGCCCGTCGTCGCTGTCTGCAAAGCTCTTGAAGTTCTTCTCCAACGCATTGCCATTTAACGCCTCGATGATGTGAAACACCTCACCGGTATCTTCCTTATTCGCGATAAGGTTTCGCATATGGCGCATCGCCTTGAGTGGCCGGATCGGCACACGCCCGCGCCGCGCATCTATGGAAACATCAGACATCGACTTTATCCTCAAAAAACATCGAATTGGCTTGGGAAAAACCTAGCATAAATCCACTCTTTAAGAAACATGACACCGGTGTCACACATTGCCGCGTGCGCGGCATACACAGATCTACGCACAATTAATTGGCACTACTGGCCAATTTTTGACCAAACGACGCAGATTCGACTCGCCAAGACGGTCATTGCTCGCTTGAATGACTTTGACTGCTTACCCAAACATAAGACACAAAAACTCGGGCTGGAGTGACAAGCACATGAAGAAAATCGAAGCGATCATCAAACCGTTCAAGCTGGACGACGTGAAAGAGGCGTTACAAGAGATCGGGCTGCAAGGCATGACCGTTTTGGAAGCCAAGGGATTTGGCCGACAGCGCGGCCATACAGAGCTCTACCGCGGCGCAGAATATGTTGTCGATTTTTTGCCAAAGCTAAAGATCGAAATCGTGCTCGCAGACTCAGCTGTTGAGGGCGCAGTCGCAGCCATCAAGACAGCCGCCCACACAGATAAAATCGGCGATGGCAAAATTTTCGTCTCAGATGTTCAGGAAGCCGTTCGCATCCGTACCGGCGAGACAGGCGACGCAGCGCTATAGCGCCGACAAGACTCAAACCAATCACAACAAAACAACAGAACTGATGGAGGGCAACGCAAGTGGCCGACAAGATTTTCAAACTCATGAAGGACGAAGACGTTCAATTCGTCGACCTTCGCTTCACAGACCCAAAAGGCAAGATGCAGCACGTCACGTTCGACAAGGGCATGATCGAAGACGACTTTTTCACTGAAGGTCAAATGTTCGATGGGTCCTCTATCGAAGGCTGGAAAACCATCAATGAGTCCGACATGACACTCATGCCAGACACTGCGACCGCCATCATTGACCCCTTTTTCCAGCAAACGACGCTGGCTGTGTTCTGTGATGTGTTAGACCCCATCTCCGGTCAGGCCTACAGCCGTGACCCGCGCACGACAGCGAAAAAAGCCGAAGCCTATTTGCAAACCACAGGCGTCGGCGACACAGCCTTTTTCGGCCCGGAAGCTGAATTCTTCATCTTCGACGACGTGCGCTGGAACACAGACGCGCACAACACCGCCTACAGCTTTGACTCAACAGAGCTTCCCGCCAATACGGGCAAAGAATACATGACCGGAAACATGGGCCATCGCCCCGGCCCAAAAGGCGGCTACTTCCCCGTCCCCCCAATTGATTCTGAACAAGACATGCGCTCAGAGATGCTGTCAATCATGGGCGAGATTGGCTTAGAGCCTGAGAAGCATCACCACGAAGTGGCGCCTGCGCAACATGAGCTCGGTATGAAGTTCTCAACGCTGACCGTCATGGCTGACCGACTGCAGCTCTACAAATACGTCATCCACAATGTCGCGGCCTCTTACGGCAAAACGGCCACCTTCATGCCTAAGCCGATGTTCGGCGACAACGGCTCCGGCATGCACGTTCACCAATCCATCTGGAACAAGGGCAAGCCTCTCTTTGCAGGCAACAAATATGCTGATCTTTCGCCGATGTGCCTCCACTATATTGGCGGCATTATCAAACACGCCAAGGCGTTGAACGCGATCACCAACGCATCGACAAACTCTTACAAGCGACTTGTGCCGGGCTTTGAAGCGCCCGTTATGCTGGCTTATTCCGCGCGCAACCGGTCTGCGTCCATCCGCATCCCGTTTGGCAGCAATCCGAAAGCAAAACGCATCGAAACACGCTTCCCTGACCCAACCGCCAACCCATATCTGTGCTTCGCTGCGCTCTTAATGGCCGGTCTTGATGGTATCGAAAACAAGATCGATCCCGGCGACGCGATGGACAAAGATCTCTACGATCTGCCGCCAGAAGAGGCCAAGTCCATCCCGCAAGTCTGCGGGTCCTTGCGCGAAGCACTGGAAAGCCTGGACGCAGATCGCGGCTTCCTGACGAAGGGCGACGTGTTCACCGATGACCAGATCGACGCCTATATCGACCTGAAAATGGAAGAGGTTGAGCGCCTTCAGCTTCACCCGCACCCAGTCGAATTCGATATGTATTACAAGGTGTAACCCACGCCCAAGCCCTCATAGAAAAGGCCGGTCGTTTTCGAACGTCCGGCCTTTATTTTGGCGAATTGTCTTGTAAAGAAAGACCGCTCCACATCGAAAGTCCGTCCCCTTGAAAAAAATCGCCCCCATCCTCGCTCTCATCGTATTCATACCCGCTTTAATCGTTTTGATTGGGTTTGCCCGCATGAATGATGAAGCGGCGCGCAGCGCTTTGGAATCGCAACTGACAGCTGACTGTTTGGACGGTAGCGCCGCAAAGCCGGATGAGGTCTATTGCAGCGCAATCGCTCAAACCCGAACCAACACCTATACGGGAATGGGCTTCATGCAGCAGGTCTTTCATCGGGGAAGTTACGGCATCATCCCCCCGTATCTCTATGATGTTCCCGCCATGCGCGAAGCCGAGTACAGGCTCGAAGCTGAAAAGTTTGCGCAACGCCAAGGTCCAGACGGCTCAACCCATTTCACTGGCCAGAACGTCGATGCCCTGCAGGCCGAAATTGAAACGCTCGCGCAAAGTGACCCGCTGACTCTACAACTTGCTGAGCAGAAAAAGGCCTTCTGCGATCCGTCCACTGGGCAAATTGAAAAAGCCCGAAAAGAACAGGGCGATGAAGCCATCGATCGCATTCTTGCATCTGGCTATTGCGACGCTGACGCACCGGCCCCGTGAAGCAACTCATATTCTACGCCAGCCATCTCTATTGGCTGTTCGCACCGCTTTGTCTTTTTGTGATCTGGAAGAGCCGTCGCGCGGTTCGCCTGCTCGCCGCCTTGGCCCTACTCGGCACCACGGTCCTCGCCTATGCCCGTTTTGTTGAACCGCGTATTCTGAACGTCCACTCTGAAACGATCATCCTGCCGGGCGCCTCCGCCCAATCCCGAACGCTACGCATCGCACTTTTCGCAGACACTCATTACGGCATCTTCCACAATGCAATGCCCGCAAATCGCATCGTAGAGACAATCAACAATCAGGACGTCGACGCAGTCTTTTTGGCGGGAGACATGACCTACTATCCTGGCAACGGACAAATCGAATCTGCGCTCGCCCCATTTGGCAAACTTGATGCTCCTCTATTCGTTGTCATGGGCAACCATGATGTTGGCTTTCCGGGGCCCGACCTGACCAACCCTGTGCGCGACGCGCTCGACAACATCAACGCCAAGATCCTACAAAACCGATCCGAGCCGATCACCCTCGCCGGGCGTCGCGTCATCGTCGCGGGTCTGTCAGATCTATGGCAAGGCCAGCAAGATTTCCAGTTTGCCAGCAGCCTTCCCAGCGATGCCCCCATCATTGTTCTGACCCACAACCCCGATACCGCGCTCACCGCCCCGCCAGGTTTTGAATATGATCTCATGCTGGCCGGTCACACGCACGGCGGACAAATTCGTCTTCCCGGGTTTATCCAGCGTGTCATCCCCACCAATTACCCCTTCGACAAAGAGCTGCACAAAGTTCCTACAGGCGATAGGGAGCGACTCGTCTACGTAACCAGTGGCACCGGAATGGTCGGCCTTCCTATGCGATTTAACATGCCGCCCAGAGTCGATATTTTGACGCTCCACATCCCTGATCAGACAACCGCCTCACCAGAATAGAAAAAGCCCTGAACCATCGGCTCGGGGCTTCTCTCTATATCTCGTTCCAGCGGTCACTTATCCCGCTTCGGGCTGGCTCTTCTTTGAGTGCACGTAAAGTGGCTCTGCTTGGCCCTCAACGACTTCTCCGCCAATCACAACTTCTTCAACCCCGCGCAGATTCGGCAGTTCATACATGGTATCGAGCAGGATGCCCTCCATGATAGAGCGCAGTCCGCGTGCGCCGGTTTTGCGCGTGATCGCTTTCTTGGCGATGGCTGAAAGCGCCTCATCCGTGAACGTCAGACGCACAGTCTCCATGTCGAACAGGCTCTGATACTGTTTGATCAACGCGTTTTTCGGCTCCGTCAAAATCTTGATCAGCGCGTCTTCGTCCAGGTCTTGCAAGGTCGCAATCACTGGCAGACGACCGATGAATTCTGGGATCAGGCCAAAGCGCTGCAAATCTTCAGGTTCGGTTTCCTGAAGGATCGCGCCAACGCCTCGTCCTTCCGGGTCTTTCACATCTGCGCCAAACCCAATCGTTGAGCCTTCGCCGCGCGATGAAATAATCTTGTCGAGGCCCGCAAACGCACCGCCGCAAATGAACAGAATGTTGGTTGTATCAACTTGCAGGAATTCCTGCTGCGGATGCTTACGGCCACCCTGGGGTGGCACAGCCGCAACCGTGCCCTCCATAATTTTCAGCAAGGCCTGCTGCACACCTTCGCCTGACACGTCACGCGTAATCGAAGGATTGTCAGACTTGCGAGAAATTTTGTCGATCTCATCGATGTAGACGATGCCGCGCTGGGCGCGTTCAACATTATAATCGGCCGCTTGCAACAGTTTCAGAACGATGTTCTCAACATCCTCACCAACGTAGCCGGCCTCGGTCAGCGTCGTTGCATCCGCCATCGTGAACGGCACATCAATGATGCGTGCCAAAGTTTGGGCCAGCAGCGTCTTACCGCAACCGGTCGGCCCAACCAGCAAGATGTTAGATTTGGCGAGCTCTACCCCGTCCGTCTTATTGGCGTGCGACAACCGCTTATAGTGATTATGCACGGCGACAGACAGAATGCGCTTCGCATAGGCTTGCCCGATGACATAATCATCCAGCACATCGCAGATCTCTTGAGGCGTCGGCACCCCTTCGCGAGACCGAATCGCGGAGGACTTATTCTCCTCGCGAATGATGTCCATGCATAGCTCAACACATTCATCACAGATGAACACGGTTGGGCCCGCAATAAGTTTCTTCACTTCATGCTGACTTTTGCCGCAGAAGGAGCAATAGAGCGTATTCTTGGAATCGCCTGAGCCGGTTTGTTTGGTCATGCTGTCCTCAATGCAGGATAAGCCTTAATACTGCGTTTAAAGCCGTTTCGTTATTTCAATACTGACATTAAACGCCGCGACGCCCACTTCAAGAGGGTCGCCGCAGGAAGATGCGTCATAAACTACTCTTCATCCTCGACAGCGCGGCGTTCAAAAACCTTGTCTACGATGCCAAATTCCACCGCATCTTCCGCTGTCAGGAAGGTGTCCCGATCGAGTTTTCTTTCAATCGTTTCATAGTCCTTGCCCGTGTGTTCGACATAGATATTGTTCAAACGACGCTTCAAATCGATGATTTCCTCAGCGTGGCGCTCAATATCAGTGGCAACACCGGAATAGCCGCCAGAGGGCTGATGCAGCATCACGCGCGCATTCGGCAGCGCGATGCGCATACCTGGCGCACCTGCAGCAAGTAATAGAGATCCCATACTCGCCGCCTGCCCAATACATACGGTTGAAATGGGGCTGCGGATATATTGCATCGTGTCATAAATCGCGAGGCCAGACGACACATACCCGCCCGGGCTATTGATATACATGGCAATGTCTTTTTTCGGGTTCTCAGACTCAAGAAACAGCAATTGGCTGGTAATCAGCGCGGCCATGCCATCGTCAATGCCACCCGTCACGAAAATGATGCGCTCTTTGAGCAGTCGAGAGAAAATATCAAACGCCCGCTCCCCGCGGCTCGTTTGCTCAACAACCATAGGAACAAGGTTAAGGGCGGTCTGGTGGGAGGTGTTCATACAAGGCCTCAAAGGTTCGAAAATTACGCCTGCGCGCTCGGAAGAATCTATTGATGAAAGAAGTGACAGAGTGCACCATATTTGTCCACGCTGTACCATCTACAAGGGCCGCGCGCAGTGTTTACCCAAATTGCTGTGACTTACCCACAGGCATTTCGCATTATGGCCCGATCGACACCCATCTGAGCCCCCGCTCAACCATATATGCCGAAAAACGCGTTTGTGAGCGATTGTTCACTTGCAATCCGCAGCGACAACTGCTACCTATGCCTTTAATAACTGGAGAACCGTTCATGGGCCGCACCACTAAAAAAACTGCCGAACCGGCCAAGCGTGCACGCGCCCGCAATGCACGCCCTAAAATTGAACGCGCCGCGCTCAAGCTTTTCGTCACCGAAGGCGTCGATGCCTCAACCACGCGTAAGATCGCTGAGAAAGCTGGCGTGTCAGAAGGGGCGCTATATCGCCATTACAATGGCAAAGACGAACTGGCCCGCGCTTTGTTCATGGAAACCCACAATCGCCTCGGCGCCATGTTGATGGAAGCGCTCGCCGGCGCTGATTCGCTGGAGACCCGCGTACGCAGCGCTGTCACGGCATATTGCGCGCTGGCTGATGAAGATTTTCTGCTGTTCTCATTCCACCTCGTCTCCCTCAATCGCTACCTGCCCTATGATACGCGCCGCCATGATGATCCTGTCTCGATCACAGAGACCATCATCAAAGGCCTGATCAAACAGGGCGATATTCCTGAAGGCGACCCGGCGCTATTGGCGGCCATGTGCCTCGGCGTCATCATGCAAGCGGGGCAAAACAAGATATATAATCGTCTACCCGGCCCGTTCTCTCAGCACGTAGACGCATTCACCCGCGCCATTCTCGGCATTTTGCGAAACGCTTAGGCCCCCAAGGCCCCTTTTGGGCAGGAGTTTGATATGCGCGGACTGCTATTCACTGTCTTCTACTATTTGCTATCGGTCATCTACGTCCTGATATCGCTGCCATTTTTGATCCTGCCCGGCCACACGCCTGTGCGCGCGATCATTAAAAGCTACACCCGCGCGATGAATCTCAACATGCGCCTCGTTGCTGGCATCAAAAAAGACGTTCGGGGCCGGGAAAACCTGCCCGATGGCCCTTACATCATTGCGGCCAAGCATCAGAGCTGGGGCGATGGCTATCTCATCTATCCTGAGATCAGCAACCTCGCCTTCGTCACCGGTGACCATCTCGAAAAGCTGCCCCTCGTCGGCGGCATCCTGCGTAAACTCGGCGCTATCGTCATCGACACTTGCGGCGGTGGAGAGCGAAAAGCCGCCTCCCTGCGCGAAGGCATGGACCAGGCCCGCAAAGATGGCCGCCGCATCCTGATCTATCCTGAAGGCCACCTCGCGCCGGTGGGCTATCATTTCCGCTACAAGCCCGGCGTCTGGCACATGCAAGAAGCCATGAACGTCCCCGTTATCCCGGTTGCCACTAATATCGGCGCGTTCTGGCAACAGCAGGAACGCAAGAAGACCCCCGGCACAGCGGTCATCGAGTTTCTGCCCCCCATCGCCCCCGGCCAATCCAAAGACGCCTTTATGGCTGCGCTGACCGACGCCATAGAAGACCAGACCGCCGAATTGATCGCAGAAGCCCGCGGCACGACGCCAGAACGCGCCACAATTATTCCAGATCCGCCAAAAGGCATGCAGGCACAGCCCTGTGAGGGTGATCTGGGCGCTTTCGGCAAGGCTTAACCCCTAATCTTGCAATTTATTATCTTTACGCGATGAATTATTATTGTTATTCAATAATTCTCAGGTGATTCCGAGGGGCAAAATCGGGATCAAGATAATGACTGCAAGACGGACCACAACACTCGCCGCCGCGACTCTGGCTTCACTTTTCCTCGCGCTTCCAGCCGCCGCAAACAGCTGGACGGCCTGGGAAGGCCAATCAGAAGACGCCCCGCGCGTGATCTATTCCTCCGACGCCTCTGTGCCCGGCGCCCTGTTCACCTGCGCGACTGACGGCAAGATGAAAGCCCTTATCGCCCTAACCGCCTCTGACATTCCGGCTGTTCTCACCAAGAACGCCCCCTATCGGCGCGGCGAAGACATGGCGATGACCGTGGGCGAGCGCGCAACCGTCAATGCTACGGTCCGCTTGATCCCTGCCATAGAAGCAATCGAGCTCACCGGCCACGCCTTAGCGGCCAAATTGTTCAACGCGGCCATTCGCGGAGACGACGTGCAAATCTCGCTCAAAACTGCTGGTGACTACACAACGTCGCTGCCCTCACCGAACGACACGTTCCGCGCCTTCGCCCGCACCTGCCGCGAGAGTGCGACCTCTAACTAAACGCATAGCAGTCATTGACCTGATGCCATGATGGCGTGATCTCTAAGCTCAATTGAACGGCGGGAGGCACCCATCATGGCAAACGGCAGGAAACACGTTGCGCTCGCCGCTTTTGGCCTGGCGTTTTGTATCGGGGGGGCTCAGGCGGACGACACAACAGAAACGGCTCTCGCTTGGGTTCAACAGCCTGATAAAATCTGGTCAGCCGACGGCGCAGATGGTGGCCGCAGCGCCGATTTCTACACCTTCACCCGCGTTCTGAAGTCTTCCGGTGGCGATGGCCCGCTCGTTATCTTATCCTGCACCTTCAACAGTCGCGGCAAATCCATGATGTCCGCCGGGTTCCAGCTCGACCCCGAAAACACGTACGAAGATGTTCCGAAAAAGTCCCTGCGCACAAACACAATGTCCGGCAAGCTCACCATTGGCGATAAGCGCTCGTCAGAACGGTTCCTCTATCACGCCGCCTCCAGTAAGATCATTCCGCGCGATCCGGCTGTTGCTCGCAAGCTGTTCAACGCCGTGGTTAAAAACCGCCCCGTCACGCTCAAGGCACAAAACAAAACAAACGCCATCGCGCTGCCGCCCGTCGATGACGTGTTCAAGGATTATGTAAACGTCTGCCCGCTCACCAATGGCGGCAAGATGGATCTCTCAATTTTCGAGCAAGACAGCGAAGACGCCGCAAGCCTGATTGACTAAGCGCCAGCCTCAGCCGCAGGAATAATCGTCACGCTCTCGCCGCACCCACATGCATCGGTTTGGTTCGGATTACGGAACACGAACTTCTCATGCAGTGGCGAGACTTCGTAATCGACTTCACTGCCCAGCAGAAACAAGACAGCCTTCGCGTCGATCAAGATCGTCACGCCATTGTCCTCCACCACCTCGTCCAGCGTTTCGGGCGCGGTGGCATAGTCCATCACATATTCCATGCCCGCGCACCCGCCATTGGTGACGCCCACACGCAGAAATCCTGCGCCGCGTTCAGCCATAATCTCTTTCACCCGCGCTGCAGCAGCGTCAGATAGAGAAACGGGTTTGGGTCTGGGTCGTCTAGCCATGCTATTAAAATGGGCTCAAAGGTCTTAATTATCAAGTAACAACACGTAATAGGAGACCTGCATGCTCGGCGCCCTCTTCGATGCCCTCCTCCCCCCAAAGACAGCTTGGACCCTGCTATATTCCGATACATTCGCCCGCGAAAGCTATCCCATGGCCGGCAGATACCGCACCCGTGAGCGCGCGCTAAAAGCTGCGCGACGCGAACTCCGCCGCATCGAA
>CAZXVJ010000044.1:0-12084 GCA_964644385.1 uncultured Hyphomonas sp. | reverse complement strand
CCGCACCCGTGAGCGCGCGCTAAAAGCTGCGCGACGCGAACTCCGCCGCATCGAAAAAGCACAACCCACACACTCATCCGGCATCCAAGACCGCATCTACATCGTCAGCCCCGATCTAAAACCTGAGCTTGTAAAGCCACGCTAGGGTTCAAACGCAGTCTGGTATTGCGGGCAAGTGCCTGCAATTTCGTCCCAACTCGCCTTAGACCCAACCCATACATGCGCGGCCAAACGCAGCGTTTGGTTTGAATCATCGATCAATCCAGCAGGCACGGCCAAACTCTCGGCATCGTTTGCAACCGGCAGCGACGAACCGCAAACACTGCAAAAACAGCTCACCCAATCGGCGTCAGGCTTGCTCCATTCTGAAATATGTTCTTTGCCCTTCAGCCAACGAAACTTTTGCTTGGGAACGATGACAACAGCCACACCGTTCGCTCCGGTCCATCGTCTACAGATTGAACAGTGGCACGCATAAACATCTTTGACGTCAGCGCTAATTTCAAACGAAACGGCCCCGCAATTACAATTTCCTACGGTCATCACGGGCTCCCGATCTCATGACCACGCCCTGCCATGAACCATGACAGTATCCGGCTCAATCAAAGCATATTCAGCTGCAGCCGCGCCTCATCAGACATGCGGGAGATATCCCAAGGCGGGTCAAATGTCAGGCGCACCTCAACGTCTTTGACGCCCTCAACGGTGCGCGCCGCATTCTCGATCCAGCCCGGCATGTCTCCCGCCACAGGGCAACCCGGCGCGGTGAGTGTCATATCGATATCAATTTTATAGTCATCATCGATATCGACCTTATAAATCAGGCCCAACTCGTAAATATCCACTGGGATTTCAGGGTCATAGACCGTTTTCAGCGCCGCAATCAGATCATCGGTCAGCCGATTCAGCTCCGCCTGCGGGATCGCCGACACCGTTTCGTCAGCGTCGCCCGTTGCTTCGTCATCACTGGACACGTCAATTACGTCTCGAGAGGTCATATCGTCTGCCATATCAGGCCTTATACCAGCATTCCACGCGCCTTATCCAGCGCTTCAAGAAACATGTCGACTTCTGCCTCAGTATTGTAAAGGCCGAAACTCGCGCGCGCCGTGGCGCTCACCCCTAAATGGGTCATCAAAGGCTGAGCGCAATGGTGCCCGGCCCGAATGGCAATGCCGTACTTATCCAGTATCTGCGCCAAATCATGCGGGTGCGCGCCCTCCAGGCTGAACGACAATACAGCGCCCTTGCCTTCGGCCTCGCCATGCACCGTCAAGCCGTTCACGCTGCGCATCGCCTCGCGCGCGCGATTGTACAGCGCCATTTCGTGCGCCTGTATGTCCGCTAAATCGAACTGGCCAAACCAGTCAATCGCCGCACCAAGGCCAATCGCCTCCAAGATTGGCGGCGTCCCCGCCTCAAATTTGTGGTGATCCTTGCCGTAGGTCACGGTGTCCATCGACACCGTCTCGATCATTTCGCCGCCGCCCTGATAGGGCCGCGCCGCCTCCAGCGCATAAGACGCGCCATACAGCACGCCAATCCCCGTCGGCCCATACAGTTTGTGCCCCGAAAACACATACCAGTCACAGCCAATATCCTGCACATCCACATCACTATGGATCGCCGCCTGACAGCCATCGACCAGCACATCCGCGCCTTCCTCATGCGCCAACCAAGCGATCTGCCGCACATCGTTCACCGTGCCCAGCACGTTGGACATATGGCTAATCGCAACCATACGCGTCTTGCCGCCAATCGCTGCGCGCATCGCATCCATGTCCAGGCTGCCATCCGCGTTCAGCCCCACCCAGCGCAACACCGCGCCGTGACGCTCCCGCAGGAAGTGCCACGGCACAATGTTGGAGTGATGCTCCATGATCGACAGCACGATCTCATCGCCCGGTTCAATCTTCTCGGCCAGAGCTGACGCCACAAGATTGATGCCCTCTGTCGCGCCCTTTGTGAAAATAATGTTGTCGGTCGATTTCGCGTTCAAAAACCCGCGCGCCTTTTCACGCGCCGCTTCATACGCATCCGTCACTTCGTTCGACAGCGTGTGAATGCCCCGGTGCACGTTTGCATAAGCCGTGCGCGATTGGTTAGCGATCGCATCAATCACCGCATTCGGCTTCTGCGCGCTCGCTGCATTGTCCAGATACACTAGCGGCTTCCCGTTCACTTCGCGGGACAGGATCGGAAACTCAGCGCGGATCGCCGCGAGATCAAACGCTCGCGTCATGCCGCCAGCCAAGCCTGCAACTGCTCCAGCAACGCCTCACGCGCATCTTCCGGCGCCGCGTCCAACGCCTCCGCCAAAAACGCCTGCGTCAACAGATTACGAGCCTCCGCCTCAGGCAGGCCGCGCTGGCGCATGTAGAACAACGCATTGTCATCCAGATCACCGCACGTATTGCCATGCGCGCATTCCACATCATCGGCATAGATTTCCAGCTCAGGCTTGGCGAACACCTCCGCGCCCTCTTCCAGCAGCAACGCATGATGCTGCATATCGGCGTCGGTGTATTGCCCCGCCGTGCGCGGCACCATGAACTTGCCCTGAAAAATGCCTTTGCCGCCCGCCCGCACAGCGCCCTTCGTCACCTGCTTGGTGACACAAGACGGCGCGCCATGACGCACATGCGTGGTGACATCAACATGGCGCCCAGCGCCCGCCAGATACGCCGCATTGATCGTCGCCTTAGCCTTGGGTTCCTGATGGGTTAGCCGCGTCTCCAACCGTGAAATCTGCGCGCCAAACGCCAGCATAGATTGGGTATAGGCCGCCTCAAAAGCCAGTGACACCACAGAGGTCACATTCACCGCCTCGTCGGTTCCGCCAATCTGATACATCGTCCGGTTCAGCTCCGCCCCCGCCTGAAGATCATACTCCATCAGCGCAGACGTCAGCCCCGCCCCGCCCAGATAGCTCTCCGTCACATGGATAGACGCGCCGGGCCGCAGCAAAAACTCACAGCGCCCAAAATTGGCTTCGCCCGCGCCCTCAAACACAATGTGGACCCGCTCCGCAATCGGCTCTGTCACATCAAACATCAGCGTACCGGGGCTTTTTTTGTGCCCAGACAGCGCCGCCGTCATCGCGCCCAGCGGCAAATCCTCAGACGCCGCAAACGCACTCGCCTCCGCCCGCGCCATCATCAGCAATCCCTTGGGCAGCGTCTTGGGATACTCCAACCCCTTCGGCGTAAACCGAAACGTCAGCGTTGCCTCAGACGGTAATACATCTGCGGCCGGCGCGCCCTTCGGGGATTCGAGCACATTCAACGCGGTCTTAAAGTCTGTCCACTTCCACTGCTCCATCCGGCGCCCCGGCAGACCCGTTGCGGCGAACGCACTAAATGCCCGCTCCCGCCGTCCATCCTCCGGCAACATCGCATAGCGCGCCACCAGCTCCAGTTCAGCCGCCGTTGGGTCTTTGATCAAATCACGCAGCGCAGTGGCCATCAAACAGCCTCTGCCAATACGCCGTCATAGCCTTCATTCTCCAAGCGGTGCGCCAGTTCCGGCCCGCCCGTCTTGATGATCTTACCGTCTGCCAGCACGTGCACCTTGTCCGGCTTGATATGATCCAGCAGGCGTTGATAGTGCGTGATCACCAGCATGCCGCGCTTTGCATCACGCATCGCATTCACACCATCCGCCACCGTTTTCAGCGCATCAATATCAAGGCCGCTATCAGTCTCATCCAATATCAGGAAGCGCGGCGCCAGCATCATCATCTGATAAATCTCAAGCCGCTTCTTCTCACCGCCCGAAAAGCCGACATTCACCGGCCGCTTCAGCATTTCCGGCGTTAGGTCCAGCTTGCCGGCGATCTCGCGCGACATTTTGATAAAGTCCGGCGCAGAGATTTCATCCTCGCCGCGCGCCTTGCGCTGGCTATTCATCGCCGTGCGCACAAACGTCATCACAGGCACGCCGGGAATCTCCACCGGATACTGAAATGACAGAAACAAGCCCTTCGCGGCGCGCGCCTCTGGGTCCATGTCCAACAGGTCATCGCCGTCCAACGTCGCGGCCCCGTCGGTCACGTCATATCCATCGCGGCCGGTCAGCACATAAGACAGAGTGGATTTGCCCGCCCCGTTCGGCCCCATAATCGCATGGACTTCGCCCGCAGGCACATTCAGGCTCAGCCCCTTTAGAATGGGCTTGGGCGCATCATCATCGCCAACCGTGGCGTGGAGGTTTTTCAAGTCTAACATGCACGCCATGTAGCGCCGCTGCGCACGTTTTCATAGGGGCTGCGGCATCTCGGCAATCAATTTTGCGCTATTTATGGGCAGGGCTCTGTTGTCCAGGCGTCCGGGTCTTCCGCGCGCCAACACTTTTGCCGCCAGCCATAGCCCGTCACACCGGATGGAACCGCCGCTGGCAGAAACATCGTCACAATGTGCTCGGTCCCCTTCACGGAATCATCAGGCAAGCCGTCAATTTCAAATCGTACAATAACATTCGCGCCGTCTTCAATCACCTCTGAGGTTTCAGAATAGGCGCCCTCAACCGGCTCCGGTGCGCCCAACAGCGCCTCCATTTTGTCGGCAATGTCCTGCGGGCTCTCGGTTCCATCCAACCCCAAATTGGATATCGGAAGCGGTGCGTAGGCATCGCTGAGACCGTCCAAACCATTCAGGCCTTCAATCTCCGGCACGTCCGGCACAAGCGGCGCTTCTGGCGGAATGCACGTCACCTTGCCGCCCGTTGCGCCGCGCTCAAGGCTTTGAACTCCGTCCCCGCAAATTTCCAGTGCAACCTCAGGCGACGGGCGACCGCACGCCGTCATCAAGCTGCTAAACGCAAATACCAATAAAAGAGACCGTCCATTCATGTCAGCAAACTCCTGCAATCCGCCATCAGTCTAGGCGGACACAGGCTCACTCACAAATGCAATGAAATTCAGTTGGCCGCGGCCGGCGTCAGCGCCTTATCAATATCAATCGGCGCGCTCAGGAACGTCGCAATATAGTGCACGCTATCAATCGGCCCGTTCAACACGCGCTTCAGCGCGGCATTGATCGGCGTCGCAACGCCTTGGTTCGACACCAGAACATACTCATCAAACCCAGCAGACGGGCCAAAATACTCGGCATGGGCCGGATTGTTCGACATGAACACGTCAAACGGCTGCCACGACCAATCCTGCTCAGCGTTCTGGCGGATCACTTCGCCAAGATACAACCCCGCAAAGATCACGGAATTGTCACCGCGCCCATCCAACATAAACGTCTCCCCAACCACCGAATCAACGGCTTCGAGACGATTCGCTTCATAGATCGCGTTCAGCCAGGAATCGATCGCCGTCAGGCTTTCCATTGAGAAATCCAGCTTGTCTTTGTCCAGCGCGTCCGGCTGCAATAACAGCGCGTCTCCATCGCTTGCCAAAAACGTATCCAACGCTTCGCCAATATCAGTGCGCGCCGTTGTGTCTATTATGGTTTCAGCGGTCCGCGTCGCGCTTTCAATATCAGCGAATGCAGGCAGAGAGAGCGACGGTCCGGCCACCGCCAAACAGGCTGCAACGGATACGATCAAATGCTTCATCACCAAACTCCACTCACCGCCACCAAAACGCGGCGATGTCCGACCTAAGTATATAGCAATAATGGTGCCCCTGTCAGGGTCAACTAACGGTAACAGCTGAGCTCTGCGCCATACACTCGCGCCGTTGGGGAATATGCAACGGCTTACCGACCGACGCGATTAACCCGCCAGCGCCGCCCGCACCGCGTCTAAAGCCGCGTCCGCTTTGCTGCCATCAGGCCCGCCGGCTTGCGCCATGTCGGGGCGTCCGCCGCCGCCTTTGCCGCCAACGGCCTCGGCTGCCACGCGCACCAAATCCACCGCAGAGTGCTTGCCGACCAGATCGTCCGTCACGCCAATCGCGACGCCCGCCTTGCCATCATTCACGCCAACGAAAACCACAACACCCGAGCCCAGCTTCGCTTTGGCTTCGTCCACAAGGCCGCGCAAATCTTTGCCGCCCACGCCTTCGGCCACCCGCGCGATCAGCTTTACCCCGCCAATGTCCTCCGGCCCGGCCGGCGCCGATCCGCCGCCGCCCATCGCCAGCTTCTTCTTCGCCTCTGACAGCTCACGCTCCAGCGCTTTACGTTCATCCATGATCGACGAAATTTTGCGTGGCACATCTTTCAACGGCACTTTCAGATCCGCCGACAGTGTTTCAGCAATGCGCGCGCGGCCCTTCAAAAAGGCCAGCGCCTCCGCGCCTGTCGCCGCTTCTATCCGGCGGACACCCGCTGACACGCCGCCCTCAGAGGTGATCACAAACGCGCCAATGTCGCCCGTGCGCTCCACATGAATCCCGCCGCACAGCTCCACCGAATACGCCTTGTCGGTCTCTTCCATCACGCCGCCCATCGACAAGACGCGCACTTCGTCGCCATACTTCTCACCAAACAAAGCGAGCGCACCCGCCTCGATCGCTTTGTCAGGCGATGTCACCTGAATGTCTGTCGCCGCATTGCGCCGAATAGCGGCGTTGACCTGATCTTCTATCGCTTCGATCTGCGCGTCGCTCACAGGCTCGCCATGCGAAAAGTCAAACCGCAACCGATCGGCCTCCACCAGAGACCCCTTCTGCGTCACATGCTCGCCCAGCACATTGCGCAGCGCAGCATGCATCAAATGCGTCGCCGAATGATTGGCCATAATCGCCGTGCGTCGCGCGCCGTTCACATTCAGCGTTGCCGCGTCGCCTGTCTTCAATTTGCCGCCGACCAACTCGCCCATGTGGACATGCAGATCACCTGCCCGCTTTTGAACGTCCCGCACCACAAAGCGTGCCCCGGACTCAAAAACAATTTCGCCATGATCGCCGGCCTGCCCGCCGCTCTCGGCGTAGAAAGGCGTCTGGTCGAACACCAATTCCGCCTCGCCAGACGTCAACGCATCCGTCACCGCGCCGCCCGCAACAATCGCGATCAGTTTGCCCGTATCGCTGGTATTCGAATATCCAGAAAACGCCGCGCTGCTGACCGTCGCCTTAACGTCAAACCAAACCTGATCAGTCGCGCTGTCGCCAGATTTAAACCCGCCTTTTCCGGAATCAATTTGCTGCTGCGTCATCGCGGCGTCGAAGCCCGGCGTATCAACCGACATATTCTGAGCGCGCAAAATATCCTGCGTCAAATCCAGTGGGAACCCATACGTATCATACAGTTTGAACGCGGTTGCGCCGGGCAATTCATCGCCCGCCTTTAACCCCTCGGTCGCGGTCTCCAGCAGTGCCAGCCCGCGCCCCAACGTGCGCTGGAACCGGCCCTCTTCTTGCTCAAACGCAGCTTCAATCGCCGGCTGCGCGCGCACCAATTCAGGATAGGCCTCTCCCATCTCAGACACTAATGCAGGCGTCAGCCGATGCATCAAAGGCTCGCGCGCGCCCAGCAAATGCCCATGACGCATTGCGCGGCGCATAATCCGGCGCAGCACATATCCGCGCCCCTCCGCAGATGGCAACACACCGTCGGCAATCATAAATGACGCAGACCGCAAATGGTCGGCAATCACCCGGAAACTCGCCAATTGGTCGCCGGTGGCTTTGGTTTTGTAGACCTCCTCTTCCGCAGCGATCAGCGCGCGGAACAAATCAATCTCGTAATTATTGTGCACGCCCTGCAACACAGCAGCGACACGCTCCAGCCCCATCCCCGTATCAATCGACGGTTTCGGCAGGTCTTTGCGCGTCCCATCGCTTTGTTGATCGAACTGCATGAAGACTAGGTTCCAGATTTCAATGAACCGGTCGCCATCCTCATCCGGGCTGCCGGGCGGGCCGCCTGCAACCTTGTCACCATGATCGAAGAAAATTTCTGAGCATGGCCCACATGGCCCGGTATCGCCCATCGACCAAAAATTGTCGGAGGTCGCAATCCGGATGATCTTATCATCTGAAAACCCTGACACTTTGCGCCAAATATTCGCCGCCTCGTCATCTTCGGCGTACACCGTCACCAGCAATTTTTCAGGCGGCAGGCCAAGCTGCTTCGTCAGCATATCCCAACCCAGAACGATCGCCTCTTCTTTGAAGTAATCCCCGAACGAGAAGTTTCCGAGCATTTCAAAAAACGTGTGGTGGCGCGCTGTGTAACCCACATTATCGAGGTCATTGTGCTTACCGCCGGCCCGCACACATTTTTGAGAGGTTGTCGCCCGTGGCGTGGTTGGTTTTTCGGCGCCAGTGAAAATATTCTTGAACGGCACCATTCCCGCATTCACAAACAATAGCGTTGGGTCATCCTGCGGCACCAGCGGCGCAGACGCACGCCGGTCATGCCCCTTCGATTCGAAGTAGGATAAAAACGCTTCGCGCAGATCATTCACGCCAGTCATGGGCAGGTCCTAGCCGTAATTTTTCGCCGGGCCCCGAATGAGCGCCGATCACATCTTACACCGCGCGATATAAAGGCCCCTTCGCATCGCGCCAAGTGAGACTTGGGATGCAAAGGGGCAAGGAGCGCCATTTTCTGGCCATCTACGGGGAACTTTTTTGCCCCGCAGACTAATTTTAAGCGTCAATCAAACGCGCTATGCCTCAGCGGCGTCCGGTGCATCATCTTCCGCGTCGTCTTTGGAAGACATGCCCGCCGTCAGCAATTCATCAGCGACCAGTCCCGCATTCTTGCGGATCGCGTCTTCAATATCATTGGCCATGGCCGGGTTTTCCTTCAGGAACCGGCGCGTCTTTTCACGCCCCTGCCCGATGCGCTCGCCATTATAGGAATACCAGGACCCCGCTTTATCAACGACTTCGGCTTTCACACCCAAATCAATCAGCTCACCCGTTTTGGAAATGCCTTCCCCGTAGATGATATCAAACTCAACCTGGCGGAACGGCGGAGCCACCTTGTTCTTGACCACCTTCACACGTGTCTGGTTGCCAATCACTTCGTCGCGGTCTTTCAGCTGACCAATCCGGCGAATATCAAGCCGCACAGATGCATAGAACTTCAGCGCATTGCCGCCGCTGGTGGTCTCAGGGCTGCCAAACATCACGCCAATCTTGTGGCGGATTTGGTTGATGAAGATCACCATGCATTTTGATTTAGAGATCGAGCCCGTCAGTTTTCGCAAGGCCTGGCTCATCAAGCGCGCCTGCAAGCCCGGCAAGCTATCGCCCATCTCGCCTTCCAACTCTGCGCGCGGCGTCAGCGCCGCCACCGAATCGATCACCAGCATATCGACCGCACCAGAGCGCACCAATGTGTCGGCAATTTCCAGCGCCTGCTCACCCGTATCTGGCTGCGAGATCAGCAAATCATCCAGATCCACACCCAATTTACCCGCATAGACCGGGTCGAGCGCATGTTCTGCATCAACGAAAGCGCAAACGCCGCCATTTTTCTGCGCTTCAGCCACGCTATGCAGCGCCAACGTCGTCTTGCCTGAGCTTTCCGGCCCATAAATTTCAATAATCCGGCCCTTTGGCAGGCCGCCAATGCCCAGCGCGATGTCCAGACCGAGCGATCCGGTTGGAATCGCCTCAATATCCATCACTTTGCGCTCACCAAGGCGCATGACTGAGCCTTTGCCGAATGAGCGTTCAATATTGGAGAGCGCCGTCTCTAACGCTTTCTGCTTGTCCACGCCTGTTTCCTTTTCCACCAACTGTAGAGCTGATTTGGCCATATGTATTCTCCTTAGGTCCACTATGAGGGTCGGTTTGGCAAGACCCTCTTTTGCCGTTGCTGAGTCGGATGTACCACTTTTGTTCCGGAGAACAAAGCATAAACTTACACTGGCGCTGAAGTCTTTTCATTTGCTGCGTTTTCAGGCATGATTGGCACATGCTTACAAAGACCAACCGACAGCCGGGCGAGGCCCGCATTAAGTATCTGGACGCCGATTTGATGGTTTTGGCGCCGGGTGATTTCGTGGTGTGCGCCGTAACGGGCCGCAAAATTCCGCTTCAAGCTGTTCGGTATTGGAGCGTCGATCGTCAGGAAGCCTACTGGGATGCAGAGGCCGCTGCCGCCCATATGATCCACAATAAATCCACTGAAGGACCATCTGAATGATGTTTCGCGAACTGATTCTTATTGTCGGCTATTTCGTGTTTGGCGCACCGGCCTCGGGCCAGGCCTCCACCTTCGAACCCGTCACCGTGTATGAAACGGCGCCCGCCCCCACATGCGGCGGCGCGCTCACCCAGGGCGGTATCGTTGTTTGCAGCGCGGCTCCCGGCACAAAAATCACCGTTGGCGGCCAAACACGCATCGCAGACGAAAACGGCACCGCGCAATTTGGCCTGTCACGCGCCGCCCCGGCCACCCTTGGTTGGTCCACCGATGACGGCACGTTCGGTGATTTGATTATCGCAGAGCGCAATGATGATTTCCGCACCATTAAAGGCATGGATTGCGACAAGGTCGATGCCCGCACCGCCGAACAAAAAGCTCACGCCGCACGCAGCTGGACCACCAAAGCCGATGCCTTCGCCACCTTCCATGACGGGCGCGGCGCTATGGACGGCTTCATACTTCCGGCAGAAGGCCCGCCCACATCGCCCTTCGGCCCCACCCGCAAATATATTGGCGTCAGCAAAGCGACCGGGGAATCGTGCACAAAAACCTCCGTCCATCGCGGCTATGACATGGCCACCCCGGTCGGCACGCCCGTCATTGCGCCCGCGGCGGGCACCATCATCCTCAGCGATCCAGACCTCTACTATGAAGGCGGCGCGGTCTTCCTCGATCATGGTCAGGGCGTCACATCGGTCTTCATGCACTTGTCAGAAGTGCTGCTTGAGCCCGGCGATAAAGTCGAACGCGGTGACCTGATCGCAAAGACTGGCAATACAGGCCGCACCACAGGGCCGCATCTGCACTGGGCCGTCAAAGCCCGCAATCCCGGCTCAGACAAGCGCGGAGATGACTTCTACATTGATCCGGCTTTATTGTTGGGGCTGCCCTTGGTTGATCTTCCAACAGAAGACGCCCCCATCCTCGCCCCCACCGATCAATAGGAATTGTCGTTCCCTTGCCTTCGGTCTAGTTTCATATCGATCATGGCCAAGGGGATCGCAAACATGAGACTGACACTGAAACACGTCGCCGCCAGCGCGGCCCTGCTTGCGCTCGGTGCCTGCGCGCAACTCGGCGCGATCACCCCACAGCCGCAACGCGCGCCAGATGCAGCGCCGCTCGCCAACGCCCCCGCCTATAAGCCGTCGCCGGATTACCGCCCCGTTTTGGATGAAGACATGATCCTCATCGAAACCGTTCACGGCACCATCGTCATCGAACTCAACAATGATTTCGCGCCCACCAGCGCCCAGCGCATGCGAGAAATGGCCCGCGCCAATTTCCTCGACGGCGAATATTTCTACCGCGTCATTGACGGCTTCGTCGCGCAGGCCGGCGTCCAGCATGATGAACGCATGACAGACTGGCCCAAGCTGAAAAATGAGAATGACCGCTCCAATAGCAGTGCAAACTTCACGGCGCTCGGAAACGGGGATCTGTTCAGCCCCAGCGTCGGCCATTCTGACGATGCGTTCCCGATGGCGCGCGACCCATTCATGGGCCGCGAATGGCTGCTCCACTGCCCCGGCGCTGTCGCCATGGCCCGCGATGAAGACCCAGACACAGGCTCAACCGAGTTCTACATTGTGCTGGATGCGCAGCGTTATCTAGACCGAAACCTCACCGTCTTTGGCCGCGTCATTGACGGCTTCCAATATGTCCAAAAACTTGAGCGCGGCGACCGATCCATCGAAAGCGGCGTTATCCAAGCCCCCCGCACCGGCGACAAAATGCTGTCTGTGCGCGTCAACGCCGACCTGCCCCCAAACCAGCGCCGCGCCTATGATGTGATGCGCCCAAACCGCCCCGCCTTCGACGCCTTCAAAACCAGTAAGCGCGTCCGCAATGAAGCCTTCTTCTATCGCAAACCGCCAGAAGTTTTGGATATCTGCGGGTTCGAGGCGCCCGTCCGTCGCTCGAACTAAGACGCCTCACTGAACCCCGCATCTCGCCAGCGCCCAAACTCAACAAAAACAAAGCGCTGCAAGTTTGTGCAGCGAACTTATCCAACACCCCCTCCGGC
>CAZXVJ010000043.1:0-24256 GCA_964644385.1 uncultured Hyphomonas sp. | reverse complement strand
GCAAGCTCTACGCGGTAGCTTTCGATGACTGTGTTGGCGAGCAGTTTCTCGCACATTTCTTTGACGCGCGTTTCTGCGTCTGCTGCGCTCAAACCGTCTTCGAGGTCGAGCTCGATGACTTTTCCGATGCGCGCGCTTTCGACTTCCTTATAGCCCATGCGGCCGAGCGTATCGGCCACCGCTTTGCCTTGAGGGTCTAGAACGCCGGGCTTGAGGCCGACATGAACAATGGCTTTCATTTGCTTGCTCCGGTGAAGTTGACGACATTGTCGCTGTCGCCTGATTCTTTCAGGATGCCGAGGCGGCGCGCGACCTCTGCATAGGCTTCCGTCACACCGCCCAAATCGCGGCGGAACCGATCCTTATCCAGCTTTTCACCGGTCTCAAAATCCCAGAGACGGCAGCTATCTGGGCTAATTTCGTCGGCGAGCAATGTGCGCGTGCTTTCGGCTTCCGCGTCATAGTGACGTCCAAACTCAAGTTTGAAATCCACCAGCCGAATGCCCACGGCCGCAAACAAACCGCACATGAAATCATTCACCCGCAGAGCGAGCGCGATGAGATCGTCATATTCTTGCGGGGTCGCCCAGCCGAAAGCGGCAATGTGTTCCTCTGTCACCAGCGGGTCGCCCAGCCCGTCATCCTTGTAATAGAACTCCACCATCGGGCGTGGGAGGCTGGTGCCTTCTTCAATGCCGAGGCGCTTTGACAGTGTGCCCGCAGCAATGTTGCGCACGACCACTTCCAGCGGAATGATCTCGACCTTTTTAATCAGTTGCTCACGCATATTGAGGCGGCGGATGAAATGGGTAGGAATGCCGACCGCGCCAAGCCGGGTCATCATGAACTCGCTAATGCGATTGTTCAGAACGCCTTTGCCATCCAGAACGGCTTTTTTCTCGGCGTTGAAGGCGGTGGCGTCATCTTTGAAATATTGGATGAGCGTGCCCGGCTCTGGCCCTTCATACAGGATTTTGGCCTTACCTTCATAGATCATGCGCTTCTTTGACATGGGTCCCAGTCCTGCTTGCTGCGGGGCGGGCCCATTGGCCAATTTGGCAAAAAAGAATCGCCGCCCACTTCGTTAAGCGCGAGCCTTACGCCGAATCCTTGTGGGAAACAATTATTGCGCACATGCAGCAGGCCACCTTATATGAATAGTAGACCCATCTATGCCCGATGAAAGGCCCGAATATGAGCTCCTTTGATGACCGCGAACGTGCGGAAGAAGCAAAATACGCCCTCGACCAACAGACTGAGTTCAAAGTCATGGCGCGTCGCAACAAGCTGCTTGGCCTGTGGGCTGCTGAACTTCTCGGCAAATCTGGCGATGATGCCGATGCCTATGCGAAATCCGTGGTGATCTCTGACCTGGAAGAGGCTGGCGACGATGATGTGTTCCGCAAGGTGCGCGGTGATCTGGACGCGGCGCGCGTTGAGCGCAGCGATGAGCAAATTCGCACTCAGATGGCTGAATTATTGCCGATCGCACGCGAGCAAGTGCTTGGCGACCTGAAAAAATAAGGCCTCTTAGGCCAGCACCTCATCAAAAAAGGCGGTGGTGCGCGACCATGCTAATGCGGCGGCATCGGGATCAAATCTCGGTGTCGTATCATTGTGGAAACCGTGATTGACGCCTTCATACATGTGGGCCGTGTAGGTTTTCCCGTTCGCTTTCAGTGCAGCCTCATAGGCGGGCCATCCGGCGTTGACCCGCGTATCGAGACTGGCGAGTTGCTGCATCAGGGGCACCTGAACGTCTGCGGCCTGTTCGGCGGTTGGCCAGCCGCCATAGAAGGGAACGGATCCGGAAAGCCACGGCAAACGCACCGCAAGCAGGTTTGAAATAGCGCCGCCAAAACAAAAGCCAACACACGCAACTTTGCCAGAACAGGCCGGATGATCGCGCAGATATTCAGCGCCCGCGATAAAGTCTTCCAGCATTTCCCCGCGGTCTCTCTGGCGTTGCAGGGCGCGCCCGTCATCATCGTTTCCGGGATAGCCGCCCAGCGGTGAAAGCGCGTCGGGCGCCAGCGAAACATATCCTGCGAGGGCGGCGCGGCGCGCAACGTCTTTGATGTAGGGGTTCAGTCCCCGGTTTTCATGGATGACCAGAACCCCGCCCAAGGGCGCTTTGGCGTTGGCTGGAATGACCAAATCACCAGAGATTTCACCGCCGCCTTTCGGCGAGGCGTAGGTGACGTTGCTGACATTCAGACTGGCATCTTTGGCCGAAGTTTGCTGGGTCTCCTCCGAATAGTCCGGCATCACGCACGCCGCCAAAGACGAAACCGTCAGTCCGCCAACGGCAAATACGCCGAGGCGCTCAAAAAAAGCACGCCGATCCATGCCGCCATGACAGTAATCATCGTAGAGATCGAAGACAGCTTGTGGAATGTCAGGTTTTGAAATGTCAGTCATGGCGCGCTCCGGCTTGGGTGAGCCTCTACCATCTGATTATTGCGACCGTCCGGCAAGCTGGCGCACGATCAACTTTTTTGGAGTGTGTCCCACTCGGCGGTCCTGCCGTGCTAGTTCATTGGCGGCGGGCATTCGGGGCCTTCGGGGCGGCGCAGGCCGGGCGGGGCTTTCGTGGCCAGTGTGATGCTTTGCTTAATCCGCGCTTCGATTTGATCAACAGTCATACCGTTATTGAAACAGGTCAGCGGTTCGCCATTGTCGCTGGCAACGACCACGGCAATGCCAGTTCGCCCGCCATACCAATCCCATAGATAAACGGCTTGGTGAGCGTCCATCTGCTTTAAGATCTTGTTGGTCAGCTGAATGCCGGCCCATTCATCGGCGCCCTTGAAACCGGTATGGTCAAGATCAATCAGGCGAACATCTCCGACCTCGAACCGCTCAACAGCCTCGGCCATTTTCGGATTGAGCGCGCGGCAGTTTGGACACCAATCGGCTGTAAAATTTATGATTTTCACGGCGGACCCAACCTCAGTTTGGTCAGCGGGCGCAGTTTTCTCAGGTGGCGCAACCTCGGGAATAGCCACCGCGCCATTCACTAAGATCGCGAGCGTCAACAATAGGTATCGTATCATCGTCAGCAGCTCCGTAAATCTAAGCAACTCTTGCCTGCGCCCGATGGGCCTGCCAAGCCGTCGGCTGTCATTGCGTAGCGTTGGCGCGCGTTTATGCCTTGCCAAACACGCGGCGAAAGATCGTGTCGACATGTTTGAAATGATACTCCAGATCAAACAGGTCTTCGATCTCTGTAACGCTCAGCTTTGCCATCACCTCTTCATCGCCTTTGAGCAAGTCGAGTAAATCTCCCTCGCCGCCCCATGTGCGCATCGCATTGCGCTGGACCAACCGATAGCTGTCTTCTCGGCTGAGGCCCTTCTCCACGAGGGCCAACAAAATCCGTTGAGAATTGTGAAGCCCGCCCATGCTTTCAATCGTGTTCATCATTGTATCAGGATAGACGACCAGATTTTCGATCACCCCGGCAAGGCGGTGCAAGGCGAAATCCAGATGAACGGTGGAGTCCGGCCCAATGCCGCGCTCAACAGATGAGTGGGAAATGTCACGCTCATGCCAAAGCGCGACGTTTTCCATAGCGGGCACAACAGCGCTGCGCACAAGGCGTGCAAGGCCCGTCAGGTTTTCAGTCAGGACAGGATTGCGCTTGTGAGGCATGGCACTGGACCCCTTTTGGCCCTTCGAGAAGAACTCTTCAGCCTCCAAAACTTCGGTGCGTTGCAAATGGCGCACTTCTGTTGCGAGGCGTTCGATGGAGGAGGCAATCACGCCGAGCACAGCGAAATACATGGCGTGGCGATCACGCGGTATGACTTGTGTGGAGACGGGCTCAACGGAAAGGCCCAGTGCGCTGGCCACATGCTCTTCAATCTCAGGGTCAATATTTGCAAACGTTCCGACCGCGCCTGAAATTGCGCAGGTTGCCACGTCCTCGCGCGCCAGTTCCAGTCGCGCCTTGCAGCGGGCAAATTCAGCATGAAACGTCGCGAGCTTCACACCAAATGTGGTCGGCTCTGCGTGGATGCCATGGCTGCGCCCGATGGTTGGGGTTAGCTTGTGTTCGCGGGCGCGTTTCTCAAGCGCAGTCAGAACGCGATCAAGCCCGGTCATCAACAGGTCTGCTGCGCGCACCAATTGCACATTAAAGCAGGTATCGAGCACATCAGAGCTGGTCATGCCCTTGTGCAGATAGGCGGCTTCTTCTCCAACATGCTCGGACACATTGGTCAGAAAGGCGATGACGTCATGTTTGACTTCGCGCTCAATCTCATCAATCCGGTCAACGTCAAACCCGGCGCGCGCGCGCACCGCTTTGCTCACACCCTTCGGAATGAGGCCCCGCGCTTCCATGGCTTCCGCCGCCAGCGTTTCGATCTCCAGCCAAATGCTGAACTTGGATTCGGGAGACCAAATGGCTGCCATCTCTGGCCGTGTGTAGCGCAATATCATGGGCAGGTGTCCTTGCATGGGCCACTCGCCGACAGCGCAGCAGAGCAGGGTTTCGCCTTGTCATAGCGCCGCCGCCCTATTTTGCGAGTCTTGGTCTTGTTTTTTGTCGCGGGCGACCGTCAAGCGTGGGCAATTCAATAGTTGGCCAAAGCGCACCGCGCGAACAGACGGGGTGAAGTATTCATCAATAAATTCAAGCGCTCGATGATTTTATCGCACTTGATGTCTGGTCCAGGTTTCAATCCTAAGCTATCAATCTAGTCAGAAAGATCGGGGCATCGGTCTTCGAAAGACGGGCGGCCGGGTCAATCGGTTTGGCTTCTTTCAATTTTGTAGAATCCATCGGGTGTATTCCCGAGCGAAAACTCAAAGGGAGTTAATCTCATGAAAAAGTTGTTGTTTGTTTCAGTTGCATCCACCGCGATGGTCGGCGTTGCTTTCTCACAAGGCGCAACCGATTATCCACCTGAAGCCGATGCGGGTGCATGTTTTGCGCGAGTGCTGGTTCCTGAAACAACGGAAATTGTGACCGAGCAGGTTGTGGACCGTGCGGAAGCCACTGAGATTAATGTTATACCGGCGCAGTATGAAACGGTGACAGAGCAAATTGTGGTAAAGGAAGAAAGCCGTAATCTGCGGGTTATTCCGGTTCAGTACAAAACCGTGACCGAGCAAGTGCTGGAAACGCCAGAACGGACCGAGACTCGCGTCATTCCCGCGCAGTATGAAGAATACACCGAAGAGGTGCTCGTTCGCCCAGCTTACACAACATGGAAGCCGGGATCGGGCCTGTATGGCCGTAGCAATGCGACCGCCAATGGCGCCACGGGCGGGGCCACCGGCGAATTGCTGTGCCGCGTTGAAGTGCCTGCCCAGTACGAATCCATCACACGCACACGGCTGGTAATGGCAGAGCGCACGGAAACTGAAGTCATTCCGGCAACGTATAAAGACATTACGCGAGAGGTGGTCGCTCAAAGCGCTCAAGTGGTCGAAGAGCTTATCCCGGCGGTTTATGATACGGTGACCGTTCAGAAGATGGTGGCGCCCGCGCGTGAGGAAGTCACAGTCATTCCGGCGACGTACAAGACAATGGAAAAGCGCGTTGTGACAGGCGGCGGCGGCCTCGAATGGCGTGAAGTGCTGTGCGATACCAACGCATCACCGGGTAAGATTGCTGAGGTGCAGCGGGCTTTGTCATCGGCAGGGTACCGGGTGCCAGATGATGGCAGCTTCGGGCCTGCTACTCTAAAGGCCATGGAAGCCTATCAGCGCGATAATGGTTTGCCGGTTGGTTATCTGACCGTAAGTACCGTGCAAGCGCTTGGCGTCTCACCCTACTAATCCTATTGGCGCTTCGCGCGCCCGCATCACCACAGTTAAGCCCCCGCGCTGAGCACAGTGCGGGGGTTTTTATTTGACGGTTTCACCTTGCTCCAGGCTGTCCACCTTGCGAAGCCCCGGAAACAAAGCGGCCCACGCCGCCGCGACGCCAACAGCCGCCGCGCCGCCTGCTGTGACGGTAAACACAGCGCCATAAAGCGCCGCCATCGTACCAGCTCGAAATTCGCCGAGTTCATTCGATGCCCCCAAAAAGATGGAGTTCACAGCGTTGACCCGGCCGCGAACATGGTCCGGTGTCCACATCTGCAAAATAACTTCGCGAATATAGACTGACACCATATCAAAACCGCCGACCAGCATCAGCGCCAAAACAGACACCCACGCGATTGTGGAATACCCAAACACCACATTGAACACGCCAAACAAAGCAACGGACACAAACAGGATTATCCCGGCATGACGGCGCACGGGGAAGCTGGTCAATACCAAGATCATGAGGATTGCACCAATGCCGGGCGAGGCCCGCAATAGCCCATTACCAAGTTCGCCCACCAGCAGGATGTCTTTCGCGTAAATTGGCAAAAGCGCCACGGCGCCGCCAAGCAACACTGCAAATAGATCCAGCGAAATTGCGCCCAGAACCATCTTCTCCTTCCAGACATAGGAGAACCCGCCCAGCAACGTGCGCCAAGACGTAACCTCTTTGGAGATAATTTGCGTTGTCGTTGGAATCGAAATGACCAGCGCCGCCGCAAATGCGAACAGCGCCGCGGCTGCGCCATAGGCGAGGCTAGAGGAGAAAAATTGCAACAAGCCGCCAACTGACGGCCCAATAACGCTGGCCGCTTGCCAGCTTGAGGCGCTCCACCCGACGGCATTGGGGAAATCCTCAGTGGGCACGACGTTGACAGCGAGAGATGAAGCAGCGGGCGTATAAAATGCGCGCGCCACACCAAATACGGTCAGTACGCTTAGCACAGGAACCGCCCGAAATTGGTTTGTTACAGCCAAGAATAAGATGGCGAGCGCGCAGAGGAGTTCCAGCCCAATCGCGCTGCCCATAACCGTGCGCCTTCCTAGTCGGTCAGATGCGAGCCCGGTGAACACCACCAGAACCAAGGCTGGCAGAAACTGCACCAGACCGATCAGGCCGAGCAACCACTTATTGCCGGTTAAATCATAGAGTTGGTAAGCCACCGCCACGGACAGGATTTGCGCAGCGAAGGCTGAAACAAACTTCGCGGCAAAATACCTCTGATACGAGACATGTCTAAAGGCGGCGAAACGATCATGGGACATAGATTACCCCTCGTGCGCGCGCTCGGGTCGCTTGTCCAGTCTGGTGCGAAAGGTTCAAGCCAGACCTAGGCGGCCTCGGTTTGCTTGCACATCTGCTGCAAAATCTCGGCAACCATTTGGAAAGATCGCACGCGCGCGCTGTGATCAAAAGCCGTGCCAGTCACAATCAATTCGTCGGGCTGGTGTCGTTCAATTATGCCTGCCAGTTGTCGTTCGACCGTTGCAGCAGATCCAACGGCCGAAACCGACAAGGCTTGTTGAATTTGGATCAAAACCTCTCTGGGGATCTCTGCCTCCAGATCACGGGTAGGCGGGGGTAGTTTGCCCGGCGCGCCCATGCGCAGCCGCGCAAAAGCGAGCATTTGAGATGAGCGTAGATAGTGGGCTTCTTCGTCCGTCTCCGCTGCGCAGACGCCAGCGGCCAACATGACGTATGGTTTTGCCAATGTCTCAGACGGGCGGAAGGTCGCGCGATAAATCTCGATGGCCTGTTCCAGCATCGCCGGCGCAAAATGTGACGCGAAAGCATAGGGAAGCCCCAAGAAGGCCGCCAACTGGGCGCCGTACAGACTAGAGCCCAAAATCCAAACAGGCACATGAGTGCCAGCCCCGGGGATGGCGCGAACCAGGACATTCTCCGGCGGCTCTTTAAAATATCCAATGAGTTCCTGAACATCCTGCGGGAACCGCTCATTCGCGTCGCCATAGCGGCGTAGCGCTCGCGTTGTTACCATGTCGGTGCCCGGCGCGCGGCCGAGCCCTAAATCTATGCGATTTGGATAGAGCGTTGCGAGGGTGCCGAACTGCTCAGCCACCATCAAGGGTGCATGATTGGGCAGCATCACGCCGCCAGCGCCAACGCGAATGGAGGAGGTGGCCGCAGCGACATGCCCGATCACAATTCCCGTCGCCGCGCTGGCAATCCCCGGCATATTGTGGTGCTCGGCAACCCAGTATCGGTTGTACCCGGCAGCCTCCGCTGCGCGCGCCAGATCAACCGTATTCGCCAACGCATCGGCGGCTGTCTGACCCTCCACAATTGGAGACAGGTCGAGGATTGAAAACTTCTGCATGCAAGGCGTCCTTATCTCGAACCTATGGGTGGCAAGTCCGCAGCAACACGTCAATAATGCCGTGTTTTTCAGCCAATGTCCCGCGCCATTATGATATCGTCGAAGAGTTTGTCGCCGACTTGAAATTTGCGCGTTCCAATCGTTTCAAATCCCTCGCGCTGATAGAACGCCACAGCGCGGAAGTTTTCTTCATAGGTGCCCAGCAATAGACGCGGCGCGCCGAGGTTTTGTGCGTGCTCGACGGTGACATTCAACAAAGCTTTACCTGCGCCGCTGCCGTGAAAGCGTGACAGCAGATAAATGCGCTTCAACTCCAAATCGCCGTCTTGCAACTCTGTTGGTAAATCGGGCGGGCATACCAGAGCATATCCCATGGGCGCACCTGTTTCGGCATGTTCCAGCAACCATGCCGCGGCTTCATGTTCCAAATAGGTCGCATACATCGCGCGCGAATGTTCGCGCGTGCAATGCGCCATCATCGCGGGGCCCTCAATTTCAGAGGTATAGCTGTCTACGAATGTGGCGACGCCGATATGCGCCAAGGTTTGCGCGTCGTCCAGACTTGCCTGCCGGATGCTGTATTCGGTCATAAATGACTCCAGAAATGCAGACGGCGGCTTAGCGTTTCCGCCAGCCGCCGCCAAAATTTACCGCGCGTGCCTGCTTAAGCGGCCATCGCTTTCTTAAAGTTCGCCGAGACAGCTTCGAGGAAGCCTTCCGTCGTCAGCCACTCTTGTTCGGGGCCAACCAGCAACGCCAGGTCTTTCGTCATCTGCCCGCCTTCTACGGTCGCGATGATTGTGTCTTCCAGCTTCTGAGCGAACTCAGACACTTCAGGCGTGCCGTCCATACGGCCGCGGTGAATCAGTCCGCGTGTCCATGCGAAGATCGATGCGATGGAGTTAGTGGATGTTGCTTCGCCTTTTTGGTGGTTGCGGTAGTGGCGGGTCACCGTGCCGTGCGCGGCTTCGGCTTCAACCGTGTTGCCATCGGGTGTCATCAGAACGGATGTCATCAGGCCGAGCGAACCATACCCTTGCGCGACTGTGTCTGATTGCACGTCGCCGTCATAGTTTTTACAGGCCCAGACATATCCACCAGACCATTTCATCGCTGCGGCCACCATGTCATCGATCAGGCGGTGCTCATAGGTGCCGCCAAATTCTGCAAATTTGTCTTTGAACTCTGCGTCATAGACCTCCTGAAAGATGTCTTTGAAGCGGCCATCATACGCTTTCAGAATGGTATTTTTGGTCGACAGATAAACGGGCCATTTGCGTTGCAGGCCGTAGTTGAGGCTGGCGCGCGCGAAGTCACGAATGGACGCATCCAGGTTGTACATGCCCATTGCGATGCCAGCTTCCGGGAAGTCGAAGATTTCGCGCTCAATCGTCTCGCCGCCGTCTTTTGCTTCCCATTTCATGGTCAGCTTGCCTTCGCCCGGTACGAGGAAATCGGTCGCTTTATACTGATCGCCGAAGGCATGACGGCCAACAACAACAGGGCGCGTCCAGCCCGGCACCAGTCTCGGAACGTTTGAAATCACAATGGGTTCGCGGAAGATAACGCCGCCAATAATGTTACGGATGGTGCCGTTTGGACTACGCCACATTTTCTTGAGGCCGAACTCCTCTACGCGCTGCTCATCCGGTGTAATGGTGGCACATTTGACGGCCACGCCGTATTTTTTAGTGGCCTCCGCTGCGTCAACGGTAATCTGATCGTCGGTCTCATCCCGCTTCTGAATCGACAGATCATAGTATTTCAGATCGACATCCAGATACGGCAGAATCAACTCGTCTTTGATCATCTGCCAGATGATGCGAGTCATTTCATCGCCATCCATTTCAACGATCGGGTTTTTGACTTTGATCTTCGCCATGTTGCTTATTTCCTTGAAGTTGCGCTATTGCACGTCGCTATAGCAGAGGCGTCCGGCAGGTCAAAAGCTGTTGCGCCACCGATTGAGGACACTCAGAAGGAGTAGAATGATGAGAAAGACGACGCAGGCGACCTAAATGCTCGGCCCCATCATCCTTCTGCATTCACCGCAACTCGGTGAAAATATTGGCGCTGCCGCGCGCATAATGTTGAATTTTGGTCTCACCGATCTTCGCTTGGTGACCCCTCGCGATGGGTGGCCCAATCCGGCGGCTACGCCGATGTCGGCTGGTGCATTTGATGCAGGTGTCACCGTTGAGAGTCATGAATCGCTAGAATCCGCGATCGAAGATGTGACATATCTCATCGCCGCGACAGCCCGAATGCGCGGGATTGAAAAAGAGATTGTAGATGCGCCTGGCGCGGCAAAAGTGTCCAGTGAGCGACTGGTTGCTGGCCAAGGCCGCCCTGCGATTATGTTCGGCGCTGAAAAATCTGGCCTGCCCAATGATGCCGTCGCGCTCTGCGATCTCATCATGACCTATCCGGTCAATGATGCCTTCTCCAGCCTCAATCTGGCGCAAGCTGTTTCTGTTTTCGCAGCCGAATGGGGGAAGTTGGCGCAAGGTGTTGCCACACGGGCGACGCCCGGCGGGTTAGGCGATCCTGCACCGCGCGCCGAACTTATCCGCATGTTTGAGCATTTTGAGGACGAATTGGAACGCGCCGGATATTTCTATCCGCCGGCCAAGACCCCGCTCATGAAAGATAATCTGCGCGCTGCGTTCGTGCGCGCCGATTGGACCCATCAAGAAATCCAAACCTTTCGCGGAGCGATTAAAGCGCTTGCCATTGGCCGCGGTAAGGCCCGAACTCTGCGAGACGACACATGAGCCTGCAGTTGAAATCAGATCGGCTCGAAATGGGTCTGCTCCCAGACCTTGGAGGCGCAACGACCTATTTGCGGCTTGACGGGCAGGATGTCCTTCGCCCCGCGCCGGAGAATGTTAGCTCGCCCTTAGACTGCGCGGCTTTTCCACTTGTTCCGTTTCCGGGACGCATCGACAATGCTGTGTTCCGCTTTGATGATCGCACCCACGTTTTACCAAAGAATTTTCCGCCTGAGCCCCACGCCATTCATGGCTTTGGCTGGCAAACGCCTTGGCGCGTTGAAACCGAAACAGAAAACTGCGCAGAGATGGTGCACACGCATGCCGGTGATGTTTGGCCCTGGCCCTATACCGCGCGGCAGACCTTCAGCTTGGACGCGTTGACGATGACACTTGAGATGTCGGTTACTAATACAGGGCAAACACCCATGCCGGCCGGGCTCGGTTGGCATCCATACTTCCCATCTGAGGGCGCTGAGATTCAGGCGAGCGTTAGCGGCATCTGGCACGGCCATGGCGCTGGCGGTCCGGTGAACTTGGTAGAGGGAGAAGACTTGCGTCTCCCCCGTCCAGCGCAGGATCTTGCATTGGATCACGCCTTTAGCAGTTCCGCTTGTCAAACGGGCATCAACTGGCCGGACAAGAATTTGGCGATCACAATGGACAGCGCGCCTGCGCGCCACCTGGTTGTGTACACGCCGAAAGGAAAGCCGCATTTTTGCGTCGAACCGCTAACGCAGACGCCAAACGCCGTGAATATGGGTTTGCCAGAAGAGATTACTGGTCTGCAAACTCTCCCACCTGGTGAGACAACCTCATTGGTGGTCACACTGCGCTTATCGGAATCTGCGTCGTAATATCGCCCTGTTTAGTTGGAAAATTGTGCGCAGTTTAAGGGAACGGGTATGCGTATTTTTTTAGGTGCGATGATTGGGGTGCTGGCCGTATCGGCGTGCGACCGTTCGGCTGCGCTGGACGAACCGTACGGCCCGGCAGGGCATTTGGAAATGGAAACGCCTGAGGGTGTCTTGAGCGTTGAGATTGCGCCTTGGTCTGAGACGCCAGACGTGTCAGCTGAAACCGTGTTAGCGGACGCGCAGAAGTCTGCGGCCAGGGGCGAGAGGGTTCGCAAGTCTGGAGAACCCGCAAAGATTGCCAAACTGGGCAAATCCGTTTGGGCCCGGCCGCGTGAGTTAAAGTCGAGCAAGGGTAAGCCAAGAGCATCCTTGCTTTTCGCCTGCACCTACAAAGGAAAGGATCAATATTCGCGCTTGATTGACGCTTACGGCCCCGCTGAGTTTTTCAAACGCACCAGCAAAGATGCGGGCATGAAGCAAATGCGCGACGCGGTCGAAGACGCCTGTAAACAAAGTCCGGAGCGCGCCAGAAACGCAGCCATTCAGCAGGCCGTTACAACAAAGCCCGGCAAGGGCAATGCGCGCGCCATGCTAAAACATTATGTGCATCAGGAGGTCGACGGACGCAGTGGCGACTTCTTTGTCATCAATGAATACACATATGCGATGATGAAAAATGGTTGGGCGGTCAAAAATATTGCCGTTCCGCTTGACGATCTGGATGCAAAGAAACTCCGCCAAATCGATCCTGAGCGTTGGGTTGAGTGGCGCAAGAAACGCGGGAAATTCGAGATCAAAACCCAAGACGATGACGCAGACTGGACCCCGTTGAAGGGCCGGGTACGCGCTGTGAAACCAGCGAAAACAAACAAGCGTTACATCGGCAAGTTCCAGCATGTGCGCACAAGCGGTTCCATGACATTCAACTCGTCATCGACTTGGCGTCACTACACGTTTGACAAAAAGGGAAATTATACCAGTTCACGTTCCAGCTTTGGTGGAAGCGGAACAATGTCGTCTATATTCCCGGATATGGGCAGCTTTGCACACGCCTCATCATGCGACGAGAGTGGGGGCAGCTCAGTCTCAAGCATGCTTCATCCAGTGATGACGGTGGGCACAAAGAGCCAAATTGATGGCTGCGGTGACGGCAAAGCAGGGACATACAAGGTAAAAGGCTTCACGATTGAATTGACCGCCAATAATGGCGCCGTGCAGCGGTTGCCGTTCATCGAAGAGGATAAGAATAATTTGTTCATAGGGTCTCGCGGGTATTGGCGCGAGACGAAGAAGGACCAAAAATAGAGCGGTCTTGCTGACCCGGATCGGCCGTGTTCAGGCGGCTCTATAGAAGGGGCGGTCTCCGGCAATCGTAACGCGCTCCATACTGCGGACGGCGGGAAAATAATCGCTGGCAGCATAGTGCTGGCAGGCCCGGTTATCCCAAAACGCCAAAGACCCCGGCGCCCAACGGAAGCGGCACTGAAACTCTGGCAACGACGCCTGCCGATACAGTTTTCGTAACAAGGTTTTGCTCTCATTGGCCTCCAGCCCGACGATGGAGTCGGTGAAGGCGATGTTGACGTAAAGAACGCTGTCGCCTGTTTCTGGATGGGTGCGTACAACCGGATGTTCTTGCACCGGGTATTTCTCATGCAGCGCGGCTGTGTCCTTGTTCAACCGTTTGGCGAACACCCGGGCAATATCATGGCGGGCCGTCATCGTGCGCAGGCGGTCTTTCAGATCGTCGTCTAATGCCTCAAATGCCATGACCATATTGGCGAACAAGGTATCACCGCCAATGTCCGGAAGTTCCATTGCTCTTAGGATGGACCCAAGCGATGGCTCAGCCCGCCAAGTGACGTCTGAATGCCAAAAGTTTTCCTGACCCTTTGAGTTTGGCCCGTGCGTGATGCGTAAAACTTCACGGTCCTCTTGTCCGCGCGGGGTTGCCGGATGGATTTCCAATTCTCCAAAGGCGCGGGCGAAATCCAAATGCTGCTGACGCGTTAAGTCATGCTGGTCTCGGAAGAAAACCACTTGATACCGCAGCAACGCCTCGCGCACTTCTTTGATAAGCGTGTCATCGGGCTTGGTTAGATCTGCGCCTAATAGTTCTGCGCCAATGGCCGGGGACAATCGATAAGGCTCAAATCGAGTGAAGCTTTCGTCTGTACCTGAATAGGCCATTTTGCGTATCTCCCATTGCTTTAACGAGATGTCATCGCGCCATCGATCACCATCTCCTGCCCATTTATATATGATGATGCGTCTGACGCCAAAAATACGATCAGGTCTGCCACTTCCTGCGCTGTTCCAGCCCGGCCCATCGGGCTGGTTTGCGCCGCAATAGCGTCCACATCGATCGAGTTGGCTCCCGAATGCGCCGTCAGCGCGGCGACTTGCTCTGGGTCATCAACGGCGTTCAGCATATCGGTGATTGATTTTTGCCAGATCGGCGTGTCGATGATGCCGGGATGCACAGAGTTGACCCGGATGCCGTAATTCATCTGCGCGCATTCCACCGCGGCGGCCTTCGTGAACAGGCGTACACCGCCTTTGGACGCGCAATAGGCGCTCGCCCCCGCCGCGCCGCGTAAGCCCGCAACAGAGCTGATGTTGATGATAGAGCCGCCGCCTGTGTCTTTCATACGGCGCATTCCCGCGCGCGTTCCGAGAAAGACCGAATCCATATTAATCGCCATCTGCTTCTGCCAATCGGCGAGGCTGAAATCGACAATCGGTCCGGCGATGGCGACACCTGCATTGTTCACGATCGTAGATACCGCGCCATGGGCCTCTTCAGCGGCTGACATGACCGTGTCCCAACGCGCTTCATCGGTCACATCTTGAGACCCAAATTCGAACACACCATCGCCCGCCAGCTTTTTGGTCTCAGCAAGGCCAGCTGCGTCAATATCGGTGCCATAAACCTTTGCGCCTGCTGCAACGAGGCCGAGCGCGGCTGCGCGGCCGATGCCACTGGCTGCGCCGGTGACCAGCGCGGATGTTCCTGAAATCCCTTTCATGGGGGCTCCTCCCTTTTAGATACTAGACCATTGCGCCGTTTCAATTGCCAGTATGACTTGACGGAAAGAGTGTTTTCCTGTTCAAGCCGCGTCTTAGGACGGGATGGTGCGGAGCCGCCGTTGTAATCGTGAGCGAGAATGAATTCGCCCACCGGCCCGCGTCGATAATGAGGTATGCCATGTCACGTCGTCACACGACGAAGTACAAGATCGACCGCCGGGTCGGTGAAAACATTTGGGGCCGCCCCAAGTCTCCAGTCAACAAGCGCAACTATAAGCCGGGCCAGCATGGCCAGGGCCGTCGTCAGAAAGTTTCAGACTTCGGCATGCAGTTGATGGCGAAGCAGAAACTGAAATTCTACTATGGTGACATCACCGAGAAACAATTCCGCAAAACCTTCGATGAAGCCAACCGGATGAAGGGAAACTCTGCGGAGAACCTGATCGGTCTGTTGGAATGTCGTCTGGAAGCCTTCGTTTATCGCTCAAAGTTTGTTCCGACGATCTTTGCGGCCCGCCAATTTGTGAACCATGGCCATGTCATGTTGAACGGTAAGAAGTGTAATATCGGGTCTGTTCGTCTCAAGCCGGGCGACGTTGTTCAAGTGCGGGAAAAATCACGCAACATGGCGCTGGTGCTCGAAGCTCTTGGCTCGCCAGAGCGCGATTTGCCAGAGTATCTAGAAGTTGACCCAAAATCGATGTCAGCGACTTTGGTCCGCGTGCCTGAATTGCAGGACGTGCCATACCCGGTTCAAATGGAACCGTCTCAGGTCGTGGAATATTATTCTTCCTAGACGCCCAGAATTATTTGAAATTTCGGGAAAGCCGCTTCACCATGAAGCGGCTTTTTCAATTTGGAGATCTGACCGCCCATGACCCAACCCTCTATCCAATCTGTCCGGGACGCCCTCATTGCTGCGCCCGGCGCCGCGTTTAAACTTGCAAGCCGAGACACGTCAGGGCGTCAGGTGTTTGAAAATAAGTCAGATGCAAAAGACAGTCTGAAAGAAGATGCGAAGATCATCAACGAGCTTAAAGACAAGCTATATGCGTCTGGAGATCAGGCCCTTCTGGTTGTGCTGCAAGGCATGGATACGGCCGGCAAGTCAGGCACGTTGAAAAACGTTTTCGCAAAAACGTCTCCGCTGGGCATGGAGGTCAAAGCATTCAAAGCGCCCAGCAAGAATGAGATGGCGCGTGACTATTTGTGGCGCGTGCATCAATCCATGCCAAAGAAGGGACGCATCGGCATATTCGATCGTTCTCACTATGAAGATGTATTGGTCGCGCGCGTCCGCGGATTTGCCCGTCCGCAAGCGATTGAACAACGCTACGCTCAGATCAACGACTTTGAACGCCTTTTAACCGAAAACGGCGTAACCATTGTAAAATGCATGCTGAACGTCAGCCACAAAGAACAAGGCGTGCGCCTCGCTGAGCGCCTGGTTGAGCCGCACAAGCTGTGGAAGTTTAATCCGGGCGATCTGGAAGACCGCAAATTGTGGCCAGATTTTATGGATGCCTATGAGATCGCCGTGACGCGTTGCTCCACCGAACATGCGCCTTGGCACATCATTCCAGCCGACAGCCGCCCGCGCCGCAATGCCTGCGTGGCACGGCTTGTGCGCGGCGCGTTGGAAGGCATGGATTTAAACTACCCAGATCCCGGCCTTAACCCGAAGGACTATGAGATTTAAGTCTTCCTATTTGAAGCTGGTGGATCCGCCGCTTCGAGATGTGTTGGCGTCGCGTTCGGCTGGGTTGCCATAGATTGATACACTGCCGCCGGACGAGGTGTCGCTGCTGGCGCGTTCACTTGCATGGGCCGAGACTGAGCCGCCGCTGCTGGCGCCTGCATCAACCGAGGCGCATATTAAAGATTTTGCGGACGCTGACCCGCCAGAGCTCGCAGAAATGCTAAGCTGATCGCATGTGCCTTCAATTTTGGCGCTGCCGCCACTTGAAACCCGAAGCTCAAAGTCTTTGGCTGTTATGCCACTAGCAGCGACGCTGGACCCAGAAGACGTCTGAATGCTGTCTACAGCGGGCGCCGTTATTCGAACCACTACACGGGCGGTGTTTCTGTTCCAAAACCGGGACGGGCGGCGCGACACAGATAAGACGCCATTGCGCTGACTGACGCGGATATCTTTACGTTCGCCGCGCTGAAAGTCCGCAACGACAGTATAGTCAGCGCTCTGAGTGAATTCGACGGTAATGCCGGCCGATGCATCGACGGTGTCAAAATTCGAATACTCGTAAGTCTCGAGGGTTCCAGCTGCGGCGGGCAGTGCCAAAACAAAGGCAGCCGCTATGAGGGGTAATGTTGAGCGTATCATGATGATGTCCTTTCCTTGGAGATTAAAGCGAGATGCTGCCGCCGCTGGATTCTCGTATGTCGATCTCGTCAACAGAGCCGGCAATCTCTATATCTGCGCCACTTGAGGCGCGGGCGTACAGGCTGTCGGAAACATCGGCCTCGATCTCCGACCCGCTGCTAGCGACCAGCCGGCCCGTCTGGCAAGACAATCCACTGGCATCGATATCGGCAGACGAAGACGCGTCAACGTCCAGACTCGCGCAGCTTCCGGTGACAGTCACATCGCTGCTGGAAGAAGAATCTATGCTCACACTTTGAAGTGAACCGCCGGCGACCTCCACATCAGAACTAGATGATGAGACAATTTTTAGGTTTCCCCCGTCTGCCCTCGCCTCAATGTCAGCGCTAGAGGAGGCTTCAATATCGACATTGGTGCTGGATAAGTCACCGGCTTCTATGTCGGCGCTGGATGATGCGTCCAGACGCAGTGATTGAACGGCGCCGTTCAAATTGACGTCCGCGCTAGACGACGCTTTGGCAAAAAAGGCGTCTTCCTGAAGGTTGTTGGCGGTCAGTTCAGAGCTGCTGGAAACCGATACGGCCTCCAATTCAGGGCCCGTGACCGTAATAATATAGCTGGGCTTTATCTTGCCATTCACCTTCACAATCATTTCGCCGTTTCGGTTGTTGACGGAAACATTTCGTCTCCACCCCTTGTTTCCTTCCAGGCTGACCCGGCTGAATATCAGTGTATCGGCCTTCAGGCGGACATTCAGATCACTAAAGTCACCATCGACTTGCTCGACCGACACCGAGCGCGTTTCCGCCGCATTATAGATAACGGTGAGCGCGCCGCGCGCGTCGATCTCATTGAAAGTGCCAGCGTCATAGGTTTTCGATTCGGCAAATGCGAGGGGGGCAGCGGCCACCGAAAGAGCGAGCAGTGCGAGTGATAATTTGGTCATTTTGTGCGTCCCAGTTCAGTTTGTCGTGTCATTTGTCTTGACGATACTTTATCGAAAAGCAATAAGTCAACATATTGTTATTCAATAAGGAGATTTATCGTGATTAATAAGACATTTGTCGTAATAGGGGTCGCTTGTCTAGCCCTTTCTGGCTGTATCATCGTAGATTCTGACGAAGACGTGCATGATAAGTACCGCTATCACGCGGAAACCCAATTCGGTTTGGAGCCTCTAAAAGCCGTCAATATCGGCGCGTCTGACGTCACAGTCCGCCTCGCCAGCGGCGGTTGCACATCTAAGTCCACCGTTGAGGCAAGCGTCGATAAGGACGGCCGCAAAGAATACGAAATCGCCTTTGAACGCCTGACTGAAGATTCGTGCAAAGCATACATGCCAGATGGTGTGGCGCTGACGTGGACTTATGCTGAGCTGGATATTCCCGCCGGGTCTTACGTTCGCGTACTCAACAAGGTCAAAAACTAAGCCGGCGAACCAAACAAGTCATAGTCGTCAGCATCTGTGATGCTGGCGGCGATGATGTCTCCGGCTTTGAGATGCCCCGCATCAGATAGATAGACCAGCGCGTCGACTTCGGGCGCGTCAGCCTTACTACGCGCGATCATCGTGCCAGCCTCTTCGCCCGGCCCATCAATAATCACGTCTTGCACAGTGCCAATCTGCGCCGCTGCCCGGGCCGCGGAGACCTCAGCCTGCGCCTGCATAAAGCGATGCCAGCGTTCATCCTTGATTTCATCGGGGACATGCCCCGGTAAATCACGGCTGTCAGCGTGGACGACATTCTCATATTTGAAACACCCGGCCCGGTCGATCTTCGCCTCGCGAATGAAGTCGAGCAGGATTTGGAAGTCTTCTTCCGTCTCGCCGGGAAAGCCAACAATGAAGGTTGACCGAATGGCAAGCTCTGGCACATCGCGGCGCCAGCTCTGAATACGGGCAAGCACCTTGTCTTGATTGCCGGGGCGCTTCATCGCTTTCAGGACGGGCCCGCTGGCGTGTTGAAACGGAATGTCCAGATAGGGCGTGATCTTGCCCTCCGCCATAAGCGGGATGACCTTGTCCACGTGTGGGTAGGGATAAACATAATGCATCCGCGTCCACACGCCCATTTCACCCAGCCCTTTTGCGAGATCCAAGAAGCGCGTTTGGTATTCGGTTCCGCGAAAGACTTCCGGCTTGTACTTCACGTCCAAGCCATAGGCGCTGGTGTCTTGACTGATGACCAGCAGTTCTTTGACGCCGGCGCGCACCAATTGTTCGGCCTCAGTCAAAACATGATGGATCGGCCGACTGACAAGATCACCGCGCAGTTTTGGAATGATGCAAAAACTACAGCGATTGTTGCAGCCTTCAGAGATTTTCAAATAGGCGTAGTGGCGCGGCGTCAGGCGGAGGCCCGCTTCCGGGACTAGGTCTGTGTGCGGGTTGTGCGGCGGTGTGAGATGGGTGTGCACCGCGGCCATCACATCTTCGTATTGATGCGGTCCGGTGATTGCGAGCACTTTGGGGTGGGCAGCCTCAATCACATCTGGCTCAGCGCCGAGGCATCCGGTGACGATCACTTTGCCATTGGCCTCAATCGCCTCGCCAATTGCCTCCAGGCTCTCATCGCGGGCGCTGTCCAAAAATCCGCACGTATTGACCAATACGAGGTCAGCCCCGTCATAGTCGCCGCTAATCCTATACCCCTCTGCGCGCAGGCGCGTTACAATCCGCTCGCTATCAACCAGCGCTTTCGGGCAGCCAAGCGAAACAATGCCGACTTTGGGCGCATGTGCCGGGCGAATGGGGGCGGTCTGGGTCTGTGTGGTCATGGGCCTGTCTGCTATACGAATAGGCAGGCAGTGGGAAGGACGAAGCGCAATGGGGCCGACACGTCGACAAACTCACTGTTGGTTGTCAGCCGACTATTTCGTCCCGTTTAGGGGCAGAGGGTCGGCGGGCGCGAAGGCAATTAAGCCCTTATGAGAATCCGGAAAAAGGGTCGGGCGCGCACTGTTGGACTCCGCGAAAGTGCCGGTAATAAAGCCTCGGTCGCCGCCATCGAGCCAAGGCCCACAACTGGTGGATAGAATCGGCGGCAATTCAATGCTGCTGCCGACAAGGTCTGGATGGGTCGTGCTTTCGGTCACGCGGGCAAGAAAGCCTTCAGTGTCGCTTTTGGAAAAGAAGATCCATCTGCGCTTTTCACGCACAATGACATGACCAACAAATTCGGCGTCACGGGTGTCGGCGGGTAGAGCGCCTAGAATAATATGCCGTTCAAACTGCGGTCCCATGCACGCCTGCGCAGGTGCACTAAGTATCGCCGCGCCGACCATCACTGAGACCACAAGCTTAGGTATGATGCGCAACAATCTTCTCCTCAATGGGCAGTGTTTCGATCCCTGCGAACCATTTGGGATCGTCCTGTCTTGGCGGAAGACTATGGCCAAAGATGGCCGATTTATTGAAGAGTCGTGGGCCTATCGACTGGGCATGCGCCCGTATCTAGGATTGGAATGCACATGAAGAGTTTTGGGGATTAGCCGCTAGGCCGCTTCCATATCGATGCCTTTTTCAGTCATGAAGGCTTTCAGCTCGCCATTCTCAAACATCTCTTTGACAATGTCGCACCCGCCGACAAATTCGCCTTTGACGTAGAGCTGCGGGATGGTCGGCCATTCTGAATAAGTTTTGATGCCTTCGCGTACGGCGCCGTCTTCAAGCACATTTGTTGAGACATACTCAACGCCCAGATAGTCCAGCACTTGCACCACAACGGAGCTAAACCCGCATTGCGGAAACGTCGGCGTACCCTTCATGAACAGGACGACATCATTGCTGGTGACGGCCTGTTTAATGCTGTCTTGGGTGGCTTGATCGGTCATTGGTCTTCAAAACTCCATTTTCAGCCGCTGATGTGTGGTCTGACAGCGGCTTCGTCAAGGTGGAAGCCGTCCTCACCGATGTGATGGGGACGGCTTTGCTCTTAGTTCCAGCCGCAGGACTGGCCCTTGTTTTCTTCTTTCAGATACGCCGTCAGCGGCTCGAAATACTCGATGATCGCGCTGCCATCCATTTCGCGGGTGCCGGTAAAGGCTTCCAGCGTGTCTGGCCAAGGTTGAGACGCGCCAGCCTCCATCATAGCGTTAAAGCGCGCGCCAACCTCCTTGTTGTTATAGATCGAACAGCGGTGCAGCGGGCCGTCCCATCCGGCTTGCTCACACGCGGCTTGGTGGAACTGGAACTGCATCACAAAGCTGAGGAAATAGCGCAAGTAAGGCGTGTTGCCCGGAATGTGGTATTTCGCGCCTGGGTCAAACGCATTTTCAGGACGCGGCCCTGGCGGCACAATGCCCTGATTGGCAAGGCGCAAATCCCACCACGCTTCATTGTATTGGTCCGGCTGGGTCTCGCCCGACAGCACGCCCCAGCGCCAGCCATCAACAGTGATCGCGAACGGCAAGAAGGCAATTTTGTCCAGCGCCGTTTGCATCAATAGCGCCGTATCAGCGTCTTCGCCGGGCATCTCGCTCTCTTCGATCAGGCCGATCTGAACGAAATATTCCGGTGTGATCGACAGGCCAATAAAGTCACCAATCGCTTCGTGGAAGCCATCATGCGCGCCGTCCTTATAGAGATAGTCCTGCGCCTTATAGGCGCGTTGGTAAAAGTTGTGACCAAGCTCGTGGTGAACCGTGTAGAAATCCTCAGAGTTGACTTCGGTACACATTTTGATGCGCACATCGTCTTCGTCGTCGAGATTCCACGCCGACGCATGACACACCACTTGGCGGCCCTCTGGGCGCACAATCATTGAGCGGTCCCAGAACGTTTGCGGCAACGGGTCGAGGCCTAGTGAGGTAAAGAACGCTTCGCCCGTCTCCACCATCTTGATCGCGTCATAGCCCTTATCATTCAGGCGTTGCGTCAGATCATACGGCACTTTGCCAACGCCCTCTGGCTCCATAATATCATACACAGATGACCATTGCTGCGCCCACATATTGCCCAACAGGTCCGCACGGATCGGGCCAGTTTTGGGTTGCACATCGTCGCCATATTCTGCGTTCAACTGCGTGCGCGCATAGCAATGCAGCTCCTCATAAAGCGGCTCAACCTGTGTCCAGAGACGATCAACTTCGGCTTCCATTTCGGCGGGCGGCATGTCGTATCCAGACAGCCACATCTGATCGAGACTTGGAAAGCCCAGCTCTTCGGCGCCTTGATTGGCGATGTTCACCATGCGCGCATAATCATCTTTCATGGGCGGCGATACGGTTCGCCATCCCTCCCAAACCGCCTTTAGCTCTGCCGGGTCACGCGACGTTTCGATAATGGTCGACAGCTCGTCCAATGTCAGGTCTTCGCCCTTATAGTTGAACGTACCGGTACCGTAGGTCGATTCCAGACCCGTCATGAGCGTGGAAAGCTCCTCTGCCGCACCTTCGGTTGAGGGAGCAGGGACGGTAATCCCGCCGCGCAGGATCAGCATTTTCCGGGCCAGCGGCGCCGGCAAATCTGCAACATCAAAGCGTTTCGACTCATTGGCCAAAGCCACCCGTAATTTGGTCGCGGTCGCGCCCGCAGCGGCGGCGGCGGCATTGGTCTCATCATTGATATTGGTGGCCTGCTCCCAATACGCGCCAGCGGCGGCCTGATTAATGGCGGCAAGTTCCGTATCGGCGCGTTTCAGAAAGGCCGTCGCATCTGCCACCACATCTCCGCCAGATGCGTCTGTCCCAGCCGTTTCACTGCCCGTTTCGGGCGTTTTCGGGGCTGGGGCGTCTTTAGGGCCACCACAAGCAGCGAGCGCGCCGCCAAGGGCGATGGTCAGCGCGATGGCGCTGGCTTTAATCGGAAATTTCATCATTGATAGGCTCCATTGAAAGGATTTGCCCCGAAATGACCCCGTCGCGGGCCATTCGTCAATGATTTGGCCTAAGGCGCGCGCGTTTTCAGCGCCAGAGCGTGCAATTCGCCGCCCATTTTACCTTTCAGCGCTGCATAGACCATTTGGTGCTGCTTCACGCGGGATACCCCGGCGAACTGCGCGCTGACAATCTCGGCTTGCCAATGATCATTATCCCCGGCCAGATCGGTCAGCGTGATCTCGGCCTCTGGGAAGGCATCGGTCAGGTGGGCGGAAAGGGTTTCTCTATCCATTGCCATTGGGGGGCGGCTCCTCGTAACGTAGACTGTGCAGATGAGGGCGCCGCGCGCGTCGGTCAAGCGCTGTAATGCGAGAGGCGAAAGATATGGACGGTAGCAAGACCTGGGTTTTCGGATTGGTGATTGGCGTTCTAGCGGTCATTTTGGGCGGGACGCTCCTGTATACGGGGCGTGCAGGCGGAGAGCCCGCTTCGGCGCGCTTCCAGCCTGAAACCTTCGACGGCGACGCGGTATTGCGCCTTACCGAAACGCTGTCGAGTGATGCTTTGGAGGGGCGCGCGACTGGCACCAAAGGCGCAGAAGCGGCGCGCGGGTTTATCCAGAAACGCTTCGAAACCCTCGGCGTCAAACCGATCGGCGACAGTTACCAAATCCCCTTCACGATCACCCCGCCCGCCAAGGGCCGCATCATCAAGCAGCAAGAACCTGTTAGCGGCATTAATGTCGTCGGGTGGATCGCAGGTGAAACGCCCGGCCAGGGGCCTGTCCTCGTACTGACCGCGCATTATGACCATCTGGGCGTCCAAGACGGTCAGGTCTACAATGGCGCCGACGATAATGCCTCTGGCGTGGCGGCTCTGACGGCGATTGCGCAACATTTTCAATCCACTCCGCCTAAGCACGACATCATTCTCGCCGCCCTCGATGCAGAGGAAAAAGGCTTGCTCGGCGCGCACGCGTTTGTGCAAGACCCGCCAGTGCCGCTGACGCGGATCGCGCTTAATTTCAATTTTGATATGATTAGCCGCTCTCATGCCGGAGAGCTTTATGTGGCGGGCCTCTACCATAGTCCAGAGCTACGGACGATGTTCGATGCCTTTGCAGATAACGCCCCGGTCACGCTGCTGACCGGGCATGATGAACCCGAAGACGGCGTCAATGATTGGACCGGCCAGTCAGACCACGCGGTGTTCCATGAGGCGGGCGTGCCGTTCCTCTATTTCGGTGTTGAAGACCATGCCGGCTATCACAAGCCC
>CAZXVJ010000042.1:18287-24834 GCA_964644385.1 uncultured Hyphomonas sp. | reverse complement strand
CCGCCATGCACCTGCATCGCGCGGTCGGCGGCGTTACAGCACAGACGATTGGCCCGGTAATTACACATTGAGACCTTATCCGACAGTTGGATCGCCACTTCAGGCTTGCTCATCTGGTCCATCTCCCACGCCGTCTTAAAGATCAGCAGACGCAGCATTTCGGCCTCACTCTTCAATTCCACCAAGGGAAACTGAATCGCCTGATTGACCGCCAGCGGCTTGCCAAATGGCGCGCGTTTCTGGGCATATTTCACGCTCTCATCAATGCAGAACAGCGCCGCCCCGGTCGAGCTTGCGGCCTGCCGGATTCGGTTCTCATGCACAAAGTGCTGCGCCAGCGCCAGCCCGCCATCGGCCGGGCCAAACAGCGCGCTATCGGGCACCCACACATCTTTGATGGTCAGTCGCGGGTGGTCTGTGGGCATATTGAACGTCCACATATATTCATCAATCGTGATGCCCGGATCATCGGCCGGCACCAGCAGACAAGAGATGCCCTTCGCGTCGCCATCTTTCCCGCTTGTGCGGCAAAAGCACATCATGTGGCTGGCATGGTGCATCCCGGTAATCCACATCTTCTCGCCATTGATCAGCCAGCCTTCGACCCCATCACGCGTCTCGCGCACGGCTTTGGTGTCCATATGGGTGGCGTCTGATCCGTGCTCTGGCTCAGTTAAGCCGAATGTCGCGCGAAACTTGCCCGCCAGCGCCTCCTCGGCCAGATGCTTTTGATCCTCACGCGCAAAATCCCTCAGCATCAAAATCTGCGGCATGTTGCCAACAATCGAGTGTTCGCTCTGCAAATCATTGAACAGGCCGAGGCCCTTGCGCGCCAAATGCTCGCGAATGATCGCCATGCCCAGATTGGTGCCGTCTTGCCCGCCATACTCCTTCGGCAGCGCATAGCGAAGATGGCCGGCCTCATCGGCCAAACGCTTGGCTTGGCGCATCAGATCTTCCCATTCCGGCCGGGGCAGACCGCCTTTATCAAAATCCGTGCGCGCCCATTCCCGGCGATGATCGAAGAAGCGTTCATTGTCGTCTTTGGCCTGCAACGGCTTGATCTTGTCCTCAATGAATTGATCCAGAACGCCCAAATAATCTTGCAAGTCCTGTGGAATGTTGAAGTCCATATCGTCTCTCCTCCATCTGTGTGTGCGTCGCTTTAGCGCTCTGGCTTTAACCATAAGCGCCCCGCCCGCATAAGCAATTTGTGCCGCCACGTTAGGGGGCCTACGACCGATCCACTCCGCTCACACCAAGCCAGAAACACCTTCGCGGCCACTGGCATCAGCGTCTTTGAGAACAAAACACACTGAACATTTGACAAATCATTCAGCGTTGATTATTCAACCCTCAAGGCGCTTCACCGTTGCGTCTTGCGCGACCATCCATCGCTCTCATTTTTAACAGAGGTTTCCTCCCATGACCCTTCGTCCAATCATCGCTGCCGCTGCGGCGCTTGCCTTCACCGTTCCCGCCTTTGCGGGCACCTTCACGGTTGAGCTATCCGACCCATTGCCAGCCCGCAAAAATCTCGTCGCTGAAAAAACTGTTTGGGATTGCGACGGCGCAATCTGTTCAGCTGAACTGAAACGCAAGAAAGTCTCCGTGCGGACCTGTAAGAAAATTGCCAAGAAAGCCGGCACCGTCATCCGCTTCACCAATGGCAAATCAGAACTGACCGCAGAGCAACTCGAAGTCTGCAACACAGCGGTGCGCAACTAGCGCCGCACTCAACTCTCTTTCCTCCCCTCGGGTCGCTCTGGTATTTCAGAGTGACCCATTTTTTTAGCCGTTCGTCCAAGCCTCTGGGTTCTCAATCGGTTGCCACAGTTCCACTTTGCGCCCGTCCGGGTCCATCAGCCACACGAAACGGCCATAGGCCTCCTCCATCGGTTCGCCCTCCAGCGATACGCCTTCGACCTTCAATTTCACTAGCATCTCATCCATATCGTCCACCATCAGATTGATCATGAACGGCGCTGATGAAGGCTTGAAATAATCGCTGTCGCCTTTGAACGGAGACCAAACCGTGCGCGCGCCCGTCGGAAACTGTTTGGCCGCTTCGCCATGCACAAAGTCTGCGCCGCCATAATCATTGATCGTCATGCCCAGCACCCGCGCATACCAAGCCCGCGTCGCCTCCACATCCTTGCAAAGAAAAAATACGCCTCCCACGCCAATAACCTTTCCCATCTCGCACTCCCTCACATTTGGTGTTTCGCCCAGCCTGCCGCACAGTGCGCCGCAACATCAAGACGAGGACCAAAAGATGCACGCCAAACGCACCCCCGACACCGCCTTCGAAAACCTTCCGGGCTTCGACTACACCCCCCATTATATCGAGGCCTTAAACGGCTATCCGGGCCTGCGCCTGCATTATCTTGATGAAGGCCCGAAAGAGGCCGCTCAAACCTTCCTGTGCCTGCACGGACAGCCCAGCTGGTCTTATCTTTACCGCAAGATGATGCCGGTCTTTTTGGAGTCCGGCGCGCGGGTCGTTGCGCCCGATTGGTTCGGCTTTGGCCGCTCTGATAAGCCGATCGATGACGCCGTATATACGTTCGACTTCCACCGCCAGACATTGCTCGCCTTCGTCGAACATCTTGATCTGAAAAACATCACACTGGTCTGCCAGGACTGGGGCGGCATCCTCGGCCTTTGCTCCGGGCCAGACCTTGCCAGCCGTCTCGCCCGCCTCATCGTCATGAACACCACCATCCCGGTTGGCGAAAGCGCTGGCCCCGGCTTTACCGCCTGGAAAGCCTTCAATGCGTCCCAGCCCGATCTCAACATCGCACAGCTGATGCAACGCGGCACCCCTATTCTCAGCGACGCGGAAGCCGCCGCCTATGGCGCGCCCTTCCCAGATCAGTCCTACAAAGCTGGCGTGCGCCGCTTCCCAGACATCGTAATGGTCGCGCCAGATATGCAGGGCGTTGATACGGCCAAAGCCGCCGCGAAATGGTGGAAAACCGAATGGACCGGCGACACCTTCATGGCGGTCGGCAAAGCCGATCCAGTGCTCGGCGAGGCCACGATGAGCGCGCTGCGCGAAACCATCAATGGCTGCCCTGCGCCAATGGAAATCGAGGACGCGGGTCACTTCGTTCAGGAATGGGGCGCGCCCATCGCAACCGCTGCGCTGAAACATTTCGGAGATATTTAGGTGTCAGACCTGCTCGCCCAGTTCGCTGCAGACATAAATGAACAGCCGCAATGGATCAGTTGGTGGCTAAACGTGCTCGGCCCCGCCGCGCTGATCACCTGCGTCTTATTCCTGTTCCGCCGCAACCTCATCCCCGCCGCCATCCTGATCTTACTCGCCTTCCCCTCGACATTGCTGCTCTACAGTTACTTCGGCTACAGCCGCGTTCTTGGCCTTGGGCACATCACGTTCTGGACGCCCGCTGCGATCTATCTTTGGCGCATACAGCCAACATGGCGCGTCCGCGACACATGGCTCGGCAAATGGATTGTCTTTATTTTGACAATCATGCTCATCTCTCTGGCCTTCGATTATGTTGACCTTGCGCGCTGGTTGATGGGCGACAAGGGCTAGCAATGCACTGAACCCCGCACCTGCCTTAGCGCTGACTTCAATAAAAACAACGCGCTATAGAAAACACACCCAAACTTATCCAACACCCCCATGGGCGGGGGTATTCTAGCGGGAATGAACGCTTCGCAATTCCCCTATTATGCCGCCTGCCCAATCTTGTATTGGCCATGGCTATGGCTGCAGTTCTGGCGCCTCGATCGCTGGATGGCGGGCCGTCTTGCGGCGGGCGAACATGGCAACGTCGTGCTGCACATGGGGCCACGCGGCACGCTCTCAATAGATTTCGTTTCAGACAATCTCAGAGACGACCTGCCGCAAACCTACACCACACTGACATTCGAAAGCCTGACATGGGGCTATTACCCTGCGTGGATGTATTCCGTGGCGCGCACGCTTTCGCGCCCTCTATGTGTCGGTGATGCTTGCGCGCAAGCCATCCTGCGCCCGTTCGAAATCCGCGAAGCCTTGCTCCCAATTCCGTGACCGCGGGTCCATCCCAATTGAAAATACAACCTATACAAGCCGCCTCACAGCGGTCGCACGTGCGGGCTGATACATACCTCCAATTTTGCCATCCCCCTATTTCCGCGTAGAGTTCTCCCACCCGCCGCCAGAACAAGGATCTCCGCCCATGCCCTATGCTCCAGACACACGCGCCTTCTATGATGCTGACAGTCACATCATGGAGCTACCGGATTTCCTCAAAGCCTACGCCGATCCAGACCTGCGCGATGATATTCCGGAGGTCAGCTATTCTGCGTCCTTGGTCACCGATGAAGAAGTCGCACTCATCATGGCCAATGGCGGCGAGCACACTGACGCCCACAAGCAAGAGATGATCGGCCTTGGCGATGACCTGATCGTAAAGTCAAAAGAGATACAGGCCCTTGGCGCATTCAATGGCTCAGATCGCTCCACCGCGCTCGATCTGCTCGGCTTCAAAAAACAGCTTGTCTTCGCCACCCATTCTGTCGCGCTGCCCTTCCATCCCAGCTCCAAGACAGACCCAAAACTCCGCTACGGCGCCACCCGCGCCCACAATCGCCACATGGCCGATTTCTGCGCCGGCGATGATCGCCTGATGCCCGTCCATATCTGCCCGCTTGATACGCCAGAGCTCGCCATCAAAGAACTCGACTTTGCGATTAAAACCGGCGCTGAAGCTGTTTGGGTGCCGCACCGCGCGCCGATTGGTTTCGCCCCCGGCCATGTTGATCTTGAGCCCTTCTGGGCGCGTCTCGCTGAAAGCGGCACGCCATTTGTTTTGCACGTGGGCGGCTCACCGCTTCAGTCGCTAAAATCATGGAGCAATAATGGCCGCGCCGCGGTTCAGGACTGGATGGGCGGCGGCGAGAATGTTCGCACCAAAGACGCCGCCGTCATGCATCAAGTCCCAGAAAGCTTCATCACCATGCTGCTGCTAGATGGTGTGTTTGCCCGTCATCCAAATCTGCGCGGCGCTGCCGTTGAGCTTGGCGCCGGCTGGGTGCCTGAAATGCTTCGCCGCCTCGATTGGACCACGCGCATCTACAGCCGCGTCGACACATCCGTCCGATTTGACCGCAAACCGTCAGAACAGCTGACAGAGCAAATGGCCTTCACACCGTTTCCGATTGAAGACGTCGGCAACATGATCGACCAATCCAATCCTGATCTCTACCTCTTTTCTAGCGACTATCCGCATGTTGAAGGCGGGCGTGACCCGATTGGAAAGTTTGAGGCCTCTCTCGAAGGGCGCGCTGAAGATGTGAAGGACAAATTCTACACCGAAAACTTCCTCCGCCTCTGGCCAAAAGCCCGCGTTCACGGGCTAAGCGCTCATGGATCAGCCGCGAGTGCCTGAGGCCCAAAAGCCACAAGCCGGATGCGGGGCCGCCATTCGGGATGGCGACGGCCGCCTCCTTCTCATTCAGCGCCTGACCGAACCTGAGTCTGGCGCATGGGGCTTGCCCGGCGGCAAGATAGACTTTGGAGAACCCGCCAAAACAACCGCCCGGCGAGAGATCGCCGAAGAGCTCGGCATCGACATTGAAATCCTGCATCTGGCCTGTATCAGCGAGATCATTGACGCCGGCGATGGCCGCCATTGGGTCTCACCCATCTATGAGGCCCGCATCGTCTCCGGAGAGCCAGCGGTTCAAGAGCCTGAAAAGCATGGCGGATGCGCTTGGTTCGCCCTGTCAGACCTGCCAGATCGCATCACCACGCCCACACAGGCCTATCTGGCCGCTCAATCCCGAGGCGCGCCCACTTAATTTTAACTCCCCCCGCCCGCCAAACACGGTTAAGGAGACGCATGCGCTTCCTTCGCCGCACCCTCCTCTGGATCTTGCTGATCGATCTGGTCTTCGTCGTCGTCTATTACGGCGTCACCTTGCTGGTCGATGATACTGACAGCATCGAAGGCGGCGCAGCGATCGTGTTCTATTCTGGCAATGAAAACGAAGCCAATGCCCGCATCGACAAAGGCATCGCCCTACTCGCCGCACAGAAAGTAGATCGCCTCATTATGGCCGGCGGTCATCGCCCTCAGGAAGGTATCACCGGCAGTCAGGATATGGCGCTCGATGCCATTCGGCTGTATCGATTTGGTGAGGCGATCACTGCTGATGTCGTCTCGCGGGATACATTCTCAGCCATCAAAAACGCCGCCAGCACCGCTGAAGCGCGCGACGCCAAACAGATCGTTTTCATCACCAACTGCATGCACGGCCTGCGCGCTCAAACCGTCTACGGCGTCGTGACAGAAGATGGCCCACCCGCCCATGTCGCCTGCTCGCGCTCCAGCCGAAACCCTGCCAAAATCTGGCTCCGCGCCCATTACGAAGCCGCCGCCTGGGGCCTCTTCATCCTGCCTGAAAGCTGGCGCGAAGGGGTGCTGGATAAATTGCGTGGGTCAGGCAGCTAAAACCAATAGTGACGCGTGAGGTCCGCCCTAACCCGCCCGCCTGACACATCGCACCGCTCTGATTTTCGGCGCAC
>CAZXVJ010000042.1:0-18187 GCA_964644385.1 uncultured Hyphomonas sp. | reverse complement strand
GGTCCGCCCTAACCCGCCCGCCTGACACATCGCACCGCTCTGATTTTCGGCGCACGCGCTTCTAACACCAACGGCGCGTCGGTCAGCAGCAACGGGTCTCTGATCAACCAGCTGCGGCGTTCCTTGCCCACCACAACCACCCAGTGTTGAATTCGCCCGCCCAGCATAAACTTCACCAGCGGATAGCCATCTTCCGTCGTCAGACACGCATCAATCGCGGCGTGGCTGGGCTCGTCGTGAAACACCACTTCGATCTGGCCTTGCGTCACTTTGGGAACGGCCCCCCAGATCAACCAACCGCGGTCTGTATAGCCGCCATTCGCGCTCAGCGCCGTATTCAATGCGCCAGGGTCAGTTGGCGCGCCAAGGTTTGACGCCGCCATCGCCAGCGCTGTCAGCGTGCAGCCATAATCGCCGACGCGATCATCGGTCGCTCCCATGGTTTGATTTTCCCATTTCGGGTCGCGCTGGGCAAACACATGCGCGTCAGTCAGTCGCAAAGACATCTCAGTCCCACCGCTCGGCCGAATACCAAGTGGATCGCTGCCCACCCGAGGCAACTTTAATGCCTCCGGCTCCGGTTCAGGCACGCTTGCCTCAACAACAGGAACCGGGTCTGGATCAACAGAGGCAGGGCCCTGACACGCCGTCAGGGCCACCGCCAATATTATAAATGCCCCATGGCCCCAGCGATGGGTCGCCAATTAAACGCCAGCGCTCGGCGCTTTGCCACCCGGAATGCGTAAAACCTGACCGGGGTAAATCTTGTCAGGGTCAGACAGCATGGGCTTGTTGGCCTCAAAAATGTCTGGGTACTTCATCGCATCGCCCAAATAGACTTTGGCAATTTTCGAGAGGCTATCGCCGCTTTGAACGGTGTAGAACACCGCTTCATTGCCCGTCACTTCAGCATTCATCGCTGCGGCATCTACGGATGAAATGCCCTCAATGTTACCCGCTGTCAGAACGACTTTCTCAAGCGTTGACTGATCTGGCACAGTGCCCGCCAGCGTCACTGTCTCGCCTTCAACCATAACCCGGTAATCGCCGCCAAGACCCTGGCGTTTGGCTTCTTCGCGGATCACGGCAGCTTTGCGCATGGCTTCAATCTTCGCCATTTGCTCATGCACCGCTTTGGTTGCGGCGCTGTCATTGGCAGCCTCAGCCTTCTTGGCCGCTTCGGCGTGCTTCTCATCATCATCGCCATCGAAAACGTCTTTTACCATTTCCAGATTTCGTTTTTGAATATCGACGTACTTTTGACCAGCGTCTTTTATAAAGTTGAAAATACCCATGTGTTCGGGCCTCCGTGGATTGTTGTGACCCTGCTTATCTAGCTTATTTTGCTGTGTCTGAAAGCGATTATCTCAAAATCGTCTGACGTTTACGCAAAGGGAAGGCTAGCCCTGCGGCAAGTCTGCCATTAAGTTCCCGAGTGTATACATCATCTCTAACGAAGGACTTCCCAATATGCGTGACGCCGTCATTCTATCAACTGCCCGCACAGGCATGGCCAAAACTGGTCGTGGCTCATTTAACAATACGCACGGCATCACAATGGCCGGCCACGCCATCAAACATGCGATTAAGCGCGCAGGCATTGAGGCTGCTGAAGTTGAAGATGTCTATCTCGGCACCGCTCAACCTGAAGGCGCCACCGGCCATAACATCGCTCGCAACGCAGCGCTTTGGGCCGGATGCCCAACGACAACTTCAGGCGCAACCATCAACCGCTTTTGTTCATCGGGCCTGCAAGCGATCGCCAATGCCAGCCATAACGTCATGAATGAAGGCGCGCCCGTCGCGATTGGCGGCGGCGTTGAAAGCCTGTCACTCGTCTCGCGCTCAGGCCACATGAACCTGCACCGATATACCGAAGATGAGTTGATGGCCAAACAGCCAGCCATCTGGATGTCGATGATTGAAACCGCTGAAATCGTGGCAGACCGCTACAATGTCAGCCGCGAAGACCAGGATCGCTACTCCGCTGAGAGCCAGCGCCGCACGGCTGAGTTTCAGAAGAACGGCTATATGGCCGAGGAAATCGCACCGCTGAAAACCACCATGGTCCTCACAAACAAAGAAACAGGCGAAACGTCAGAGCAAGAAGTCACCGTCGACAAAGACGAATGTAACCGCCCCGGCACAACATATGAGACCCTCGCTGGCCTAAAGCCCGTCTTCAAGGGTGGCATGACTGTCAAAGAAGGCAAATACGTCACGGCCGGTAATGCGTCACAACTCTCTGATGGTGCTGCTGCCGTTGTGGTGATGGAAGGCAAAGAAGCTGAGAAGCGGAATCTTGAGCCACTCGGCCGTTTTGCTGGCTTCAACGTCGCTGGCTGTGACCCAGACGAAATGGGCATCGGTCCCGTCTTCGCTGTGCCGCGTCTGTTGGAACGCCATGGTCTGAAGGTCGACGATATCGACCTGTGGGAACTGAACGAAGCGTTTGCCTCGCAGTGCCTCTACAGCCGCGATCGTCTTGGCATTGATCCTGAGAAGTACAACGTAAACGGCGGCTCTATCTCAATCGGCCACCCGTTCGGCATGACTGGCGCGCGTTGCACTGGTTCTATCCTGCTAGAAGGCAAGCGCCGCGGCGCGAAATGGGGCGTTGTCACCATGTGCATCGGCGGCGGCATGGGCGCAGCAGGTCTGTTCGAAATTTACAGCTAGGCACCTCGCCTTCCACTTTCTAAACTGAGCCCTGCAGCCACGCGCTGCGGGGCTTTTTTACACTCAATCAGGATCCAACATGGCCAATCGCAGCATGGTTTTCGCCAGCAAGTCTATCCCAGTCAAAGGCGGCGAAGCCCCTGCCGTCATGGGGCTCAGCGAGTATCCCTATGACGTCCCATTCGTTTTCAAGCTGCTGGCCTCCTGCGCGCCGGTACTTTGCCCCTCTGCGATCTGGACTGACGCCGATACGCCGGTGGCAATTGCTGGCGATGCCAAATCGGGGGTCGCCCGTCTAAAGACAATCCGAGCGGCTCTCGCCCCGTCCAGCCCAAACGCAGAAGACATCAACGCAGCCCTTGAGTTTCTAACTCAGGACTATCTCGCTGACTTCCCATTTATCCTGCTGGAACCGGGCGAAGTTTTCGACATGTCAGATGAGCCCCTCGCGGATTCAATGGCAGCGCTGCTTTCCGAACTAAAATCCCTCGACATGACCGCGGCCCAACAGAGGGCTGATACCAAAGGTGAAATCTCAGACTGGGGCGGCGGCGAATGGACCCACATCCTCTACTTCGAACCATCCGGCACCATTAAACCGCCTATATCACCGCTCGATACCTCTCTAACCACCGATACGGCCAGCTTGATCGCTTCCAAGCATATCCTCAGCACTTGCACAGTGCTTACAAGCATAACACTGTCTTTTGATGCGGCAGCTGATTTAGCCGAAGCCCTCAAAGCTATGACGGCATTGCCCGCCTTGAAACGACTTCGCCTGAATGGTCGGCTCGAAACTCTACCCGAAGAGATCGGCGAGCTGACCGGGCTGACCCGTCTTGCGGCAACGGATATGGGTTTGAAATCCCTGCCGGACAGCTTCTCGAAGCTTTCCGGGCTCACAAAATTGTTCCTGCAAAAGAACGCATTCGACGCGATGCCATCTGCTATTGCGCCGCTAACATCACTCAAAAATTTCGCCATTTGGAACACGAAAATCGGCGTCCTTCCAGATTGGATCGGAGACCTGAAAGACCTTGAAGTTCTCAATATCGCGCGATGTGAATTGGCCCATTTACCAGACGGTCTTTGGCACCTCACAGGCCTGACGAAGCTCAACATCGGCGGTAATAGCGCGCTCCGCGCCCTCTCACCGAGCATTGCAAACCTGGCCCAGCTCGAAGAGCTGCAAGCTCATTCCTGTGCCCTAACTGCCCTGCCCGCTAGCCTCGCCTCCCTCAAACGTCTCAGCGTGCTAAATGTGAGCAATAACGAGATCAAATCGATTCCCTTGTCGGTTCGCCGCATGAAGCTCGATACATTGCGCCTGAAAGATAATCCAATGCAGCGAGGTATTATCCCGTTCGGCGCCAAGACGGTCTATCTGTAGTCAGAGCGATTCCCTTTTGACCATCGCCAAATAACGGTATGAAGCGCCAACCGCATCAACTTCCAGAAGGTTCGCACATGATCCGATTGCTCACTCTTTCCGCCATCACACTCGTTTTGGCCGCATGCGGCGGGTCATCCGATGTCAGTGACGATACCCACGGCATCTCAACCGACAAAAACGCGGCGACAGGCTTCATGACCGAAAACCCCGTTCCTCCGGCCAACGCAAAACCTTGCAATAAGGAGGGCATAGACCTTCTATGCGACGCAGATGGTCGCCCACATGGCTACAATTTCCTAGGCAAAAAGCTTCCTGACTTTGGTGGCGAAATGGTCTCCGGCCGATCGTTTGATAGCGCAATGATTGACCGATGGACGATCATTGACGTGTGGGGCATTTGGTGCGGTGATTGTATAGCTGACGCGCCCTATGTGGCCGCCCTTGCGTCTCAAACCCGTACGGATCCGGCGCTCGCCTTCTTGTCGATCCACGTTCCCGCCAGCGAGGCGCGCGCCACCCCAGAGGAAATGTACGGCAAATTTGGGTCTATCGACGCCTACTTTAAGGACAAGGGTTACAGCTATCCCACCATCATCGACACAGATGCGTCTCTAAGAGACACGCTACAGATCGCTTGGACGCCAACTTACTTGCTCGTTTCACCAGACGGGATCGTACGGGGGTTTCGTACTGACCTATCCGTCGCAGGCGGTGAGCCGGTCAAAGACTTCCTCGCTGATGTCGAAAAGGTTCGCACAGATATGCGTAAAGAGCGCTTCGGGGTGGCTGTTCCCGCGCCGACCATTGGCTCAGATGGCGCGGTCAGCCTGACCTCCGAAACTGTGTTCACGGTCGCTGCCCTGGAAAACGCATTTCCGGGCTATGACATCTTGGTAGATCGCAAGATGACAGAAGGCGAAGAATATCCCGTTTATCTTGTAAGGGTTCCAGCGGGCCTGGAATCTGCCGGAAATCTTGTTTTCGTTGTTGAACCGAGTTGGACCAAGGGGCATGTGCAGACGGTCTTGACCCGCAGCCGCGCTGTCGAAGGCCCTCAAGGGCTACGTATCCTCCAAACCATGCTGAAAGACCTTCCAGATGACCTACGCGCACTGTGTGTGCGAGGAGAAAATGAATACAATGAGTTTCTCATGTGTCCTGACCAGCCGAGTGATCCCCGCTTCATCGCTGTGTTTGGCGCCGGACCGGACTTTGACGGTAAGTTTTTCGATGCTGACGAAGAGTATCAGGGGTGGGGACAATTGGTCGAAATGCGTTTTCTCCCCCCCGTTCCCACCGATGCTAAATAGCTTAGCAAGGCAGCTGATAGCCTGTAATTATTCCAGAAACTAGCTATCACTGTGGAATCGCGCCCAACACCATTTGAACATTCCATCGTGAGGCGTTATCTGTCGGTGGCAAACCTATTTGAAGAAAGGTGCGGCTCATGCTTCATGCCTCGACAAAACGGCTGATTGATACGCTGGGAGACCGGACACGCAAACAACGCGTGAGCTGGGTCGAAACCGATGACGGATCGGTCACCCACGACACTGAAGGTTACAGAGTCATCATCACGCCAGAGCCACACACCGTATTGATCACAGATGCACTCGGCAAAGAACTCGATGAAGTTACGCCTGATGAATATGCCGACGCTAAAGATGCCGATGGTCGCCCATACGCAATGTTTATGAACGAACTATTCCGCGAAGCCAGCCGACATGCCCGCGGTACGGAACGGGCGATTGAGGCCCTCTTGGCCGGACTGGATACAGACGGCGACGGCATCCCCGATACGCCCGTCGCTGAGGCTGACCCACAGATTGAAGATATCATTGAGGATATTGGCGACGAAACCAATTTCGTGGAAGATGAAACCACGCTGGAAATGAAGAATGCGGTGGCGAATCTAGCCGATCAGGTCAATGTCCAAAGCCCGGACGCAGTCGAAGCGCCTGAGCCCGCCGAAACCACATCAAAATTTGGCGCGGCGGCTGCAGCCCTTGCGGCCGGCGGCGCAGCCACAGCCGCCGCCGCCACGGTTGGCGTTGGGGAAGATACCCCGCCCTTAGAGACGACCTCGGCCCCATTCCCAGATGCTGGCACCAGCCCCGAAGCACCGCTTGAGGTTGATCCAGCGACGCTTCAACCAGTAGATGCTTTAGATGCGGCCGTGCCCCCTGAACCGGCCCCTGCCAGATCGCTGACCATGTCCACCGGGTTCGGAGATGTCGTGGAATATAAATCTGATGACCCATCCGCCGCGGAAGTGACTGAAAGCCCGACAGGTCACCCTTCATCTGATTCACCGCTAGAACGGAGCATGCCCCCAGAATCCCCGCCGCGTAGCTTCAGCCTATCTGGCATAGGCACTGGCTTTGGCCTTGGGGCAACGACCGGCGCAGTCGCAGCGAATACGCAAAATGACGAGATAGACCGTCCAGAGGCGGACGAAGCGTTGCACCCCGCACATGACGCCCTTGACGCGACTGAAGAAGTTGCGGTCGGTTACGTAGATGGCACTTCCGATCTACCCGATGAACCACTGCTTCCTAACGGCCTCGACGATGTTGGCGCAACGCTCGGTGCCGGCGTTGAATCGGCTCGCGATCAGGTCGGAGATGTGGCGGAAGAAGTTGCCGATAGCGCTGCGTCCACGCTGGAGGCCGCGCGTGGCGGCGCCGGCGGAGTACTCGGCGGGCTTGCGTCAAAAGCAACCGACGGCATGGATGCAATAAAAGACACGGCTGAAAGCGCGGTAGACACCGCTTCTGACCTTGCCGAAGACGCGGTTGAAACCGTCAAACCTGCAACAAAACCATCTAAGCGCTTCAATCCCTGGACTTAGACTCAAGCGCATGTTCGGTTAAACTTCGCGGATCAAGTCCTCAGAATTGTTGCGCACATTCCCCACCTCGCTGCCAACGACCCAGGCATGCATGGCGTCAGTCGGGAACGGCTCAAATAGGTCGTCCACCTTGCCGCTTGAGGTATCCAACCAGCGCGCATAGTCGCCCGGCTCAACAATCACCGGCATGCGCGTGTGAAGTCCCGCCATCAAATCATTCGGCGTCGTGGTCAGCACAGTAAACGTCTGTATTTCCGATCCATCGATCAGTGCGGCGTCCCACAAACCTGCCAGGCAAAACCATCTTCGGTTTTTTAGACCGATCGCAAACGGCGTCTTGGCCCCCTTCTGTCCGGTCCACTCATAAAATCCAGACACAGGAATCAGACATCTTTTATGCCGGAAGGCGCCTCGAAACACTGGCTTTTCAGCTGCCGTTTCCGATCGGGCATTAAAGGTGGGGAATGTCTTTTCTTTTAACGGCTTTCGCCACCAACTCGGCACGAGCCCCCAGTGACACGGCGCCATCTCTGTATGAGTTTTTTCGCGCGACAGTCTTATGACCGGCTGCAGGCTGGTCGGCGCTGCATTATAAGTCGGTTCCGGAGGCAGAACGTCATCTGGTGCGATCAGGCCAAGCGCATCGTGATACTCTTCCCACGAAACGCCGTGCCTAAAAAAACGACCACACATATTGCTTCCTCTCCGGTTCGCTAAAGCGATCCCATTTACAGAGCGTCAGCGATCCGTTGACGTGCGATCCGATCGGCCACGGTGTTTGTGGCAACATCGTCGCTCAATGCCTCGTCCAGTACATCGCCCAATGTGAGCATTAGATGCGCCAACTTCTGCTCCACCCACTCGCGCGAATACGAGCCAGAAATTTCTGCGGCTACGTTTATTATTCCGCCCCCATTTATGACATAATCTGGCGCATAGAGGACGCCTTTCTGGCGCAGCGCTTCGCCCATGTCTGGGGTGGCGAGTTGATTGTTCGCGCCGCCGGCGATGACTTTCGCGCTTAGGCGCTGCAAAGTGCCCGGATTGATCACGGCGCCCAGTGCATTGGGTGAAAAGACATCCGCCTCAACATCATAGATCTCATCAGGCGATACGATCTTTGCGCCAGTTGCCTCCGCAATTTCCTGCAAAGCCTCTTGATCGATGTCGGCGATGACCAAATTGGCCCCAGCCTTTGCCAAATGGCGGCAGGTGTACCCGCCGACTGAGCCAACCCCTTGCACCGCAACGGTTTTATTCGACAGATCATCACTGCCAAAAGCGCGTTTCACCGTCTCTTTGATCCCTAGATAGACCCCCATCGCTGTGACGGGCGAGGGATCGCCACTTGCTGCAGCGCCCTGATCGAGCCCCGCCACAAAGGCCGTCTCCTCGCGAACATTCTCCATGTCCGCGACATCAATGCCGACATCTTCAGCGGTGTAGTATTTGCCCTGAAGGCTTTCCACGGCGCGGCCATAAGCGCGAAACAGATCCGGCGTCTTGTCAGATTTAGAATTGCCCCAGATCACGCCCTTGCCGCCGCCCAGCGGGATGTCGGCCATAGCGTTTTTGTAGCTCATACCGCGTGAAAGACGCAGAACGTCCGTCACCATTTGATCAGATGTTTCGTAGTTCCACATGCGCGTGCCACCCGCAGCAGGCCCGCGCGCGGTGGAATGAATCGCAATAATGGCACGTAAGCCAGTGGCCGCATCGTTGAAAAAGTGGACGCCTTCATGGGCGTCAAAAGACGAATGATCAAACATGGAACCGAACGACAAGCCTCAGCAATCAAGGAACAAACAGTAGCTTGAAGCGGTTTAGCGTTGCTTTCGCCGCCGGGTCAATCGCTCGTGCCCGGTCGGGCCGTGCCCCAATCCCATGCCGGTGCGCCGCTCGGCAAAGGTGCAGCGGAGTCTTTCATAAATGCCAGATAATCTGCATGGACGGTCTCTGCCTGTAAGTCCCGCAACAGCATGTGATAGCCGTCCTCATAATATACGGTGCGCGCATGCGCAGGCAGTTTCTTGGAGGTGCGCTTCACACCCGCAGGCGGAATGACGTAATCATTGGCCCCATATGACAATAAGAGCGGCACATGAGAGGGCACTTTGGCGACCGCCTTGTGCCCAGACTCCATCACGCTGACGACCCCGTAGACTTGATCAATACGGTTTTCATACGTCATCAACGGGTCAGACCATGTGCGCTGCAGCATTTCATTATTATCGGACGGCTCAATACGCACCAGCTTTCGCGGCGGACGCACGATCCATGACGGACGCACATGCGCCGAGGTCCACAAGCTGGCGCGGTAAAGCGGGTTCATAGCCCCCCACCCGCGCAGGCCGGGGCCTGACGCAATCAAGAGATCTGCATCTGGCGGGGTGTCAGAGCCAAACGCTGACAGCGCGACAGCAGCGCCCATCGACATGCCAACAACTGTAATGACTGCATCAGGGTGCAGGTCCCGGGTCACAGCGACAGCAGTGCGTAAATCTTCGCGCATCAGCTCTTCATCCGGCCAGATGCCTTTTCCCGGTGAGCGGCCAAATCCGCGCTGATCGTAGGCATAGGTGGGCACACCGCGCGCGGCCCAATACGGCGCGGCCATATGGAACCCATTGGCGTAATCATTCATGCCATGCACAGCGACGACCACATGGGTCGGCGCAACAGCATCTGGGCCCTCAGCCGGCCAAACAGTGAGACCAAGGCGTGCTCCGTCTTGCGCGACGAAGACATTCTGATCGGGCAGGAATTTCGGCTGCGACAGCGCAGCAGACGTCAATGACGCCTGCGTGACGGGTGTGGCACAGCCCGACAGGGCAAAGGCCACGACGCCCCCTGCCATCAATCCAATGCCGATCGCACAGCGGCGCGCAATTCGGGCAACACGTCCGTTTCGAACCATGGGTTTCGCTTTAGCCATCCGGTGTTTCTCCAACTGGGATGCGGTGTAGTGAACATTTGCTCACTTGTCAATTCTCGCCACTGCTTTACTGTTTCGGTCAGCGTTTTCTTTGCACGGCTTCCAAGGTGCCAGCGTTGAGCATAGGCCCCAATCAGCAGTGTGACTTGCAGATTTGGCAATCGCTGCATCAGGCCCGCACGCCAGGTTTCGGCGCAGCGTTTCATCGGAGGGATATCCCCGCCCTTTGCGTCATTGCCGGGAAAACAGAACCCCATTGGGACAACTGCCACGCGGGATGGGTCGTAAAATTCGTCATCGGTGACCCCCATCCACTCGCGCAGGCGTTTTCCGGAAGGGTCAGAGAACGGGATGCCCGATTCTGCGGCTAGATTTCCCGGTGCCTGACCTGCAATAAGAATGGTTGCAGTTTCGCTGACTTGCAGAACCGGCTTTGGATCGCGCGGCATGTCTCCCTTGCACAGCGTGCAGGCGCGGATCTCTTTCAGATAGGTCTCGAACGTGTTGCTCATACCCGCATATATAGCAGATACACACTGCGATACGGAATAGGTATTGCGCAAAACGAACGACGCAGTTATGCGCGACACATGACTGAGACCACTCGATATTTTGACCGCTTTGACGACAGTTCCGGGCTTTATTTTGAAGCGACGGAATTGCTGCATCATTCCAAATCTGAGTGGCAGGATATCAAAATCATCGACACAGAATTGCATGGCCGGGTGATGCTTCTGGACGATGTGACGATGCTCACCCAATCGACCCATCATGTGTATCACGAGCACATGATCCACATTCCACTGGCCTGTATCGAAACGCCGCGATCTGTATTGGTTATTGGCGGCGGTGATGGAGGGTCGGTTTCGGAACTGGTGAAATACCCTGAGATCGAACACATCGTACTGGCCGAATTGGACGGCGATGTTGTGTCGGTTTCGAAGCAGTTTTTGCCGGATGTTGCCGCTGGATTGAGCGATCCGCGCGTGGAGATTCGCATCGGCGACGGGGCCGCACTCCTACAGGGTTCACCGGGGGTCTGGGACGCGGTGATCATTGATTCCACTGATATTTGCGAAGATGCCCATGAGGGAGACGACATTGCCTCTCCCCTGGCCACGGATGCATTTTACTACAGTCTGAAGGTTGGCCTGAAGCCGGGCGGCGTTGCGATGCAAATGCTGGGCTCGCCGACGTTTTATCGGGCCGGAATGAAGACGCTGATGCACCGTCTGGCACCGATGTGGGAGAGCTTCAAACCCGTGCTAATGCCTTGTCCTTTCTACATTTCTGGAGACTGGTGCGCGGGCATGTTGTCGGATACAGCCGACCTGACCCCTCGCTTCCATCATGGCCTGACGGCGCCGCTAAAGTATTACAATGGTGATGTGGCGATGGCCGCTTTGGCCCTGCCAAATGAGGTGCGAAACCTGATGCCGGATTAGCGATCCAAAGTGTCCATATCTTGTCCATATCCACTACTTATCCCGTCCACATCCTGTCCATATCTGCATTGAAGCGCGCTTGAAGCGTTTGCGCGTGCGTGCGACACAGATTTTAAGCTTTTCAAGCAACGCGATCGTCAAAGGAGACGCCCGACATGAAACCCGATTTCAAATATGCCGCGATTGCCGCTTCGGCCCTAATTCTCACGGCATGCGGCGGTAAAGACAAAGCGCCCGGTGAAGACGGCGCCGGGGTCCCCACCCCGCCGGAAAAATCTGAAACCGAGCCAACCGTGCCGAATGATGGCCTTTTGCTGCCCTTGCCGAGCGGAACAACCGCAGAGATCACCGCGAGCGATCTTTCGGCGCGCATCAAGACGCTGTCTGATGATATTTATGAAGGCCGCGCGCCGGGCACCAAGGCAGGCGAAAACTCAGCTGACTGGATCGCCGCCGAAATGGCCCGTGTTGGGCTGGAACCTGCCGGCGAGAACGGCACCTATTTCCAGACCGTCGAAATGGTCAACCAGACCATCCGGGACGCCGCCTCCGGCCTGACCTTTGATATGCCGGGCGCGGGTGATCGCCGGGTCAATCTCGGCACGGACGCGGTGATTTGGACCAAGCGTCAGAACGCAGATCTGGTGGAATTTTCAGACACAGATGTTGTGTTTGTTGGTTATGGCGTCGTCGCTCCTGAATATGGCTGGAATGATTATGCCGGGTTGGATGCGACGGGCAAAACAGTTGTGATGCTGGTCAATGACCCGGGCTATGCCACCGGAGATGCTGACCTCTTCAAAGGCAAGGCGATGACCTATTATGGCCGCTGGACCTACAAGTTTGAGGAAGCCGCGCGACAAGGCGCGACCGCCGCGATTATCATTCACGAAACCGCGCCCGCGTCTTACCCTTGGGAGGTCGTGTCTGGTTCTTGGTCTGGCGCGCAATCTGATCTGGTGCGCAGCGATGGCGGCGCAGAGCGGACCATGATGGAAGGCTGGATCAGTACCGAATTTGCCAATGAGTTGCTGACGGGCGCCAATCTGACCCTGGAGGACATGAAGGCCGTCGCCAAAATGCAAGGGTTTGAATATGTGCCTCTGAGCGGGGTGACCGCCAGCGGGCAGATTATGCAAACGATTGATCGCCTTGAGAGCCGCAACGTTGCGGGCAAAATCACCGGTGAGACAACTCCGGATGAATACGTGCTCTACACCGCGCACTGGGATCATCTGGGCAAAAAACCCGGCGACGCAGGCGAAGACAACATCTATAACGGCGCGGTCGATAATGCGACGGGCACCGCCGCGATCATTGAGATTGGCGAGGCGATGAAAGCGCAAAAGCTGGATCGGTCGGTTCTGTTTCTGGCCGTGACGTTGGAGGAGTCTGGTTTGCTCGGCTCTGCCTATTACGCCGAGAACCCGCTGGTGGCGCACAATAAAACCGTCGCGGGGGTGAACCTTGATGGCGCGCTACCGATTGGGCGGTCAAAGGATATGGAAGTTGTGGGCTTTGGCGCCTCTGAACTGGAAGATCGCCTGAAAGCCGTGCTGGCGAAGCAAGACCGCACAGTAACGCCAGACGCGCGGCCTGAGGCTGGCTCTTTCTATCGCTCCGATCATATCTCGATGGCGAAAAAGGGTATCCCGATGCTATATGCTGGCGGCGGCAATGATCTGCGCAAGGGCGGCGTTGCGGCCGGTGAAGCGGCGGCGGCGAGCTATACCAAGGATCGCTATCACAAGCCGGGCGATGAATATTCCGATGATTGGGATATGAGCGGGTTTGTTGAAGATGTGACCGCGCTCTATCAGGTTGGGCTTGAGATTGCTCAGTCTGACGCTTGGCCGACATGGTATGAGGGCAATGAGTTTGAGGGCATCCGCAAGGCGTCCATAGCGGGTGACTAGGGCGGCGAGCGGCTGGCCGCGTCTGGCTTGAGGACACTGAGACCATGCTTTCCTATCAGCACGGCTATCACGCCGGAAACCGCGCCGATGTGCTCAAGCATGCTGTGCTGGACGCTCTGTTGCGAGAGATCATCAAGATCCCGCGCCGGACGGTGTTTTACATCGAGACCCATTCCGGGCGCGGGCAGTATGATCTGACCGGGCCGCAGGCGGTCAAGGGCGGTGAGGCCGCGTTTGGCGTTGAGCCGCTTCTGGAGGGCAAAGCGCCGAAGCCGCTGTCGAACTGGCTGTCAGTGGTGCGGGCCAAGGGCAAGACGCGCTATCCGGGCTCTCCAGCGCTGGCGCAAGCGGTGTTGCCCGAAGCGGCGCGGTTTGCGTTTTTTGAGAAGCATCCAGCCGAGTACAAAGCGCTGGTCGAAACAATGGGCGACGAACCGCGCGCTCAGATCAAGAAGATGGACGGCTATTCCGGCGCGCTAAAACTGCAGCCGCGTGGCAGTGAGCAACTGGTTTGCCTGGTGGACCCGTCCTACGAGACCGAACGCGATATGGACGCGCTGGCCGATTGGGCGCCGCGTGCGCTGAAACGCTGGCCGAACGCGATCATCATTATGTGGTTGCCGCTGTTTAGAGATGAGCGGGAGTTGGAATTTGGCGAGTATCTGGCGAGCCTGTCTGACGGCATCGTCGCCGGGGCGCGCTGGCCTGTGAATCCAGAGAATGAAACGGCGCTGGAAGGCTCTGCGATGATTGCCTATCGCGCGCCAGAGGAGGCGCGTGAAACCTGCGCCGCTATTGCTTCAACACTGCAATCTTACTGGTCATCTCAGCCAGCACTGTAATCGCGCAAATTTACTACCTGTGGATGTATTTATAGTTTACATTACGCCTTTTCCATGCATTTTACACGCATGGATTGCATTACTCCCCTCACGCGAGAACAATCGGAACCCGCTTCAAGCGCGCTGACCCTCGCCTTTCATGTCTTGGTGTTGGAACGGGCGTTGGCCTTGATCACACAATCACTTAGTGGGACCGAACAGGAACGCGCCTTTAAAGCTTCGCCAGACGCCTTCACAGCGTGCGAAGTGCCGATCGCTTTGGAAGAGGCGCTCAGCGCGCTGCACGCAATCAAACTGTGCCTGAGACACCCACACCCGCAATCGCAGATCCGGCGAGCGCCCTTGGCATAAGCAGCTTTAGCGGTGAGGCCGAATTTCGTAGTTCTGGCTACGGCACGGCGGCAGCGCAGTGTCGTTAATGGCGTTACCTGTTGGGTCACAGGCGCGCCCCGCGCGGGCCGTGCCGTTGCGATTTCGAACCGCGCCGGAGTCAGCAAAGCGCCGGCTGGTTTTGTCAGGGCCGAAGACTTCTTCTTTGACCTCCACGGCAACATGACTGACGCCTTTGCCAACAGCAGAGACATCCTGGCCCACCCCATCCACCGTGTTACAGGCCGCGAGAAGAGGCGCCGCAAGCGCAACGAGACAGAGTGAACGCAGGGTCATCATGATTAGTCCTTGATGTCTTCTTTGACGTTTTCGGCAGTGTCTTTGACCACTTTGCCAGCGGCTGAAACGTCTTCACCAGCACCGGCGATTGTGTTGCAAGCGGTCAGTCCGAACATCATCGGCACGGCGATAAGAGCAATTGCGAGTTTCTTCATGGGTCTGATTCCTGTTTAGCACGGGCCGACATGGCCTATTGGCAAAATTACGCGCTGAATGGGGCTGCTGCAAGCCATTTCACTTGCCCCGTTCACAAACTGCGCGACTCCCTGCTAAAGGCTTCTCTTATGAAAACAGCTGTAATCGTCTTTCCGGGGTCCAATTGTGACCGAGATGCGCAAGTCGCCCTCAAGCAAGCCACAGGGGCAGACCCCGCTATGGTGTGGCACAAGGATGGCGAGGTGCCCAAGGGCACCGATTTGATCATGGTGCCGGGCGGGTTTTCCTATGGTGACTATCTACGCTGCGGCGCGATGGCGGGCAATTCACCCGTGATTTCGCAATTGGTAGACCATGCCGAGCGCGGCGGTTACGTGCTGGGCGTGTGCAATGGCTTCCAAATCTTGTGCGAAACCGGATTGCTGCCGGGCGCGCTGATGCGCAACACATCGCTGCACTATGTATGTAAGCCGCAAGCGCTGAAAGTTGAGAGCGCTGAGACAGCGTTCACGTCCGCCTATGCAGGCGTCGATGAAGTGGTTTTCCCGATTGCTCACCATGATGGTAATTTCTTTGCCGATAATGCGACGCTCGACGGTCTCGAAGGCGACGGCCGCGTGGCGTTTCGTTATGCGGGCAACCCGAATGGCTCAGCGCGCGATATTGCTGGCATCTTCAGCGAAAATGGCCGCGTCCTCGGCATGATGCCTCATCCCGAGCGCGCCATTGGCGGCCATGAAGGCGGCGATGACGGGGTCGGAATGTTTAAGAGCTTGGTTGGGGCGATTTAGAGGCCTGCGCATGACTGAACAATCTGATCTCATCGCGCGCCTGCCCAAGGCTGAACTTCACCTGCACATCGAGGGCAGCTTTGAGCCGGAGATGATGATGGCGCTGGGGGAGCGCAACAACGTCTCCCTGCCCTATGCCACGCTGGAAGAGGCCAAAGCCGCCTATGACTTCGCTGACCTTCAGGAATTTCTCGATCTCTACTATGCAGGCATGGCGGTGTTGCAGACGGAACAAGACTTCCACGATTTGACCTGGGCCTATTTGCAGCGAGTCGCAAAGGACAATGTTGTCCACACCGAAATGTTCTTTGACCCGCAAGCCCATACAGAGCGGGGCGTGGCGTTCGGCACAGTGGCCGAGGGCATTTTGTCAGCGCTGAGGCGCGGCGAGGCGGAACTCGGCATAACGTCTGAACTGATTATGAGTTTTTTGCGTCATTTGCCGGAGGCCGATGGGTTTGCTCTGCTGGAAGAAAGCGCGCCTTGGCATCAGCACTTTATCGGCGTGGGGTTGGATTCCAGTGAGATGGGGCATCCGCCGTCAAAGTTTGCAAATCTATTTCAGCGCTGCCGCGAGATGGGGTTCAAATTGTGCCTACACGCCGGCGAGGAAGGCCCGCCCTCCTATGTCCGAGAGGCTCTCTTGGAGATTGGCGCGGACCGGATCGACCATGGCAACCGCGCAATGGAAGATGACGGTTTGATCGCGGCGCTGCGCGATACGCAAACGCCGCTGACCAATTGCCCACTGTCTAATTTATCGCTGTGCGTGATTGATGATTTGAAGCAAAGCCCGGTGAAAGCGCAACTGGACCATGGTTTGCTCGTGACGGTGAACTCTGACGATCCGGCCTATTTTGGCGGCTATCTGAATGAGAACTATATGGGCGTTGCGGACGCATTGAGCCTAAGCAGCGCGGAGATTATCACGCTGGCCAAGAATAGCTTCACGGCGAGCTTTCTGAGCGAGACAGACAAGGCGCGCCACATCGCGGCAGTGGGCGCGGCCATATAAGCCAACGCTAGGCCTTATGCTTCGCCGCTAACCAGCTCAAATCATCTTCCCATTCACTGACAGCCTTATCCATATTTCCAAAATTTCGTTTTTGGATGATCAGGCTGCGTAGCACTTGGCTCAGCTTGTCAAAGCGCTTAGAAGACCCCGGCTCACCCCACTCGTCCATATAGGCAGGAGAGCCAACCGGCGGCAGGGACCGGGCAAGAACGAAGTCTAGAATTTTACGCCGCACTGGCGTTTTTGCGCCTTCATTTCCAACGGAGTAGCCAAGCGCTTTCAGCACGCCTTCCTCTGGACGATCTGCTTTATACTCACCGAATTTCGCGGCTTGCCGGCGGGCATCCCATTCAGCTTCGATGGCTTTGATGACGGATTCGGCTTCACCGCTGCGTTTCGCATCATCTAACAGACCCATGGCATTTGCGAACAAGACGCTCAATTTACCGTCCTTCATCGTTGGAATTTTTTCAATTATCGGCATGCTTTTCTCCTAAGCCCCTGCTTGATGATGAACGCTCAGCACAATTAAAGCATTTTCGCCCGGGGGATTTGGCAATTTGCCCAACACCAAGTCAATACAGCACGCCGATAAGTAAGGCTGGCGACTCGCTGGGTTTCCGGCTAATCAGCGGCGCATGACTGATACATCCAAGATAGTCGCCGCTATGACGGCTGAACAAACCGCGCAGCATGGGCTTGAGCACGGCATCAATGCCGAAGAGTGGGAGCGTCTGGTGACGCGCCTTGGCCGCGACCCGAACTTAGTCGAGCTCGGCATCTATTCTGTGATGTGGAGTGAGCATTGCAGTTACAAGTCTTCGCGGCGGCATTTGTCTAAGTTTCCGGTGACGGGTGAGCGGGTTATTCAGGGGCCGGGTGAGAATGCGGGCGTCATTGATATTGGCGATGGGCAGGCGGCGATCTTCAAAATGGAGAGCCACAATCACCCGTCATATATTGAACCTTATCAAGGTGCTGCGACGGGTGTTGGCGGCATTTTGCGGGATGTATTTACGATGGGCGCGCGGCCGATTGCGCTGGTGAATGCGCTGCGATTTGGCAGCCCGGACCATCCGAAAACGCGGAGCCTTGTGGAGGGCGTCGTGGCGGGAATTGGAGGATATGGGAACTGTGTTGGTGTGCCGACGGTGGCGGGCGAGTGCCAATTTCATGAAGGCTATAACGGCAACATTCTGGTCAATGCGATGGCGGTGGGCCTCGCCGATCAAGACAAGATTTTCTATGCGCGGGGCGCAACGCCGGGCAATCCGATTTTCTATGTAGGCTCTAAGACAGGCCGCGATGGCATCCACGGCGCGACGATGGCGTCGGCTGAGTTCTCTGAGGGCGACGAGGAAAAGCGCCCGACGGTTCAGGTCGGCGATCCCTTTACCGAAAAACTGCTCATCGAGGCGTGTCTGGAGCTGATGGCGACCGATGCCATTCAAGCGATTCAGGATATGGGCGCGGCGGGGCTGACCTCTTCCAGCGT
>CAZXVJ010000041.1:13114-24913 GCA_964644385.1 uncultured Hyphomonas sp. | reverse complement strand
TTACCACCGTCGCAATGGGGGGTGGATAAGTTTGCCGATGAACATTGTAAGGGATTGTTTTTGTTCGGTTTGGGCTTGGAAACGATGCGGGGTTCAGCGGCCCTTGCGTCTAGCCTTTGGTTTGGGCGATCACCGCGTCGATGAAATTGACGGCTTCGATGGAGGCCCAGTCGGCGCCGGCGGCGAGGCGGGCGATTTCTGTGCCGTCTGGGCCGTAAAGAATGCTGGTGGGGAAGCCGCGCGTGCCCGTGCCATAGACAACATCGTAGTAGCCCGGTTTGCCAGGTTCTTCGGGCGGAGCAAAGTGGAAGCTGAGATTGGCGGCGCCAAGCTCGGTCAGGCGCTGTTTGGCATAGGATTGGTCTTCATGGGCGTCGACAGAGATCGCGATAATTTCGAATGTATCGCTGCCTCTGGCGGTTTGGAGCGCGCCGAGAGAGGGCATTTCTTCTTCGCAAGGCGGGCACCATGTGGCCCAAAAGTTCACAAGCAAGGTTTTGCCGCGATAGGCTTCAAGCGTGATTGGGTCGCCGTTCGGGCCAATGAATGGATCGGACGGGGCAGGGGTGCCTGCTGAGGTGAATTGCAGCTTGGCCATTTCGCCTTTTGCGTACTTTTCGAAGGGCGCGCTGCTGGTTTTCCCGCCAGATGCGCTAATCAACACATAGACAATTGCGATCAGGCCAATCAGAAACAGGCCAATAAAGGCATAGCGAGTGAATGAGCGCGTCATGTCTGTAACCTTTAGAGGGTGGATGAGACGGATATGGCAGTGACACCGGGCAAAGGCCAGAGCATGTGGGGCGGACGCTTTGCCGCGACCCCCTCTGAAATTATGGATGAGATTAACGCCTCGATTGATATTGACCGGCGCATGGCAGAGGAAGATGTCGCCGGAAGCCGCGCCCATGCCGATATGCTGGCGGAGATGGAAATTATTTCGGGCGAGGATCTGGAGGCGATCCAATCCGGGTTGGACGCTGTGCTGGGCGAGATACGCGATGGGTCTTTCCCATATCGCCGGGAGCTGGAAGATATTCACATGAATATCGAGGCGCGGCTGAAGGAATTGATTGGCGCGCCTGCCGGGCGATTGCACACGGCGCGCAGCCGCAATGATCAGGTGGTGACCGATTTTCGGCTGTGGACGCGTAGCGCGCTGGAGGATACGGGCCGGGCGCTGGCAGGATTTCAGGCCGCGCTGGCCAAGCGGGCAGGGGAGCACACAGGCACCGTGATGCCGGGCTTTACGCATTTGCAAACCGCGCAGCCCGTCACGCTGGGCCATCATTTGCTGGCCTATGTGGAAATGGCGGAGCGCGACCGAGGGCGGATGTCGAATTGCGCCGGGCGGCTGAATGAGTGCCCGCTGGGGGCGGCCGCGCTGGCCGGAACCGGATTTGCGATTGACCGGGATATGACGGCAGAGGCCCTCGGCTTTGATCGACCGATGGCCAATTCTCTGGACGCAGTGTCGGCGCGTGATTTTGCGTTGGAGGCATTGGCGGCGTTGTCGATTGCGGCAACGCATCTGTCCCGTCTTGCCGAAGAAATTGTGCTGTGGACAAGCGCGCAGTTTGGCTTTGCGCGCTTGTCTGATGAATGGTCGACGGGCAGTTCTATTATGCCGCAAAAGCGCAATCCGGACGCCGCAGAATTGGTACGGGCGAAAGCGGCGTTGATCGCTGGGAACTATATGGCGTTGCAAGGGGCGGTGAAGGCGCTGCCGCTGGCCTATGCCAAGGATTTACAGGACGATAAACGCCTGACCTTTGAAGCGTTTGATACGTTTGCCCTGTGCGCGCGGGCGATGACGGGCATGATCGAGACGATGGAGTTTAAGCCAGAGGCGATGCAGATTGCGGCCGGGCACGGCTTTTCAACCGCAACAGACCTGGCCGATTGGCTGGTGCGCGAACTGGGCTTGCCGTTCCGCGAGGCGCACCATGTGACGGGCACTTTGGTGGCGCTGGCGGAGGAAAAAGCGTGCGATTTGGCGGATTTGTCGCTGAAAGACATGCAATCTGTGCATGACGGCATTTCAAAAGCCGTGTTTGATGTGCTGACCGTTGAGGCCTCTGCCTCATCTCGGACATCTTATGGCGGTACGAGCCCTGTTCGTGTGGCCGAACAGGTGGCACAATGGAAGCAGAGATTAGGAGTTGCGTAATGCGTAAAATGACAAAGCCAGTTTTACTCGTCGCGAGCGCTTTGGCGCTATCAGGCGTGTCGGCCTGCGGGCTGACCGGGGATTTGAAGCGCCCGGCACCGATTTATGGTGAGCCGAGCCCGAATTTGGAGCCTGCAAAACTGCCGGATGCGGGCAATGACGACCTACCGGAATTGCCGGAGCGCTCTGATGCGATTGATCCAGATACGCCGCCAAACAGCGATGATGAATTGCTGGGCGGACCGGGCGGATTTTGATGCGTAGATGCTTGATCGGCGGCGCGGTTATTGCGGCGATGGGTTTGGCGGGCTGTCAGTCTACGCCCGAGCCAAAGACGACGCGCTATAGCGTGGCCGCGGCTGAGCGAACACCGACGCCGATTACGGTGTTGATCGCGGTCAAAGCTGAGCGCCGGGCCGGACCGAAGACCAATCAGCTTGGCGGCGAGATACCTGACGCGAAGCCGACAACGCCCGTATCCGATGGAGGGTTGGGCGAAATCCGCTAATACGCCGAGATCAAATGCATCATTTTAATTACACATCAGGCCGCCTGCATTGCGAAGGCGTAGACCTTGCGGCGATTGCCGACGCGGTGGGCACGCCGTGCTATGTTTATTCTTCGGCCACGCTAACCCGCCATGCGCGGGTGATTGCGAGCGCGTTTGAGGGACAAGATTGTCTGATTGCGTATTCGGTGAAAGCCAACGGCAATCTGGCGGTGCTGCGCACGCTGGCAGGGGAGGGCTGCGGCGCAGACGTTGTCAGCGGCGGCGAATTGCACCGGGCGTTGCTGGCGGGGATTGCGCCGGACCGGATTGTGTTCTCTGGCGTTGGCAAGACGGCGGAGGAAATGGCCTTTGCGCTAAAGACCGGCATCCATCAGTTTAATGTAGAAAGCGCCGGCGAATTGCAGCGCCTGTCAGATGTGGCGAGTGGCTTGGGCCTCAGCGCGCCGATTGCGCTGCGCGTGAACCCCGATGTGGCCGCGGGCGGGCATCCGAATATCTCAACCGGGAAACAGGGCGATAAGTTTGGCGTGGCCTGGGCCGAGGCCGAAGCGCTGTATGCCAAGGCGGGTGATCTGCCGGGGATCAATGTGGTGGGCGTTGATGTTCATATTGGCAGCCAGATTGGGGATTTGGCCCCGATGCGGGCGGCGTTTGAAAAAACAGTCGGGTTGGCCAAACGCTTGCGCGAACAGGGCCATACGATCAGCCGGATTGATGTTGGCGGCGGGTTGGGCATTCCCTATCAGGCGAGCGATGCGCCCGCGCCGCCGAATGAATATGCGGCCATGATCGCAGAGGTGACCGCTGGGCTGGGCGTGCAGGTGATATTGGAGCCGGGGCGGGTGATTGCGGGCAATGCCGGCATTATGCTGACCGAAGTTCTGTATTTGAAACAGGCGCCTGATCGGACATTTTTGATCGTTGATGCGGGTATGAATGATCTGATGCGCCCGGCGCTGTATGACGCGCACCATGACGTGCTGCCTGTCACTGAGCCGTCGGAGACCACAGAGCAGGCGGCCTATGACATTGTCGGCCCGATTTGCGAATCGACGGATAAATTCGCCAGCGCGCGGGCGATGCCTGTTGCCAAGGCGGGAGATCGATTGGCGTTTATGTCTGCCGGGGCGTATGGCGCCGTATTATCGTCTACTTACAATGCTAGACCGCTGGTCGCTGAGGTATTGGTGAAAGATAACGCTTATGCGGTGGTGCGACGCCGCCCGAGTTTTGAAGAGATGACTGAGTTGGAGCACGTGCCGGATTGGCTGAGCAAAACCCCTTAACAGCGCTGGACGCGCAGATTGCGGCGACACGGCGCAAGCTGACCCTGCTGGAGCTGGGCCGGGCCTTTTGGCCGCTTTATGTGCTGGTGTTTCTGTTTCTGGCGTTTGCGTTTGCTGGGATTTTTGAACGCGGCGCGGCGTCTGTTGCGGCGCTTTTGACGCTGTTTTCACTGGTCGGTGGTGTGATTTTGGCGGTGCGCGGGGTGCGCGCCTTTCGGCGGGTGTCGCGCGAGGAAGCGGTTGAGGCGCTGGACCGGCAATCTGATTTGCGGCCTGTTTCGTCTTTGAGTGATCGCCCGGCTGATACTGACCCTGAAACATATGCGCTTTGGTCCCGGCATAGAGACCGTTTGCTATCTGCGATCAAAAGCCTGCGCCCGCCCTCGTTGAAGGCGGGGTGGAAAGCGCTGGACCCATTCTTGATGCGGGCGATTTTGCCGAGCGCTGTGGCCTGTCTGGCGATCATTGCGGGGAGCCAAGCGCTGCCGCGTCTGCAACATGCGCTACAGCCAGATTTGGGCGCGCTGATGGGCGCTGACGATATGGTGGTCGAGGCTTGGATTACTCCGCCAGACCATACAGGCCGCGCACCGATATTCCTGAAACCCGGCCTGCAAGGCGTGCGCGTGCCGAAGGGATCAGAAGTGACGCTGCGGACGCAGGCGCGTTCTGCCCCGAAACTGATCCTGAAGGGCGAGAAAACACGGAAGCAACGCTTCGATGCGACGCCGGACGGGGCTTATGAGGCCAAGGCGATCCTGACAGAAGATACGCGGGTGGCCGTCAATTGGTGGGGGGAGCGGCAAGCGTGGTCGATTTTGGCATCGCCCGATGATGCGCCGAATGTTCAATTTGTCTCAATGCCCTTTATGGGCGCGCAGGACCGCACGGAGTTTACCTGGGCGGCGGATGATGATTACGGCGTGAAACGACTGGAATTGGCCATTCGGCTGAAAGAACCCAACCCGTTGGCACCTGAGGCTGAAGACCGTGTGCCTGTGCCATTGCCGGGCGTCGACATGAAAGAAGCGTCGGACACCACGCAGCTGGATATGACGCGCCACCGCTGGGCTGGATTGATGGTGGATGTGCAATTGGTGGCGACCGACGGCGCGGGCCAAGACGGGCGCAGTGAGACCATTCCGTTTATCTTGCCTGAGAAACTGTTCTTGGAGCCCATGGCGCGCGCGGCGCAAGAAGTGCGCGTGACGGTGCTGCGTGAACCGGCTAATTATGGCGAGCTGCCAGCGAACCTGAATGCGGTGAAAGCCGGGGCGATCAATACCGCGTCGATGAACAGGCTTGAGGCCGCGCCGGGGGAGGTGAAACGGGCGGCGCTGATGCTGGATGCGCTGACGCTGGACGGGCACAAATATATGGATGATCGGTCGCTATATCTGGCGCTGCGCATGGCGCACGGCATTTTGAAAGCGGCAGATAGCAAAGCCGAAGCTGATGAGATTGATACGCTGTTATGGGCCGCTGCGCTGAAGGCTGAGTATGGCAGCGCCGCAGATGCCCTTCGGCGGCTGATGGCCGCGCGCCGGGCGCTGGAGCAGGCGCTGCGAGATGGGGCCTCAGAGGAGGAGATTAAGCGCCGGATGGAGGCGTTTAAGGACGCGGCGAATGACTATCTAGCCGCTAAAATGGCCGAAGCGATCGCCAATGGCATGGATAGCCCGCAATCTGGTGAAGATATGGCAGGCGGCGGCGACGGGCCTTCGCTGGGCGGGCAAGACTTTGAAGACATGCTGGAAGCGCTGCAGGATTTGACCGAGACAGGCGCAACCGATCAGGCGCGGCAATTGCTGTCGGACATTACCAATATGCTGGAGAACCTTGAGTTTGAGCAGGGCGATGGATCGGGCGAAGGCATGCCGGGGATGCCGGGCGAGAATGCTGAAAACGGCGAAGGCGATATGCCGGAAGAAGAACGCGAGATGACCGAGGCGATGAAACGTCTGTCGGATATTTTGCGAGAGCAGCGCGAGCTGAACGATGACACGCTGGCCCAAGAACGCGGCGAGACACCGGGCGAGCAATCGGGTCAGCAGGGAGAGCAGGGGCAGCAAGGCCAGCCGCAGCCGGGCGAGCAGGGACAACCGGGCGAAACGGGTGAGCAAGGCCAGCCGGGTGAGACTGGAGAGAGCGGCCAAGGCCAGACACCAGATCCGCAAGGTGAGACCGGCGAAGGCCAGGGCGAGGGTGAAGAGGGCGAGGACGGCGCTGGCAGCGGCGAAGGCGAGCAAGCCGAAAACGGTGAAGGCGCTGGCGCAGAGAACGCGCAGACGCTGGCGGAGCGTCAGGCAGAGCTTGGCCGACTGGTGGATGAGTTTGCGCGCGAAAATGGACTGGCCGAAGGCGCAGGCGAGAACGCGCTGGCCGGACGCATTGATGACGAGGCGCTAGACGAGATCAGGCGGGCGCAGCGCCGCGCCGCCGATGCGCTGGAGCAAGGCAATGAACGCCGCGCCGCGCGCAATCAGGAACAGGCGACGCAACTGCTGAGCGGTGTGTCGCGTGAACTGGCGAGTGATCTGGACGAATTGCGCGAAGCGCGCACCGGAGAAGGGGGACAGGATGGCAGCCTTGATCCGCTGGGGCGGCCAACAACTGGCGCGGCCAATTCGGGCGAAGACGTGAACATTCCAGATGCGAGCGAGCGTCAGCAAGCCAAAGAAGTGCTGGAAGAGTTGCGTCGCCGCTATAGCGAAGCAGAAGACGAGGAAGAGCGCGAATATCTGGAGCGCTTGCTGGACCGGTTCTGATCATCCCTTGCTATTGTGCCCACTCGCTGGTCGGATGAGGCAAAGATAAGGGAGAGATGTGATGCAAAGAGTGAGCCCGGCCTCTGACGAGGCGCTTGAGGCGTTCGGCCCAGCCATGCAGATGGCGGAAGCAGCGATGGGATTTGTGCCCAATTCCATGAAGATTATGGCGCGCAGCCCGGCGCTTTTGCAGGGCTTTATGGCGCTGTCTGGCGCAATTTTAGGGCCGCATGAGCGATTGCCGGCGGGCCTGCGCCAGATGATTGCGCATGTGACGAGCAAGGCGGCGGGGTGCAATTATTGCCAGGCGCACACCAGCGAGCAGGCTGAACGCAAAGGGGTTAGCGCTGAGAAGATAGACGCGCTGTGGAGCTATGAGACTTCTGACCTGTTTAGTGAGGGCGAGCGGGCGGCATTGGCGCTGGCGCAAGCGGCGGGGGCGGTGCCCAATCAAGCGACAGACGCGCACTTTGAGGCGCTGAAGCCGCATTTCAGCGAGGATGAAATGGTTGAGATTGTTGGCGTGATTGCGCTGTTCGGGTTCCTCAATCGGTGGAATGATACGCTGGCGACCAATTTGGAGGATAGCCCGCTGGCGTTCGCAGAAGCGCATTTGGCGGGCAAAGGCTGGGAGGTGGGCAATCATGGCGGCTAAGTGGGAATATACGAAGGGTCTGAAAGACATTGGCAATGGCCTGTATGCGTGGCTGCAGCCGGATGGCGGTTGGGGGTGGTCCAATGCGGGGCTGATCACCGATGGCGACCAGAGCCTGTTGGTGGATACGCTGTTTGATATGACGCTGACCGCAGACATGCTGCGCGCAATGCAGGATGCGACGGGGCTGGGGCCGCAAGAGATTGGCGTGATCGTGAACACACATGCCAATGGCGATCATACGCATGGCAATGGGTGTTGCCCGAAGGCGGAGATCATTGCGTCAGAGGCCTCCGCGAAAGAGATGGAGGAGGTGAACGCGGAGTTGTTGGCGCAGATGCTGGAAATGGCGCCGCAAATGGGGGAGACGGGGGCCTATTTTGCTGAGATTTTCGGCATGTTCGATTTTGCGGGCGTAAAAGAGCGCGCGCCAACGAAGACGTTTAGCGGCGAGTTACAGATGAAGGTGGGCGATAAGGATGTGTCGCTGATCGAAGTCGGCCCGGCGCATACCGCAGGCGACGTGCTGGTGCATGTGCCGGAGGACAAGACGGTATTCACGGGCGACATTTTGTTCATTGATGGCACGCCGCTGATGTGGGCTGGGCCGGTGGCGAACTGGATTGGGGCTTGCGACCGGATTTGCGACATGGATGTGGATGTGATCGTGCCGGGGCATGGGCCAATTACGGATAAGGCGGGCGTTCGCCGGGTGGCCGAATATCTTGGCTATGTCGACACAGAGGCGCGCAAGCGGTTTGACGCTGGATTGAGTGTGGCTGAGGCTGTGCAGGACATCGCGCTGGGCGATTATGCCAATTGGGGCGATGCGGAACGGATCGCGGTGAATGTCGACACGCTGTACCGGGAGTATCGCGGCGATGGAACAATCACCCCGGTTGTGGAGTTATTTGGACTGATGGCGGCGGCTAAGAACGCGCGGAGAGTGTGAGATGCAATGGATAGGTAAGCGCGCGGCGCTGTTTGCTGTGATGGTTGGCGGGATGATGATCAGCGGGTGTCAGATCCAGCCCGACTACCGCGCGGCAAAAGCGGCGCCGGAAACGGTGGCGCAAGTGGACCTCGATAAGTATGCGGGCAAATGGTTTGAAATTGCGCGCTATCCCAACTGGTTTGAAAAGAACTGCACCAATGTGACGGCTGAATATGCCGAGCGCGATGATGGCAAGATCAGCGTGACCAATACCTGTTTCAAAGGCAGCAAAAGCGGCAAGAGGGAGGTCGCGAATGGCCGGGCCCGCGTGGTTGAAGGCTCAGGCAATGCGAAACTGAAGGTGAAGTTTGCGCCAGCCTGGGTGCCGTTCGCGGAGGGCGACTATTGGGTGATGCATTTAGAGCCAGACTATTCGGCCGCCTTGGTGGGCGCGCCGTCTGGCAAATATCTCTGGATTTTAGCGCGTGACCCCGTGATTGCGCCTGCGACGCTGACCAAAATCAAAGCGCGCGCCGAAGCGCTTGGCTTTGATGCGTCCGCTTTGGAAATGACGCAGCACGAGTAAGCGCTGCTTAGGCGATGTGATCATTCTTGCGGCGGCAGCCCGGAAGATCGTCGCCCTTGTCGATGCCTGATTTGAGGTCTTCAAAGCTACGTGTGGCGATGCCGCCCTGTTCGGGAGTCTGCGCTGTTGTATCTGGGGTTGTCAGTTCAACCTCTGGCGACGGAGCGGGGGCGTCATCGGTGTTTACGATGGGCGCGGTGTCTGTGGCGGGAGGATTGTCTTGCGCGAGGGCGGGGCAGGCGAGCAAGGCAACGCTAGCGGCGGCAAAAGTGAGGGATTTCATCGGCATGGCGTAGATCCTTCTTGTGTCTGACAAATAGACTAACCGGGCGGATGCAGCCCGTGCAAGTGACCATTTGGTTCGCTGGCGGGCCCTTGGCTTGATACGCGGCGAGGAGGCAGGCACTAAGGCGGGTATGACATTGCCTGATCTTGATGCCCAAAACTTCGACGCTGACCGTCAGCACTGGAAGGATATCCGTGTCTATTACGAGGACACTGATTTTACCGGCATGGTGTACCACGCCAACTATTTGCGGTTTTTCGAGCGGGGCCGATCTGATCATTTGCGCGATGCCGGGGTGAGCCACACATCCTTGTTGGAGCGCGATGACCCTGCAGCCTTTACGCTGACAGGGGTGGAGGTGGATTATAAGAACGCCGCCCGCGTGGATGATTTGCTGCATATTCGGACGCGCTATATGGGCACAAAGGGGCCGCGCATCCTGTTTCATCAGACCTGTTTGCGCGGCGATGACGTGATTGCTGAGGCGCGCATCAAGGCCGTTATGATCCACGCCGATGGCCGCGCCCGCCGCCCAATCAAAGATATTACGGCACTTTTGGAGAAATTTGTCTGGCACGGCGCGGCTGGTTAATCTTTGTTAACGCTCTGCAAATCATAGTCTTTGCGTTGAAGGTAGCTGCACAAAGCTGAGGTTTTGCCCCGTTTCCGCCAGATTTAGAGTGGAAAAACAATGCGACCGCAGGCATGGCGTGGGTAACGCGCTGCGCCGCGCATGTTCGGCTGAGAAGCTGCCACAGACAGTAAGTGAGGGAAGACATGGAATCTGATGCCATCGGGACCGCTGCGAGCCACGCCGATTTTTCGTTGATGACGCTTATTCTGGATGCCGATCCAGTTGTGAAATTCGTTCTTTTAGTTTTGCTGATCGCCTCCCTTTGGTCGTGGATTGTGATCGGTGAAAAATGGTTCTCGCTGGGCGGCCTGCGCAAGAAAGCCAAAAAGTTTGAAGATGCGTTCTGGAGCGGGCGAACCGAAGATTATGAAGTGCGCCCGGGCCAACCCGCTAATGATGCGGCGGGCCGCGTGTTCATGGCGGCGGCGCGCGAATGGTCTGATGCGAAGCGAGGGCATAGCCCGGGTGAAGCCAGCGCGATCGTATCGCGAGCTGAACGATCTATGCGTGCGGCGGTAGACCGGGAGATTGGCAGCGCGAGCAAAGGCGTCGGCATATTGGCGTCGATTGGGTCGTCGTCTCCGTTTATTGGCCTGTTTGGAACCGTTTGGGGCATCATGAATGCGTTTTTGAACATCGCGGAACAACAAGACACCAGCCTTGGAACGGTGGCCGGGCCGATTGCGGAGGCGCTGTTTGCGACAGGGCTGGGTCTGGTGGCGGCCATTCCGGCGGTTATTTTCTACAACAAGTTCACCGGTGATCTGACGAAGCTGGCCGATCAGCTGGATACGTTTAGTCAGGATGTGCTGGTGCGATTGTCTCGCCGCGCATCAGATGGCGCGAGGGATTAGCGCATGGGCATGATTTTGGGCTCAGGCGGGAAGGGCGGACGGCGCGGACGCCGCGCGCTGAATGCAGAAATCAATGTGACGCCGTTTGTGGATGTTATGTTGGTGTTGCTGATTGTGTTTATGATTACCGCGCCGATGTTGGTGCGCGGGGAAGATGTATCGCTGCCGAAGACAAAATCTGGCCCGTTGGCGCAAACGCAAAATGGGCCGCCGCTCTCTGTGACCGTCAGAGCCGATGGCAATGTGGTGATACAAAACACGCAGATTCCGCTGGACGAATTGGGCGCAAAGCTGACCGCAATTTTGCAGGAAGGCTATGAGGAGCAGATCTTCGTGCGCGCCGACGAAACCGTGGCCTATGGCCGGGTGATGGAAGTGACCGCTGAAATTCGAGCAGTGGGTTATACGCGGCTGGCCTTTGTCACCGAGCAGAAACAATAGGAGCGACACTCACCTAAATGTTTCGCGGGTTTACCCTTTCAGTGCTGGTCCATAGCGTGGTGGTTGCTGCGGCGGTGGTGTCATGGCCGTCAGAGCGCAATGAGTGTGAGCGCCTGATTGATAAGCTGCGCGACGAACAGCCGGGTATCTCTCCGATCGATATTGCGATGCGTTATCCGCAATGCGCCAGCGCACTATCTGTGCCGATTGATATTATCGACATTGGCGATGTGACCAATGTATCTGCTGTGGTGAAGCCGAGAGAGCAGGCAGAGGCTGATGAGCAGATATTGGAGCAGCAGGACGAGGAATTAGACGCTGACCCCGATCTGGAAGAGGACATTCCAGAGGATGAGCCGGACACCAATTCTGAGCGCGCTGAAGATGTCGACCCTGATGAGATCGTTATCGAGGATGATGAGGCGGAACCGGAAGAAGATGAGGCCGATGACGCGAAAGAGGCGCCCAAGGAAGAAAAGCTGATCAAGAAAAAGCGCGAAGCGACGGATTCTCTCGATTTCCTTGATGAGTTTGAAGACACGCTGAAAACCAAAGCCAAAGATCGCCCGAAAGCGCCGCCAAAAGCTGATGACCCGCTAATTACGCCTGAGCTGAAAGATGTGAATGAAGCCCGCCGCGGCGTAGGCGAGAAGACCGGGAACACGGCGTCATTG
>CAZXVJ010000041.1:0-13014 GCA_964644385.1 uncultured Hyphomonas sp. | reverse complement strand
AAAACCCCCATTGCTTTGCCGGACTTTGAAGTCAAAAGCGGGGACCCGGTGTTGGCGCGCAAGATTGCTGATGTTGTGCGGGCGGATTTGGAATCGACCGGACTGTTTGATTTGCAGAGCCCGTCGGCCTTTATCCAGAAAGACCTTTCAATTGATGCGCAGCCGCGCTTTGCCGACTGGAAAATTATCAAGACAGAAGGCCTGGTGGTTGGCGCGTTTGAGCAGGGGTCGGATGGCAAGGTCGCTGTCTCGTTCCGCCTGTGGGATGTGTATGCGGGCGATGTGATGCGGATCAATGGCCAGCCGGGCCGGCGCCTGACAACAACGCCGGACAATTGGCGCCGCATTGCCCACAAAATTGCCGACTCGATCTATCAGCGCATTACCGGGGAAGACCCGTATTTCGATAGCCGCATCGTTTACATCGCTGAGACAGGATCAAAAACACAACGTGTCAAACGGCTTGCGATTATGGATTCAGATGGGGCGGGCCAGCAATATCTGACCAGTGGGCGCTATACAGTGCTGACGCCGCGTTTTTCTCCATCGGCGCAAGAAATCACCTACATGTCGTATGAGAACAACAAGCCGCGCGTGTATCTGTTCAACATCGAAACGGGCCGGCAGGAGTTGCTCGGCAATTTTGACGGAATGACATTTGCGCCGCGTTTCTCACGTGATGGGCGCAGTGTTTTGCTGACGCAGGCGAAGAACGGCAATTCGGATTTGTATCTGATGAATCTACGGACACGCCAATCGCGGCGTCTCACCGATCATCCAGCGATTGATACCTCTCCATCGATGTCTCCCGATGGCAGCGCCATTGTGTTCACCTCTGACCGCGGCGGTAGCCCGCAGCTCTATATTATGAACACCGATGGTAGCCCGCGGACGTGTCCATCAGGTGGACGCGACAAGGCGTGCCGGATCACGTTTGGCAAGGGGAGTTTCTCGACGCCTGTATGGAGCCCGCGCGGCGATCTGATCGCATTCACCAAACAGTCTGGCCGATTCTATATTGGCGTCATCGGCACAGACGGGAAGGGGGAGCGTTTGCTCACCGAAGCCTATCTTGATGAGGGCCCGGATTGGTCCCCGAATGGGCGTGTGATCACATATTTCCGTGAAAGCCGCCCTGGATCAGGCCCGCAGCTTTGGTCGGTTGATCTGTCAGGCCGCAATGAGCGCCGTTTGAAAACAGAGACCGATGCATCAGACCCTGCCTGGTCTCCTCTGCTGAAATAGTACGGTTGGGCGGCAGATATTTGGTTTGCCGCCCGCGTTGCTTTTTGGAGACACCCACAAGGGGAATGTCCTGTGAAACCTACGAAAAAGCAATAAATTGCCCGTTGCCTGATTTTAGTCAGAATTCGGCAACATTGTATTGTTAGCTATCGGAGCGTTGACAAACACCCGCGCGAAAGCGTGAATACGTATCGAAGGACATCCAGGGGAGCCTCACCAATGAAGACCACGATCAAACTATCCGCCGCATCCGCAATTTTGCTGGCACTTGGCGCGTGTGCATCTAAGCCTGCGCCCGTTGAAGAAGCGATGACGGAGCCTGTTAAAGAAGTGGTGCAAACCGCTCCAGTGACAACCCCGCGCACCACGACGCGCCCGGCGACAACATCACGCGTTGCAAACGGCCCGCGCGCAGGCTCAATTGATGATTTCCGCGTCAATGTTGGTGAGCGTGTTTATTTTGATCTCGCTGGCTACCGCCTCGATTCAGACGATCAGGAAATCCTGAAACGCCAGGCCGCTTGGCTGAGCTCTTATCCGAATGTCCGCATTTTGGTTGCGGGTAACTGCGATGAGCGTGGCACGCGCGAGTACAATTTGGCCCTTGGCGAGCGCCGGGCGTCCGTTGTGAAAGACTATTTGGTGAGCCTGGGTGTTGATCCTTCACGCGTCGATACAATTTCATACGGTAAAGAGCGCCCGATTGCTGACGGCACCACCGAAGAAGCCTGGGCGCTGAACCGCAATGGTTTCACTCAGATTGTGTCTGGCGTGACCAGCTAGTCAATTCTGACAAAATTTAAATAATTCGGGAAGCCGGGTGCCACAATTTGGCCCCGGCTTTTCGCATATTTGTGGGGTGAGTTAGACGCCAAACATTTAACGGCAAGAAGGAACTCGATGATGATGACATTCAAAATGATTGCGGCCTTGTCCGCCTCCGCACTATTGCTCGGGGCATGTGCCTCTAAACAGGACACCGCCGAGTTGGGCGAGGAGATTGTTGTGACGGGCAGCAAAGACACCAATGCGGCTAAATCGGGCGAGGTTGACGGCGCCGCAATGCGTGGATTTAGCAATAATGGCGCTGTGCAACCTGCGGCGGCGATCGGAGACCGGGTGTATTTTGATCTGAATGACAATCGCCTGGACTCAGACGATCAAGCCTTGCTGTCTATGCATGCTCAGAAGATCTCAAGCGATCCGTCGATGCGTATTCTGGTGGCTGGGAATTGCGATGAGCGTGGCACCCGGGAATACAATTTGGCTTTGGGTGAGCGCCGGGCCGAAACGGTAAAGTCCTATTTGGTGAGCCTGGGCATTGATGCGGGCCGCATTGATACGGTGTCGTATGGCAAAGAGCGCCCGATTGCGGCGGAAAGCAACGAGAAAGCCTGGGCGACGAACCGCAACGGCTTTATCCAAGTGCTGACCGGACAGGCGAGTTAAGCAAGGCCGCTAGAGTTGCACTGTTATTTTCACTATAAATTGCAGCCGGGTGCCTTATTTTGGCCCCGGCTGTTTTGTATCTGGAGGCCATGAAAATGTTCAAGATTTCGATTGTCGCCGCTGCCAGTGCTTTGCTGTTGGCCGCTCCAGCCATCGCTCAGCGCGGGGCTCCAATTTCAAAAGGGTCGACCAGCTCTGATCTGGCCGGCCAAGTGCAACAGGCGCGCCAGCAAAATGCTGAGCTGCGCATACAGGTTGGCAATTTGAATGAGAGCCTGAGCCAGATGACAGGCAAGGTGGAAACGCTTGAGTTTTTGCTCAGCCAGACGCGCGACCAGATCAACCAGATGCAAGGCGATGATGCCGAAATCGGCAAACAGATCGCAGCTTTGCGGCGCGACCTCGCCAGCCAGAACACCAAGATTCAATCGCTTCAGGCGCGGCTATCTTCTTCAAGCGCGAATGTGTCCCCAGAGAACATTACGGTCAGTGGAACGCGCACAACGCCAAGCACCTCAGCGCGGCGCAGCGTGACACCGGCGGCGCGATCCAGCACGACGTCTGCACGGACCAGCACGACAAGCATTCCATCCTCTGACACGGTACGCACATCCGTGCCGAGCCGGAGTTCAGGCGCAACCAGCGGGCCGACACGTATCGTTTCAACATCGCGCGGCTCTGCTGATGCTACGAGCGCTTCGCGGGGGCGTGTGGAATCTGACGCAACGGTCGGAGATGTCGGGTCGGGGTCTTTGGGCACCATTTCTGCCAGCGCATTGCCGGGCGGGGCAGGGCCGTTATTTGCCGACGCCAAAGCGAAATTGCTGCGGTTTGATTATGCTGGCGCCGAAACATCGTTCCGCGCTTTTATTGGCGAATTCGGCGATGATGCACAGGCCGGCGAAGCGCACTATTGGTTGGGCGAGGCTTTGTTCCAGCAAAAGGCTTACGCCGACAGCGGCGCAGCCTACACATCGATGATCCGGTCTTATCCAGATGACCCGCGCGCGCCCGATGCGTTGGTGAAGCTGGCGCGGACCATGCGGTTGATCGGCGATACGGAGAAAGCCTGTCTGGCGCTGGACACGCTGCCGCAGCGCTATCCCAATGTGTCGAGCGTGACGATGGATTTGTCTGTTGTGGAGCGGACGCGGGCCGGTTGCGACAGCCAGTAGAGACATCTGTCTTTGAAAATTTTGATCGGCTCTGCAGCGATGCTGTGGGGCCGATTGGCGTTGGGGTGTCGGGGGGCAGTGACTCTCTGGCCTTGTTTGAGCTTGCGGTGAACTGGGCCGCGCAGCGGGGCAGGCGGATCGTTGCACTAACTTTCGATCATCGCTTGCGGCCAGCCTCTAGCCGGGAGGCGGAAGACGTTAAGTCACGCGCTAGGTTTCTTGGCACTGCGCACCAGACCCTGACCTGGGACCATCCCGTCAAAGGCCAAAGTTCAGCCCGCAAAGCGCGCCATGCCGCATTGGCAGAGGCGGTTCGTGCGAACGGTGGAAACTGTCTTATGTTGGGTCATACGCTGGACGATCAGCGCGAAACCTTTCTGATACGCGCGCGCCAGGGATCGCATTGGTACGGTCTTGCCGGCATGCGCGCTCGCGCCGTCTCTCCGGTATGGCCAGAGGGCCGGGGCGTTGGGGTTGTTCGTCCAGTCTTGGCAGTGCGCCGAAGCGATCTACAGGACTGGCTGACGGCGCGCGGGCGAACATGGGTGTCTGATCCAACCAATCGAGATTTGACGCATGAGCGCGTGCGGGTACGCCAACAGCTTGCCCAATCGGGCCGATTGCCCGCGAGCATCGACCGAATTCAGGCCCGGATCAGGCGATTGAGGGCCGCAGAGGATGCACGGCTCGCCCAATGGCTAAGTGAGCGAACCGACATTGATGAGGGCGGCGATATTCGCTTTGAGATGGCGTCACTGCCGCTGGAAAGCCTGTCGCGCCTACTCTCTTTGTTGATTCAACTGACATCGGGGGGCGATATGCCCCCGCGTGGGCAGGCGTGTGCGCATGCAGCGGAGCGATTGCTGTCAAAGGATGATTTTCGCGGTCAAACACTGGGCGGGGTCCAAATCACTCGATTTGGCACCCGCGTGTCGCTTCGGCGGGAACCTGCTGCCATGGCTGAGGCTGTGGGCGCTAATGGCATTTGGGACAATCGATTTGAACCGACCGATGCGGGGCGAAGTGGCGCAGGTGGCAGCGTCACAATTGGTCCTGAAACCGCGCCTCAAAGCGGTGATTGGCAATGTCTTACGCCCATCCGGCTGAACGCGTTCGTGAAAATGTTAACGCCGCCATAATGACATTTTCGCCATTTGCAGGGGAAAGGAGTCGTTTTTGCTACGCGATACACCTATATTAAACGCAACACAGACATGAATAAACGTAGGATCGACGATGAACGTCCGTAATTTGGCCATTTGGGGCGCAATCGCCCTTCTCGTAATAGGTATGGCGGTCGCGATGAGCGGCACGACAACCGCCGCAGGTACGAATGAAATCAGCTGGTCTGAGCTGAAAGACAAAGCAGAGGCTGGTGAGCTGGTATCTGTTGAGGTCGGTAACAACACGATGATTGCCAAGACGACGTCGGGCGAAACGCTGACCACTGGCGTTTTGGTGCTTACGGGGTCTGAGCAAATTGACTTTCTGGATTCGAAAGACGTCAATGTTACGATGAACCCGAAACAGGGGCAGGGCGGTATCGGCTCACTTCTGATCAACATTCTACCGATTATTCTGATTATCGGGTTCGTCCTGTTTATGATGCGCCAGATGCAGGGCGGCGGCGGACGCGGGGCGATGAGCTTTGGTAAATCGAAAGCACGTCTGCTCACCGAAAAGCATGGCCGCGTCACTTTTGAAGATGTGGCTGGCGTTGATGAGGCCAAGGAAGAACTGCAAGAGATTGTCGAGTTTCTCCAAGACCCATCAAAGTTCCAGCGCCTTGGCGGCAAAATCCCCAAGGGGGCGCTGCTGGTTGGCCCGCCCGGAACCGGTAAAACACTTCTCGCGCGCGCCGTTGCTGGCGAAGCGGGTGTGCCCTTCTTTACAATTTCAGGCTCTGACTTTGTTGAAATGTTCGTTGGCGTTGGCGCAAGCCGCGTGCGTGACATGTTTGAGCAAGGCAAGCGCTCTGCGCCATGTATCATCTTCATTGATGAGATTGACGCGGTTGGCCGCTCAAGAGGCGCAGGCCTTGGCGGCGGCAATGATGAGCGGGAGCAAACGCTAAACCAGTTGTTGGTTGAGATGGACGGCTTTGAAGCCAATGAAGGCATTATTCTGATTGCGGCGACCAACCGCCCAGACGTGCTGGACCCAGCTTTGCTGCGCCCCGGTCGCTTTGATCGTCAGATTACGGTTGGCAATCCTGACATTATTGGCCGTGAGAAAATTTTGCGTGTTCACATGCGTAAAGTGCCAATGGCCAAAGACGTTGTGCCGAAGGTGATTGCGCGCGGGACACCGGGCTTTTCGGGTGCTGATCTAGCTAATCTGGTGAATGAGGCGGCCTTGCTGGCGGCGCGGCGCGGGAAACGCGTTGTGTCTATGGCAGAGTTTGAAGATGCGAAAGATAAGGTGTTGATGGGGCCTGAGCGGCGCTCAATGGTAATGTCAGATGATGAAAAGCAACTGACGGCCTGGCATGAAGCTGGCCATGCCATCGTCGCGCTGCACATGCCGGCCTGTGACCCGATTCATAAGGCGACAATTATTCCGCGTGGCCGGGCGCTTGGCCTCGTTCAGTATTTGCCTGAAGCGGATACGCTATCCTTTTCGCGCGAACAGATGACATCTCGCATTGCCATGGCGATGGGCGGACGTGTGGCTGAAGAGTTGAAATTTGGCGAAGATAAAGTCACGTCTGGGGCCTCGTCTGATATTCAGCAAGCGACCCGCATTGCGCGGGCTATGGTTACCCAATGGGGCTTGTCGGATGCGATTGGCCCGATCGACTATGGCAGCGATCAAGGCGACGTATTCCTTGGCCAACAACTGATGCAATCAACGCATATCTCAGAAGAGACATCGCGGGCGATCGAAGAAGAAGTTCGCAAGCTGGTCCAAACCGGTATGGATGAAGCGCGCCGCGTCATGCAGGAGCATGGCGACCAATGGACGGCAATTGCCGAAGGTTTGCTGGAATATGAGACGCTGTCTGGCGACGAGATAGACGCGTTGTTGAAAGGCAATCCGCCTGAGCGCCCTGACTTGGACGATGAGGAAATCGGTCCGGCGTCCGCGGTGCCCGTTATTGGCAAGCGTAAGAAGAAAAAGAAGGGCCCGGAAGGGGACTTCGGCGCAGACCCTGAGCCAGCTTAAAGGCGAAGGCATTTCTGGTGTTTCAATGGGGCGCGGCTTTCAGTAAGCTGCGCCTCATGCATATTCGACTTTTAACAGTTTTCGTTTTGATGATGTCACTCACCGCTTGCGACAGCCGCAACGCGAACACGAGTGAATTTGTTCAACGCCTGCGCGCCCATTGCGGAAACGCCTATGTGGGCAAGATTGTTTCTGAGGACGCCGATGATGATGATTGGCGCAGCGAAGAGATTATTGTGGCGGTGCAATGCACGCGCGAAGGGATTCGCATGCCGCTGCATGTTGGCGAAAATCGATCTCGAACATGGGTGCTGACGCGCGATGGGGCCGAGCTGGAGCTGCGCCATGATCACCGCCACGAAGACGGCAGTGAAGACGCGCTGACCCAGTATGGCGGCTTTTCAGACCCTAAAGCGCAGAGTGGATCACGGCAAAACTTCCCGGCAGACGAATCCACCAAGATCCTCTTCGACAAAGAAGACATTCCCGTTTCAAAGCAAAATACGTGGGCGATGGAAGTTCGCCCCTCACAAAGCTTGATCGCATACGAAATGAGCCGCCCGGAGCGCTTCTTTCGGATTGAGTTTGATACGTCAAAACCTGTCGATTTGCCGCCGCCGGAATGGGGGGCAGAAGCGCCGCGTCCGAATGGATTATAAGCCAGGGCCATTGATCCGCCCGATTGAGACGTTTGAAAACCTGGCGTCCGGCCCGCTGAGTGAAGAAGATAAAGCTTTGCACGCTCTGGGCGTGATGAAGACCATCTACGTTCCGGTTCACCCGCTGGTCAATCGCGTTAAAATGGCGCTTGGCGCAGCATCGGCCGAAACGGTTGAGATGTTCCAAAGCCCGCATATGCGCAGGCAAGATAAGCTGCATGAGCGATTTTTTGAGGTCTACATCAACTGGAGCCGGGCCGCGGTGAATCTTCAGGGTAGCGATTACCCTCACCAATACCCAACAAGCGGGTCAAACGAAGCCATTCGCGAAACAATTGCCTATCACGCCTCGCAATGCGCCGAGCAAGGGCGGGACGCGCGCCTTCACATTTTTGAAGGTGAATATGAAGGCTACCGTGCCCATGCAGAGAGCCATGGCGTGACCGTAATCACTCATGCCCGCGATGACTTCGAGGCAAGCCTTGAGCTGAATTTCAAAGCGGGAGAGCCATTCTACTTAAGCGCCCCGAGCGGCATAGATGGAGATATATGGGCGGGCTATGAGGCCTTTCTGACGCATCTGGAGGATGTGCACCCGACGTGCCGATTGATGGTGGACCTCGCGTATTTGAACACCACGGCGCGCATACCCCAAATCAGAACCGACTCTCCAGTGATTGACGCGATTTTTATCTCAATGAGCAAATCGTTTCCCGGAACATATTATGACCGTATTGGCGGCGTGTTTTCAAAACGAGAATTACCGGGACTGTTCGGCAATAAGTGGTTCAAGAATTTGGGGAGCCTATTGCTGGGGGTGAATTTAATGCAGCAGTCTGCGCTGGGAGACTTGCCGGCTGAGATGAGTGTTTTGCAACGCCGATTGGTAAAACGGCTGCAACCGGTATTGGGCGAGGACTTGCGGGCAGCTGATGTGACGTTCGTGGCCACCCAGCCGATGCCAGAACGCCCGACTGACGTGCAAGCCCTTCTAAACCGAGCAGGGCAGGTGCGATACTGCCTGACGCCCGGCCTTACGGAGCTGTTGTATCCATGAAGAATGTTGAACTGTTGAAGCGCCGGGAAGATGTGCATGCAGGGTGTTTTCGGCTGTTGCGCTCTGATGTTTTCAAGGCGTCTTATGACGCGCGAGGCATCGTCTATGAGTGGATTGATGCATATGCAGAGGTCCCACGCATCATTTGTGATTATTCCGATTATGCGTTGGAACGGTCACACTTCTATCCCTATTTCGGAGTGTTGCCGCGCCGGAACTATGGTGATCAGCGGGCGCTGTCTGATCTCTACTATTTCCATGAGCAAGGCCATTCGATTATTGCGGGGTATCAGGTGAATCAGCCGTTCAGCCTGTGGGTGAACCGGCTGACGCAGGAAGAGGCGCGCACCAGTGTGCTGAGCGAGTTGGCGATCTATTTCCATCTGCCAGACCTGCGCAAGGAAGTGTTTCAGGACAAAGAAATCTGGGCTGACCGGTTCTTGTCTGACGCAGTGAAAGTGCATGCGGGCAAGGAAGACCGGTTGCCGAGCGGGCTCAGCGCGGCGTCCTCCAACTGGGATGTGTTCAACCAAGACCCGGAATTGTTCACCCTGTTTGTGATGGAGATGCGGGCAAGCCTTATGCAAAGCTCAGCACCGGAAACGCTGGATGAGCAGGAAAGGCTGATCCACGGCTACGCCGCCAATAATTTCAAATGGGCCGATATTTGGCGCCCGATCCGCGACCGTGTGGAAAAGCAAATGCTGATCCTAAAACAGGCTAGCGCGATTGACAGAGGCCTCGCGATTGAGGCGCATCATCAATGGATACTGCAGCATCAGGCCGGGGGCATGTGCCCGTTTGAACCGCAAGCACGCGCGTTTTACGACGTGATGGAAGCCTTCAAGGCCAAGAATGATTTGGCCTTTATGGACAAGACCTGACCTGGGCAAGGGCCACGACCATCCGGCGCTAAGACCAGAGCTGAAGCTGGCTGTCGATCACCTTTTGGGCGCACCCATCATCCCATGGGAACAGGCCGTCTTCGGCGCCGGGCCAGACCAATTGCATAATTGGTGGGTGATCGGCATGGCCCTGATGACGCCAAAACCAATCTGCTGAGGTTGTGTAGTCCCGAAAGAGAGCGGCGTGATCGGCGCGGCGACTGACGCATTTATGTCCTTCGATCAGATCGTCCCAGACCGCACCATCTTCGATGGTCTTTCCAGCTTTGGTTTGGCGATAGGCTTCCCAAATCATGCTGTGCATCAATTCTCTGGGAAGGCCGAAGACGATGAATTCGGGCGCGGCGAGGCTTTGTGTGAACCCTACCGAATAGGTAAAAGGTGGGCTTTTCCCATTTGGGTCGAACACATGCATCGCATGCCAGCCATGAGTGTCGATGTTTTTGAGCATTTTGAGCTCTGCGTCATTGAGGGGGCGCTTGCTCATTGTTGAAGATCCTATTTGGCAAATAGCTGAGCCATATCGGCAAAGGCTTTGATCTCTATGGCGTTGCCGCTTGGGTCTGCAAAGAACATGGTGGCCTGTTCGCCCGGCTGGCCTTCGAAGCGGATATGGGGCGCGATGATAAAATCGACTTTGCCATCAAGCCGGGCCGCCAAGGCGCGCCAACTGTCCATATCGAGGACCATGCCGAAATGGCGAACAGGCACGTCTTTCCCATCTACAGAGGACGCGGCGGCGGGCGTACATTGATCCGGCGCAAGATGCGCGACGATCTGGTGGCCGTGGAAATTGAAATCTATCCACGCGTCACTGCTGCGCCCTTCCGGGCAACCGAGTAGGCCGCCATAGAAGGCGCGCGCGGCGGCCAGATCATGCACGGGGAAGGCGAGGTGGAAGGGGGGCATAACTGTCTACCAAATGTCCAAATTGAATTGGAGTATAACTTAGAGGAGGGATGCGCGGGCGTCACGCGTTCGTGATGATACATTCGGCGCTGGCGTTCCTATGTGTGTGGAGCGAATTTTTATGAAAAGGATTATCCCATGTTGTTACCCCGTACACCCGTGCCTGACCTCGACGTTGCTTTGACCACTGGTGAGCGGTGGAAACTGTCTGATGAGGCGGGCGAGACCTTTACGATGGTGGTGGTTTATCGCGGGCTGCATTGCCCGATCTGTAAGGGCTATCTGCGCAAACTGCAGAGCCATTTGCCGAAGCTGGATGAGCTGGGCGTTAAGACCATCGTTCTATCCTCTGACGGGAAAGACCGAGCGGTTGAAGCGCAAACCGAATGGGGCCTAGAGCAACTCACGATGGGCTATGATTTCACCGTGGAGGAGGCTCGCAAATGGGGACTGTATGTCTCCACCGCGAATGGCGAGAGCGAGCCGGACCTATTTGTAGAGCCCGGCCTGTTTGTAATCCGCCCGGACGGCACGCTGTATTTCGCATCGGTGCAGACCATGCCGTTTGCGCGGCCTAGTTTTGACGAGATTGTTGGCGGGCTGGACTATGTCATCAAGAATGATTATCCGGCGCGCGGCGAAGTGCCGGCCTAAACGCGCTTTACGCCTTGGCGCTGGGGCGGGCAGACATAGCCGTGTGCCAGCGTTTGAGGTGTGCGCGTTTTTCTGCGTCATAGGGCACGCCAACAAGATGGACGCCGAAATCTATCGTGGCGAGGGCAACCGCGTCTGCAATGGAGTAAGCGTCGCCCGCGATGAATTCGTTGTCTGCCAATTGCGCGTCTAGCAATTTGTAGCCGAGGGCGGCGCGCATGCGGCCTTGCTCTGCGGCGCCGGGCACTTGCTTGATCAGCTTGGCAGTGCGCGGATGGCCGTTGATCCAGACCTGTCCGATGGGGCTCATTAAGTTAAGCTCTACGCGGCGGACCCAGCTATCGATCATGGCGATGGATTTGGCGTCTGTGCCGAATAGAGGCGGGTCGGGGTGGAGGGCTTCAAAATAGCGGCAGATCGCGACGCTTTCCCCGATACAGGTGCCGTCATCCAGCTCCAGGATGGGGATGCCGCCGGTGGGGTTTTTGGCGAGGAAGTCAGGCTCCCGGTTTCGGCGGGTGAGGATGTCGACGGTTTCCATCTCTACCTCAATGCCTTTTTCAGCGAGATAGATATGCACACGGCGCGGGTTTGGCCCGCCGGGGAAGGTGTAGAGTTTCATGAAATGAGTTTAGGGCGAGCGGCGTGTGGAGGAAAGGCGTGGCGGCGACAAAGCCTTTCGCGCAGCACGAGCGGCCGCGGAGGCGGCTGTCAGAGTTAAGTTTTTTGGAATGAGGCCAGCGCTACGGGATGGGCGTGAGGGCGTCTGTGATTTCGGCCTGCGCCATTGCGCCTGAGATGCCTGCGCATGTGCGCGCAGGGGTGCGGCGGCCCTGTATGAACAAGGCGACGCTATACATCCACTCTGGATAATAGGCCCAGGTCAGGCTTTCGAAGGTGAGGGTGGTGAAGCGCGCCTCGCCCCGATCACTCATCGCGCCACTGATATTGTCAGAGACGTGAGAGACGGTCAGCGTGCCGCGCGGGCCCATATGAATCAGGATTTCGCCAAGCTCGCCCGCGGGCGTGTGCTTTGCCAGCCAGCGGTCAATTAGTTTGAACTGTAGCCATAGCCACGGCCAAAAGAGGACCGGGCAGCGTTCATAAAAGATGGCTTGGCTTGTTTTCATGCCCAGAATTATATACCCGGCCAGGTGGGGGGCGGATAAGTTTGGCCGATGATTTTGTAAGTGATTGTTTTTGTAGAGTTTAGTGGGTTGGGCGGTGCGGGGTTCAGGGGGCGGCGCGCTAGATTTTGAGTTCCCGCTGCACGCGGGCGAGCAGGGCATCGGCGCTGAGGGCGGTATCTGCATCTATGCGCAGGACGCGCCAGCCTTGTGATTTGAGCGCGGCGTCTCTTTTGGCGTCATTGGCTTTGATATCGGCGCGGTGATGGATGGAGCCATCAATCTCGATGACCAGCTTTATGGAGCGGATGGCGAAATCAACCGTATAGGGCGGAATGGAGTGCTGGCGGCGCACGGTGACGCCTTGCTGGCGGAGGGTGCGCAGGGCCTTCCATGCGAGTTGTTCCGGCGTGTTGGCAATCTGGCGCAAGCGACGGGCGCGGGTAATGTTCGGGTAGTCCGTCATGTCCTGAGATTAGCGGCGGCTTTGCAGATTCACAACACGCGCCCCCTTCTCCCGTGTAGGGAGAAGGGCTGGGGATGAGGGCACTGAATCAGCATTGGCCGTGCAGGCGTCTATCCAAGACCGAACTCACAGCAGTCCTGCCAAGAGTTGCCCCTCACAAATGATCGCAGACCCCAGCGCCCTCACCCTCAATCCCTCTCCCG